>NZ_JBIBAF010000002.1:550646-571536 GCF_042899705.1 Streptomyces sp. NPDC013187 | reverse complement strand
CCACGAGCTTCTCCATGCTGTGCCTGCCCGGGGGATGACCCCCGGACCCCCAGCCGGACGGGCGTGGCCGCGGGGCCGGGGTCAGCCGAGCGCCTTGCCGGGCAGCTCGACCTTCGCGCCGAGCTCCACGAGCTTCTCCATGCTGTGCCTGCCCGGGGGATGACCCCCGGACCCCCAGCCGGACGGGCGTGGCCGCGGGGCCGGGGTCAGCCGAGCGCCTTACCGGGCAGCTCGACCTTCGCGCCGAGCTCCACGAGCTTCTCCATGAAGTTCTCGTAGCCGCGGTTGATGAGGCCGATGCCGTGGACGCGGGACGTGCCCTGGGCCGCCAGGGCCGCGATCAGGTACGAGAAGCCGCCGCGGAGGTCGGGGATGACCAGGTCCGCGCCCTGCAGCTTGGTCGGGCCCGAGACGACGGCCGAGTGCAGGAAGTTGCGCTGGCCGAAGCGGCAGTTCGAGCCGCCCAGGCACTCGCGGTAGAGCTGGATGTGCGCGCCCATCTGGTTCAGGGCGGATGTGAAGCCGAGGCGGGACTCGTAGACCGTCTCGTGGATGATCGACAGGCCCGTGGCCTGGGTCAGGGCCACGACCAGCGGCTGCTGCCAGTCCGTCTGGAAGCCGGGGTGCACGTCCGTCTCCAGCGCGATGGACTTCAGCTGGCCGCCGGGGTGCCAGAAGCGGATGCCCTCGTCGTCGATCTCGAAGGCACCGCCCACCTTCCGGTAGGTGTTCAGGAACGTCATCATCGAGCGCTGCTGCGCGCCGCGGACGTAGATGTCGCCCTCGGTCGCCAGCGCCGCCGACGCCCAGGACGCGGCCTCCAGGCGGTCCGGGAGGGCGCGGTGGTTGTAGCCGCCGAGCTGGTCCACACCCGTGATGCGGATCGTCCGGTCGGTGTCCATCGCGATGATCGCGCCCATCTTCTGCAGCACGCAGATGAGGTCCTCGATCTCCGGCTCGACGGCCGCGTTGGACAGCTCCGTGACGCCCTCCGCCAGGACGGCCGTCAGCAGCACCTGCTCGGTCGCGCCGACGGACGGGTACGGCAGGGCGATCTTCGTGCCGCGCAGCCGCCGGGGCGCCTCCAGGTATTGGCCGTCGTCACGCTTCTCGATCTTCGCGCCGAACTGCCGCAGCACCTCGAAGTGGAAGTCGATGGGCCGGCCGCCGATGTCGCAGCCGCCGAGGCCCGGGATGAAGGCGTGGCCGAGACGGTGCAGAAGCGGACCGCAGAACAGGATCGGGATACGGCTGGAACCCGCGTGGGCATCGATGTCAGCGACGTTCGCGCTCTCCACGCGCGTCGGATCCATCACCAGTTCGCCGGGCTCGTCACCCGGACGGACCGTCACGCCGTGCAGCTGCAGCAGACCCCGCACGACCCGGACGTCGCGGATGTCAGGAACGTTGCGCAGCCGGCTCGGAGCGCTGCCCAGCAGCGCTGCGACCATGGCCTTCGGTACGAGGTTCTTCGCACCGCGGACACGGATCTCGCCCTCCAGCGGGGTTCCGCCGTGGACAAGCAGGACATCGTCGTTGACGGTCATGAATCTCGCGTTCCATGGAGTCGGGCAGGGGCCAGAAGGGAAAGGGTAATCGCCCACCACCCCCCTTCTGTAAGCCTGAGTGAGACCCAGCCACGTCACCGCTCTGTCACAACACGAACCGTTCCGTGCCGGGCACATGGGGTCACGGCCGGTTTCGTGCGCGCGGGACGCTTCGGTGCGCCCTGAGCTGCGGCCCCCTTCCTGTGCCGCATTGCCTCCCCACGCGCGGGGAGAATGCGGGATCATGTCTGCCATGACCGAGGTGTCCTCGCTCACAGGGCGGTTGCTCGTGGCCACCCCCGCCCTGGCGGACCCGAACTTCGACCGTGCGGTGGTGCTGCTCCTCGACCACGACGAGGAGGGCTCGCTCGGCGTCGTCCTCAACCGCCCCACCCCGGTGGACGTGGGGGACATCCTGGAGGGCTGGGGGGATCTCGCCGTGGAACCGGGTGTCGTGTTCCAGGGCGGCCCGGTGTCGCTGGACTCCGCCCTCGGTGTCGCGGTCGTCCCCGGCGGCGCGACGGGCGAGGCCGCCCCGCTGGGCTGGCGCCGGGTGCACGGCGCGATCGGCCTGGTCGATCTGGAGGCCCCGCCGGAGCTGCTGGCCTCCGCTCTCGGCTCCCTGCGCATCTTCGCCGGGTACGCCGGCTGGGGCCCGGGTCAGCTGGAGGACGAGCTGGCGGACGGCGCCTGGTACGTGGTCGAGTCGGAGCCCGGTGACGTCTCGTCCCCGTCTCCCGAGCGGCTCTGGCGCGAGGTGCTGCGCCGCCAGCGCAGCGAGCTGGCGATGGTCGCGACGTACCCGGACGACCCTTCGCTCAACTGATGCGTGTGAGCTTCAGTACCCTTGGCCCTATGAGCACTCTCGAGCCCGAGCGCGGGACTGGTACGGGGACCCTCGTTGAGCCGACGCCGCAGACCTCCCACGGTGACGGTGACCACGAGCGCTTCGCCCATTACGTCCAGAAGGACAAGATCATGGCGAGCGCCCTCGACGGCACCCCCGTCGTGGCGCTGTGCGGCAAGGTCTGGGTACCGGGCCGCGACCCGAAGAAGTACCCCGTGTGTCCCATGTGCAAGGAGATCTACGAGTCCATGAGCTCCGGAGACGACGACAAGGGCGACAAGTAGGCCCTACCCGCGGAGTGTGAGGCCCCCAGGGTGCGTTTCGCGCACCCCTGGGGGCTTTTGTGCTGTCCGGGCGTTGCGCAGGGTGCGTCCGCCGGTCACAGAGTGGTTGAGACCTCTTGCGGGCGTGTTCATGCAGTCCCTAGCCTCCGATGTGTTGTGCACAGCGAAACCTTCATTGCGCATGCTGCAACGCTCCCTCGGAGGATCACTTCATGAAGCTGTCCGTCCCTCGACATCACGGAGGAGTTGGCCGACTGGAGCGAGGCGAAGGACACCGACCCGACGGCGAAGCAGTCGGTGACGGTGGACGGCAGGCTCTACGGAGCCCCGTCCTACGTCGGCGTCCGCGCCTTGTACCACCGCACGGACGTGTTCGAGGAGCTCGGCCTGTCCGTCCCGAGGGCGATGGACGAACTGGCCTCCACCGCACGGAAGATACGCGCCGCGAAACCGACTGGCTGCCGAGGCCTCCGCCCTGCTGATCGTGGTCGTCGTCGCCTTTCCCTTGTACCGGATGGTGCTCAGCGCCTTCGAACCGGCCGGGGAGATCGAATCGAGCGAACCCCGGCGGTGGACGCTCGCGCCCTCTCTCGATTCCTTCCGACGTGTCTTCGGGCAGCAGGAATTCGGCCGCTACTTCCTCAACAGCCTTGTCGTGGCGGGCTGTGTCGTGATCGCCTCCGGGCTGGTCGCGTTTCTCGCCGCGACCGCCGTCACACGATTCCGCTTCCGCCTCCGGACCACCCTTCTGATCATGTTTCTGGTGGCCCGGACGGTGCCCGTGGAAGCCCTGACCATCCCCCTCTTCCTCCTCATGCGGGACGCCGGTCAGCTGAACACGCTGGGTTCGTTGGTGCTGCCCCGCATCGTCTTCTCACCGCCCTTCGCGATCTGGATGCTGCGGGGGTTCGTGAAAGCCGTTCCGGAGGCGCTGGAGGAGGCCGCGTACATCGACGGGGCGAGCAGGGCACGATTCCTCTGGCAGATCTTTTTCCCACTCGTCCTGCCGGGTCTCGTGGCCACCGGCGTGTTCTCGTTCATCTCCGCCTGGAACGACTTCCTGTTCGCCAAGTCGTTCATCATCAGCGACACCTCGCAGTCGACGCTGCCGATGGCCCTGCTCGTCTTCTGCAAGCCCGACGACCCGGACTGGGGCGGAGTCATGGCCGCCTCCACGGTCATGACGATCCCGGTCCTGGTCTTCTTCGTACTCGTACAGCGGCGCCTGGTCTCCGGACTGGGCGGAGCGGTGAAGGACTGACGTGACCGAACTGATTCCCGCGCCCCGCAGTGCCGTCGCCGGTTCCGGCGAGGCGCGGTTGACACGGCACTCACGGCTCTACGCCGACCCCGCGACGGAAGGCGTCGGCCACTGGCTCGGCGCCGTACTTCGGCAGGCCACCGGCCTGCCGCTGCGCGAGGGGCGGGAGCTCGACGACGCCGAGGGCGGCATCGGGCTGCGACTCGACCCCGGCCTCGGCCCCGAGGAGTACCGCCTCGTCAGCGACCGCTTCGGCGTCCTCGTCGAGGGCGGCGGCGCGGCCGGTGTCTTCTGGGGCGCCCAGACGCTGCGGCAGCTTCTCGGCCCGGAGGCCTACCGCAGGGCCCCGCTCGATCGCGACCGCGTTTGGAGCGTGCCGTATCTCAGGATCGAGGACGCCCCCCGATTCCGCTGGCGCGGTCTGATGCTCGACGTCGCCCGGCACTTCACGCCCAAGGAAGGCGTACTGCGCTACCTCGATCTGATGGCGGCGCACAAACTCAACGTCTTCCACTTCCATCTGACGGACGACCAGGGCTGGCGCATCGAGATCGAGCGGCATCCGCGGCTGACCGAGATCGGCTCCTGGCGTGCCCGTACGAAAACCGGCCACCGCGCCTCGCCGTTGTGGGAGGACAAGCCGCACGGCGGCTACTACACCCAGGACGACATCCGCGAGATCGTCGCCTACGCCGCCCAGCGGCATATCACCGTCGTCCCCGAAATCGACGTACCCGGCCACTCGCAGGCCGCCATCGCCGCATACCCGGAACTCGGCAACACCGACGTCATCGACACGACCGCCCTCTCCGTCTGGGACACCTGGGGAATCAACCCGAACGTACTCGCCCCCACTGACAACACCCTGCGCTTCTACGAGGGCGTCCTCGAGGAAGTGCTCCGGTTGTTCCCCTCCGAGTTCGTGCACATCGGCGGCGACGAATGCCCCAAGGACCAGTGGCGGCGGTCGAAGACGGCCCAGGCGCGCATCAGGGAACTCGGGCTGGCGGACGAGGACGAGCTCCAGTCCTGGTTCATCGGGCACTTCGACACCTGGCTCGCCGCGCGCGGACGGCGGCTGATCGGCTGGGACGAGATCCTGGAGGGCGGTCTGGCCGAGGGCGCCGCCGTGTCCTCCTGGCGGGGCTACGCCGGAGGCATCGCCGCCGCCCGGGCCGGCCACGACGTCGTCATGTGCCCCGAGCAGCAGGTGTACCTGGACCACCGTCAGGACCCGGGGCCCGAGGAGCCGGTACCGATCGGGTGGGTGCGCACCCTGGAGGACGTCTACCGGTTCGAGCCCGTTCCACCGGAGTTGACGCCCGAGGAAGCCCGGCACGTGCTGGGCACGCAGGCCAACCTGTGGACCGAGGTGATGGAGGACCACGCACGCGTGGACTACCAGGCCTTCCCCCGCCTCGCGGCCTTCGCCGAAGTGGCCTGGAGCGCCCTGCCCGCCCCGGCGGAACGGGATTTCGCCGAGTTCCAGCACCGCATGACCACCCACTACCGGCGCCTCGACGCCCTGGGCGTCGCCTACCGGCCCCCGACCGGTCCGCTGCCCTGGCAGCGGCGCCCCGGGGTCGTGGGCCGCCCGATCGACGGCCCGCCACCCAGCCGGTAGCGCCGGCCGCCGCGACCGAACAGCTCGAACAGGCCACGGAAAAAGCGCACAAGGGTCACCGAAAGTGCCAATCGGCATGCATTGGCGAACCTATGCGAAAACGGACCATCTCGCCGGTGAGGTGGGCGAATGCCTCCTAGCGGACCCGTGTCTTCGGCTCTCGCCAAGATGTGCCAGAGTTGCCACGTCCGCCCTGTCAGCACGTACCGTACGGCAGCACAGGTGGGACCAGGTGGGGCAGCGGGAAGGGGCAGCCGGTTTGACCACGCACGCACCGCAGGCGGCGCAGGCCGTCACGCTGCCCACGACGCTGGACGAGGCCGTCGCGGCGCTCACCGCCGTGCCCGCCGCCGTGCCCGTCGCGGGCGGCACCGACCTGATGGCCGCCGTCAACTCCGGGCAGCTCAGGCCCGCCGCGCTGGTGGGACTCGGCCGGATCAGCGAGATCCGCGGCTGGCAGTACCTGGACGGTCACGCGCTGCTCGGCGCGGGCCTCACGCACGCGCGCATGGGCCGCCCCGACTTCGCGGCCCTGATCCCGGCGCTCGCCGCCGCCGCGCGCGCCGCGGGCCCGCCGCACATCCGCAACGCGGGCACCCTGGGCGGCAACATCGCCTCGGCCGCCCCCACCGGCGACGCGCTGCCGGTGCTGGCCGCCCTGGAGGCGACCCTGATCATCGCGGGGCCGGGCGGAGCCCGCCGGGAGATCCCCGTCTCGCACCTGCTGGCCGGGATGGACATGCTGCGCGCCGGCGAACTCATCGGCTTCGTGCGCGTGCCGCTGCTGCACGCCCCGCAGGTCTTCCTGAAGGCGACCGGCCGGACCGGTCCGGGGCGTGCGGTCGCCTCCGTGGCCCTGGTCCTGGACCCCGCGCGCCGGGGTGTGCGCTGCGCGGTGGGTGCCATAGCGCCGATGGCGCTGCGGCCCCTGGAGGCCGAGCAGTGGGTGGCCGGCCTCATCGACTGGGACAACAACCGCGCGCTCGTCCCGGAGGCGCTGAACGCCTTCGGGGAGTACGTCGCCGCGGCCTGCATCCCCGACGCGGCGCCGGCCGAGGACGGCTCGGTCGCACCGCTTCCGCCCGCCGTACTGCACCTGCGGCGCACCGTCGCCGCGCTGGCCCGACGAGCACTGGGGAGGGCGCTGTCGTGACCGACGACCAGCACGGAGAGGGCACGCCCCGGGGTGGGAGCCGCTGGGACCCGCTGCCCCAGGGCGAGTACGACGACGGCGCCACCGCCTTCGTCGAACTGCCCGAGGGGGGCGTCGACGCCCTGCTGGCCGCCGACAGCCCGCTGGCCGCGCCCGGCCACGGCTACGTACCGCCGCAGATAGCGGTCAACCCCGCGACGACGGCCGGCACCGACCCGGCGGCCACGGGCGCGTGGCCGGTGCCGGGCGCGCCGGTCGACGGGGCGCAGTGGCACGATGCGAACGCCGCGCACCAGCAGCACGGTCACGAGCACGGGGCGCACCAGCAGCAGGGCCACGACGTGCCCGAGCAGTCCTACGGCGGCTCCGAAGCTCCGTACGACCCCGGGACGCCCTACGGCTCCGGCGCGACGGCCCCGCAGTACGGCGGGGACGACCGGTTCACGTACAACCCCCCGGTGACCGGCCAGTGGAACTTCGAGGAGGCCGCGGCGGCGGCCGAGGCCGCGCCCGGCCATGACGTGACCGGGCAGTGGTCCATCCCCGTCGCCGGGGGCGACCTTCCGGACGAGTCGGGTGAATTCACCACGTCCTCGCTGGTCGAGCAGTGGGGCGGCACCCCGCCGGCCACGCTGCCCGGCGGCGCGCCCGCACCCTGGGCGACGCAGGCCGCGGGCCGGCCGTGGGGGCAGCAGGACCCGCAGGACACAGCGGGGCAGGAGGCGGCCCACCCGGGCCATCCCCACGGGCACGGGCACGACGAGGGCCACGGGCACGATCAGGGCCACGCGCACGACCAGGGCCACGCGCACGACCAGGGCCACGCGCAGGCGCAGCGGGGCGAAGCCGGACCGGCCTCCGGATACGCACCGGAGCAGCAGGCGGGCCCGGACGAGTCGGGGCCCCGGCATCCACAGGACGTGCATGCGCCGGGAGCTCACGAGGACACCGGCCCCGCGCACCCCGGGGACTTCGGCCACGCGGTGGAGACGCCCGGCGCCCCTCACGCGCCCCAGCCATCGGACTACGCACCGGCGGGGCCCGGGGAGACCGGTCACCCGACGGACCCCTCCCCGTTCGCCGACCAGGAGCCGGAGCGGGGCGAGTACACCGAGCCGGGACCGGAACAGGGTGAGTACGGGCCCGATCAGGGCGAATACGCCGGGCACGGGGCCGACCAGGGCGAATACGCCGGGCACGGGCCCGACCAGGGCGAATACGCCGGGCACGGGCCCGATGAGGGGAAGTACGCCGGGCAGCAGCCGGAGCAGGGCGAGTTCGCCGAGCAGGGGCCCGACCGGGCCGAGTACGCCGACCAGGGGCCGGAGTCCGCCGACCTCCCCGGGCACGGGCCCGAGTCGTCCGGCTCCGCCGGTCACCCCATGCCCGCCGCTCACCAGCCCGAGACCCCGTACGCCGAGGCACCCGGCGACTTCCCTGGCGAGTTCCCCGGTGAACCCCTGCCCGAGGCGCGCCCGGAAGGCGCCTCGATCCCGCAGGACGCCTACGACGCCTCACAGGCGGCTCCCGGAGCCGGTGAGCACGCCGAGGGTGCCGCGGACGCGCCGGACGCTCCAGGCGCCCCGGAGGCCGCCGACAGCCCCTCCGAGCCCGCTGCAGGGCCCCTGTCGGCCCCGGCGGAGGCGGACGCCGACGCCGACACCGGCCAGGAGACCGCCGACGGCGGGCCCCAGGACGACCCGGCCCCGGACGAGGACCCGGCGCCCCACCCGGCCGGCGCCCCGGACGCCCCGTCCGGCACCGGCCCCCAGGAGGAACACCCCCTCGCCTCGTACGTCCTGCGCGTCAACGGCACCGAACGCCCCGTCACCGACGCGTGGATCGGCGAGTCCCTGCTGTACGTGCTGCGTGAGCGGCTCGGACTCGCGGGCGCCAAGGACGGCTGCTCGCAGGGCGAGTGCGGCGCGTGCAACGTCCAGGTCGACGGGCGGCTGGTGGCGTCCTGCCTGGTCCCTGCCGTGACCGCCGCCGGCAGCGAGGTCCGTACCGTCGAGGGCCTGGCCGAGGACGGCCGGCCGTCGGACGTGCAGCGGGCGCTCGCGCGCTGCGGCGCCGTGCAGTGCGGCTTCTGCGTCCCCGGCATGGCGATGACCGTGCACGACCTGCTGGAGGGCAACCCGGCGCCCACCGAGTTGGAGACCCGCCAGGCGCTGTGCGGCAACCTGTGCCGCTGCTCGGGCTACCGGGGCGTGGTGGACGCCGTCAAGGAAGTCGTCGCCGAACGCGAGGCCCACTCCGCGCAGGGCGACGCCGACACCGAAGAGGCCCGCATCCCGCGCCAGGCGGGCCCGGGCGCCGGTGGCGTGAACGCGTCGGCCTTCGGGGCGCCCCCGGAACCGCACGCCCCCGGACCGCACTCCCCAGAAGCGCACGACCAGCCCTACGGCCAGGACGGAGGCCCCGCGTGAGCAACGAAGCAGCCACCGCCCAGGCCGCACAGGCCGCGGAGGCCGCCCCGGCCCCGGAACCGCTCCCGCACGGCATCGGCGCCTCGCTCCCGCCCGCCGACGCCCGCGCCAAGACGGAGGGCACCTTCCCCTACGCCGCCGACCTGTGGGCCGAGGGCCTGCTCTGGGCGGCCGTGCTGCGCTCACCGCACCCGCACGCGCGCATCGTGTCCATCGACACCACCCACGCGCGCGAGATGCCCGGCGTCCGCGCCGTCGTCACCCACGAGGACATCCCCGGCAGCCCGTTCCACGGTCGCCGCACGGCCGACCGCCCGGTCTTCGCCTCCGAGGTCGTGCGCCACCACGGCGAGCCCATCGCCGCCGTCGCCGCCGACCACCCGGACACCGCGCGCATGGCGGCGGCCGCCGTCATCGTCGAGTACGAGGTACTCGACCCGGTGACCGACCCGGAGCAGGCCTTCGAGGCCGAACCGCTGCACCCCGACGGCAACCTGATCCGGCACATCCCGCTGCGCCACGGCGACCCGGAGGCGGCCGGCGAGATCGTCGTCGAGGGCCTGTACCGCATCGGCCGCCAGGACCCCGCGCCCATCGGCGCCGAGGCGGGCCTGGCCGTGCCGCGACCGGACGGCGGGGTGGAGCTGTACCTCGCCTCCACCGACCCGCACGCCGACCGCGACGCGGCCGCCGCCGCCTTCGGGCTGGAACCCGAGCGCGTCAAGATCGTCGTCACCGGCGTCCCCGGCGCCACGGCCGACCGCGAGGACCAGGGCTTCCAGCTTCCGCTCGGCCTGCTCGCGCTGCGCACCGGCTGCCCGGTGAAGCTCACCGCCACGCGCGAGGAGTCCTTCCTCGGCCACGTCCACCGGCACCCCACCCTGCTGCGCTACCGCCACCACGCCGACGCCGAGGGCAGACTCGTCAAGGTCGAGGCGCAGATCCTGCTCGACGCGGGCGCCTACGCCGACACCTCCTCCGAGGCCCTGGCCGCCGCCGTCGCGTTCGCCTGCGGCCCGTACGTCATCCCGAACGCCTTCATCGAAGGCTGGGCCGTCCGCACCAACAACCCCCCGTCCGGCCACGTACGCGGCGAAGGCGCCATGCAGGTCTGCGCCGCCTACGAGGCTCAGATGGACAAGATCGCCAAGAAGCTCGGCCTCGACCCGGCGGAAGTGCGGCTGCGCAACGCACTGGCGACCGGCGACGTGCTGCCGACCGGCCAGACCGTGACCTGCCCGGCCCCGGTGGCCGAACTCCTCCAGGCCGTACGGGACTTCCCGCTGCCGCCCCTGCCGAAGGACACCCCCGAGGACGAGTGGCTGCTGCCCGGCGGCCCCGAGGGCGCGGGGGAGCCGGGCGCGGTGCGCCGGGGCGTGGGCTACGGCGTGGGCATGGTGCACATGCTCGGCGCTGAGGGCGCGGACGAGGTGTCCACGGCCACGGTGAAGGTCCACGACGGGGTCGCGACGGTCCTGTGCGCGGCCGTCGAGACCGGCCAGGGCTTCACGACACTGGCCCGGCAGATCGTCCAGGAGACGCTCGGCATCGACGAGGTGCACGTGGCGCCGGTCGACACCGACCAGCCCCCGGCGGGCCCGGGCTGCCGCGGCCGCCACACCTGGGTCTCGGGCGGCGCGGTGGAGCGCGCGGCGAAGATGGTCCGCACGCAGCTCCTCCAGCCGCTCGCCCACAAGTTCGGCATGTCGACGGAGCTGCTCCAGATCACCGACGGGAAGATCACGTCGTACGACGGGGTCCTCTCCACGACCGTCACCGAGGCGCTGGACGGCAAGGAGCTGTGGGCCACCGCCCAGTGCCGCCCGCACCCGACCGAGCCGCTGGACGAGACCGGCCAGGGCGACGCCTTCGTGGGCATGGCCTTCTGCGCGATCCGCGCGGTGGTGGACGTCGACATCGAGATCGGTTCCGTGCGGGTGGTGGAACTGGCCGTCGCCCAGGACGTGGGCCGCGTCCTGAACCCGACCCAGCTCGCCGCCCGGATCGAGGCGGGCGTGACCCAGGGCGTGGGCATCGCGCTCACCGAGAACCTCCGCACACCGCGCGGCATCGTCCGCCACCCCGACCTGACCGGTTACGCCCTCCCGACCGCCCTCGACGCGCCCGACATCCGCATCGTCCGGCTGGTGGAGGAACGGGACGTCGTCGCCCCCTTCGGCGCGAAGGCGGTCAGCGCGGTGCCGGTGGTGGCGTCCCCGGCGGCCGTCGCGTCGGCCGTCCGCGCCGCGACGGGCCGTCCCGTGAACCGCCTCCCGATCCGCCCCCAGGCAGCGGTGGTGACGGAACGGGGCTGAGGCCGCGGCCGCCCGCAGGGCCCGGCCCGGATCCCGCGCACAGGACTCCGCTCCGTCAGTGTGGAACTGACGCGGCGCCAGAGAATGAAAGCGATTTCGGCGTAAAGGGAACGCGCGGGGGTGCTTCGAGCGTCTTGTGAGGTGACGCGGCGTGGTGGCCGGGCGCGCGTCGCTGTTCCGGGGCGTTGTCAGTGGTGGGGCGTACTGTTCTGGGCAGTGGGGAACGGCTGCCGGGCTGGTCCGGGCGGTCTGCCGTGCTCCGCCAGGGGACGGTGAGCAAGCACATGCGGGGGAGCCCATGAGTATGACCGACGCCGGTTCCGCGGTGATCACCCTGACAGAGTCCGAGCTGGACCCGTGGGTGACGCACGCGTCCTCGCGGCACTGGCTGACCGGCCCCGGACTGCCCGGCGACAGCGGCGTGCTGAGCTTCGCGGAGCTGAGCCGCGAAGGCCTGCGCACGGTCGCCGACTCGACCGGCGGCCCGGACGACCGCCTCCCGGCCGAGCTGCGCGAGCAGCTGGTGATAGGCGGACTGCTGGGCCCCGTCGGCCTGGAGACGGAGTCGGTCCTGCTGGACGGCGCGACGGGCGAGATCTCGACGACGTACGTCCTGCACGACCGCCCCGACCTGATGGACCGCCGCCCCCTGGCCCCCTCGCTGCGGACGCTGGTCCGCTTCGCGGAGGCGACGGACGAACTGGCAGGTCTGCGCGGCCAGTTCGCCTCCTACGCGGGCCGCTACGGCCTCAAGGCGGTGGCGGAGGCCTCGCAGCACCTGCTCGCGGTGTTCAGGGACGGCGCGGACGGCGAACCGGCCCCGTTCTGGAAGATGGCGGCCCTGATCCGCCCCCTGTCCCTGGTGGCGGGCCGCGGCGGCGCGTCCGGCCTCTCCCTGGACCTCCCGCACCGCCTCCTGGACCAGGAGTTCGGCCCCGGCAAGGTGGCGCGCTTCGAGGACGTCGACTTCCCCGCGACCCTCACGCACGAACCGACCCGCCGCTTCCTGCGCGAGGTGGGCCTGCCGGAGGACGCCCACGTCTTCTCCCTCGACACGGACGTCCCCCTGGCGACGCTCTCCGAGTACTACGCCGACACCGACACCCCGGGCGAACTCCCCGCGGGGGCCCACCGCCTGATCCGCCTCGGCCACCTGGTCGAGGACAACAACCTGGTCGTCGACGGCGCGACGGGCGCCGTCCTGAACTGGAGCGAACCCGAGGCGACGCTGTACCCGCTCAACACGGACGTGTCGACCCTCGCCTTCACCCTCTGGCTCCTGCACCGCGAGCGGGCGATAGACGCCCAGTCGTCCCACGAACTGACGACGGACACCTACGACCAGCTGGCCATGACGATGCTCCAGGTCCTGTCGACGGTGGACCCCACGGGCGTCACCGCGGATGGAACGGTCCGCCACTACTGGACGGACGCGTTCCAGGACGAGGCCGGCGGGGTGCTCTGACGGCCGTGCCGTCAGGCGGACTTGGCGGCGCTGCGGCGGCGTACGGCGAAGACCAGGCCGCCACCGATCACCGCGGCGGTGGCAGCGGCACCGGCGAGGAGGGGGGTGCCGTCGGAGCCGGTCGTGGCGAGGCTGCCGCCGGTGGTGCTGCCGGTCGAGGTGCCGGTGGAGCCCCCGGTCGTGGTGCCCTCCGAGGGCGACGCGGACGCCGAGGGGGAAGCGGTGGCGCCCGTGCCTCCGGCGGCCTGCCCCTCGGGGTCGTTGCCGTTCCCGCCGTTGCCCGAACCACCGTCGGCGCCGCCCGAGGGGCTCGGCTCCGGCTCGTAGTCGCTCGGCAGGTCGATGCTGATCACGGCGGTGTTGTTGGCCCGGTTCGTGTCGTACTCGGGGGCGATGTCGTAGACGGACGACGCCTTGATCTCGCCCTTCGTGTCCTGCGCGGACTCCTTGATCTTCAGCATGAAGGTGTAGGCCAGGGACTGGCCGACGTCGATCGTCCCGTCCTGCGGCCAGCACACGTACTTGGGCTTGCCCGTGGTCCCCTGAGGTCCGCTCGGTCCGTCGATCCCGAACGGCGCGCAGTCCTTCGGCACACCGACGGCCACGGTGCCCGGCGGGATCTGCACCAGCAGGGCCGGAAGGTCGTCGCTCTCCTGGTTCTGCACCCAGCCGGGGCCGTCGTTGCGCAGGGTCGCCCTGATCGACTGCTTCTCGCCGGCCAGCGCCTCCATCTCCTCACCGACGGCGACGAGATCGGCGGTGTTGTCCGCGGTCAGGGTGAGCCGCCGGTAGCTGTCGTCGAACCCCTCGCCCGGGGTGTCACCGCTCGCGCTCGTGCCGTACTCGACGGACTCCATCAGGGCTTTGTCCAGCGCCTTGAACCGGACGGGCGTGGTGACGGAGGCGCCGGGTGCGATGACCGTGTCGAGCTCGCAGAGTGCCTGCCGCACCTGGTCCTCGACGGTCGAGTAGGTGCAGCCCTTCACCGGCTCGGGGAAGTCCAGCCCACGCGTCAGACGCACTCGGAAGGCGACCCCGTCCACGGCGGCCGTGCCCTTGTTGGTGAGGGTGACGGACTTGTCGTAGACCTCACCCGGCTTGGGAGTCGCGGACGGCAGGGCCGACACGACCAGCTCGGGCTCGCCCCCCTCCGCGTGCGCCAGGGGCGCGGCGACAGCGGGACCGGCGACGGCGATCACGGCAGCGGCCAGGACGGCTGCCGAGGGGCGGAGGTGCACGGTGATTCTCCTCGTCGGGATTCCTCGTCGTCCCCGGTAGGCACGACGACCGGAGCATGGGCTACCGGTCATGTTCTGGACACCTGAGAGGCGCTCGGGGTTGTGCGGGACTTTCCCGGGCCCGGAGATCGACGGTGCGCCGGACCGGGGCATGCGGCGGATTGCCCCGTTGCGCCCTGAACGCGCCCTTCCTCGCCCCTGAACTCCCGCGCATGCTCGGGACATGGGGGACACAGACGAGTCGAGCATCATCCCGTTACCCGACCCCGACGGACACCGGCAGCGGCCACCGGACGCGCCGCGGCCGTGGGAGAACACCGACCGGGCGCAGGCCGCGACGGAAGGCGCCACCGGGCCCGAGCCACCCGCCCCACCCGAATGCCCCCACTGCGGGCTGACCGGTGAGCGGCACGTCACCTACTACGGCACTCATGTCCTCCTCGAACCGGGCATGCCGGTACCCGCGCACATGGTGCCCGCATGGCACCGCTGGTACGTGGACTCGGGCGGCACGGCGTGGAACAGCCGCGAGGACGAGCCCGCACCCGGTGCGGTGTGCCGCGTCCCGCATCGCATCGCCTGCCCCGGTCTGAGCCCGGAGGAGGCGGGCATCTGGCGATGGCTGGACGCCGTACGCGCGGAAAACGCGCGCGCGGCACGACGAAGGGCCGACGGGGACACCGACCCGGCAGCACTTCCGAACGCCGGCTGACGGAACGGAAGACACTCCGCAGCCGAACCCGACCGGCACGTGCACCTCGAGCTTCGAGGCCGGAACGACGGCCACCTTCACCGCCACACCCGGCACGCGTCACACTCTGCCCGAACGACGGTTGCCGTTCGGGGGGCTGACAATGGAGGCCGTGGCGGGATTCGAACCCACGTAACTCGCTTTGCAGGCGAGCCCCTGAACCACTCGGGCACACGGCCGTGTTTGCACTCGGTGTCATGACCGTAGGGCGGGGCGGGGCGGGGCTCAAGGGCATAGGGCGGGCTGCAATGTGACTGCCATACGCGGTTCATGAAGGCGGGGGCCGAGAAGAGGGGCGTACGACCAAGGTCTCAGATGGGGACCGTCTCGGGACAGGGGTCAAAGTGGGGCGTGCACCTTACGCTGGCGGTCATGACCGTCCCGAAGCCGCGAGATGCCGATGTCGAGGAAGCCGCTGAACCACTCTCCGCGGCAGAGCGGGAAGCTGAACCGCCCTCCGCGGCAGAGCGGGAAGAGGGCGTGCTGGGGGCGGCCTACCGGGCGTTGAGTGTCGGGATCGTCTCCGTCGTGCTGCTCATCGCCTTCGAGGCGACCGCCGTGGGGACGGCGATGCCCGTGGCGGCCCGGGAGCTGGACGGGGTGTCCCTGTACGCGTTCGCGTTCTCCGGGTACTTCACGACCAGTCTGTTCGGGATGGTGCTCTCCGGGCAGTGGTCGGACCGGCGCGGCCCCCTGGGACCGTTGACGGCGGGCATCGCCTCCTTCGGGGCCGGACTGCTGCTGTCCGGGACCGCCGGGACGATGTGGGTCTTCATCCTCGGGCGGGCCGTGCAGGGGCTCGGCGGCGGGTTGGTGATCGTCGCGCTGTACGTCGTCGTCGGGCGGGCCTACCCGGAGCGGCTGCGGCCGTCCATCATGGCCGCGTTCGCCGCGAGCTGGGTGCTGCCGTCGATCGTCGGCCCGCTCGCCGCCGGCACGGTGACCGAGCAGTTGGGATGGCGATGGGTGTTCGTGGGGATACCCGTGCTCGTCGTCTTCCCGCTCGCGCTCGCACTGCCGCAGATACGGCGGCGGGCGTCCGGCCCGGCGGGGCACACCGCTGCCGAGTCCACCACGGCACAGAGTCCCGACCTGCTCGTCCCCGCGGAACGGACCGCCCTCGCCGACCGGCCCGCCACGTCGGATCCGGTGCGGGCAACCGACCGGCCCGCCACGTCGGATCCGGTGCGGGCAACCGACCGGCCCGCCCCGGCGCCCGCCTCGCCCGGCTCCTTCGACCGTCGGCGCATCCGGCTGGCCCTGACCATCTCCCTCGGCGCCGGTCTCCTCCAGTACGCCGCGCAGGACTTGCGTCCCCTCTCGCTCCTGCCGGGTGCGCTCGGCGTGGCCCTGCTCGTGCCCGCCGTGCTCGGGCTGCTGCCGCGCGGCACCTACCGGGCCGCTCGCGGGCTGCCGTCCGTCGTGCTGTTGCGGGGCGTCGCCGCCGGGTCCTTCATCGCCGCCGAGTCCTTCGTGCCGCTGATGCTGGTCACCCAGCGCGGGCTCAGCCCGACCCTGGCCGGGTTCTCGCTCGCCGCGGGCGGTGGGACGTGGGCGCTGGGGTCCTGGGTCCAGTCGCGGTCGCGGCTGGAACCGTATCGGGAGCGGCTGACGACCGTCGGCATGCTCCTGGTCGCCGCGGCCATCGCTACGGCGCCGAGCGTGCTCGTCGACTCCGTGCCTGTCTGGACCCTTGCCGTCGCCTGGGCCTTCGGCTGTTTCGGCATGGGCCTCGTGATCTCCTCCACGAGCGTGCTGCTGCTCAAGCTGTCCGCCCCCGAGGAGGCCGGCACCAACTCCGCCGCCCTCCAGATCTCCGACGGTCTCTCCAACGTCGTCCTCCTGTCCGCCGGAGGCGCCGCCTTCGCCGCGCTGGGCGGCGGCACGGTGGCCCATTCGACCGCCGCCCATGCCTCCGGCACCCACCCGGCCGCCTTCACCGCGGTGTTCCTGCCGATGGCGGCGGTCGCGCTGGCCGGGGCCTGGGTGTCGACGCGGCTGCGGGAGCGGCGGGCCTGAAGCGGTCGTCTGCCGTCCGGCTGTGGGAGCGGCGGGCCTGAAGCGGTCGTCTGCCGTCCGGCTGTGGGAGCGGCGGGTCTGAAGCGGTCGTCTGCCGTCTCCGGCTGTGGGAGTGACGGGCGTAAAGCGGTCGCCTGCCGTCCCCGTCCGGTCATAGCCTCTGCCCATGTCCGAGATCGTTCTGCCCCTCGACCCCGCCCTCCGGGCCGCCCTCGACGACCTCGCCGATGCGCAGGGGCGCGCGCCCGAGGACGTGGCGCTGGACGCCGTGCGCGGATGCCTGCGGCAGGAGACCGGACGCGTGCGGGCCGTCGCTGAGGGGCTCGCGCGGCGCCACGCCGACTTGTTGCGGAGGCTCGGCGAATGACCAGGGACACCCGGTACCTGACCGTCGGCGAGGTCACCGCCATCGCCGAGATCGCCTTCGGCGGCCGGCCGCCCGAGGCGCGCGCCGCCGGGCTGCTGGTCTCCGCCGTGCACCGCCCCCGCGCCCGGATGTTCGGGACGGCCGCCTACGAGGACCTGTTCGAGCAGGCGGCCGCCCTGCTCCACGCCCTCGCCGCCAACCACCCCCTCGTCGACGGCAACAAGCGCACCGCCTGGCTGGCCACCGCCACCTTCCTCGCCCTCAACGGCGTCGACCTGGCGGCGGTGGACCAGGACGTGGCCTACGCGCTGGTCGTCGACGTGGCCTCCGGGGCCGAGGGGGAGGTCGGGAGGATCGCGGGGCGGTTGCGGGGGCTGTGACGTCGGTCCCACCCGCGGGTGCCCCGGGCCGGTCCGCGCGTTGGCCGGCCCGGGCCGCCGGTAGGGTGGCCCGGTTGTCATACGTAGCCGAGCCGTCAGGCTCCCTCGCACGAGCCGCCCGACCCCCAACGGAGACCGTGACTACCACCGCCGGCACCAGTTCCGCCTCGCACCACCTGTCCCCGGCGTTCCCCGGCCGCGCCCCCTGGGGTACCGCCAGCAAGCTGCGCGCCTGGCAGCAGGGCGCGATGGAGAAGTACATCCAGGAGCAGCCCCGGGACTTCCTGGCGGTCGCCACCCCCGGCGCCGGCAAGACGACCTTCGCGCTGACGCTGGCCTCCTGGATGCTGCACCACCACGTGGTGCAGCAGGTGACCGTCGTCGCCCCGACCGAGCACCTGAAGAAGCAGTGGGCGGAGGCCGCGGCCCGCATAGGGATCAAGCTCGACCCGGAGTACAGCGCCGGGCCGCTCGGCCGGGAGTACCACGGCGTCGCCGTGACGTACGCCGGTGTCGGCGTCCGGCCCATGCTCCACCGCAACCGCGTGGAACAGCGCAAGACGCTCGTCATCCTCGACGAGATCCACCACGCCGGCGACAGCAAGTCCTGGGGCGAGGCCTGCCTGGAGGCCTTCGAGCCCGCGACCCGACGGCTCGCCCTGACCGGTACGCCCTTCCGGTCCGACACCAACCCCATCCCCTTCGTGACGTACGAGGAGGGGAACGACGGCATCCGGCGCTCCGCCGCCGACTACACCTACGGCTACGGCAACGCCCTCGCCGACAACGTCGTGCGGCCCGTCATCTTCCTCTCCTACAGCGGCAACATGCGCTGGCGCACCAAGGCCGGTGACGAGATCGCGGCCCGGCTCGGCGAGCCCATGACCAAGGACGCCATCAGCCAGGCGTGGCGGACCGCCCTCGACCCGCGCGGTGAGTGGATGCCGTCGGTGCTGCGCGCCGCCGACCAGCGGCTGACCGAGGTCAGGAAGGCCATCCCGGACGCCGGCGCGCTCGTCATCGCCTCCGACCAGGACTCGGCGCGCGCGTACGCCAAGCTCATCCGGGAGATCACCGGCAGCAAGGCGACCCTCGTGCTGTCCGACGACTCCGGCGCCTCCGAGCGGATCGACGAGTTCAGCGCGAACAACGACCGGTGGATGGTCGCCGTGCGGATGGTGTCCGAGGGTGTCGACGTGCCCCGGCTCGCGGTCGGGGTGTACGCCACCACCATCTCCACCCCGCTGTTCTTCGCCCAGGCCGTGGGGCGTTTCGTACGGTCCCGGCGGCGGGGCGAGACCGCCTCGGTGTTCCTGCCGACCGTGCCCGATCTGCTCTCCTTCGCCAACGAGATGGAGCGCGAGCGCGACCACGTCCTCGACAAGCCCAAGAAGGAGGGCGAGGAGGACCCCTACGCCGAGTCCGAGAAGGAGATGGACGAGGCGAACCGGGAGCAGGACGAGGACACCGGCGAGCAGGAGCAGTTCTCCTTCGAGGCGCTGGAGTCCGAGGCCGTCTTCGACCGGGTCATGTACAACGGCGCCGAGTTCGGCATGCAGGCGCACCCGGGCAGCGAGGAGGAGCAGGACTACCTCGGCATCCCGGGTCTGCTGGAGCCCGACCAGGTGCAGCTGCTGCTGCAGAAGCGGCAGGCCCGGCAGATCGCGCACAGCCGCAAGAAGCCGGACGAGGAAGCCGACCTGCTCGAAGTGCCCGCCGAGCGGCGGCCCGTGGTCTCCCACAAGGAGATGATGGAGCTGCGGCGCCAGCTCAACACGATGGTCGGCGCGTACGTCCACCAGAGCGGCAAGCCGCACGGGGTGATCCACACGGAGCTTCGGCGGGTGTGCGGGGGGCCTCCGGCGGCGGAGGCCACGGCGGGGCAGTTGCGGCAGCGGATCGCCAAGGTGCAGGAGTGGGCGACCCGGATGAAGTGACGCCCCTCGCCGAGGCTGCCACACCGGCTTCCGGATGTGTGGGTGTCGTGTGTGCAGTGGTGCGGAGCGAGTCCCTCTGTTGCGCGTATGTGGGCAAACGGAGCCACCCGTGCCCGGATTCTGGACGGAGACTTCCGCTCAGCGAACCTGCTTCGCTACTGTCCGGCTACGCACACGCCCCGTGGCAGCGCCGCCGCGGAGCGCAGCCGTGAAGCGACGCGGTCCGGACAGGCCGGGCCGCCGACCGATCGGCGGCCTCTGAAGCGCGTCACCGACGGGACTCGGTGCCGCATCCGCCGACCGGGGAGCCGCCGACCTCACCACTAAGGAGTGGGCGTCGTGACCGCGGAGACCTCCCAGACGCTCGACCGGGGACTGCGTGTCCTCAAGCTGCTCGCCGACACGGACCACGGGCTGACCGTGACCGAACTCTCCCTCCGGCTGGGCGTGAACCGGACCGTTGTGTACCGGTTGCTCGCCACGCTGGAACAGCACGCCCTCATACGCCGTGACCTCGGCGGACGTGCCCGGGTCGGGCTCGGCGTGCTGCGTCTGGGGCGCCAGGTCCATCCGCTGGTGCGGGAGGCCGCGATGCCGGCGCTGCGGTCACTGGCCGAGGACATCGGCGCGACGGCGCATCTGACCATGGTCGACGGGGCGGACGCGCTGGCCGTGGCCGTCGTGGAGCCGACCTGGACGGACTACCACGTCGCCTACCGCGCCGGGTTCCGGCATCCCCTGGACCGGGGCGCCGCCGGCAAGGCGATACTCGCGGCCCGGCAGCACCCGAGGGCCGAACCCGGCTACATGCTGACCCACGGGGAGCTGGAGGCGGGCGCCTGGGGGGCCGCGGCGCCGCTGCTGGGTGTGACGGGCGTCGAGGGCAGCGTGGGTGTGGTGATGCTGGCCGAGGCGGTACCGGAACGGGTGGGGCCGCGGGTCGTCGACGCGGCCCGGGAGGTCGCGGAGGCGCTGCGCTGACAGCCGCCCGCCCGCCCCGTACCGGTGGCCCGACACCGTGCCTAGACAGCCGGCGCCTTCCCCGCACCGCGCGGGACGCCTTGCGCTGCTGACCTGAGCTTCCCTGAACCGGCGCGGGCTGCCTTGCGCCGACGGCTGGCGGCTTCCCGCATCGGCGCGGGCTGCCTTGCGCCGACGGCCGGTGGTTTCCCGCACCGGCGCGGGCTGCCTTGCCCCGACAGCCGGCGGCTTCCCCGCACCGCGCGGGACGCCTTGCGCTGCTGACCTGAGCTTCCCTGAACCGGCGCGGGCC
>NZ_JBIBAF010000002.1:279410-550550 GCF_042899705.1 Streptomyces sp. NPDC013187 | reverse complement strand
ACGGCTGGCGGCTTCCCGCACCGGCGCGGGCTGCCTTGCCCCGACGGCCGGTGGCTTCCCGCACAGGCGCGGGCTGCCTTGCCCCGACAGCCGGCGGCTTCCCCGCACCGCGCGGGACGCCTTGCGCTGCTGACCTGAGCTTCCCTGAACCGGCGCGGGCCGCCTTGCGCCGACGGCTGGCGGCTTCCCGCACCGGCGCGGGCTGCCTTGCCCCGACGGCCGGTGGCTTCCCGCACAGGCGCGGGCTGCCTTGCCCCGACAGCCGGCGGCCTCCCTGCTCGGGCCCCGGACGCCCTGGTCCCGGGGGTATCTCCCTCCCGCGTTAGATTGATCCCGTGTTCTCTCGCCTCACGCGCCCCCAGGCCATCGCCGTCTGCGCCCTGCCCGTCGTGGCCCTGTTCGCGACGGCGGTGTTCGCGCCGCTGCCGTTCTCGGTGGCGCAGCCGGGGCTGACGGCGAACGTGCTCGGCGAGAACAAGGGCGCGGAGGTGATCACCATCTCCGGTGCGCCGGTCCGGGACACCCGGGGCCAGTTGCGGATGACCACCATCGAGGCGACCTCCCCGGACACCCGGGTCTCGCTCCCCGACGTCATCGACAGCTGGTTCCGTACCGACCAGGCGGTCATGCCCCGCGACTCCGTCTACCCGAGCGGGGACAACGTCAAGGAGATCGAGCGGCACAACGAGAAGCAGATGAAGGAATCCCAGGACGCGGCGACGCAGGCCGCGCTGGGGTACCTCGGCCTCGACGACAAGGACGTCGAGGTCAGCCTGAAGCTCGCGGATGTGGGCGGCCCGAGCGCGGGGCTGCTCTTCTCCCTCGGGATCATCGACAAGCTCGACGGCGACGGCACCGGCGGGGACCTCACCGGCGGCCGGGTCATCGCCGGTACGGGCACGATCGACGCGGCCGGCCGGGTCGGTGCGGTGGGGGGCGTCGCCCTCAAGACCCAGGCCGCGAAGCGGGACGGGGCGACGGTGTTCCTGGTCCCCAAGGCGGAGTGCGGGGACGCTCGCGCCGAGCTTCCCAAGGGGCTGCGGCTGATTCCGGTGACCACGCTGAGGAGCACGGTGAGTTCACTGGTGGCCCTGGAAACGGGGAAGGGCTCCGTCCCCAGCTGCTAGAGGGCGGGCACCGGCCCGGGCCGGGTGGCGAGCTTCAGCCCGACCTCTATGAGGGCCCAGCCCAGACGCGTACGGAGTTCGGGACGGTGCGCCGGACGGGGTCCGGTCTCCCCACGGAGTTCGGCGGCGCGGGCGTGGTGCAGGGCGAGGTGGATGTCCGGGTGCATGAGTGATGGCCTTTCACAGCGTCGTCTGGCTGGGGAAGACGTGCGTGTGGACGCGTACCGTCTCGGCGTCCGGAGTGCCCTCGGGCGCAGGGCGGTAGCTCTGTATGAGGTCGTGCATCTTGCCGACCAGCTCACGGGCGAGTTCGGGAGTGAGCCGCAGCGTGAAGTCGCTGAGGTCCGTGGCGCCGTCCCATTCCTCGCCCCATTCGCTCGTGTTGCCGAGCCAGGTCGAGATCTCCCTGGTGTGCGCGTTGGCGATCTCGTACCGGAACAGGGCGACGGCTCCCCGCACGGCCGGATCCGGGTCCTGGATCAAGGTCTCGTCGATCTGGACGCCCCGGTCCATCGCCTTCCACCAGCGCTCCCGTCCCTTGCCGCGCTCCGGGTCGTCGGCGACGAAGCCGTGTGCGGCGAGTTGCCGCAGGTGGTAACTGGTCGCGCCGCTGGACTCACCCAGTTTCTCCGCCAGTTGGGAAGCAGTGGCAGGGCCGCCGCGCCGCAGTGCGACCAGCAGCTGCATCCGCAGAGGATGAGCCAGGCCGCGCAGTGAGCGGGCGTCGAGCAGACGGGGAGCCGGTTCGTCGGGCATGCATCCAAAGATAGCGTTGCAAAGCCTCCTTTGCAACGGTCTCTTTGTAACTCACTCCTCGACGAACCCCTCCTCCACCATCCAGTCCAGCGCCACCTGGTGCGGATCCTCCCCGTCCACGTCCACCTTCGCGTTCAGCGTCCGCGCCACGGAGTTGTTCAGCTTCGCCGTCACCGGGTTCAGGACCTCCGCGATCGCCGGCCACTCCTTCAGGGACCTGGCGTTGATCATCGGCGCGGCGTTGTAGTTGGGGAAGAACTTCTCGTCGTCGTCCATCACCGCCAGGTCCATCGACTTGATGCGCCCGTCGGTGGTGAACACCTCCCCGTACGCGCAATTGCCCTGCGCGGTCTGCGTGTAGATGATCCCGGTGTCCATCTGCGTGATGTTCCGCGCCGGGACGTCCATGCCGTAGGCGTTCTGCATGCCGGGCAGCCCGTCCGCCCGGTTCGCGAACTCGACCTCCACGCAGAGCTTCACGGCCCCCGGGTCGGACTTCGCCAGCTTCGCCACCTCCGACATGGTCCTCGTGCCGTACTTCTGCGCGTTCTGCTGGTTCGTCGCCAGCGCGTAGGTGTTGTCGAGCTTCGACGGCGGCAGCCAGACCAGCCCGTTCTTCGCGTCCTCCTTCCGCACCGCGTCCCACTGCTCCCGCGGATCGGTGATCGGCTTGCTGTGCCCGAGGTACGTGATCCAGGCCGTGCCGGTGTACTCGTACCCGGCGTCCGCCTCGCCCTTGCGGACCGCCTCGCGGCTGCCGACGGAGCCCTGGATGCCGGTGCGGTCGATGACGTCCGCGCCGGCCGCCTCGAAGGCGATGCCCATGATCGAGCCGAGGATCAGCTGCTCGGTGAACGACTTCGACGTCACCGTCAGATGCGCGCCCTTCAGCGGCTCACCCCGGCCGATCGAGCCCGGCTTCACATCGTCGGTCAGGGGAGAGCCACTGGTCAGGCCGCACCCGGCCGCTGCCAGCAGCAGGCCGGAGCACGCCAGGCACCTGCGCCTCCTCATGGCTGCAACCCGCGCGGGCGCAGCAGCAGTTCGACGATCGACGCCAGCCAGTCCACCAGCAGCGCCAGCACCACCGTGAGGACCGATCCCAGCACCAGCACCGGCATCCGCTGGTTGGTGATCCCGGTGGTGATCAGCACCCCGAGGCCGCCGCCCCCGCCGAAGACCGCCAGGGTCGCCGTACCGACGTTCAGGACGAGGGCCGTGCGCACGCCCGCGAGGATCAGCGGGACCGCGAGCGGGAGTTCCACCCGGGCCAGCACCCCGGTGGGGGACATGCCGATGCCGCGGGCGGCCTCCAGCAGGGTCGGGTCGTTCGCCTTCAGGCCCGTGATCGTGTTGGAGAGCACCGGCAGGACGGCATAGATGATCATGCCGATCAGGGCGGCCCTGCGGCCGATGCCCAGCCAGATCACCAGGAGGGCGAGCAGGCCGATCGCCGGGGTCGCCTGGCCCGTGTTGGCGAACGCCATCGCCACCGGGGTGGCCCTGCTCATCGCCCCGCGGGTCAGCAGGATGCCCAGCGGGATCGCGATGATCAGCACGAAGAACGTGGAGATCGCGGTCAGTTGGATGTGCTGCCACAGCGCCTTGGTGACCTGACCGCCCGACAGGGCGTTGCGGGTGAGCGCGTCCAGGTCGGCCTGCTGGAACCAGAGCCAGGTGGCGAGCAGCACGGAGATCAGGGCGACCGGCAGGAAGGTCAGCTTCTGCCAGGTCAGACGGGCGGGCGGGCGCTCCGCCGGGGGCGCCTCCTCGACGGTCTCGGAGGTCTCCCCGACCTCCCCGGCCTCCGTGACCGTCACCGCCCTCCTCCCGGGGCGCCCACGCCCGCCGGGCCCGCGGCCCCCTCCTGCTCCGCGTGCGTCTGCGAGGCCCGCAGCGACTCCAGCTCGTGCTGATGCTCCATCGCGTCGAGCCGGTCCGCCTCCAGCATCTCGTGCACGGAGTTCATCAGGGTCTCCATGTCGACGACGCCCGTGTACTCCCCGCGCCGCCCGGTCACCGCCACCCGCCCGGCGTTGTCGGTGAGCACCGCCTCCAGCGCGTCCCGCAGGGTCGCGTCCCGGGTGACCGTGTCGCTCACCAGGGTCCCGGCGCGGGCCAGTGAGCCCCGGGCTCGCATCAGGTCACCGCGCCGCAGCCACTTGTAGGGACGGCCGCGCCGGTCGAGCAGCAGGATCTCGTTGCTGCCGCTGGTCCGCAGCCGGTTGAAGATCTCCTGCAACGGGTCGTCGACCGTGACCGTCGGATAGTCGGTGATCTCCACGTCCCGTACGCGGGTCAGGTTCAGGCGCTTCAGCGCCGCGCCGGCGCCCACGAATCCCGACACGAAGTCGTCCGCCGGGTTGGTGAGGATGGCCTCGGGGGTGTCGAACTGCGCGATGTGCGACCGCTCGCGCAGCACGGCGATCCGGTCGCCGATCTTGATGGCCTCGTCGAAGTCGTGGGTGACGAAGACGATCGTCTTGTGCAGCTCGTGCTGCAGGCGGATCAGCTCGTCCTGGAGGTGGTCCCGGGTGACCGGGTCCACCGCCCCGAACGGCTCGTCCATCAGCAGCACCGGGGGATCGGCGGCCAGTGCCCGGGCCACGCCCACGCGCTGCTGCTGTCCGCCGGAGAGCCGGCGCGGGTAGCGGCCGTGGAACTCCCCGGGGTCGAGGCCGACGAGGTCGAGGAGTTCCTCGGTCCGCTCCTTGATCCGTGCCTTCGGCCAGCCGATCATCCTCGGGACGATCCCGATGTTCTGCGCCACCGTCATGTGCGGGAAGAGCCCGGCGGACTGGATGGCGTAACCGACCTTGCGGCGCAGCTTGACCGGGTCCATGTCGGTGACGTCCTCGCCTCCGATGCGGATGCGGCCGCCGGTCGGCTCGATCAGCCGGTTGATCATCTTGAGCGTGGTGGACTTGCCGCAGCCCGAGGGGCCGACGAGGACGACGACCTCGCCCGCCTTGATCTGCATGCTCACGTTGTCCACGGCCGGTTGCGCACTGCCCGGATAGCGCTTGGTCAGGCTCTCCAGTTCGATCGAGGCGCCGCGGTCACCGGTCTCAGGCACGGATCCCCCTGGGAATGGTCAGCCGTCCGATCAGGACGTAGGCGGCGTCGAACAGCAGCGCCAGGATGATGATGCCGAGCGTGCCCGCGAGGACCTGGTTGAGCGCGTTGGCGCTGCCCAGCGAGGCGAGGCCGCGGAAGATGACGTTGCCGAGGCCCGGGCCGGAGGCGTACGCCGCGATGGCCGCGATGCCCATCAGCATCTGGGTGGAGACCCGGATCCCGGTCAGGATCGGCGGCCAGGCCAGCGGCAGCTCGATCCGCAGCAGCCGGGCCGGCCGGGACATCCCGATGCCCGTGGCCGCGTCCACCAGCGCCGGATCGACGCCGCGCAGCCCGACGATCGCGTTGCGCACCACCGGCAGCAGCCCGTACAGGGTCAGCGCGATCACCGTGGGCGGCACGCCGAGGCCCACGAGGGGGATGAGCAGACCGATCAGGGCGAGCGCCGGCACGGTCAGGACGGTGGCGGTGGTCGTGGTCGCGAGGTTCCCGGACCATTCACTGCGGTAGGTGACCACGCCGATCAGCACCCCGAGCGCCGTCGCCACGACCATGCACTGGAAGACCACGCTCGCGTGCTGGTAGGCGTCCGTGAGCAGCTGCTGGTGCCGGTTGACCAGGTACTCCCAGAAGTTCATACGCGCTCACCCCTACACGTCAGGTCTCCTCCGCGGCCTGCTCCACGAGCGGGATGATCCGCAGCGGAACGGGGTTCTCCATGACGATCGCCGTGGAGGCCCGGACGATGCCATCAAAACCGACGACCCGGTCGATCACACGCTGGAGATCGGCGTTGGAGCGGGCCACGAGGCGGCACAGCATGTCCCCGGTGCCGGTGGTGGTGTGCAGCTCCAGCACCTCCGGCACGGTCGCCAAGTGGGCCCGCACGTCGGGCCCTTGCCCCTGCCGGATCTGCAGCGTCGCGAACGCCGTGACGGGGTAGCCGAGCGCCGCCGGGTCCACCTGCGGACCGAATCCCCGGATGACTCCGTTCGACTGAAGCCGGTCCAGCCGCGCCTGCGCGGTGCCCCGGGCCACCCCCAGCCGCCGGGACATCTCCAGCACCCCGATCCGCGGCTCCCGGGCCAGCAGCAGAATGATCCGGCCGTCCAGATGATCGATCGCCACCGCAGCCTCCCGGCATGGTCATCCTGTACAGAAGAGCCGACGATACGGCCGTATCGCTGAACAGATTGCCCAGCCGAAACGCAAACTATTGCGCACCTTGCCGGGCGGGGAGACCCTGCGGCTATGACGCAGACCACACACCACACTCCCGACACCGCCCGGCAGGCCGACCCCTTCCCGGTCAAGGGAATGGACGCGGTCGTCTTCGCCGTGGGCAACGCCAAGCAGGCGGCGCACTACTACTCCACCGCCTTCGGCATGAAGCTGGTCGCGTACTCCGGACCGGAGAACGGCAGCCGCGAGACCGCTGCGTACGTCCTGGAGAACGGCTCCGCCCGCTTCGTCCTCACCTCGGTCATCAAGCCCACCACCGAGTGGGGCCACTTCCTCGCGAAGCACGTGGCCGAGCACGGCGACGGTGTCGTCGACCTCGCCATCGAGGTCCCGGACGCGCGCGCCGCCTACGCCTACGCCCTGGAGCACGGCGCCCGCTCGGTCGCCGAGCCGTACGAGCGTAAGGACGAGCACGGCACGGTCGTCCTGGCCGCCATCGCCACCTACGGCGAGACCCGCCACACCCTCGTCGAGCGCTCCGGCTACGACGGCCCGTACCTGCCCGGCTTCGTCGCGGCCCAGCCGATCGTCGAGCCGCCCGCGCAGCGCACCTTCCAGGCGATCGACCACTGCGTGGGCAACGTCGAGCTCGGCAAGATGAACGAGTGGGTGGGCTTCTACAACAAGGTGATGGGCTTCACGAACATGAAGGAGTTCGTGGGCGACGACATCGCCACCGAGTACAGCGCCCTGATGTCGAAGGTCGTCGCCGACGGCACGCTCAAGGTCAAGTTCCCGATCAACGAGCCGGCCATCGCCAAGAAGAAGTCCCAGATCGACGAGTACCTGGAGTTCTACGGCGGCGCGGGCGTGCAGCACATCGCGCTGAACACGGGCGACATCGTCCAGACGGTCCGCACGATGCGCGCGGCCGGCGTCGAGTTCCTCAACACGCCCGACTCCTACTACGACACGCTGGGTGAGTGGGTCGGCGAGACCCGGGTCCCGATCGACACCCTGCGCGAACTGAAGATCCTCGCCGACCGCGACGAGGACGGCTACCTGCTGCAGATCTTCACCAAGCCGGTCCAGGACCGCCCGACCGTCTTCTTCGAGATCATCGAACGCCACGGCTCGATGGGCTTCGGCAAGGGCAACTTCAAGGCCCTCTTCGAGGCGATCGAGCGCGAGCAGGAGCGCCGCGGCAACCTGTGACCCGATCGCCCCACCGAGCTCGTGCGGGTGTCACGGGGCACCCGCACGAGCTCACGGCCGGGCCATCTCCGGCACCCCTACGTCCGGCGGCTCGCCCAACGCCTCGACCGCCGCCCGCGCCGCGGGTGCCTGCAACGGGGAGAAGTGCGGGTTGATCCGCAGCGCCTCCCCGAGGTGGCGGCGGGCCGCGCCGTAACGCTTCAGCTCCCGCTCGATCATGCCCCGGTGGTACATGGACACCGCGTCGCACATCCCGCCCCCGCGTTCGGGGTCCGTCGCCACCAGCGCGAACCGCAGCGCCTCCTCGGGTTCCCCGGCCCGGTGCAGCGCCCACCCCAGGGCGTCGGCGACCTCCGTCGCGGGCTGGCGCCTCCACTCCGCCCGCAACCGCCGTACCGCCTCCTTCGGATCGCCGTGATCCGCCTCGAACCGCCCCAGCACCACCTGCTCGTCGGCCCCGCCCGCGGCAGCGCCCCGCACCCGCTCCCGCAGCAGGCCGTACTGCACCCGGGCCGCCCGGGGCTCGCCCAGCGACTCGTACAACTCGCCCAGTTCCAGGGCGTACTGCGGACGCGGCTGCCCGGCGAAGGCCGCCCGGTAGGCGCTCAGGGCCTCCGCCGACCGGCCCAGCGCCGCCAGGGCGCGACCCTGCCCGGCCTGCGCGGCCCGCTGGTCGGGGTCGAGGCGGACCGCCTCCCGGAAGTGCCGCAGCGCGACATCGGGATCCCCGCGTTCGAAGGCCAGTCGCCCGGCCCGCTCCAGATGCGCGGCCCGCTCGGCGGGAGCCCGCGCGCCCGCCGCCGCGTCCGCCAGCGAGGCCGCCGCGTCCTCCAGCCGGCCCCGGTCCCGGTAGGCGGCCGCCACCCTGACCCGCGCCCGCACGGCCGGGCCGGAACGCAGTCCGGTCAGCCGGTCCCGCGTCCGCTCGGCCGCCTTGTACTCACCGAGCCCTGTGTATGCCTCGACGAGCAGCGGATACGTCGTCCACCGCCGCGGCTCCAGCCGCAGCGCCGCCTCACCCCACCGGCGCGCGGCGGCGAAGTCCCGCCGGGCGTTCGACAGCGCGGCAAGACCCACCAGGGCCGCGGTGTTGCGCCGCGGCCGCACCGTCAGCGACATCCGCAGCGCCTTCTCCGCCCGCGGGTAGTAGGCCGGGTCGGCCAGGCGGCGCCCCCGCTCCACATAGGCCGCCCCGAGCACCGCCCAGGACGCGGCGTCCCCCGGCCGCTCGCGCACGGCCCTGACCCGCTCGTCGATCAGTACCGCCAGGTCCGGCAGCGCGGCCGGCGCCCCCCTGCCGACCGCCGCCATGGCCGACGCCCCGGGAGACGGCGCAGCGGGCCCGGCGGCCCGCTCCCACGGCAGCAGCACCAGCACCCCGCCCAGCACGGCACACCCCGCGACGGAGGCGATCAGCACCCGGCGGCGTCGCACGCTTCTCTCCTGCCGCTCCGGGCCCTCCCGCTCGTTCTCCATGGCGCTCACTGTGCGTCAGTACGACGACCACACCCGGGCAGCCGAAGGGAGCCGCCGACGGGTTCACACCGATGGCCCCGGGTGCGAACCTGTGATCATGAGCCGTATCGAAGCGCCCCGCTCCGAGGACACCGCAGCGACCGGCGACCTCGTGGACCTGCTGCTCGGCGGCCTCCCCGCCGAAGCGGTCCTCACCGATCCCGACGTCACGGCCTCCTACGCCAACGACATGGCGAGCTTCTGCCCGGCCGGCCGCCCTGCCGTGGTCGTGCTGCCCCGCACGACCGAGCAGGTCCAGCACGTGATGCGCACGGCCACCGCCCTGCGCGTCCCCGTCGTCCCGCAGGGCGCCCGCACCGGACTGTCCGGCGCCGCCAACGCCTCCGACGGCTGCATCGTGCTGTCCCTGACGAAGATGGACCGGATCCTGGAGATCAATCCGGTCGACCGCATCGCCGTCGTCGAGCCCGGAGTCGTCAACGCCGCCCTGTCCAGGGCCGTCGGCGAACACGGCCTCTCCTACCCGCCGGACCCTTCCAGCTGGGAGATGTGCACCATCGGCGGCAACATCGGCACCGCCTCCGGTGGCCTGTGCTGCGTCAAGTACGGGGTGACCGCCGAGTACGTCCTCGGCCTCGACGTCGTCCTCGCCGACGGCCGCCTGATGTCCACCGGCCGCCGCACCGCCAAGGGCGTCGCCGGCTACGACCTGACCCGGCTGTTCGTCGGCTCCGAGGGCTCGCTCGGCATCGTCGTACGGGCCGTCCTCGGACTGCGCCCCAAGCCGCCCGAGCAGCTGGTGCTGGCCGCCGAGTTCGCCTCCGCCTCCGCGGCCTGCGACGCCGTGTGCCGGATCATGGAGGGCGGCCACGTCCCGTCACTCCTCGAACTCATGGACCGTACGACGGTCAAGGCCGTCAACGACATGGCGCAGATGGGCCTCCCCGAGAGCACCGAGGCCCTGCTGCTGGCCGCGTTCGACACCACCGCCCCGGCCGCCGACCTCGCCGCAGTCGGAGCGCTCTGCGAGGCGGCAGGCGCCACCCAGGTCGTCCCCGCCGACGACGTGACCGAGTCCGAACTGCTGCTCCAGGCCCGCCGGTTGTCGCTCACCGCGCTGGAGGCGGTCAGGGGCGTGACGATGATCGACGACGTGTGCGTGCCGCGCTCCCGGCTCGCCGAGATGCTCGAAGGGGTGGACCGGATCGCCGAGAAGTACCAGCTCACCATCGGTGTCGTCGCCCACGCGGGCGACGGCAACACCCACCCGACGGTCTGTTTCGACCCGGCGGACCCCGACGAGTCCCGGCGCGCCCGCGAGTCCTTCGACGAGATCATGGCACTCGGCCTGGAACTCGGCGGCACCATCACCGGCGAGCACGGCGTCGGCGTCCTGAAGAAGGAATGGCTGGCGCGCGAGATCGGCCCCGTGGGCATGGAGATGCAGCGGGCCGTCAAGCAGGCCTTCGACCCGCTGGACATCCTGAACCCGGGCAAGCTCTTCTGAGGCCCTGCCCCTCACTGGGCGAGCAGCTGGGCCAGCTCGTCGTCCAGCCCGAGCTGCTCACCCTCCGTCCCCGGCGGAACCACCCGCAGCGTGCGCTCCAGCCAGGCCGACACCGCTGCCGCCGGAGCCTCCAGCAGGGCGTCCCCGTCGGGTGAACTCAGCGCCATCAGCACGACGCCGCGCCCCTCGGTCTTCGTCGGCCACACCCGCACGTCCCCCTGCCCGCAGGGGCGGAACACGCCCTCCACGAGCAGGTCCCGGGCGAACGTCCAGTACACCGGGTGCTCGGTGTCGATGTGGAAGGTGACGTGGACGGCGTAGGGGTCGTCGGTGAGATACCCGAGCCGGGCAGGCACCGGGATCCTGCGTTCGGGCGACAGGACGAGTTTCAGCTCCAGTTCCCGCTCCACGACGGTGTGCATGGCGGTCTTCCCTTCTCCTGACGGTTGCCCGTGCGGGCCGGTCAGCAGGAGAGAGCGGGTCGTGGCCCCGGCATTACGCGCCTTGCCGGAAGTTTTTTTCGCACGGGGATCCGCCGGAGGGGTGCGGTGCGTAGCACATCGGTGCTCGAAAGGGGCGGGTCCGGTGGGAGCGGCGGTGGGGCTTGCGCACGTCTGATAGATGTGGAGGCCCCCATTTGGCCCCCGAGCAGATACGGGACGACGGACATGAGCGCCCCAACCCCGGCCCCCGGTGACGACAGGCCCCGCGAAGGGTATTACCCGGACCCTTCCATTCCTGGATATGTCCGGTACTGGAACGGTGCCTCCTGGGTGCCGGGCACCAGTCGGCCGGCACCGGGGGAGGGCGAGTCGCTCGCGCCACCGCCCGGAGCGGGGGCGGCGCAGCCCGGCTCGGTCGAGGAGACCGGTCCGCACTTCTTCGACGAGGACCCGGTCGAGGAGCCCTCCGCGTCGCCGTCCGCCGCCGACGCGCAGCACGGCAGCCGTCCCGAACCGGCCTCCGCCTGGGGCGCCGACCGCTCCCGGCAGTCCGGCTTCGGCGGTGGCCAGGACCGCCGTGTCTCGTGGGGCGCGCCGCAGGGGGCACAGGGCGCGGCCCCGCAGGGTGCCCAGGGCGGCGATCCGAGGCTGCCGCACGCCGACCGGCGGCCCGACGGGGAGCCGGCCCCCGCCGACGGCACGGCGGACGCCCCCCTGGCCGACCGGGAGGCGCAGGCCGCGGCGGGGGGCAGCACGTTCGTGTTCCGCCGCCCGGCGGGGGAGCCCGGGGCAGGGGCGGCCCCGGCCGATGCCCCCGACGACGGCACGATGACGTTCCGCGCGGTGTCCCCGCGCCCGGGCCCGGCCGGTGGAGGTTCGCAAGCGGCCGGGGGGCCCGGGGCCGGGGACCGTGGCGCAGCCGGTGCCGCGTTCGGTGCGCAGGGCGGGGCCGGGGGTTCCGGCTTCGGGCCGGCCGGGTCCGGTGGCGAACCGGCGGCGTCCGGTTCCGGCGGGCAGGCCGGGGCGGTCGGTGCCGGTGGCTCAGGGGGCAGTTCTTCGGGTCCGGGCTTCGGACCGGCGGGTGCGGGCGGCCCGGGCAGCGGTCCGGCGGCGTCTGGGTTCGGCGCGCAGGGCAGGGCCGGCGGTTCCGGCTTCGGGGCGGCCGGTGGCGACTCGGCGGCGTCCGGTTCCGCAGGGCAGGCCGGGGCACCCGGATCCGGCTTCGGGCCGGCCGGCCCGGGCAGTGGCCCGGCGGCATCCGCCTTCGGCGCGCAGGCCGGGCCGGCCGGTTCCGGGAGCGGCTCCGCGGGACCCGGCTTCAGTGCCGGCAAGGCGGCCGCCGCCCGGGCCTCCGCCGCGCAGGCAGCGGCCGGGAGCGCCGCCGCCCCGGCCTCCGGGGCCGCCCCGACGGCACTGTCCGGACCCCAGGCCGCCCCAACGGTCCCTCCGCAGTCCGGCGGGCCCGGCAGCGCCCAACCCGCCGCCTCCGCCGCCCCTCTCAGCCCCGGGCCCGGCGGCGGCCAGTCCTCCTGGGCGCAGCAGGTGCATCGGCTCGCCGGGTCCGGCGGCGGTGACGAGCAGCCCGTCGCGCCCTGGAAGCCGCCGGTCGAGGACGTGTTCCAGGCGGCTGCCCGGCGCCAGGCCGAGGCCCGCCCCGCCGGACTCGGCAAGCGCCTCGTCGCCCGGCTGCTGGACACCGTCGTCCTCGCCGCTCTCACCGCCACGGCGGCCGTACCGCTCGGCACCAAGGCGATCGACCACGTCGAGGAGAAGATCGACGCGGCCAGGCTCTCCGGCGAGACCGTCACGGTCTGGCTGCTCGACGGCACCACCTCGGTCTGCCTCGGCATCATCCTGGCCGTCCTGCTGCTCGCCGGTGTTCTGTGCGAGGTGCTGCCCACCGCCAAGTGGGGCCGCACCCTCGGCAAGAAGCTGATGGGCCTCGAGGTGAGGGACATCGAGGGGCACGATTCCCCGGAGTTCGGCGCGGCCCTGCGCCGCTGGCTGGTCTGCTGCGTGCCCGGGCTCCTCGTCGTCGGGATCGTCGGCATGGCCTGGTGCCTCTTCGACCGGCCCTGGCGCCAGTGCTGGCACGACAAGGCAGCGCACACGTTCGTGGCGGGCTGAGCTCCCTCGGACAGCCGTCTGCCGGATGCGGAGGCCGGGGGTTCGCGGTCGACTCGGCCCATGAGCAGTGAACCGCCCCCCGGCTCCGGTCAGGAGCCCCCGGACGACGACCCCTTCCGGAAGCGTCCCCCGGACGAGCCGCCCGGTGCGGGCGGGGGCTCGCCCCACGGCAGCGAGCCCCCGCCGTACGGGGGCGGCCCGGGCGGCCCCGACGGCCCTGGCGGTGGCCCGGTTGGCCCTGGCGGTGGCCCGGGCGGCGGCTTCGGGGGCGGTCCACCGGGCGATGGTGGTCCCCCCGGCGGCGGCCCCTACGGCGGTGATCCGTACGGCGGCGGCTCCTACCCCACCGACCCCCTCGCCGGCATGCCCCCGCTCGGCGACAGCGTCATGCGCACGCTCGCGCGCATCATCGACATGATCCTGGTGGGTGCCGTCGTCTGGCTGCTCACGTGGGGCTTCGCCATCAACGAGTACGACGTGGACAGCGACCGCCAGATCAGCAAGTCGTTCTGGCAGGCGCTGGTCTTCGCCGTGCTCTACGTCGCCTACGACACGGTTCTGACAGCGAGGAACGGCCAGACCCTCGGCAAGAAGCTGCTGCGCATGCGCGTGGCCAACCTGGAGAACGGCGAGACGCCCTCCGTGCCGAACGCGCTGCTGCGTGCCGCCGTGCTGTGGGTCCCGTTCGCCTTCTGTTGTCCCTGTGTCTGGTTGGTGGTCTCCGGCGGCTGGAGCTACTTCGACCGGCCCTACAAGCAGGGCCTGCACGACAAGGCGGCCAAGACGGTCGTGGTCAGCACCAGATGAGACACCTGGGGAACAGCTGGCGGTGAAGAAAGGTCAGCGGGCGGTCAGGAAGCCGCCCGTTCGCGCACCGGCTCGCGGGCCGGTGCCGGGACCGAGGCCCGGAGCGGTTCGGGGGGCGCGGGCTGTTCCACCGCGGCCGGGCGCTTGCCGGGCAGCGGCACCGTCATGGCGACCAGCAGCCCGAGGGCGAGCGCCGCGAGGGCGATGACCGCGATCCCCGCGCCCGAACTCGTCTGGGACAGCAGCAGCATGGCGAGGGTCGAGAAGATCACGGTGCACGAACCGTAGGCGAGCTGTGCGGCAGTCGGACGGGGCATGGCCATCATGTCCTCGAATGTGGGGTCCACGGGGTGTCGGCCCGGCAATCCGCCGGCTTGAGGGCGTTCCGCCGAACGACATTCTCTCGGGCAGGGTGCCCGACCGGAACCGGCGGTAAGCGTGACCTAATCAACAAGGGCGGTGCACAGGGGGCGCACGGAGTCATGACGTCCACGTAGTGGACATGCGCACGCGCCCGCAGGGGCCGCTGGGAAGGTCGCGGGACAACCGTTTGGTTGTCCGTAAAACGAACTTCGCCTCCGCATAATGCACTTGACCTGTCCAAGTCAAGGTCTGTCTTTTCTTCTAAACCTCTAGTCAAATGTCGTCACTTGACTACACGCGTTGATCACGCGCGCGCGGACTTCCACGACCGGGACCCCGCCTGCCGCGCGCACGAACGCGGGGGAGGATCTCAAGTGACCAGTAGAACCTGGACGTTCAGAGCGGCCGCCATAAGCGTGGCGCTCGCGGCGGCCACCGCCACCGCATCCACGTACGCGGTGGCCGACGACGCCTCGGCCCCCCGGTCCACCACCGTGGACCGGCACGACCCGGCGGATCGTCACCATGACGAGCACGACCTCGAAGGCCCGCTGAGCAAGACGCAGGACGCTCAGCGCCAGGAAGCCCTGAAGCAGGTCATATCCGGCAAGAGCAAGGTCAAGAACCGCGAGGGCTCGAAGGTCGTCCAGCTCAAGAGCAAGAAGGGCGACGCCAAGTACGTCGAGCTCGGCCGCGAGAAGACCGACAAGATCTTCACGATCCTGGTCGAGTTCGGGGACAAGGTCGACAGCCGCTTCGGCGGCACCGCGGGCCCGCTGCACAACGCGATACCCAAGCCCGACCGCAAGAAGGACAACTCCACGGCGTGGAAGGCCGACTACGACCAGGAGTACTTCCAGGACCTGTACTTCGGTCACGGCAAGGGCGTCGACTCGGTCAAGACCTACTACGAGAAGCAGTCCTCGGGCCGCTACTCCGTCGACGGCGAGGTCTCCGACTGGGTCAAGGTCCCCTACAACGAGGCCCGTTACGGCAACAACGCCTGCGGTGACACCAACTGCCCGAGCGTGTGGAACGTCGTCAGCGACGGTCTGAACTCCTGGGTCGCCCAGCAGAAGGCCGCAGGCCGCACCGACGCCCAGATCAAGGCGGACGTGGCCCGGTTCGACGAGTGGGACCGCTACGACTTCGACGGCGACGGCGACTTCAACGAGCCCGACGGCTACATCGACCACTTCCAGATCGTGCACGCCGGCGAGGACGAGTCCGCGGGCGGCGGCGCCCAGGGCACCGACGCGATCTGGGCCCACCGCTGGTACGCCTTCGGCACCGACGCCGGCGCCACCGGCCCCGCGAACAACAAGCTCGGCGGCGCGAAGATCGGCGACACCGGCATCTGGGTCGGCGACTACACCGTCCAGCCGGAGAACGGCGGACTCGGCGTCTACGCCCACGAGTACGGCCACGACCTCGGTCTGCCGGACCACTACGACACCTCGGGCGGCGAGAACTCCACCGGCTTCTGGACGCTGATGTCGTCCGGGTCCTGGCTCGGCACCGGCAAGAACGAGATCGGCGACCTGCCCGGCGACATGACCGCCTGGGACAAGCTGCAGCTCGGCTGGCTGAACTACGACAAGGCCAAGGCCGGCGTCAACTCCTGGCACAAGCTGGGCGTGGCGGAGTACAACACCAAGCACAAGCAGGCCCTGGTCGTCGACCTCCCCAAGAAGGCGGTCACCACCGAGCTCGTCACCCCCGCCGAGGGCAAGACCCAGTGGTGGAGCGGCAGCGGTGACAACCTCAAGAACACCCTGACGCGTTCGGTCGACCTGACCGGCAAGTCGAAGGCGCAGCTGACCCTCGACGGCTGGTACGAGATCGAGGCCAACTACGACTACCTCTACACCGAGGTCTCGACCGACGGCGGCGCCAACTGGACCGCCCTCGACGGCACGGTGGACGGCCAGCCGATCCCGCGCGACGGCAGCGACAAGCCGGTCCTGACCGGCACGGTCGACGGCTACAAGAAGCTTGCCTTCCCGCTCGACGCCTACGCCGGCAAGAAGATCGACCTGCGCTTCCGCTACCAGACCGACGGCGGCCTGGCGATGAAGGGCTTCGCGGCCGACTCGATCACGGTGACCGCCGACGGCGCCCCCGTCTTCACCGACAACGCCGAGACCGCGGACGAGGCGTGGAAGGCCACCGGCTTCTCCCGCATCGGCGCGTCCTTCACCAAGGACTACGCGCAGTACTACATCGCGGAGAACCGGCAGTACGTCTCGTACGACAAGACGCTGAAGGTCGGCCCGTACAACTTCGGCTTCACGGCGCGCCCGGACTGGGTGGAGCACTACGCGTACCAGAACGGCCTGCTGATCTGGAAGTGGGACACCTCCCAGGCGGACAACAACACCAGCAAGCACCAGGGCACCGGTCTGGTCCTGCCGATCGACTCGCACCCGGACCAGCTGAAGTGGGCCGACGGCACGCTCATGCGCAACCGCATCCAGGCCTACGACTCGCCGTTCAGCCTCTACCGCACCGACGGCATGACGCTGCACAAGGCGGACGTGGCGAAGTACATCCCGGGCTCGAAGGGCGTCTCGGTCTTCAACGACCGGAAGAACGACTATTACGACGAGTCGAACCCGACCGCGGGTGTCAAGATCACTGACACCAACACGAAGATCAAGATCCTCAAGGAAGCCAAGGACGGCTCGACGATCGAGCTGGAGGTCGGCGCCGCGGGTAGGTAATCCGCATCCTTGCAGGTCAAAGCATGATCGGCGGTGACCCACTGGCGGGTCACCGCCGATCCGTGTTTAGGTGCGTCCTGTGGCTCTCTTATTGACACCGACCGACACGGGGGGATGAGCGCATGGCCGCAGGAGGCTTCTGCAAGCTGCCGAACGGCACGGTGGTGGTGGCGCTGAACCTGCCCAGCCCCGCCGCCGCCGGCCCCGGCGCCGTCCGTGTCCTCGTCCACTCCGTGAACCGTGCCCGGGCCCTGACCAGGCTCCGCAACCTCGGTCTGCGGTCGGTCTACCTGCGCGGCAACGCCGCCCCGCCTACGCCGGACGAAATCACTGCGGTCCTGCACCACCCCGATGGCCTCGTCTGGCGCAGGGCCCCAGGAAGCGAGATCCGCGGCACCGAGCTCGCCCAAGAGCTCTGGCACCCGATACGGACCCTGGTCCGCCAGCCCGCCACCCCGGCTTGATCCGCGCCACCTGCCGGCCCGGCGCACACGGAAAGCATTCACGGGTACCGAACGTTTCGGGTCCCTCCAGCGTCTCAGTGGTGATGGTGTCGTTGAGATGGCTTGGGGGACCGTGCCGGTGGAGGACGAAGACTTGCTCAGCTCCGCTCAGGTGCGCCGTGTGACGGCGGTCCTGGCGCTGGGCGGCGTGCCGCGGGAGGACCGCGCCGACGGGGTCCAGCAGGTGCGGCTCCGGCTGGTCGAGCGGCTGGCCAGGGGTGCCGAGGCGCCACGGGACCTGGCCGCCTGGGCGGTCGTGGTCGCCTCGAACTACGCAGTCGACTGGCACCGCAGCCGCAACCGACAGGAACTGGTGGGCGAGCGGCTGCGCAGCATGGGCGAGTGGCGCCGGACGGTGCCGGGCCCGGAGGCGGAGATACTCACCCTGGCCGTCGCCGAGGGCCTGGACGCGCTGCCCGCGCTCCAGCGGCAGGTGCTCATCCTGCGGTACTACGCCGACCTGACCGTGCCGCAGATGGCGGAGGTCCTGGCGGTACCCGTGGGTACCGTCAAGAGCCGCCTGCACGCGGCCGGCCGGGCGATGAAGGCACATCTGCGGAGCGAGGCGGCGGTGGAGGCGCGATGAACGACGACTGGAGCGACAAGCACACCGAGGACCTCGTGGCGGATCGCCTGAAGTTCATCGGGGTGCTCCTGGAAGAGGACGCGGAGACGACGGCGAGGGCGGAGGAGTCCGCGACGGCGGACACCGGTCCCCCCCGGGAGGCTGGGGCGGTGGGCGCCCGGCGGCGGTCCGGGCGGATGACAGCGGGCGTTCTCGGCCTCGCGGCGGTCGTGACCGGAGTGGTCTCGGCCGCGCTGTGGGCGCCCTGGTCGCCGGATGAGGAGGCGGAGTCGAAGCCCGACCAGTCGGGGATCGTGGCCTGCGCGAAGCTCGTCGTGGAAGGCACGGTGGCGGGCACCGACGTCGCCGGGCCCGGCAAGGTCGGCGTCCGGCTGGACGTCGAGCGGTATGTGAAGCCCGGCAAGGGACCCGACGAAGTGCGGTTCGTGGTGCCGCGGGCGGACGGCGCGGCCTACCAGACCGGCTCCCGCGTGCTGGTGGCCGTCTCGCGCTTCGACGACGAGGTGCCTTTGCTGTTCACCGGAAGCGATATCGCACCCACCGAAGAATGGATGACGGCGGAGGCGAACAGGGCGGACGCGCCCGCCTGCCCGGGGCGCGGATAGCGATTTTGGTTCTCCTCCCGCGACTTCTTCCTTGTTGATCACATGCCTGTTAGTCTGACTGCCGATCAGAGGGGAACAGGTGTTCCCCTCTTGGGGTTGTCGGGGGATCGCTAAATGAAAACAGGCTATTTCGTGCGCGCCGCCATAGCTGCGGCGGCCGGTGCCATGGTCGGAATAATCGCCACCTCGTCGGGATCGGCGCAAGGTGTGTCGGCCCATCGGGATGCGCATCCGGAACGCATTGTGCACGCTCGTGAGGACTTCTCCTTCGCCACCGTCAACGCCCTGGTGGGCACCTCTCCGGTCATGATCCGGGGCACGGTGCTGAGCACCGCTCCGGGGCGGACGGTCGGCACCGCCGAGACCGGTGGCACCGATCAGGCGCGCAATGTGACGCTCCGCGTCGACGCCGTTCTGAAGAGGGGCGGGGCCGACATCGGCGCCACGCTCACGCTGGAGGAGTGGGGCTGGGACGGTTCCGGCAACGGCTACCAGATCGAGAACCTGACCTGGAGCCAGGTGGGCGAGACCGGCTACTACTTCCTGAAGCGGGATGCCGTCACCACGAAATGGCGCTACGTGAGCACCCAGGGCCGGGTGCTGAACAAGGACGGGATCGTCCGCTCTTCGGCCGACCCGAAGGGTCCGCTGTTCCCGCTCATCGACGGGCGGACCAACACCGACTTCTACGCCGAACTCAAGCGCCTGCTCGACCCGGCGAACGCGAACCAGCTGACGGTCCTGCCGCAGCCCGTACCGGCGGTCGGCGATGAGCAGAACGACGTCCCGGACAGCCCCGTGGAGCCGGAGCCCGACGGATCGACGGACGACGGCTCCGAGCCGACGCCTTACCCCTCGTCCACCTGAGTCCGGCCACCTCCCGAAGGAACGAGGAGAACATCGTGCACACCTCTCGCAGGTCCATGGCCGTACTCGCGTCGGCTGCGGCCCTGGTGCTCAGCACACCGTTCACCGCGGTCGCCGACCACGACGACAACGGCACCGACCCCGACAACCGCAGCCAGGCGGTCAAGGGCTACGACCTGAGCACCAACGGCACCAGGGCGATGAACCACGGCAAGAGCCAGCTGGAGCGCAGCGTTATCACCACGTCCTGGGGCGACAGCGACATCCACGTCTACGACAACAACTACGGCGACACCGGCTGGCACGGCCGGACCGACTGCATCGACTGGACGCCGTTCGCGACGTCCTGTGACGTCATCCGGGTGCGTTTCAACACCTACCAGTACAAGACCGCTGCCCAGTGGCGCAGCCTCGGCTGCCATGAATTCGGGCACACCGGTGACCTCGGCCACCGCAGCAGGAGCAATGACACGGACAACAATTCCTGCATGCGAGTGGAGATCTGGCCCCAGAACTATGACCAGCACGACCTCAATGCGATCAAGGCAGGGACGTGATGGGCAGAGCGTGGCGAATCACCAGCTATGTCGCGGCGGCGGTGATTGCTTTTGTCGCAGTGCTCGTACTGCGGTCGGGTGAAAGTGGTCCCGACATCGAATCGTTCCGTCATGCCGAGGAGCGGCCGAAATTCTGCGAGGAAGCCGAGCCGCTTGATCTGTCGAAGTCCGAGGAATTGTCGGCGCACCGCCGTACTCACCTCATGGAAGAACTGCGTGAGCTGGCCCCGGACGACATCGCGGGCGAGTTCGACCGGCTGATCGCGTGGTACGAGCACCCGGGCGGGGCGGAACGGGACAGGTTCAAGCAGGCCGGTGTCCGGGTCGGTGAGTTCATCGAGCGGAGCTGCGACGGGATCAACATCGGCGGTATCAGGACCTGACCGGGTCCTGGACGGGCCGGGCACCGGCCCGTCCATCGGTCTCAGCGCGCCCACCCGCGCCGGACTCCGTGAGCCGGCGCGACGAGGTGGTCAGACCACAGGCTTCCCCGACAGCTCCACGCCCGCTGCCCGCAGCTCCTCCAGGGCCCGTTCCGTGGTCTCCTCGGCCACTCCCGCGGTGAGGTCCAGCAGGACCTGGGTGCGGAAGCCCTCGCGGGCCGCGTCCAGAGCGGTGGCCTTGACGCAGTGATCGGTCGCGATGCCGACCACGTCGACCTCGGTGACCTGGCGGGAGCGCAGCCAGTCGGCGAGCGGCGTGCCGTTCTCGTCGGCGCCCTCGAAACCGCTGTACGCCGCCGAGTACGCCCCCTTGTCGAACACCGCGTCGATCGAGCCGGAGGCGACCGCGGGGGCGAAATTCGGATGGAAGCCGACGCCCTCCGTGCCGGCGACGCAGTGCGCGGGCCAGGAGCGGGCGTAGTCCGGGTTCGTGGAGAAGTGGCCGCCGGGGGCGATGTGGTGGTCGCGGGTGGCCACGACGTGCTGGTAGCCGGACCCGGCCGCCTGCCCGATCAGCTCCGTGACGGCGGCGGCCACGTCGGCACCGCCGGACACCGCGAGGCTGCCCCCCTCACAGAAGTCGTTCTGCACATCGACGACGATCAAGGCGCGGCGCATGGTCGGTGTCCTTCGGCTATGAGGTCGGCAAGCCCGGCCGGTGAACCACCGAGCCTATTGACAGAGGGGAGCGGACGGGAGGGGTCGCGGGTCGGCGCGCAACGGCACACCGCAATTAGCTACCCGAGCTCTCGTGCAGGTACTCCGTGGGAAGGACGGGCTCCCCGCGCGAGAGCTGCGTGGCCGACATCGGGAGACCCGCGCGCGCCCTCGTGTGCCGCTCGCGCGCCGCGTCCAGGGGCTCACGCGCCACCACCTCGCCGCCCTTGACCAGCTCGACCAGCAGCTGCCGGTCCGCGAGCTCGGCCGGCACCCGCCCGGTGCCGATCACCTCGGCCTCGGCCACCCCGTAGGAGTCCAGCCGCCGCGCCGCCCACTTGCGTCCGCCGACCGACGTCTTGCCGCCGCTGGACTTCTTCGCCACGGCCACCAGCGGTGCCTTCGGGCCGGTGGACTCGGCCCGTGCGACCAGTTTGTAGACCATCGAGGAGGTGGGGTGGCCGGAGCCGGTCACCAGCTGCGTCCCGACGCCGTACGCGTCCACCGGCGCCGCCGCCAGCGAGGCGATCGCGTACTCGTCCAGGTCGGAGGTCACCACGATCTTCGTGTCCCTCGCGCCCAGCTCGTCCAGCTGCTGGCGCACCCGGTGCGCCACCAGCAGCAGGTCGCCGGAGTCGATCCGCACCGCGCCCAGCTCGGTCCCGGCGACCTCGACGGCCGTGCGGACCGCCTCGGCGACGTCGTAGGTGTCCACCAGCAGGGTGGTGCCCCGGCCCAGGGTGTCGACCTGGGCCTGGAAGGCGTCCCGCTCGCTGTCGTGCAGCAGGGTGAAGGCGTGCGCGGAGGTGCCGACGGTCGGGATGCCGTACCGGAAGCCGGCGGCCAGGTCGGAGGTGGTGGCGAAACCGCCGACGTACGCGGCCCGGGAGGCCGCCACCGCCGCCAGCTCGTGGGTACGCCGGGCGCCCATCTCGATCAGGGGCCGGTCGCCCGCCGCCGCCGCCATGCGCGAGGCGGCCGCGGCGATGGCCGAGTCGTGGTTGAGGATCGACAGGATCACGGTCTCCAGCAGCACGCACTCGGCGAAGGTGCCCTCGACCCGCATGATCGGCGAGCCGGGGAAGTACACCTCGCCCTCGGGGTAGCCCCAGATGTCGCCGCTGAACCGGTAGCCGGAGAGCCACTGCAGGGTCTCCTCGTCGACGATCCCCCGCTCGCGCAGGAAGTTCAGCACGGCCGTGTCGAAACGGAAGTTCTCCACCGCGTCCAGCACCCGCCCGGTGCCGCCCACGACGCCGTAGCGGCGACCGTTCGGCAGCCGCCGGGTGAAGACCTCGAACACGCTCCGCCGTTCGGCCGTGCCCGAGGCGAGGGCGGCCCGCAGCATCGTCAGCTCGTACTGGTCCGTGAAGAGAGCCGTCGAGGGAACGTCCACCGGCAGCCCAAGGTCCGCTGTGTTCATGGAAAGGAGCGTACCCCCATTTCGTCAATCTGACGATTGCAGTTCCGGGAGACGCGATCCCCTTACGGCCAGGCCCGTTTGTGCGACCACCCCCCTCGGGTGGCAGCATGGGCAGTGTGACGTCACCCGCGCCCCTGGAGATCGAACGCACCGAGTCGGCGGAGGAGGTCTTCGCCGTACCCGAGCCGGACGTCCCGTGGGTCACGATCGTCCACAACGACCCGGTCAACCTCATGAGCTACGTGACGTACGTCTTCCAGTCGTACTTCGGCTACTCCAAGGACAAGGCCACCAAGCTCATGCTCGACGTCCACCACAAGGGCCGGGCGGTCGTCTCCAGCGGCAGCCGCGAGGAGATGGAACGCGACGTGCAGGCCATGCACGGCTACGGCCTGTGGGCCACCCTCCAGCAGGACCGCAAGTAGCCAGCTCCCCGCCCAGCAGCGAAAAGGCGTTCATGCCCGGAACCTTCGAACCGCTCCCCGGCGGCGGCGCGGCCGTCGCCCTCGACGACGTCGAGATCTCCATCATCCGGTCGCTGGCCGTCCAGCTCCTGGAGCTCATCGGCCCCGGCCCCGCCGCGGACGCCCCCGACGACCCGCTCGCCGAGCTGTTCGCCGAGGGCCCGAGCGAGCCGCCCACCGACCCGGTGCTCAGGCGGCTGTTCCCGGACGCCTACAGCGACCCCGAGCAGCCCGCCTCGCCCCGGGACGCCGAGGAGCAGCGGGCGCACTCGGCGGAGTTCCGGCGGTACACCGAGAACGACCTGCGGGCCGGCAAGCGGGACAGCGCCCTCGCGGTGATCCGCTCCCTCGACGAGCTCTCCGCGGCCTCCGCCGGCGAGGGCGGCGCGGTGCTGAAGCTGTCGCCGGCCGAGTCCCAGCAGTGGCTGGGGGCCCTGAACGACCTGCGGCTCGCGATCGGCTCGCGGCTGGAGATCACCGACGACGAGGACACCGACCTCCTCTACCGCCTCCCGGACGACGACCCGCGCAAGCCGATGGTGATGGCCTACCTGTGGCTCGGTGGACTCCAGGAGACGCTGGTCGGAACCCTTATGCCCTGATCGGTGCAGATTTCGTGACCGCTGAGTGACCGAACGGTGTTCGCTCAGAGGACACTCAAATCCGGATAACGATCCCGTCACCGCACCCGCCGCCTATGGCCTCTTCGGGTGCGTTTTGTCTGCTTTTCCCTGTGCCGTGCGCCACATCGCGCCGCTGTGATCAGTGTTTCCAGCGTGATAAATCTTCACGACCGCCCGGCAGAACACCACCCGAATGTTCGGCCGGGTGCGCCACCGAGCCGGCAACCGCCGGCCAGGCACGAGCAGGCTTCCGGGCCCGCTCAGCTCCATCATTCCGGGGGGATCGAAACCCGATCCGAGGCCGACGAGGGCCCGGGTCGGCATGGAGAAAGGCGCACCACACATGACCTCTGCGCAGGTCGACACGGAGAAAGCACCTGAAGAGGGCTACGAGCGCGGACTCGGCAGCCGTCAGGTCCAGATGATCGCGATCGGCGGCGCCATCGGCGTCGGTCTGTTCATGGGCGCCGGGGCGAACATCGCCAAGGCCGGGCCCAGCATCATCCTCATGTACGCCCTCGCGGGCGTGATCATCTTCTTCATCATGCGAGCGCTGGGCGAGCTGCTGCTCTACCGTCCGGTCTCCGGCTCCTTCGCCGAGTACGCGCGCGAGTTCCTCGGCCCGTTCTTCGGGTTCGTCACGGGCTGGACGTACTGGCTCATGTGGGTGGTCACCGGCATGGCCGAACTGACGGCCGCCGCGATCTACATCCACTTCTGGTTCCCGGAGATCCCCCAGTGGGTCAGCGCCCTGGTGTTCCTGGTGGTGCTCTTCGGCGTCAACCTGATCTCCGTCAAGATCTTCGGCGAGGTCGAGTTCTGGTTCTCGATGATCAAGGTCACGGCCATCATCGGCATGATCGTCATCGGCCTCGGCGTGCTCACCCTCGGCTTCTCCGACGCCGGTGACACCGCCACCGTCTCCAACCTCTGGGCGCACGACGGCTTCTTCCCGAACGGCATCGGCTCCAGCCTGATGACCCTCCAGGGCGTCATGTTCGCCTACCTCGCCGTCGAGCTCGTCGGCGTCACCGCGGGCGAGTCCGAGAACCCCGAGAAGACCCTGCCCAAGGCCATCAACACCCTGCCCTGGCGCATCATCGTCTTCTACGTCGGCGCGCTGCTGGTGATCCTCTCCGTCGTCAAGTGGACCGAGTTCTCCGCCGGTGAAAGCCCCTTCGTGCACGCCTTCGGCAAGATCGGCATTCCGCTCGCCGCGGGCATCGTCAACTTCGTGGTGCTCACCGCGGCCCTGTCGTCCTGCAACTCGGGCATGTACTCCACCGGCCGCATGCTCCGCGACCTGGCCGCCAACAGCGAGGCCCCGCAGGCGTTCGGCAAGCTCAACGCCCGCAAGACGCCCGCCGTCGGCATCACCGTCTCCGTGGCGCTCATGGGCATCGGCGTCGTCCTGAACTACGTCGTCCCGGAGAAGGCGTTCCTCTACGTCACCTCCGTCGCCACCGCGGCCGGCATCTGGACCTGGATGATGATCCTCGTCAGCCACATCCGCTACCGCTCCGCGGTCGACGCGGGCCGGCTGCGCGCCTCGTCCTTCCCCGCCCCCGGCGGCGCCCTCTTCAGCTGGGTCGCGCTCCTCTTCCTCATCGGCGTGACCTGCATGATCGCGTACGACAAGGACGCCCGGGTCTGCCTGTACGTCGCCGCCGGCTGGGCCGTCGCCCTCGGCATCGGCTGGGCGTTCCTCAAGCGCCGCAACCCGCAGCTCACCGAGCGCCGTGACCCGGAGTTCGAACAGGTCGGCTGACCAACCCGCGGGACGCCCGCCGCAGGGAGTACTCGTGGCACTCCCTGCGGCCGCCGCTCAGGGCGTCCGGCATATGGGCCGTTCCGTACCAACCCTCGGTACGGAACGGCCCTTCTGCTTATCCTGGCGAGCATGCTGACCATCACCCAGGCCCTCGTCGACCAGATCGTCGCCCACGCGCGCAAGGACCACCCCGACGAGGCGTGCGGCGTCGTCGCCGGCCCGGCGGGCTCGGACCGCCCCGAGCGCTTCATCCCCATGCTGAACGCGGCCATGTCGCCCACGTTCTACGAGTTCGACTCCGGCGACCTGCTCAAGCTGTACCGGGAGATGGACGACCGCGACGAGGAGCCGGTGGTCATCTACCACTCCCACACCGCCACCGAGGCCTACCCCTCGCGCACCGACATCTCCTACGCCAACGAGCCCGGCGCGCACTACGTCCTCGTCTCCACCGCCGACACCGACGGCGCCGGCGAGTTCCAGTTCCGCTCCTTCCGCATCGTCGAGGGCGAGGTCACGGAGGAAGAGGTCCAGGTCGTCGAGGCCTACTGAGGACGCCTGAACAGGGCGGTCTCACTGTCCGGCCCGAAAACGTCCGCAATGTGGGATCACATTCCAGGACCCGGACCGGGAATCGATACGATGAGCCCATGGTTTTCCACGACGTGAGCGAAAAGACGCCGGGCGATCTGCTCGTGGCGCGGCTGCACGTCGACCTGTGCAGGCTCGCCAGCGCCATCTGTTGACGCCGGTCCCTGCCGCCGTACGGCCGTGAGCCGCGGCGCTGCACACACGCACCACCTGCTGTTCCTGCGCTGCCGCGCGCCCCGACTGACTACTCCCGACAGGAGCCCTGAAGCCATGGCCATCGAGGTCCGCATCCCGACCATCCTCCGCACCTACACCGACGGTCAGAAGGCGGTGGAGGGCAAGGGAGACACCCTCGCCGAGCTCTTCACCGACCTCGAGACCCGGCACGCCGGCATCCGGGCCCGCATCGTCGACGGCGACCAGCTGCGCCGCTTCGTCAACGTCTACCTGAACGACGAGGACGTCCGCTTCCTCGACGGCATCAACACCAAGCTGTCGGACGGCGACAACGTCACGATCCTGCCGGCCGTGGCCGGCGGCATGGTCTGATCAACCATGCGCTACGACTCCCCCCTGGCCGCGGTCGGCAACACCCCCCTGGTGCGCCTGCCGCGGCTGTCGCCGTCCGCCGACGTCCGTATCTGGGCGAAGCTGGAGGACCGCAACCCGACGGGGTCGGTCAAGGACCGCCCAGCCCTGCACATGATCGAGCAGGCGGAGAAGGACGGCCGCCTGACCCCGGGCTGCACCATCCTCGAACCGACGTCGGGCAACACCGGCATCTCCCTGGCCATGGCGGCGAAGCTCAAGGGTTACCGCATCGTCTGCGTGATGCCGGAGAACACCTCGCAGGAACGCCGGGACCTGCTGGGCATGTGGGGCGCGGAGATCATCTCCTCCCCGGCGGCGGGCGGCTCCAACACCGCCGTGCGCGTCGCCAAGGAGCTCTCGGCCGAGCACCCCGACTGGGTGATGCTCTACCAGTACGGCAACCCCGACAACGCCGGCGCCCACTACGCCACGACCGGCCCCGAGATCCTCGCCGACCTGCCGTCCGTCACCCACTTCGTGGCCGGCCTCGGCACCACCGGCACCCTCATGGGCGTGGGCCGCTTCCTGCGCGAGCACAAGCCGGACGTCCAGATCGTCGCCGCCGAACCGCGCTACGACGACCTGGTCTACGGCCTGCGCAACCTCGACGAGGGCTTCGTCCCCGAGCTGTACGACGCGTCCGTCCTCACCAGCCGCTTCTCGGTCGGCTCCGCGGACGCGGTCACCCGCACCCGCGAGCTGCTCCAGCAGGAGGGCATCTTCGCCGGCGTCTCCACGGGCGCCGCGCTGCACGCCGCGATCGGCGTCGGCAAGAAGGCCGTCAAGGCCGGAGAGCCGGCCGACATCGTCTTCGTCGTCGCCGACGGCGGCTGGAAGTACCTCTCGACCGGCGTCTACACGGCGGCCACGACCGAGGAAGCCATCGACACCCTCCAGGGCCAGCTCTGGGCGTAGCCGACGGCGAGCACCACCGACACGAAGGGCTGGAGTCCACGACTCCAGCCCTTTTCCGGTGCCTCTTCCCCCGGCGCCTTCCCCGGTGCCGCTCTTCCCGTCGCTTGGCCCGGGTGAGCCCGCCGGGTACCGCTTTCCCGGACCAGCCCGCCGGGTACCGCTTTCCCGGGTCAGCCCGCCGGGTACCGCTTTCCCGGGTCAGCCCGCCAGGTACCGCACCTGGTCCCAGAGGGTCGGATCCACCACGCCGACCCGCCGCCGGAAGCCCCACACCGGGACCTCCCGCAACTCCTCCGTCTCCAGGAAACTCGCCCGCCCCTGGGCATCGCCGACCGAGCCCGGCGGCAGCGGGATCACCCCGGTGCGCTCGTCACGGAACCGGGTGGTGATCTTCGCGACCGTCGCCCGCTCCCCGCGCACCGCCAGCACCAGACAGGGCCGGTCCTTCGTACGGGCCTCGTCGTCGTAGGGCACATCGGCCCACCAGATCTCCGCCGGCTGCGGCCGGCCCTCCGGGAGGACGGGGGCCGCAGTCGAGCCACGCCGGACCGACGGCCGCCGGCCCCGGCCCCAGCCGTCGACGAGCGTGGCGATGAGCGCGAGCAGCACCACCGCGGCGAGCGCCAGCCACCAGGACGTGTCCATACTGAAAGACGTTACCGGCGCCGCCCCTGCCACGCGCCCCCCTCACAGGGATCACCCCCGGCTCTGCCAGCCGAACCGGTGACACCACAGGTGAGTTCGCCCACAACAGGCCTTGGCGGAGGAGCTACCGGAGGTTTTGCGCCTTACGCTCGACGGACCGCACGACCCCCGACGCCCCTCTCAGACTTATCCCGCCAGCGGAGGTTTCTGCTTCATGAAGCTCACCGTCGTCGGCTGCTCGGGGTCGTTCCCGTCCGCGGAATCGGCCTGCTCGAGCTACCTCGTCGAGGCCGACGGCTTCCGGCTGCTTCTCGACATGGGCAACGGTGCCCTGGGCGAGCTGCAGCGCCACTGCGGTCTCTACGACCTCGACGCGATCTTCCTCAGCCATCTGCACGCCGACCACTGCATCGACATGTGCGCGTACTTCGTCGCGCGCTACTACCGCCACGACGGCGGCCGCTGCGATCCGATCCCCGTCCACGGCCCCGAAGGCACGGAACACCGGCTGACCACCGCCTACGCGGACACCCCCTCCGCCTCCTCCATGAGCGAGGTCTTCGACTTCCACACGGTCAAGCCGTCCACCTTCGAACTCGGCCCCTTCACCGTGCACACCGAGCGGGTGGCCCACCCCGTGGAGGCCTACGGCATCCGGATCGAGCACGGCGGCCGGACGCTGACGTACTCCGGCGACACCGGGGTGAGCCCCGCGCTGGACGAACTCGCCCGGGACGCCGACCTGTTCCTGTGCGAGGCCGCGTTCACGCACGGCAAGGAGGACATCCCCGACCTGCATCTCAACGGCCGCGAGGCGGGGGAGACGGCGGCCCGGGCCGGTGCCCGCCGCCTGGTCCTCACCCACATCCCGCCGTGGACGGACCCCCAGGTCAACCTCGTCCACGCCCGCGAGGTCTACGACGGCCGGGTGGACCTGGCCGCGCCGGGGCAGACGTACGAGATCTAGCGCTCCACGGCACGGCACCGAGGCCCCGGTACGCGCACGAGGGCCAGGAGCACACGCGAAGGCCCCGGAACCGTTGTGGTTCCGGGGCCTTCGCGCGGTGCGGGCCGCGGGCTACTTCGCCTCCGCCTTCTGCAGCTCGGCGAGTTCCTCGTCGGACTCCCGGCCCGGCGTCGGCAGGTTGAACTTGGTGATCGCGAAGCGGAAGACCACGTAGTAGACCGCCGCGAAGCACAGGCCGACCAGGGCCAGCAGCCACGGCTTGGTCGCGATGCCGAGGTTCAGCAGGAAGTCGATCGCACCGGCGGAGAAACCGAACCCGTCCTTCATGCCGAGGGCCCAGGTCAGCGCCATGGAGACACCGGTGAGCACCGCGTGGATCGCGTACAGCACCGGGGCGATGAACATGAACGTGAACTCGATCGGCTCGGTGACACCGGTGACGAACGAGGTCAGCGCGAGCGAGAACATCATGCCGCCGACGACCTTGCGCCGTTCGGGACGGGCGCAGTGCACGATCGCGAGGCAGGCGGCGGGAAGGGCGAACATCATGATCGGGAAGAAACCGGTCATGAACTGCCCCGCGGTCGGGTCACCGGCCAGGAAGCGCGCGATGTCCCCGCTCTTCCCTTCGTAGGAGCCCGCCTGCAGCCAGGGGAAGGAATTGAGCAGGTGGTGCATGCCCACCGGGATCAGTGCACGGTTGGCGACACCGAAGATGCCCGCGCCCACGGCTCCGGAGCCGACCAGCCACTCACCGAAGTTGTGCAGAGCCGTACCGAGGACCGGCCAGATGTAGCCGAAGACGACGCCCATGACCAGGCCCGCGAAGGCGGACAGGATCGGCACCAGGCGGCGACCGCCGAAGAAGCCCGCCCAGTCGGGCAGCTTGGTCCGGTAGAACCGCTGGTAGAGCAGGGCCACCACGATGCCCATGACGACACCGCCCAGCACCTTGGCGTCCGCGGGAGCGTCCACCATGACGGCCTTGTCGCCGACCTTCGCCGCCACCTTGGGCAGGGTCGGGTCGGTGAACGTGCCCAGCACGTTCTTGAACACCAGGTAGCCGACCACGGCGGCGAGCGCGGTCGAGCCGTCCGACTTCTTCGCGAAGCCGATCGCGATGCCCACGGCGAACAACAGCGGCATGTTGTCGAGGATCGCGTTGCCACCCGCGGTCATGAAGCCCGCGATCTTGGTGATCACCTCAGGGAACGAATCCCGCCCCAGCATGTCGGTGTTGCCGAGCCGGACCAGCAGCGCGGCGGCGGGCAGCACCGCCACGGGCAGCATGAGACTGCGGCCGATACGCTGCAAGACGGCCATCACGGCCGAGCCTCTCTTCGGGCTCGCGGGCGCGGCGGTGTCTGTGGACATGAACTTCCTCCATGGGGCACGGCGCCGCCCAGGAAGGATGCGACGGGGGACGGCGGCGTCTCAAAGAAAGGGGAACGCGGTAGCCACCGCGCGACCTCCACCGGTGAGTGGTGTAGACCAGTTGTAGCACGGTAGGCCGAACGAGTGGAACCCGCCAATTCCGCCCGCTGGAGACGATCACGCCCCGGCGCCGCCCCCCATGCCGGGGGCCTTTTGTCGCGAGGCGGGCTCGTGGTGTAGACCAGGCGTTCGACGGTCGCACGAACGTGACGCCGTCCTTCGGCACACACGACAGGGCCGCTCGCAAAGACGGGCCAACTGTGGGTTACTGCGACAAAGCGGTTCGGATCAGGGAGAACGAACATGGCCACCAAGGCTGAGAAGATCGTTGCCGGGCTCGGCGGCATCGACAACATCGAAGAGGTCGAAGGCTGCATCACCCGCCTCCGCACCGAGGTCGTGGACCCCGCCAAGGTCGACGAGACCGCCCTGAAGGCCGCCGGCGCCCACGGCGTCGTCAAAATGGGCACCGCCATCCAGGTCGTCATCGGCACCGACGCCGACCCCATCGCCGCGGAGATCGAAGACATGATGTGAAGGGCGGGGATCGTCCCGGGCTTCACCCCCTGAGACAGACCCCCCACCTCACCAACGGGGCCCCTCCCACCGCGGGAAGGGCCCCTTCCGCGGTACGGATAGGCTCAGCCGCATGTCTCGAATCGACGGCCGCACCCCCCAGCAGCTCCGCCCCATCACCATCGAGCGCGGCTGGAGCAAGCACGCCGAAGGCTCCGTCCTAGTCTCCTTCGGCGACACCAAGGTCTTCTGCACCGCCTCCGTCACCGAAGGCGTCCCCCGCTGGCGCAAGGGCAGCGGCGAGGGCTGGGTCACCGCCGAATACTCCATGCTGCCCCGCGCCACCAACACCCGCGGCGACCGCGAATCCGTCCGCGGCAAGATCGGCGGCCGCACCCACGAGATCAGCCGCCTCATCGGCCGCTCCCTGCGTGCCGTCATCGACTACAAGGCCCTCGGCGAGAACACCATCGTCCTCGACTGCGACGTCCTGCAGGCCGACGGCGGCACCCGCACGGCAGCCATCACCGGCGCCTACGTCGCACTCGCCGACGCCATCGCCTGGGCCCAGGGCAAAAAGCTCATCAAGGCCGGCCGCAAGCCCCTCACCGGCACCGTCTCCGCCGTCTCCGTCGGCATCGTCGCAGGCGTCCCCCTCCTCGACCTCTGCTACGAGGAAGACGTCAGGGCCGACACCGACATGAACGTCGTCTGCACCGGCGACGGCCGCTTCGTCGAGGTCCAGGGCACCGCCGAAGCCGAACCCTTCGCCCGCGACGAACTCAACGCCCTCCTCGACCTCGCCGTCGCCGGCTGCGGCGAACTCGCCGCGCACCAGCGCACCGCGCTCGACGCCGTCCTCGAGAAGTGACTCGAACAAGCGGCTCGACACAGCAACCCGAAAAGTAAAAGGCACGCCAAGACGGGTGCTCGGCACGGGCAACCGCGCCGAGCGCACTCGCGTCTGAAGGAGTACGGGCGCACGGCTCACCCCTGTGCGCCCGGCCAGCCGCGCGGGCCCGACCGGCCCGACCGAACGAGAGGGACCGCTCCATGGCCGCGAGCCGCCGACGCCGCACCGCAGCCGTCGCCGCCACCCTGGCGGCCGTCGCGCTGACCGCCGGACTCACCACCGGCTGCGCCGCCGTCGACAAGGCGCTGGACTGCGTCCAGACCGCCGACGCCATCGCCGACAGCGTCACGGAACTCCAGCAGGCCGTCGACAGCGCGTCGAACGACCCGACACAGCTCGACGAGTCCCTCGACTCCATCGACAAGAACCTCGGCGAGATCGGCGACAAGACCGACAACGCGGACGTGGGCAAGGCCGTGGACGACCTGAACAAGGCCGTCGACAACGTCCGCACATCGATCAAGAACGGCGACGAGACGCCCGACATCAGCCCGGTCACGGACGCGGCGGGCGAGTTGACGAAGGTCTGCACGCCGTAAGGCTGCGCCGACTGGGCCAGGCTTCTCGTGTGCCGGGTCTCTGCCGTTGGGCGGGTGCGGATCCGTCGTGGCCGCCCGCGCAGTTCCCCGCGCCCCTGAGGGGGCGCGATCTGCCCAGGTCCCCTGCGCACTGACGGGGCGGGATGCCGTCCAGGGTTCCCTGCGCACGGACGGGGCGGGATTCCGTCCAGGGCTCCCTGCGGCCACTGACGGAGCGCGATGCTGCCCCGGCGATACTGGGGGCATGAGTCGCCTGATCCTCGCCACCCGTAACGCCGGGAAGATCACCGAACTTCGCGCGATCCTCGCCGAAGCCGGGCTGCCCCACGAACTCGTCGGCGCCGACGCCTACCCGGACATCCCCGACGTCAAGGAAACGGGCGTGACGTTCGCCGAGAACGCCCTCCTCAAGGCCCACGCGCTGGCCCGGGCCACGGGCCTCCCGGCCGTCGCCGACGACTCGGGCCTCTGCGTCGACGTCCTCAACGGCGCCCCCGGCATCTTCTCGGCCCGCTGGTCCGGCCGCCACGGCGACGACAAGGCCAACCTGGACCTCCTCCTCGCCCAGCTCTCCGACATCGCCGAGGAACACCGGGGCGCCCATTTCGCCTGCGCGGCGGCCCTCGCCCTGCCCGACGGCACGGAAAGGGTGGTCGAGGGCCAACTCCCCGGCACCCTCCGCCACGAGCCGACGGGCACGGGCGGCTTCGGCTACGACCCGATCCTCCAGCCGGAGGGCGAGTCGCGCACCTGCGCGGAGTTGACCCCCCAGGAGAAGAACGCGATCAGCCACCGGGGGAAGGCGTTCCGGGCGCTGGTGCCGGTGGTTCGGGAGCTGTTGGGCTGAAATGCGCGAGAGGGGCCGCCCAGCCCGGGCGGCCCCTCTGTGCGTGCGGCCGGTGGGATTCGAACCCACACGGGTGTGAACCCACTGGGATCTAAACCCAGCATGACTGCCAATTCCATCACGGCCGCTCAAAAACGGTCATCGCGCTCGACCGGCAGTGTTAAGTGTACGGGCTGAGCGAGTTACGCGACGAGAGGCATCCTCGCCTTCTGGCGGCACCACGTCTCAGTGAGCGCGTGACAGTTGGGGCAGAGATACCGCAGATTCTCCCGGCGGTTGTCGCGCCAGTTGCCGTTGATGTGGTCGATCTGCAATGTGATCGACTGGCCCAGCCACTCGCCCTTGTTGCCGCATGCCTGGCATGCGTATGGCACGCCGATCTCGACCAGGGCGCGGTGGAGCTGAGCTCTGTTGGTTCGTCCCGCACTCGAGGGCAGGACGACCAGTACCCGTCGAGAGACGGGCTCGGGAGCCGGGCGCTCCGGTCGCGCCCACCCTCTGCGCTTGAAATGGCCGGTGTCCAGTCCGAGCCGAGAGACCGCGCGCCTGACGCGTCGGTGATTGGTGTTGTCCACATCCAAGCCGAGGCCGCGCATCAAGTCGGCGTAGCTCGTGGAGTTTTCTACGAGCCCACGGAGTCTGCCCTCGGGGATCGATACACGCCGGTGGGTGAAATGTGAGGTGTCGATCCCATGCCCCCGCATCATGCGGCTCAAGGTGGCACGCGAACGGCTGTCGTCCGGTACTCCCAGGGAACGAGCTACGCCCCGCACACTCGTCGCCGTCACTGTTGCTTCCTGGAGCTCTTGGAGAGTGAAGGGCAGGTCCAGGTCGGGCCTATTGATACCGGGAAGTGACGGACGTCGATGCCGGCCGCGTGAATGCGGCGGCGAATGTGCGACAAGGTGCCGCTGGCCGGGTCGGCGCCCAGTTTCAGTGCTACTTCGCGAAGTGACGACGACGAGGCGGCCGCTTCCGCGATGGCGGAGTCCGGGTACTTGCGATACGGGCTGCGCTTGACGAAGTGACTCGTGTCGAGTCCGCGCTCCACCACTCTCTCTTGCAGCACGCGCCGTTGGCCTCCGCTCACTTTCAGGCCGAGCCGTCGCATCAGGTCGGTCCAGTTGCGAGCCTCGGCTACAGCCGACACCAGTCGCTCATCGCCGTACAAGCTCGATGTGTTCCGCACGTCACACGTCTCCGTCTCCGACAACCCGTTCGTGGCCTCGCACGGAGTAACGAACCGTTTATCGGACAGTCACGCCCGGAATGCGTGCGGAATGCGGAGCGGCTCGTACCGGAGGTTCACCGGTACGAGCCGCTCGCGAGACGATCAGTGGGGCCTCAGACCCCCAGGTCCTTGATGATCTTGGCCACGTGGCCCGTCGCCTTGACGTTGTACAGGGCGCGTTCGACCTTGCCCTCCTCGTCCACGACGATCGTGGAGCGGATGACGCCGACGACCGTCTTGCCGTACAGCTTCTTCTCGCCGAAGGCGCCGTAGGACTCCAGGACCTGCTTGTCCGGGTCGGCCAGCAGGGTGACCTTCAGGGACTCCTTCTCGCGGAACTTGGCCAGCTTCTCCGGCTTGTCGGGGGAGATGCCGATGACGTCGTAGCCCGCGCCCGCCAGCAGCTCCAGGTTGTCCGTGAAGTCGCAGGCCTGCTTCGTGCAGCCCGGGGTGAGGGCGGCCGGGTAGAAGTACACGATGACCTTGCGGCCCTTGTGGTCCGACAGGGACACCTCGGTGCCGTCGGCGTCGGGCAGGGTGAAGGCGGGGGCCACGTCCCCCGGCTGGAGTCGCTCGCTCATCGGGCCAGGGTAACCGGGGGTGCTGACAGTGTGATGAGCCGTGGAGCTGACAGACTGTCCCACACAGGCTTCACACCGACTTCGGAGGCGACACGGTGGCGGACACGGCGGACACCAGGACCCCGGCGCAGATCGAGGCGGACATCAGGCGCCGCCGCGCGACCCTGGCCGAGACCCTCGACGAGATCGGGGTGCGGGTGCACCCGAAGACGATCGTCGGGGATGCCAAGGCCAAGGTCGCTTCGAATATTGATCACACCCTCGGACGGGCTTACGTGGGGGTCAACCGGGCCGTCACCGATGTGCGCGCCCGGTTCGTGGACGAGCAGGGCGCGCCCCGGCTCGAGCGGGTCGTGCCGGTGGCGCTCGTCGTGGTGGGTGTGGTCGGGCTGCTCGCGGTCAGCACGCGGCGGCGCAAGGGCTGACCCGACTGCGTACGTGTGCGTCGAGGACAGGTAGGTTTCAGGGCGTGAGCGCCAAGAGAAACGAGCAGAGCACCCATCCGGACAAGCTGCCCATCCGGATGCTGCACGACCGCGTACTCGTGCGGCAGGACACCAGCGAGGGCGAGCGGCGTTCCGGCGGCGGCATCCTGATCCCCGCCACGGCGGCGGTCGGCCGCCGGCTGGCGTGGGCAGAGGTCGTCGCGGTGGGTCAGAACGTGCGGACCGTGGAGGCGGGCGACCGGGTGCTGTTCGACCCGGAGGACCGGGCCGAGGTCGAGGTGCGGGGGATCGCGTACGTGCTCATGCGCGAGCGGGACCTGCACGCGGTGGCCGCGGACCGGTTCGAGGGTGCCGAGGACTCGACGGGTCTGTACCTCTAGGACGAGTGCCGAGGACTCGACGGGTCTGTACCTCTAGGGCACATGGCGGTGCGAGGGGGCCGGTGACGGTGGTCACCGGCCCCCTCGCCGTGCCGTGCGGCTTTGCTACGTTGGAGGCACCCCGACGAGACGCGCCGTACCGGGATCAAGGCAAAGACGACGCACCGACACCGTCAGCCCGTTTCCCGGAGGTGCCCGTCATGGCCTGGGTTCTGCTCGTCGTCGCCGGTCTGCTCGAGGTGGGGTGGTCCGTCGGCATGAAGTACACCGACGGGTTCACGCGTCCGCTGCCCAGTGTGCTCACGGGCGCCGGCATCGTCGCGAGCATGCTGCTGCTGTCGCAGGCGGCCAAGACCCTGCCCATCGGTACCGCCTACGGCGTGTGGGTGGGGATCGGTGCGGCCGGGGCGGCGGTGTTCGGGATGGCGGTGCTGGGTGAGCCGGCGACCGCCGCCCGGATCTTCTTCGTGTGCCTGCTGCTGGTCGCCGTGGTGGGGCTGAAGGCGACCAGCGGCCACTGAGCGCCGCCGCCGCGGTGGGGCTCAAAGCGACCAGCGGTCACTGACCGGCCAGGCACGGGCTACGCGCCACCGGTCAATGACCCTCGGCACGGGCGATGCGCTACTCCCGCCGTGCGCCCTGTGGGACCACGCCCCAGCCCGGGCCGGTCGGGCCACCCGTCGCGCCGCCGTCGGTCGCGTCGCCGCCACCGCCACCGCCCTCCGTCGTGCCGCCGTCCGTGGTGCCGCCGTCGGTCGTCCCGCCGTCGGTCGTGCCGCCGTCCGCCGTGCCGCCGCCGGTGGGGGACTCGCCGCCGGTGCCGCCGTCGGTGGTGCCGCCGTCGGTCTGGCCCTCGGTCTGCCCCTCGGGGGCGCTGGGGCTCTGCTCGGGCGTCTGGGTGCCGGTTTCCTCGCCGCCGGTGGTCGTGCCGCCGTCGGTGGTGGCGCCGGCGCTCGGGTCGGCCGGGGCCTCGCTGCTGGGGGCCTGCGAGACGTTCGCGCCGGGCTGGAGCCTGAGGTCGAACTCCTTGGCGGGCTTGCCCTTGAGGGCGTCCTCGGTGAACTGGGTCCAGATCTCGGCGGGCGCGCCGCCGCCGTTGATGCGCGGCAGACCCATGGCGCCGTAGAGCGACTTGTGGGCGGCGGTGACGGGGTCCTGGCCCATGACGGAGACGACGGTTGCGAGGTCGGGGGTGTAGCCCGCGAACCAGGCGGCCGTGTCCTCCTCGGCGGTGCCGGTCTTGCCGGCGACGGGGCGGCCCGCGGCCTGTGCGGCGGAGGCGGTGCCGTTCTGGACGACGCTCCGCAGCATGGAGGTGGTGGTGTCGGCCGCCTCGCGGCTGACGGCCTGCCGGGTGCGCCGCTCGGGCAGGTCGATGGGCGTGCCCTCCTTGGTGACCTTGTCGACGATCGTGTACGTGCCGTGCCGGCCGTGGTTGGCGAGGGTGGCGTAGGCCTCGGCCATGTCGAGGACGCTGGCGGTGGCGGTGCCGAGCGCGATGGCGGGGCCGTCGGCGAGGTCGGGGGTGGTCTCGGGGACGCCGAGGTCGATCGCGGTCTGCTTGACCTTCGCGGGGCCGACGTCGGCGGCCATCTGCGCGTACACCGAGTTCACGGAGCTGTCGGTGGCCTCGGTGACGGTGATGTCGCCGTAGGAGCGCTGGTCCTCGTTCTCGGGGGCGTAGGGGTCGCCGGTCCAGCCCTGGACGGGGCGTTTGTTGGTGCCGTCGTAGATGGTGTTCGGGGTGATGACGCGGCCGTCCTGCGTCTCGGAGTGGTTCTCGACGGCCGAGGTGAACACGAAGGGCTTGAAGGTGGAGCCGACCTGGAAGTCCCGGCGGGTGGCGTTGGGGGTGTACTGCTTGACGTAGTCGATGCCGTTGTACATCGCCACGACCTTGCCGGTCTTGGGGTCGACGGAGGCGCCGCCGGCGCGGACGTAGGTGTCGACCTTGTTCTTCTTGTCGAGCTTGGACATCAGCTTGTCGTTGACGGCCTTCACGAACGCGTCCTGCTTGCTCTTCTGCAGGGTCGTCGTGATGCGGTAGCCGCCGGCGTCCAGCTTGCTCTCGTCGATGATCTTGTTCTGGACGAGGTAGTCCTTGACGATCCGGACGATGTAGCCGCGCTGGCCGGACATGCCGGTGGAGAGGGTGGACTCCTTCGGCATGGGGAACTTCATGCCGGTCCGCTTCGACTCGCTGAGCCAGCCCTTCTTGACCATGCCGTCCAGGACGTAGTTCCAGCGGGACTCGGCGGCCTTCCGGTTCTCCGGGTGGGCGACGACGTCGTACTGGCTGGGCGCGTTGACGAGCGCGGCGAGGTAGGCGGCGCGGGCCGGGTCGAGGTCCTTGGCGTCCATGCCGTAGTAGGCCTGGGCGGCTGCCTGGATGCCGTAGGCGTTGCGGCCGAAGTAGCTGGTGTTGAGGTAGCCCTCGAGGATGTGGTCCTTGCTGACCTCGCGGTCCAGCTTGATCGAGATGAAGAACTCCTTGGCCTTGCGCGTGACGGTCTGTTCCTGGCGCAGGTAGTAGTTCTTCACGTACTGCTGGGTGATGGTGGAGCCGGACTGCTTGCCCTTGCCGAGGGCGGTGTTCCAGGCGGCGCGGACCATGGCCTTGGGGTCGACGGCGGACTCGGTGTAGAAGTCGCGGTCCTCGGCGGCCAGGATCGCGTGCTGGGCGTCCTTGGAGATCTGGGGGAGGGTGACGTTCTCCCGGTTGACCTCGCCGTCGCGGGCGATGACGGAGCCGTCCGCGTAGAGGTAGACGTTGGCCTGCTTGGTGGCGAGCGCGTTGGCCGGGGGGATCTTCACCAACGAGTAGCCCAGGAAGAAGCCGCCGACCAGCAGCAGCACGACGATGATGAAGCCGCCGAGCGTCATGCGCCAGGTCGGGATCGCCCGGCGCCAGCCGGTCCGCTTCGGTTTCCCGGCCGCCGTGGCCTCGGGCGTGCCCGGGGCGCCGTCGGCGTGCGCCTGCGGCTCTCTCGATGCCCAGCCCGGATTCGGCTGCTGCGGCTGAGGCTCGTCACTCATGTCGTGCACGGACTCCTGTTTCGCGTCGTACGTCGTTCCGTACGTCTCTGCTCGCTCTTGCGCCCCTGTGATGAAGACTGTCCCATCCGTTGATCAGTTCCCTGATCGAGGGCCGGGCTGTGAGCCGTGGTGAGGCGGACCGCGTGCGGGCGAGTGCGCGTGCGGGCACAGGTGAAACGCGCTGCTCCGCGCTCCTGCCCGAATCGTGATCTCGCCTGCGCGACGTTCGCCCGAAGGGGGACCCGACCGTGGATCGCGACGGCTCCTACGCTCCGTCCGGCCGGCACCGCCGTCACGCTGCTCGCCCTGGCCACGGACGCCAGGGCCCGCGCGGACGCAACGGATCGTACCGTCTGGGCCGGTGCGCGCTCGCCCCGCGGCACTCCCGCCGCTCCCCGAAATTGCGTGGCAGGCCCGTACGCGGGAGGACTAGGCTCCTGCGCTTCGGTGCCGGGCGGCGAGGAGGGCTGTGGATGTGGGCTCGGGACGGTTGTACGCGGCCGTCGCGGCGGGGGGTTTCAGGCGGTACGCGACGTATCGGGCGGCCACGGTGGCCGGGGTGTTCACCAACACGGTCTTCGGCGTCATCCTCGTCTACACGTATCTGGCGCTGTGGGACGAGAAGCCGCATCTCGGGGGGTACGACCAGGCGCAGGCCGTGACCTACGTCTGGCTGGGGCAGTGCCTCTACGCGACGCTGGCGATCCAGGGCGGGGGTGCCGAGAAGGACCTGATGGATCGCATCCGCACCGGTGAGATCGCCGTCGACCTGTACCGGCCGGCCGATCTTCAACTGTGGTGGCTCGCGGGGGACGTGGGCCGGGCGTTGTTCCAGATGCTGGGGCGGGGCGTGATCCCGTTCCTGTTCGGTGCGCTCTTCTTCCCGATGGCGCTGCCGACGACGTTCATCCCCTGGGCGGCCTTCGTGGTCACGCTGCTGCTGGCGACGGTCGTGAGCTTCGCGATCCGCTATCTGGCGGCGCTGAGCGTGTTCTGGTTGATGGACGGCATGGGCGTCAACCAGGTTCTGGTGATCACGGGGATCTTCTTCTCGGGCATGGTGCTGCCGCTGAACGCCTTCCCGGGCGTGTTCGGCGAGGTGGTGCGGGTGCTGCCGTGGGCGGCGCAGATCCAGATGCCGGCGGACGTGCTGATGGGGGAGACGGACCCGCTGCGGGCGTTCGCCTTCCAGGCGGCGTGGGCCGTGGCGCTGCTGGCGGCGGGGCGGCTGCTGCAGTCGGCCGCGACGCGACGGGTGGTGGTGCAGGGTGGCTGAGCGTGGTGTCCTGCTGGAGGGGTTGCGGGCCTACCGGCTGATCGCCGGGATGTGGGTGCGCTCCAGCATGGCCTACCGGACCTCCTTCGTCGTCACGGTGTTCGGCAACCTGGTGGTGACCGCCCTGGATTTCGTGGGGATCCTGCTGATGTTCTCGCAGGTCGACTCGCTGGGCGGCTGGTCGCTGCCCGAGGTGGCCTTCCTCTACGGGCTGTCGGCGACGTCGTTCGGGATCGCCGATCTGGTGCTCGGTTCGATGGACGTCCTGGGTGCCCGGATGCGCGACGGCTCGTTCGACACGCTGCTGGTGCGTCCGGTGCCGGTGCTGGCCCAGGTCGGCGCCGACCGGTTCGCGTTGCGGCGGCTGGGCCGGATCACCCAGGGCGCGGTGGTGCTGGGCTGGGCGCTGGTGTCGGTGGACGTCGACTGGAGCGCGGCGAAGGTGCTGTTGGTGCCGGTGATGGTGGTCAGCGGCGCGGCGATCTTCTCGGCGGTGTTCGTGGCGGGCGCGGCCTTCCAGATCTATGCGCAGGACGCCGCCGAGGTGCAGAACGCCTTCACCTACGGCGGGACGACGCTGTTGCAGTACCCGCCGTCGGTGTTCGGCAAGGACCTGGTGCGGGGCGTGACCTTCATGCTGCCGCTGGCCTTCGTCAACTGGGTGCCCGCCACCCATGTGCTGGGGCGGCCGTACCCGATCGGGCTGCCCGGGTGGGTGGCGTTCGCCTCGCCGCCGGTGGCGGTGGCGTGCTGTGTGCTGGCCGGGCTGGCGTGGCGGACGGGGCTTCGTTCGTACCGGAGTACAGGGAGTTGAGTTGACCGGGTCGGAAAGCGGGTTCGTCGAACCGGAGAGCGGGTTCATGGAACCGGAGAGCGGGTTCATCGAACTCGACGGTGTCGAGAAGGTCTTCGAGGTGCGCAAGAAGACCGGCTTCATGAAGCGGGAGCGGCGGCAGGTGCGGGCCGTCGACTCGATCTCCTTCCGTGTGGAACGCGGCGAGATGGTCGGCTACATCGGCCCGAACGGCGCCGGCAAGTCCACCACGATCAAGATGCTGACCGGCATCCTCACGCCGAGCGCGGGCCGGCTGCGGGTGGCCGGCATCGACCCCTCCCGGGAGCGGACGCGCCTCGCGCACCGGATCGGCGTGGTGTTCGGGCAGCGTACGACGCTTTGGTGGGACCTGCCGCTGCTGGACTCCTACCGGCTGATGCACCGCATGTACCGGATCCCGGACGCCCGTTACCGGGAGAACCTCGACCGTCTGGTCGAACTCCTCGACCTGGGCGACCTGCTGGACGTGCCGGTGCGGCAGCTCTCCCTCGGTCAGCGGATGCGCGGCGACATCGCGGCGGCGCTGCTGCACGACCCGGAGGTGCTGTACCTGGACGAGCCGACCATCGGTCTGGACGTCGTCTCCAAGTCGAAGGTGCGGGAGTTCCTGCGGGAGGTGAACGCCGAGCGCGGTACGACGGTGCTGCTGACCACGCACGACCTGCAGGACATCGAGCAGTTGTGCAAGCGGGTGATGGTCATCGACCACGGGCGCCTGATGTACGACGGTCCGCTCGCCGGGTTGCACGAGGCGGGGGAGAGCGAGCGGGTCCTGGTGGTGGACCTGGAGCGGGAACTTCCGCCGATCGAGGCGCCGGTGCCGGCGCGGGTCGTGCGCGTGGACGGTCCGCGGCAGTGGCTGGCGTTCCCGGCGGGGGAGTCGGCGGCGCCGCTCGTGGCGCGGATCGCCGCCGAGTACCCGCTGGTGGACCTGTCGGTGCGGGAGCCGGACATCGAGGCGGTGATCGCGAAGATGTACGCGGATCAGGCCGAGCGGGCGATCTCGTAGCCCCCGGCGGGGGTGAACTCGTAGTCTGCTGTCCATGACCGACGACGCCGTCCCGGACCTCCGCGCCTCCGACGCCGACCGTGAACAGGTCGCCGAGATCCTGCGGGACGCCCTCGCGGAGGGGCGCCTCGACATGGAGGAGTTCGAGGAGCGGCTGGACGCGACGTACAAGGCGCGCACCTACGGGGAGTTGGCGCCGATCACCCGGGACCTGCCGGCCGCGGGTGTCGCGGTGCCGTCGGTGTCCCTGACGAAGGATGTGGCGGCCGGGCCGGACTGGTCAGGGCGGATCGTCGGCGGTGAGGGGTCCTCCACCTGGGCCGTCGCCGTCATGTCCGGTTTCCAGCGCAAGGGGCGCTGGACGATGCCCCGGCGGTTCACCTGCCTCGCCTTCTGGGGCGGCGGGGAGATCGACCTGCGTGAGGCGCGGTTCGCGGACCGCGAGGTCGAGATCAACGCGATCGCGATCATGGGCGGGGTGGATGTGATCGTGCCTCCCGGAGTCGAGGTCGTCGTCCGCGGCATCGGCGTCATGGGCGGTTTCGATCAGCGCGAGGAGGGCGTGCCGGGCGAGCCGGGCGCACCGAGGGTGATCGTGACCGGGTTCGCGCTGTGGGGCGGCGTCGGGGTCCAGCGGAAGCTGCCCCGCGCGGAGAAGCTGCGGATCCGCGAGGAGCGCCGCCAGGAGAAGCTGGAGCGCAAGGCGGGGCGGCGGGAGCTGGACGATCCGCACAGGCGGCACCGTCACGGCGGACACTGAGCCCCGGCGGCCGGGTGGCCGCCGCCGGTCGGCGCGTGCGCGCTGCCCCGGCAGCGGTGTGCCCGCCGTCTGCGGCAGACGACGGGCACGGGACGGGACAAGGGCTACAGCTCCGCCGGAGCGGACCCCTTCAGCGTCTGCAGGTCGAAGGACTCCGCCATCCGCGCGTACCCCTTGTCGCTGGGGTGCAGATGGTCGCCCGAGTCGTATTCGGGCCGCAGCCGCCGCGGGTCGTACGGGTCCCGCAGTGCCTGGTCGAAGTCGGCCACGGCGTCGTACACCCGCCCGGCGCGGATCTGCGCGTTGATCGTCTGGCGGACCTGCTCACGCGCCTCGGTGTACCCGCGGTGCCCGGAGAACGGCATCAGCGTCGCCCCGACCACCTTCACACCGCGCGCGTGGGCCTGTCCCACCATCGACCGCAGCCCGGTGAGGATCGCGTTCGGGTCGGCGAGGCGCGGGTTGCGCAGGATGTCGTTGACGCCGAGGTCGATGACGACGACCTTGACGTTCGTCCGCTCCAGCACGTCCCGCCCGAAGCGGTTCAGGCCGCTGGGGTTGTCCGCGGGGCGGCCCAGGCCGTCGGCGAGGACCTGGTTGCCGCTGATGCCCTGGTTGACCACGCTGTAGCGGGGCAGGTCCCGCCCGGAGGCGATCTCGGAGCGCAGCCGGTCGGACAGCACGTCGGTCCAGCGGCTGTTGGTGTCCGGCGTGGAGGTGATGCCGTCCGTCAGGGAGTCGCCGATGACGACGACCGTGCCGTCGGACTCGTTGCTCAGCACGTCCAGCGCCGTCAGGTACCGCCAGGATCCGATCCGCTCGGTGTACGGGGCGCCCGTGGCGTCCTGCGCGTGGTCGCCCTGGGCGACGTAGGAGACCTGCCGGGCGTGCCGGTGGTAGGTCACCGGGCCGGAGCTGGTGGGCGTGTAGGTGGTGATCAGGACGTCGGAGTCGTGCGGGACGACGACCCGTACCGCGTCGCTCATGACCTGCCGGCCGGGCGGGATGACGACCGTGGGGCCACCGCCGAAGGTCAGCTGCCGCATGGTGTCCGCGAGCGCTGCCGCCGTGCCGCTGCCCGCGGAGACGGCGATCGTCGCCCGCGTGATGCTCAGCGGCGACTGGCCGTAGAGATTGGACAGCGTCACGCGGGCACTCGTACCGCCGACGCTGGTGTGGACGACGTTGCGTACCGAACGGTCCGCCATGCCCGTGGTCTCGGTGCCGGGTTCGGCGGCGGAGGGGGACGTGGACCAGGTGCCGACCCAGGTGCCGGTGGAGGCGGGAGCGGCGGAGTTGTGATTGGCGCGGCCGTCGCCGATGGCGTTCCGGTTGCGCGTGCCGTCGTCGGACCCCACGCCGACGTATATGGCGGTGGAAAGGGCCACGATCGCTGCGACGACCAGGGCCAGGAGGGCGTAGCCACGTCCTCGGGTCATGCTGTTCAGTTCTCCTCGGGCGATGGGAGCCCAAGGCTCCGATCTGATGTGCCCATGATGCGGCATGGGCCGGGGGAAGCTCACAGCACCCCGTGGCAATACCCCTCCTGACAGACGCCGGGAACTCCTGTTCCGTTCCAGGAGTCGGTCAGGAAGGGACAATGTGTGTGCGGGATCACCGAGCGGGTGGAGCGGATGGAACGGACGAAAGCAGCAGAAAAGGGTGCCGACGCCGGAGGGCAGCATGCCCGCCCCGGCGGCGCCGTGAACCGTGCGATGACGACGTTCAGTCCGGCGGACGAGGAGAAACAGCGCGGCGTACGCCAGATGAAGCTCACCGCCACCGGACTCCTGGTGTTCGTGGCGCTGGTCTACGTCCTGTCCACGTGGGCGCACAACTCCGGCGCCGGGGCCTGGGCGGCCTATGTCGCCGCCGCCTCCGAGGCGGGCATGGTCGGCGCGCTCGCCGACTGGTTCGCCGTCACCGCCCTCTTCCGGCACCCCCTCGGCATCCCCATCCCGCACACCGCGATCATCCCCACCAAGAAGGACCAGCTGGGCGTCTCCCTGGGCGAGTTCGTCGGCGAGAACTTCCTCTCCGAGGACGTCGTACGGCAGCGGCTGCGCGCCGTCGGCATCGGCAGCCGCCTCGGCGCCTGGCTCGCGGTCCCCGAACACGCCGACCGGGTCACCGCCGAGCTGTCCACCGCCCTGCGCGGCGCCCTGACGGTCCTGCGCGACTCCGACGTCCAGGCCGTGGTCGGGGAGGCCATCACCCGTCGTGCCAATGCCCAGGAGATCGGGCCCGGCATCGGCAAGATGCTGGAGAAGGTCGTCGCGGACGGCGGCCACAAACGCGTCGTCGACCTCGTCGTCAACCGCGCGCACGACTGGCTGGTGCTGCACCGGGACGAGGTGATGGACGCCGTGGAGGGCGGCGCCCCGGGCTGGACGCCGAAGTTCGTCGACCGGAAGGTCGGCGAGCGCGTCTACCGGGAGCTGCTGCGCTTCGCCACCGAGATGCGCGACATGCCCGGCCACCCGGCGCGCAGCGCCCTGGACCGCTTCCTCACCGACTTCGCGGGCGACCTCCAGTCCGACACCGACACCCGTGCCCGCGTCGAGCGGCTCAAGGGCGAGGTGCTGGGCCGCGGCGAGGTCCAGGACCTCATCGCCAGCGCCTGGACGGCCGTACGATCCATGATCGTCTCGGCCGCCGAGGACGAGCGCAGCGAGCTGCGGCTGCGCGTTCGGGCGTCCCTGCTGTCGCTGGGTTCGCGGATGGCGGGCGAGCGCAAGGTGCAGGACAAGGTCGACCAGTGGGTGGAGGACGCGGCCGTCTACGTCGTCACCACCTACCGCAAGGAGATCACCTCCCTGATCACCGACACGGTGGCGAGCTGGGACGCCGAGCACACCACGAGGAAGATCGAGGCGAACATCGGCCGGGACCTGCAGTTCATCCGCATCAACGGCACGGTCGTCGGCTCCCTGGCCGGCCTGCTCATCTACACGGTGTCGCACGCCCTGGGCGCCTGAAACTTCGGGCGTAAGAGAAGCCGGTCAGGGCACTCGATCCGGGTTCCGCTCGAGGAGGAGGGGGCCCATGACCACCGCCCAGGCCGACACCGGCCGCACCGTGACCACCGACATCCCAGCCCGTCTCGACCGCCTCCCGTGGTCGCGCTGGCACTGGACGATCGTCATCGGTCTCGGCACCGTGTGGATCCTCGACGGACTCGAAGTCACCGTCGTCGGCAACATCGCCAGCCGCCTGTCGGAACCGGGCAGCGGTCTGCCCATCACCTCCGGCGAGGTCACCGGCATGGCAGCCGCCCTGTACGTGGCGGGCGCCTGCCTGGGCGCGCTGTTCTGGGGTCGTCTGACCGACAAATGGGGGCGTAAAAAACTCTTCATGATCACCCTGGCGGTCTACCTGGCCGCCACGGCCCTCACCGCGATCTCCTTCGACACCTGGTGGTTCTTCCTCTTCCGGTTCCTCACCGGCTTCGGCATCGGCGGCGAGTACGCGGCGATCAACTCCGCGATCGACGAGCTGATCCCCAAGGAGTACCGGGGACGCACCGACCTGATGATCAACGGAAGCTTCTGGCTGGGCGCGGTCTTCGGCTCGCTGCTGTCGATCGTCGCGCTGGACACGGACATCTTCGCGGCGAACGTCGGCTGGCGCCTCACCTTCGCACTCGGCGCGGTCCTCGCCCTGGTGATCCTCCTCGTCCGCCGGCACGTCCCCGAAAGCCCGCGCTGGCTGCTGATCCACGGCCGCGACGACGAAGCGGAACGCATCGTCTCCTCCATCGAACGCAAGATCGAGGAGGAGAGGGGCGAGCCGCTGCCCCGTGCCGAGAGCGAGATCACCATCCACCAGCGCCGCAGCGTCTCCTTCCTGGAGATCGGCCGCACGGTCTTCTCCGCCTACCGCAAGCGGGCCGTCCTCGGCTTCTCCCTCTTCATCGGCCAGGCGTTCCTCTACAACGCGATCACCTTCGGCTTCGGCGCGATCCTGACGACGTTCTTCGACGTCCCGAGCGGCAACACCGGCTACTACTTCGCCGTCATCGCCATCGGCAACTTCTTCGGCCCGCTGTTCCTCGGCAAGCTCTTCGACACGGTCGGCCGCCGCATCATGATCTCCGGCACGTACATCCTGTCCGGCCTGCTCCTCTTCGGCACGGCCTGGCTCTTCGACCGGGGCTCCCTGAGCGCGACCACGATGACGGCCTGCTGGTGCGCGGTCCTGTTCTTCGCCTCGGCCGGCGCGTCCAGCGCCTACCTGACCGTCTCCGAGGTCTTCCCCATGGAGACCCGCGCGATGTCGATCGCGTTCTTCTACGCCATCGGCACCGCGGCCGGCGGCATCAGCGGCCCGCTCCTGTTCGCCAAGCTCACGGAATCCGGTGTCGTCGGCGACACGGTCCTCGCCTTCTCGATCGGCGCGACGCTGATGTGCCTGGCCGGCCTGGTGGCAGCCCTCCTCGCGGTGAAGGCGGAACGCCGCTCCCTGGAGGACATCGCCCAGCCGCTGACGGCTGCGGACAGCGGCGGGACGGACGACGACGCCACGGACGCCCCCGGGGCGAAGGGAAGCCGAACGGCGACGGCCTGAGGACCCGATGGCCGGACGGGTGTTCGTTTTACCCGCCCGGCCCGATGACCGGGGGCGGGTTTTCGCTACTCGCCTGCCACGACGACCGGGGTCTTCGTCACTCGCCCGGGCGACGACCGGGAGACGGGTTTTTCGTCACTCGCCCGCCTCCCGCCGCACCCGGTCACGCCTGCGCAGCAACAGCAACCCGCCCGCCACCGCGCCGATCCCCGCCGCGGCGGCCCATCCCGCCGCATCCCCGGAACCGGTCGCGGCAAGGTCCTCCCCACCCACCGGAGACGCCGAAGCCTGCGGCCGGACCCCCTCGGCGGCACCCCGCGACCCACCGGACGGCCCCGGTCCCGGCGTGGGGCTCCCGCCGGCTCCCGGTCCCGGCGTGGGGCTTCCGTCGGCTCCCGGTCCCGGCGTGGGGCTTCCGCCTGCCCTCTCCACCCGGTCCCGGGTGAACGCGAGCGTCCCGAACCCCAGCTGATCGAAGCCCCCACTGTTGGGCCCGTAATCCCCACCCCCGCCCTCGGGCGCTGCCTTGGCGGCCGCCCGTGTGAGGTACGACGCCGGCAACCCCCGCCGCTTGGTGTAGTGGTTGGCGATCATCGCCCAGATGGGCCGGGTCATCCCCGGATCCACCCGCGCGACACCGGACGCGGTCTCGACTCCCGACCAGCCCCCGATCGCCCCCTTCTTCCGCGTGTTCGCCGTGTACGGCACATCCCCGCCCAGGGTCCACTTGGCCACGTACTGCGCGCCCTTGAGGAACCGGCTGTCGTCGTACCCGTACAGATCGATCCCCTGGTTCCACGCCATCTCGCACACCGTGCCCATCAGCCCGACCCCGAGCAGCGCGTGCCCCTGGTCCCGCCCGGCCTCGACCCACTCGCCGAGCCCGTCCGCATGGACGACGGGGATCGCGTGCCTGACCGACCCCATGCCGTCCCCGTGCTTGAAGTACTCCACGGCCCGCTCCACCACGGCCCGTTCGTCGCAGAAGATCCCGGTAGCGAGGACGCACGCGATGGCCGTCAGGTCCCAGTTGGGCCAGTAGTTGGTGACGACGGCGCTGTTGTGACGGCTCAGGAAGTCGTCGCTGAGCGGATGGAAGACGTTCAGCAGCAGCTCACGGGCCCGCCCCAGGTCGAAGTCCTCGTGGTCCCGGACCAGTTCGGCGGCGTTCGCGAACTGGTAGCCGTACAGCCCGGCCGCCAGGAACCGGTCGGCACTGCCCTCCAGCCGGGTCAGCTTCCCCGACCAGGCGTTGAGGATCGCCACGGCGGTGTCGGCGTACTCCTCCTCGCCGCTGACGTGGAAGCGCAGGGCGTTCTGGTAGGCGGCGTGGATGTCGTTGTAGAGGATCCTGTAGTTCTCCGGAGTGCCCGACCCCCGGTACACGACGGCCTGCGGATTCGCCCGCCAACCGCTCTGCGCGTGCCGGTTGGCGGTGAGCTTGGCGAACCCGGCGGTGTACGGTCTGGCCCCAGCCCTCACCTTGGCCGCCATACGGTCCAGATCGGCGCGGGTGTGGAGCAGCCCGGGGTGAACGAGAGGGGCGCCGGCGGCACCGGCCGGGGTGGCGAGCGCGGTCGCGCCGGTACCGAGGCCGATCCCGGTGCCCACACCGATGCCCGTTGCCTTCAGCATGCTGCGGCGGCTGATCTGTCGTGTCACGTCGTCGTACCTCGGCGTCTCAAGTCGCGTACCTGCGGGGGACGGTGAGGAGACGCCGGACGGTGAAGGGGATAACAGAAACTGCGCTATAGTTGATCTGCGTCCAGTCGCCGGAACTCCGGCAGCCGGACGATGCGTTGGTGGTCCAAGGAAAGACGCCCCACTTCCTGTGGGGAAATGCAGGTGCAAGGCCTGCCCGGCGCTCCGACAAGAACCCGGCCCTGGGATTCAGGGCCGGGTTCTTTGCTGTGCCGAAGCGCCGCGTCGCACCGCCGCATCGCACCGCCGCGTCGGATCGCCGTGCTCGGCAGGTCAGCCGCGCCGGTCCGCGACCGCCCACGACGCCAGCCCCACCGCCCCCGCCACACCGAACACGGCAGGCCAGGCACCCACCTTCTTCGCCAGCGGATGAGACCCGGCGAAGGCGGCGACATACGCGGCCGACAACGCCCCCGCGGCCACCCCGCCGGCCTGCCGGCGCCACTGCCGCGCCGCCGCCACACCGGCCGCGGCGAGCACGACCCCGCCGAGCGGCCGCTGCCGGGTCCAGCGGGCCACGCCGTACCCGCCCACGAGCCCGCTCGCGGCGACCACCGCACTGGGAACCTTCGCCATACCTGCCTCCTGCGTCGTACGCCCTGCTCGGGATCTTGAGGCTAGCCCGCAGGCTTCGGAAACCCGAACCTGAGCCTGGGCTTGTCAAGTTTCCTCCTCCGAGCTATATAAGAAGAACGCAGAGCACGTAGGGCATCGCACCCACTGCATCCGAAGAGAGGAGTGACCAGTGATGCTCATGCGCACGGACCCCTTCCGTGAACTCGACCGACTCACCCAGCAGGTCTTCGGCCCCGCCGCCGCCCGTCCCACGGCGATGGCGATGGACGCCTACCGCTCCGGGGACGACTTCTTCGTCCACTTCGACCTCCCCGGCATCGACCCCGAGACGATCGAGCTGGACGTCGAGCGCAACGTCCTGAACGTCCGAGCCGAGCGCAGGTCCCCCGCCCCCGAGGGCGCGGAACCGCTCGTCGCCGAGCGCCCCACCGGCACGTTCACGCGCCAGCTGTTCCTCGGCGACACACTCGACACGGAGCGCATCGACGCCTCCTACGAGGCCGGCGTCCTGACCCTGCGCATCCCGGTGGCCGAGCAGGCCAAGCCGCGTCGCATCCAGATCTCGGGCGGCGACACGCGCAGGCAGCTCAGCGGCTGACCTCACCGCACGCCCAGGCAGGTCGCGCCGCCGGCCCGATCCCCCGGCGGCGCGACACCCCCACGCACGCATCCACGCGCACCCCGTACACACTCGGAGGAAAACCCCACACATGAGCACGACGACGGTGCCCCGTGTGACGACTAGACGCGCCCCTCACGCCGCCGACGCCGACGACGGCTGGCCCCGGCTGGTCGACGCGGTCCGCGAGTCGGGCCTCTACCCCACCCGGGCGAAGGCGGAACAGGTCACCCGTACCGTCCTGGCCGCCCTCGGCACGCACGTCACCGGCGACGAACGAGTCGACCTGGCCCGCGCCCTGCCCGCGGAGGCCGCCCGGCTGATCGCCTTCCAGATCCCGGCCACACACCGCCTCACGGCCGCACGATTCGTCGACCAGGTCGCCTCACGCACCCCCGGGGCGACGCCCGCCACGGCCCGCTGGGACGTCAGCTCGGTCCTGAGCGCACTGCCGCCCCTCATCGGCGACGACCTGGTCACCCGCATCCTGGCCCAACTCCCCACCGGCTACGCCCTCTTGTTCGGCCGAGCGGAGCTGACGCCGGTGTCATAGGAGCCTGACGTCGTAGGCTCCGGAAGCGACGCGCCCGACGGCCGCCCTTTGTCACGCAAGGGGTGGCCGTCGACGCGTATGGCACCCCACCCGGAGGAACCATCCGGAGGAACCACCGCCGAGGAACCGGCCGTTCCGCGCTCCGCCGGTCCACCTGCGACAACCCCGCCGATGCCCGCTTTTGTGCTGCCTCGAGCTCCGGGTCACAACTGAACCCAAACGAAACAAGGTCTTGTCGCTCACTTAAAACGATGGTTATTTTAACCGCCATTCGAAGTCCGGCGTGATCATCCGGGCGACCTCAAAGCGTGTGCATGTCTCAAGGAAGGGCAGTGCCATGACGCTTGACAGTGCGCGGTTTTCTCGTCGGGGTTTTCTGGGGCTGGGAATCGCGGCGGGAGTCATCACGCTCACGGCGTGCGGGTCCGGCGCCGGTGCGGCTGACGCCCCGCTGGTGATGACGGTGTGGGGCGGCGACCCCGACCGCAAGACGTATCAGGCCCGCATCGACCTGCTGGTCAAGAAGCACCCGGACCTGAAGGTCAAGCTGCAGCTGATCCCGGGCGACGCCTACCCGCAGAAGGTGCAGACCATGATCGCCGGCGGCACCGGGCCGGACATCATGCAGGTCGCAGAGAGTGTCAACACGTACTCCAGCAAGAACCAGCTGCTGCCCCTCGACGACCTCGCCAAGAAGGCGAAGCTCGACCCCGAGCAGCGGTTCGGTCCGGTCGGCTCGCTCTACACGTACCAGGACAAGCTCTACGCGATCCCGGACCGCTCCGGCGCCGTCACCGTGTTCTACAACAAGGACATGTTCGACAAGAAGGGCATCAAGGCCCCCACCGCGGACTGGACCTGGGACGACGCCCTCGACGCGTTCAAGGAGCTGACGGTCCCCGGCAAGGTGTGGGGATACAGCGGTGCCGAATGGTTCCCGCAGTGGTGGAGTCTCGCCTACCAGAATGGCGGCACCATCATCGACCCCCAGGGCCGCCCCGCGGTCGACAGCGACGAGGTCGTCGAGGCGCTCCAGTGGGCGGGCGACCTGGTCTTCAAGCACAAGGTCGTGCCGAGCAAGGCGGACTACGCCGACATGGGCCCCGACATCGGCGGCGACCAGGCGTTCCCCAACCAGAAGGTCGCCACCCACGCCAACGGCTTCTGGGTCATGTCCGGCCTGACGAAGGTGAAGTTCGGCTGGGACATCGCGCCCATGTGGCGCGGCAAGAAGCAGGCCGTGTCGGCGTTCGGCAGCGGACTCGCGATCTCCCGCACCTCCAAGCAGCGCGACAACGCCTTCAAGGCGATCGACTTCCTCACCGACGTCGAGGCGCAAAAGGAGATCATCGCCTCCGGTCAGGACGTGCCGGCCAACCTGGAGGTGCAGAAGAGCCAGGCCTTCCTCAAGCCGTCGTGGATGAAGACGGACGTCGACATGGGCGTGTTCGCCGAGTCGAGCGAGTTCGTCTTCCGGGCGCCGTTCATCCCCGAGTGGAACGAGATGATCGACACGATCTCCAACGGCCTCGCCGACTTCTGGCTCGGCAAGGAGCGCAGCGCCAAGAAGGCGCTGACCGCCGTACAGAAGGACCTCGAGTCCCTCATCAAGTCCGCGGGATGACCGGCGATGGCGACCACGACGGCCCCCACCCCCGAGACGTCCTCGGCGGCCGCGAAGAAGCCCGCGTCACCGATGAAGCCGAAGCTCTCCAAGCGCCGACGCCGTGAGGCGCTCTCCTTCTACCTGTTCATCTCCCCATGGGTGATCGGCTTCCTGGTCTTCCTGCTCGGGCCGATGATCGCGTCGATCTACTACTCCCTGACCGACTGGGACTCTTTCACCCCGCCGAAGTGGGTCGGCTTCCAGAACTACGTCAAGATCCTCACCGACGATCCGGCGTTCTGGAAGGCGCTGTGGAACACCTTCTACTACGCGGCGATCTCGGTCCCGCTGGGTCTGGTGCTCGGGCTCTGGCTGGCGAACCTGCTCAACAAGCAGGTCAGGGCCCGCAAGTTGTTCCGCACCCTGATCTATCTGCCGACGCTGATCCCGCTGGTCGCCACCGCGATGATCTTCCGGATGGTGCTCGCGCCGAACGGGCCGATCAACGACTTCCTCGGCCTGTTCGGACTCTCGGGCCCCAACTGGCTGCTCGACGGCCCCTGGGTCAAGCCCGCCCTGATCCTGATGTCGGCGTGGGGCGCGGGTGCCGCGACCGTGCTGCTGCTCGCCGCGATGAAGGGCATCCCGCGTGAGCTGTACGAGGCGGCCGAGGTCGACGGCGCCAGCGCGACGCGGCAGTTCTGGAGCATCACGCTGCCGCATCTGACGCCCATCATCTTCTTCAACCTGATCATGGGCCTGATCAACGCGTTCCAGATCTTCTCGCAGGTCTACATCCTCATCCCCAAGGGCAAGAACCCCGCCGGCTACGACGCGGCCCAGACCATGGTGCCGCTCCTCTTCGACCAGGCGTTCAGCTACTACCGCATGGGCTACGCCTCGGCGATCTCCTGGCTGCTGTTCCTGGTGATCATGGTGTTCACGGTGATCGCCTTCCGCACCACCCGGCGCTGGGTGTTCTACGAGACCGAGGTGAAGTGATGGCGACCCTGGCGACCCCGGTGCGCAAGCGCGGGCACGAGGACCGGCCCGCGAAGGAACAGGCCCCCGCCGTGCGGGCGTTCCGCGCGACCCCGTTCACCTACGGCACCCTGCTGATCGTCGCGGCGATCCTGACCACCCCGCTGGTCTTCGTCGGTTCGATCGCCCTGGCCGGCGACGCCACCGTGAACAACGGCGGCTTCACGATCATCCCGCGAGAGTTCCACTGGGACAATTTCTCCCGGGTGTTCGGCACCGAACTGCCGGTGGGCACCTTCCTGCTCAACTCGGTGCTCATCTCGCTGTTCTCGGTGGTGGGACAGGTCCTCTCCAGCGGCCTGGTCGGCTACGCCTTCGCCCGGCTGCGGGCGCCCGGCAAGAACACGATGTTCCTCGTCGTCATCGCCACCATGATGATCCCGACGCAGATCACGATGATCCCCCAGTTCATCCTGTTCCGGGACCTGGGCTGGGTGAACACCTTCCTGCCGCTGATCGTTCCGAACTTCTTCTCCAACGCCTTCAACGTCTTCCTGGTGAGGCAGTTCGTCTCCCGGCTGCCCAGCGAGCTCGACGAGGCCGCCATGATGGACGGCCTGGGCTTCTTCGGCGTCTACCGGCGGATCATGTTCCCGATGCTCAGGCCCGTCCTGATCGCCATCGGCATCTTCACCCTGACCCACACCTGGGGCGACTTCATGGGCCCCCTGATCTACCTCAACGACGAGTCGAAGATGCCACTCGCCCTGGGCGTGCAGTACATCACCGCCACCTCGCAGGCGGGCCAGGCGCCGCCCTGGAACCTCGTGATGGTCGGCTCGATCCTGCTCGCCCTGCCGATGATCCTCGTCTACTACCTCGGCCAGAAATACCTGTACGAAATGGACATCAGCGGCGGAAGCGCGGGAGTCAAGTGAGCCACCCCACCACCACACTCGGCCAGAGCACCGCATTCGACCGCTCCGCCACACTCGGCCACGGCATCGCGCTCGACGCCCGCGGCATCCGCTTCGAGGGCGGTCCGCAACTCGTGCTGTGCGCGTCCCTGTTCTACTTCCGCCTGCCGCGGGAACAATGGCGCGCCCGGCTCGCCCAGGTCCGGGCCTCCGGCTACACCTGCGTGGACGTCTACCTGCCGTGGAACTTCCACGAGACGGCCCCCGGCCGCTGGTCCTTCGAGGGACGGCGGGACGTCGCCGCCTTCCTCGACCTCGCGCAGGAGGAGGGCCTGTACGTCATCGCGCGGCCCGGCCCCTACATCTGCTCCGAGTGGGACGGTGGCGCACTGCCGGCCTGGCTGGGCCTGGACCCCCAGCTGAGGGTCCGCCAGCACGAGCCGCGCTTCCTCGACCGGGTCACCGCCTGGTTCGACCAGGCGCTGCCGCTCCTCGCCGAACGCCAGTACCCGGCCGACGGCCCCGTCATCATGGTGCAGTTGGAGAACGAGCTGGACTTCTTCGACTGCGAGGACCGGACCGGCTACCTCACCGCCCTGCGCGACCAGGCCGTCCGTCACGGCATCACCGTGCCGCTGATCGCCTGCTCCGGACAGGGCGACCTCCAGGGCGCCACCGGCGACGTCCCCGGTGTCGTACCGGCGTGCAACTTCTACCCGGACGACGACTCCCCGCACATCGAACCCGAAGTGCGGCGCTACGCCGAGCTGCTGGCGGAGCGCGACCTCCCCCTGCTGATCACCGAGACCAACCGCCTCCACCGCACCCTGCGCCGGCTCCTGGCCAGCGGCGCCTCACTGATCGCCCCCTACCTCCAGTCCTCTGGCTGGAACTTCGGCTACACCCCCTCCGCGGGGAACTGGGGCAGGCCGGGCAACCTCATGAGCCACGGCTACGACTTCGGTGGCTACGTCTCCTCCACCGGCACCGAACGCCCCGAGTACGCCGAGGCCCAGATCCTCGCCCGTGTCATCGACACCCTGGGCCCGCGCCTGGCGCTCGCCACCCCGACCACCCCGCACACGCCGGTCACCACCGACTTCCCGACCAGCTCGTCACCGTCGGCCCTGCGACTCGACGGAGGCGGCCGGCTCCTCGCCGTACCGCACCTCGGAACTCGGACGGGCACGGCGGCCGCGCCGGGAACAGCGGTCGTGAACGGGGTGCCGGTCGCGGTGGCGGCGGACTCGTGCCCGTTGATGCTGATGGACGTGCCCCTGGGACCCTGGGGTCACGACGGGACACTCACGCTGGCGTCCGCGGATCTGGTGGCGGCGGGGGAGGGCGTGCTCGTGTTCTCCTCCGAAGTGCCGGTCACCGTCGTCGTCGGGGACACCCGCGTCGAGATACCGGCGCCGACGGCCGGAGCGCCGCAGCGGGCGACGGCAGCAGGGCTGACCCTCGTAGCGCTGTCCCCGGCAGACGCCGTACGCCTGCACGGCACGGACCGCGACGGCACCATACGTCTCGACACACCGTCGCCCGCACGGCCCGCCGCATCGGAACCCGTCGCGGTACGGCACGCGCGGCGCCGAGCGGACACCGCACCCGAGCGGGCGGCCGGCCGACACGAGCTGCCGCCGACGCTGGAGTCGCTCGCGGTGTACCGGGGACGCGGCACCTACCGGACCACGACCGATCTCACGGACATCGACGAGCTGCTGCTCGTCGGGGCGGCGGACATCGTCGACCTGTCCGTCGCCGACCGGGCGCGCCCGACGATCGCCGACTTCGGCGCCACCCGCCGGATCGACGTCCGCGAGGCGACCGGTGCCGTCGAGGTCGAGGCCGTCGTGGAGATCTGGGGCCATGCGAACTTCGACGACGCACGCCTGCCGGCCCTCCGCCTCGGCGCGCTGCGCGGGCTCGGCACGCTCTGGACGGTCCGGGAGACGACGGACGTGTCGGCCCTGTGGGAGGTACACGGCCACTGGGCGGGCCGCCCGGCACCCCTGCGCGAGCTCGGAGGCTGGAGCAGCACCCGCGTCGGCCTCCCCGTCACCTACACCCGCGAGATCCGAACGGCCACTGCTGCGGCTCTTCACCTCAAGGGGGTGGTCGAGCCGGTGCGGGTCACTGTGGCCGACGGCGAGCCGCATACGGCCGGCATGGTCCACGAGCCGCTCGGCGTCGACACGGCCCACGAGCCGCTCGGCGTCGACATGGCCCACGAGCCGCTCGGCATCGACACGGTCCACACCGTCCACGCTGAGGACCCCTGGATCCCGCTGCCCGCGGGCACCCACAGGGTCTCGGTCACGCTGCCACACCATCCCAGCGGCGGCGGCCTCCGCGCCGAACTGCTCACCCTGGACCCGGTGACGGACTGGACGTGCTCCGCGCAGGACGACGACCTGCTGACCGCTTTCGCCACCGCATCCGCACCCGGGCAGGAGGTCCAACTGCCGCTGGTCCTCGCACCGGGGGAGGAGGCATGGCTCGACGTCGACCTGCCGCCGTCCCACGACGGCCTCCTCCTGCGCCCGGACGGCACACAGATCCGGGTGACCGGCTGGGCGGGCGGGGAGTGCGTGGGCCGCGTCTGGGCCGGCGACCGGCCGGACTTCTCGGGCGGCGACGCGAATGTCCTCTGGGTTCCGCCGGGCTGGTCGGGGCTGACCCTGCTGGTGCGAGGCGCCGCAGGACCGAAGGCTCCGGAGCTTCGCATGCTGCGGCTGGAATCGTCCGACTCGGAAGGCCCGCAATAACCGGGTGCACAAGTACGAGTGGCCTCCTACCGTCAGTACCCGTCGAGCTGCACCAGGAGGGTGTGTGTCACCGGAAGTCGAGCCAGGCGTGTACGAGATCCGGATCCACGGATACCCGAGCCCGAAGGAGGCCCTCGCACTCCAGACCCCGATCGAACGCCTCCTGTGCCCGGACCCCGACCACGCCCCGCCGTGCGAGGTCCCGTGGAGCTTCACGCTCTCCGGTGGGGAAGCCGACTCCACGGCTCTGGTCCTGGGCGTGTATACGTCCGAGGGCAGGGCCATGCAGGTAGCAGAGTGGGTCCGCACCCTGGTGGGCGAGAAGCACCCCGTCGCCGTGAGCGCGGGCGATGCCGAGGACTGGGAGGAACTGGTGGAGCAGTACCGGATCGAGAGAGGGCTGCGCTCAGAGCGGGACGACAACGAGCAGTAGAGGGCAGGGCAACTTTCGGGTGCCCAAGCCGCTGCTCCCTATCGCAAACCCGCACCCGACCGATGTCGCGATTTCCTGCTGGCCGATCCCCGCTACCCGCCACCCGGCCACGGGTCCGCACCCCCACCCACCGGCCCCGCCGCCCCACTTCCGGGCCACACGGTCGGCAAAATCCCCGCGGTGGAGGGGCGGGTGTCAAGAGTGAAGCGAAGCGCAATCGGCGCCAGCCGACGCCCGAAGGGCGCTCTTGACACTCGCCCCGGAACCGCCAACCTCGTGAGAACCGGGCGGCCGTGAGCACCTCCTGGCCGACGGAGTGGCCACAGGTCCGGTCGGTTACGACAGCGACTTCCGGAGTGCCTCCACCAAAGACGTCGCCCGGACGTCGTCGGGACCGCCAATGATGTGATTCATCACGTAGCCGAAGGCGACGCCGTGCTCAGAGTCGGCGAAACCGAGCGAGCCGCCCCGACCGGTGTGACCGAACGAGTGGGGACCGGCCATGGTGTTCGCTACGGTGGGCAACATGTAGCCCGAGCTGAAGCGGCTCGGCGTGATCATCACCTGATCAACCCCACTGACCTGCTCTTCAGTCGCAGACGACAGCGTTCCCGGAGCCAGCAGGCGAACGCCGTCCACTTCGCCGATCAGCGAGGCGTACATACGGGCTAGTGCGCGTGCGGTGCCAACTCCGTTGGAGGCTGGTAGTTCCGCAGCCTGCACTTCGGGCATGTTGAAGTCGATCTCGGATGGATAGGTCACCGCAAACGCCCTGTTGCTGAACGAGTTCGGATCGCGCCAGGCAGCGACCAGTTCGCGGAGCTCCTTGAGAACTGATTCGGTGGGTACGGTGGTGAGATCAACGGCTGGTCGCCAGTACACCATGCGGCTGACCCGGTCGCGTTGATCCGCCGGCAGGCCGATGAAGAAGTCAAGCCCCAGGGGGGCGGCGATCTCGTCGGCGAAGAAGCTGCCCGGCGTCCGGCCGGACACTCGTCGGATCACTTCGCCGACGAGCCAACCCCAGGTGCGGCCGTGGTAGCCGTGCGCCGTGCCTGGAGTCCACTGGGGACGCTGAGCGGCAAGTGCGGCCACCATCGGGTGCCAGGCCAACGCTTCGTTCAGTGGGACAGGTTGGTCCAGTGTGATCAAGCCGGCCTGGTGGGATAGAAGCCAGCGCACCGGGATGTCCGCCTTGCCATTCGCGGCGAACTCCGGCCAGTACTCCGCCACCGGCGCATCCAAATCCAGTGCACCGCGCTCGACCAGCATGTGCGCCGCGGTCGCGGTCGCCCCTTTGGTCGCAGAGTAGACGAGCTGCAGCGTGTCCCGCGTCCACGGCCGACCAGTCTCAGAGTCGGCAATGCCACCCCACAGGTCCACCACCGGGCGGCCGTACTGGTACACGCATACCGCCGCGCCAATGTCACCGTGCGCGGAGAAGTTCGCTGCGAACGCCTCACGCACCGGTTCGAACCCAGCCGCGACCTCACCCTCGATCGTCGTCATGCAGTCCATCCTGGCATTGCGAGTGCCGGCTCCCTGGGGGCGCACTCGTCTGGGATTTCCGGTGGCGGCTGTCAGGATGCGGCGGGCAGAGCCTGGAGACGCGCGCGAAACTCGCGAACGGCGGGGACAGACTTGTGGGCTTCGAGTCGTACGGAGAACTCTTTCAAGCGGCCCACTGCCCGAACGGAGCTGATGTTGCTCTCCAGCAGGCCAGCGCCGTAGTTCGCTGCGTCCAGCGCCCCTTCCAGGTCACCGCCTGCTAGCCGGGCCTCGGCCAGGCGGCTGGAGCGTACGGCTTTGTCCCGAGGCGCCGCGCTCTTCACGGAGGTCTCCAGGGAGTCCGTCGCGCGTTCCACCTGCCCGGATCGCAATAGGACCTTGCCCTCGGTCGACTTCAGCTGAGCCTCGCCGAACCAGTTCAGCCAGTCCGGGTTTTCCTCCTTGGTGTGGCGCTCCCAGTGGGACACGGCGCGGTTGAGTGCTGTTCCGGCCTTTGCGTGGTCGCCGTCGCGGGACAGCGCCTCGGCTTTGTGTAAGTAGAGGAAGGACTGGGTGTGCGGCGACAATGTTCGAGGGGCGTTGTCGATGGCTGTCGAGATCAGGTCGACCCGCTCGGAGGTTCGTCCAGCCTCGGAGACGTGAACGCCCATCTCCGCGAGGATGAAGGCGCCGAACGCATCGTCTCCAGCAGTACGGGCGCTACGCAGTGCTCCGACGTAATAGCGCTGGCCGGCGGACCGCAGCCCCGCGTCGTATGCCATCCAGCCGGTCAGGTGCGACACTCGGGCTGCCAGGGCGTAGAGGCGGATTCGGATGCTCTCCGTGTACCGGGCGGTGCTGAGGAGGCCGGTGACGAGGGCGAGATCGCCACGTGCCTGCTCAAGCAGTGGGGCGCCGCCGAGTTGGTCGTCGAGAGTGCGGAGCGTGCTGATGCGCTGCTCGATCGTCGACACCATGGTGTCCGTTACCTGATCCCCGCCCAGGGCCGAGGCGAAGGCGGACGGCGCGTCCACCCAGCTCGCTGCGAGGCCCGTCAGGGCGGCGCCGGTGATGGTGAGAAAGCCCCGGCGATCCATGCGGCCACTCCCGACGAGTTCGGACAACGCCTCAACGGTACCGGCCTCGGTCCACGGGGCGGTGAGTCCCGTGACCCCCCAGACCGGAAGCCATCGAGGCCAACCTTCCTTGCGCGCATGCTCGTACGGGACGCACAGGAGGTCAGCGAGTACGTGCTGGGCGTCGGCGTCCGGTTCCTGCCCCTGCTCCCATTTCCATACGGTGGTCCGGTTGGTCGCGAGCGGAATTCCGAGTGACCTCCCGTGCGCCTGCATGAGTCGAGCAAACTCGGCCTTCCCCCATCCGCGTGTCTGGCGGAGAAAGCTCAGCGGGTGGACCGCCAACGGCTCACCAGGCATGTCATCACTCCCGTCATCCCCGCACGGCGTAGTGGGGAGGCTACTTCGCGTGGGCGCGTACGGGGAGGGCGTCCCCCCATGAGGAACCCCCTAGAAACATTCCGCCCTGCTGGCCAGATCGGTTGACTGAACATCAGCCGTCCACGAACTCGCGCAGGGTCTCGACTCGCGGAACGGATCTCAGGTCGGCGGCTTTGCCCTAGTTTCCTGTCTGGGAAGGAGCCGCTCTCCAACTCCTCGGAGGCGTCAGTCATGCCCACGCTCGTCCATCGGTTCGTCCTCGCGGGTCAGGAAAAGGAAGTTTCCCTCGCCCGGCGCAAGGTCGTCGACAAGGTGCGTGCGTGGGGTGTGCCGCTGACGGATGAGACGGCTGACGCCATCCGCCTTGTCGCCTCCGAGCTCATTACCAACGCCGTGGTCCATGGGGAAGGGCCTGTCACCGTCACGCTGCACCACCGCCCCGGCCGTCTCGTGATTGACGTCGTTGACGGCAATCCCGCTGCCCCGCAAACGAGTTGCGCCCAAGCCGACCAGGTGAGTGGGCGCGGCCTGGCACTGGTGGAGCATCTCGCTTCGAGGTGTGCCTGGGAGCCTGCTGGCTACGGGAAGCGCGTATGGGCGGAGATCGCGCTTCCCACGGTGGCACCCGCCATCCGAGCCGCCGTTCTACGCCGGCTATTCGCGCTGCGACCGAGGCACGGGGGCGCTGCCGAGCCTAAAGCGCTCACCCTGACGGTCGCGTGATGGGACGGCACGCATCACGGACGGCTCCGCCGCCTGATCCTGATGCCGTTTTCCCGTCGCGACATTAATCCCGTACCAGGGAGCCACCCAGTACGCGCTGCGGGACCGCCACGAGTGGAAGGCGCGTGGCGAGTGCCTGCCGATGAGTCGCGGACCTGCCCGTTCGTCGGGGCAGGACCGAGTTTTTCGCGCCCCCAATGACCGCCGCCCCACGGCAATCCCCGTCTCCCACGGCCGTGGGGCGGCCACTGATCTCCCGTCGGAGACCTGGCGGGAGAACCGAAGAGGAAGGAGCACGAGATGGCAGAACCCATGGCACCGCCTCCGGCCCGGAGTGGCCTCCTGGTGGCGGTGGAAGAGCTGACCGCCGTCCATGAGCGGTACGACAGCCTCCGGTCGGACAACCAGGGAAGTTCCGGCGACGCGCCGTGGCCGGGCGGCGACGGCAACCTGCACGACAGCGAGTAGGCACGAAGCGGTGGGGCCGGCGCGGTCAGTCATGCCGGCCCCACTGCGTTCGAATCACGTGGTCGAACCCATGGAGGACACAACGATGGAACACCAATTGATCAACGCCGTCGAGACGGCGCTCGGATGGAGCGGGGCCGAGGAACTGGGCAAGGGCTTCGTACGCGGGCGCATCGACGACCCCGCATTCGTCTCCCGCATCATGACCCCGAACTGCCTGCTCGACATTGCGATGCGCAGGAGTCTGAACCGCCCGCAGTTCCGGTGCTTCCAGAAGGGCGAGGAGGTCCACCCCGCCATCTACTACACCGACAGCGTCAGTCCCCGGGGCCAGAGCATCTCCATGGTCAACATGCGCAGTCTGGGCAGGCTCCTGCGGGAAGGCGCGACGGTGATCATGGACCAGGCCAACGTCTTCGATCCGACGATGGAGGTCGCCTGCCGGGCCCTGCAGTGGTGGTCCCGCGAGCGAGTCCAGGTCAACGCATACCTAACGACGAACGACGCCTCCGGCTTCCCCCTGCACTGGGACGACCACGATGTCATCATCGTCCAGCTTGCCGGGGAGAAGGAGTGGGAGGTTCGCGCGACCTCCCGCAATGTCCCGATGTACCGGGACGCCGACCCCAACACCACTCCGAGCGGCGAGATCATCTGGTCCGGTCTCATGCGGACCGGTGACGTCATGCACATCCCCCGGGGCCACTGGCACCAGGCGACACGGACCGGCAGCGGTTCCGGTAAGAGCCTGCACGTCACCTTCGGCATCACCAAGCGCACGGGAGCGAGCTGGCTCGCATGGCTGGCCGACTGGTGCCGCGAGCGCGAGATCTTCCGTCACGACCTCGACCGGTGGCAGGGAACGGACGGCGAGGCGCTGGCCGCGGCCGCCGCCCAGCTCGTCGGCGAACGCTCCCCGGCGGACTTCCTGGCCGCATACGAACACGAGACGGCGCTGCCTCGGCACGTGCCGTTCCTCGACGTACTTGGGTCACTCGATGCTGTGGTGTGCACCACCCACTTTCCTCCCCGCGTCCAGGAACACGAAGGGACCGTCGACATCGTGGCCTCCGGGAAGAAGCTCACCCTCACGGCCAAGACCCTGCCCGCGCTGCGTCTGCTGCTCAGCGGCCAGCCGGTTGCGCTGGAGCGAGCCGCGGCCGTAGTCGGAGCCGAAGTGACCGAGGTCGCCGAGATCCTGGTGGAGGAGGAGCTGTGCGCGGTGCTGACCCCCGAGTTGTCCTCGGGCTACACCGGTCTCGTCACGAACGCCGTCTCCTAACCGGAGCGTTGGACCTCGGTGTCACTGCACTCGACACCAGCAGCAACTACCTCGGCTTCCGCTCGCATCAGGTCCTGGCACGGACAGCCGGTGACCTGCTGCCGAGGTTCACGGTCTCCACCAAGGTCGGATATTTCGCGGGGCCGGACGGGGCGGAGCATTCCCTGGACCCCGTGCGTCTGCGCACGGCCGTGGAAAAGGCAGCTGAGGACCTCGGACGGGAGCCGGACCTGGTATTCCTGCACAACCCGGAGCACTCGCTCCGCGAAGCCGCCCCTCGCAACCAGGACGCGCTGGTACAGGCGTGCGCAACTCTGGAGGCGGCCGTGGCGAAGGGACTCTGTGCAGCCTGGGGTGTCGCGTCCTGGAACCCTTTACCGCTGCTGAGCGTGATCGACCCGACCGGGCCGAGGCCGGCGGTCCTTATGGTCCGCGCTGGTTTGATGGTCGGAGCCAGGACGCTAGACGCTGCGGATGCCCTCACCAAGGTATGGGGACTGGAGGATGCCAAGTTGTGGGGGATGAGCCCTTTCGGAGGCAGTACCAGCACTCGGGTGTGGGACAAGATCGACCCACGCGTCTTCCTACGGGACGGCAGCCGACTCTCACGCCTACAGGCGGCGTTCCGAACCGCCTATCACCTTCCGCGGGTCGGCTGCGTTGCCGTAGGCACCGATGAGCCCGCCCACCTCAGCGAACTCGTTGAAGCGCTGGCGGGCGGGGTCGACGAGCGGACTGTCGCGGAATACCGGAGTCTCCTCCGTGGCGGCTCGCGCGCTCATTCGGCTTGAAGCTCCTCGATGACCTGCTCAGCCATGCGCCGGGCGGGTTCCAGCCGCGGGTCCTCCGGGTGCGCGTACGGCCCGAGGATCTTCGAACAGGCGAACAACGTCATCAACTTGCCGTCTCGGCTCTCGAAGTCCGACCGGCGCTCGCGCCTTACGCGGTCGGCCAGAGCCGGGACCGCAAGGGAACTCGCCCACAGAGAGGATGAATCCAGCCCCAGTGGCGCGCTACCCCAGTCCTCCCAGTCGAAGAGGCTGAACACCGGGGCGGTCACGTTCGCCCAGTTCAGGTCGGCGTGCGCTGGCACCCACTGTTGAACAGAGGTATCAAAGTCTTTCGGGAAGACACTGTGAATGGATTGCGTGACGAAGGCCTGGGTGATGGTGACTGTGTCCGGTGTGGCGATCCGCAACGTGTCTTGACGGGCTAGTGCGTCCAACGAGGCATTCAGTGCTTCCCACCACTCGTCCGGTACTTCCGGGGCTGCGCTCAACACGGCAGCGCCGACGGGCGCAGCAGGCAGGAGCTCGGTCTCGTCGGCCCGCCATACGGCTGGGCCGTCCGTCCAGACCACACAGCCACGCCATTCGGGTTGAGCGATGCCTTCCAGGCGCGCGGCGGCTTCAGCTCCGTTCCACCCGTGGGAGGGGATCTTGTCGATCAAGCGCCGCTCGATCCGCACCCAGGTGTCGCGGTCCGTTCTAGCGCCCACAGTGCGACGCTTGCGCACCACCGTGCTCGGGAGCAGGCGCGCCTGCAGCGACCGTCCGACGCGATCAAGAATGTCGTCAACCGGTTGTACGCGTAGGTCAAAGGTCTGACGGGCGGAGACCGAGAGCGCCATACTCGCGACCGTAGCAGCGCGCTGATAGAGGCCGTGGCATGCGGCCGGGATCTCGCCGCGGGCGTCCCGGCCTTTCGGCTGCGGCCAGGCATGCCACGGCCCGCGAGGGCGTACCCCGCGCATGCCCATTCGGCGCCGTTTCTGTGGGACGGCGTGAACCATGCTGGTTGGCAGGTCTCCGGGTTCGTTCCATGCTTGCCCTTTGGCCGGGGTGGAGGTGATCAGCCGGCCTCTTAGACCACGTCTGGACCTGACGCGTAAAACAGGCGTTGGGCAGCCGCCGCGTCGGCACTGCGGGGCGAGGCTGGGGCTTGCGTTACTGACCAGCCTCACGAACCGTTGCAGTGCTCACAGCCTTCACAAAGCAACGCCATGCCTCACCGCTAACGGGAACGAATGGCCCCCTTGAGACCTTCGAGTCGCGTATGAGAGCGCCTTGAGCGACGTAGGCACACTCCACGCACTCGGTCGCGTTGCCGCCGCTGTAAGACGACTTGAACCACCTGAGGTCGGGTGCGATCTGCGGTCCAAGAGACATTCAGAGCTCCTTGCGGGCGCGATGGATCAGGGCGGAGGAAGCCTCCATGTCCAACGCTTGTGCGCGCAGGTACTCGAACGCAAGTCTGTATCGCTCCAGTTCCTCTTCCTTCTCCAGGAAGAGCGAACCTGTGTGGAAGTCGACGTACACCACGTCGAGGGCCGATTCAGGGCCGCCGATGATGACGAAGCTCCCGAGTGCTGCGGCGTGCGCTCCCTTGGAGAATGGCAGCACCTGGAGCGTGACGTGAGGGGACTCGTTGGCTTCGAGAAGCCGGTCGAGCTGTTCTTTCATCACAGTCGGCGACCCGACGACCCGGCGGACCACTGACTCATCGAGGATCGCCCATAGATGCAAGGGCTTCGGGCGGGACAGGAGGTCCTGCCGCTTCATGCGGATGTCGACCAGCCGTTCGATCTCCGCTGACTCCAGCGGCACTTCGTTGGCCTCCTGGAGCGCCGTGCTGTAGGCGCGTGTCTGCAGGAGCCCCGGAACGTAGACGCAGCAGAAGTGGTTCTCACGAACGGCTTCGTCCTCAAGGGTGAGCAGCAGGTTCATGCTCTCCGGGATGGAGTCGGCGAAGGAGTTCCACCAGCCCTGCTCTTTGGCGTTCTTAGCGAGGTTGACGACGGCTCGCCGCTCGGCGTCTGTTGCGCCGTACTCGCGGCAGAGTGCGTCGACGACGAGCCACTTGACCGGGCCGGCTGTGGTCTCGTACCGGCTGACCGTCGCCTTCGATACGCCAACGAGACGCCCGGCCTCCTCGAGTGTCAGTCCTGTGCGGGAGCGCAATTTGCGCATGCTGGCGCCCAGTTGGCGGCGTCGTGTCGTACTCCGTTCGGGCATGCGGCTCCTTCACCATGTGCCGGGCCTCGGCCCGCGGGACGCCCATCAGGCTAGGTAGCTGTGAACCAGGCCCACTACCGGATTCACCTGATCGATTCCCATGAGAAGTTACACAGTGAGATTTCTCTGTGCCATGCTCGTTCTCGGTCGCTACGCAACGCAGTCGTACGGATACGACCAGGCTGGCGTGTTGGGTGACCTGGGAAGGAGGAGTGGTCATGGCTGGCCAGGAAGTCACGGAGTCCCGGCTCCGTTGTGTTCTGCCCTTCGAAGCGGTGCCGATGGAGGTGCCTCTGCTGCGAAGAGCAGCCGCGCAGCAGCTCGACCGGTGGGGCGTACTGACCGCTTCTGACGAGGCCGAGCTGCTCGTTACGGAGCTGGCCACCAACGTCGTCAAGCACGTGGGCGAAGGTGCGTTAGCGACCCTGATCCTTGAGAGGAAGGGGGAGCGGCTACGCCTCGAAGTCCACGACATGAGCCCCGTCGTGCCCACCATCAGGGCAGCGGAATGCGGTGAGGAATGCGGCCGTGGCCTGCATTTGCTCGCGGCGATGGCGTTGGACTGGGGCACCGTTCTTACGGCAGCGGGTAAGGCAGTTTGGTGCGAGCTTGCGCTGACTGACGGGCGTAGCTGCCGACGGGTCGAGCGAGCGGTGGAGGCACTCGAGAAGTACAAGAGAGCCGGGCGGGAGCCCGGTCAGCGAGGTCGAATCGGTGATGTGCTCCTTGTTGAGTCTGCGGTGGAACTGATCGCTGATCTGCTTCACTGGACCGCTGCTCGCGGTAACGACCCGGACGACATTCTCGATCGTGCTCAGATGCACTACGAGGCTGATTCGGAGGCTGCTTGACGGGCTTATTCCCCGGAGGCATTGCACTTCCTCGGAACTGGGATGCTCAAGCAGCTCCTGGATGCGCAGGTCTGCAACTGCCGCTGAGGCAAGAGCGCGGAGTGTGGATGTGTCCCTTCGCCGCAGGCGTGAGGCAAATCCGTCATTCAGCGCGTGTAGCTTGATCGACGGGGGGAGTGGCTTCGAGAGTAGCGATGATGCGCGCTGCGGCCTCGTCCGGTGCCTCGTGCTCCCAGACACGGACGACTGTCCACCCTGCGGCTGCAAGTGCTGCATCGGCGGCCCGGTCTCGCGCAACATTGCGCTCGAGCTTCGGCCCCCAGTACCCGCCATTGACGCCAGGCTGTCGTCCGTGCTCGGGGCAGCAGTGCCAGAAACAGCCATCTACGAAGACAGCTACACGCGCACGGGTAAAAACGATGTCCGGCCTTGGGCGCGCACCCTCAAGTTGCAGACGAAGATCAACGCGGTACCGCTTCCCCGCGGCATGGAGCAGCGACCGGATGGTCCGCTCAGGCTTCGTGTCCCGCCGCTTGATCGCAGCCATGTTCCGCGAACGGCCGGGCGTAGGCGGTGTCGGCGTTGCGGGGTCTGTGCTGGAGGTCATCGCCTACACCGTAGCCCTACTGTCAGACCCACAGTGTTTGATGGGTCAGGATGGTAGACCTGTGCAAGACAGACATGGAGGTAGGAGCGTGGCTGATCTGTCCGCGGTGGAGATCTGCGCGGGCGCTGGGGGCCAGTCGCTCGGCCTTGAGCTGGCAGGTTTCGACCACGCCGTCGCCGTCGAGCTCGATGAGAACGCCGTCAACACCCTTCGCGAGAACCGTGACTGGAATGTGGTGCACGGTGACGTCGCTGATGAGGACCTCTGGAAACCGGGCAATTATGCCGGTATCGACCTTCTTGCCGGGGGGGTGCCGTGTCCTCCGTTCTCGATCGCCGGCAAGCAACTCGGTGCAACCGACGAGCGTGACCTCTTTGCCTGGGCCGTCGAACTGGCTGGCAAGATGAAGCCCCGGGCTCTCCTTCTTGAGAATGTGCGGGGCCTCTCAATGCCTCGCTTCTCGGCCTACCGGCAGCATGTGAAAGACCGACTGAGGGACCTCGGATACTGGTCCGACTGGAAACTTCTGCATGCAAACGACTACGGCGTTCCGCAGTTGCGGCCTCGATTTGTCCTCGTTGCCATGCGTCATGAAGATGCGCAATGGTTCGAGTGGCCCGAAGAAAAACCCACAACGGACACCGTGGGAACAGCGCTGCAGGACTTGATGGCGGACGGCGGCTGGCTGGGCGTCGAGGCCTGGGTCAAGAAGGCCAATGATATCGCTCCTACTATTGTTGGTGGCTCCAAAAAGCACGGCGGCGCGGACCTTGGGCCAACTCGCGCGAAAGCGGCCTGGCGTAACCTCAGCGTAGATGCAATGGGGGTGGCTGATGCGCCGCCGGATTCACAGACTCCTGTGGACTTCGTGCCGAAACTGACGACCGAGATGGTGGCGCGTATCCAAGGGTGGGGGAAGGAGTCTGAATATGAGTGGAAGTTCACCGGACGCAAGACGACGAAGTACCGGCAAATCGGCAATGCATTTCCACCCCCGGTCGCAAGGGCGATCGGTAACGCGATCGCCAATGCACTGAATCGCAAGGGTGAACCTAAGGAACTGGCTGAAGTAGAGAATGAAGCCATGCACGACGCGCTCTACCTGGCCTTGAAAAGCGCTTCAACCGCGCTGACGGAAAAAGAGCTGGTGAAGCTCGCCGGTGAGAAGATGGACTCGCTGGCCTTTGAGCGCCGGATGGCCACCCTTGCGCGGGATTTTGTGATTGACGAGGATGATCAGTTGGGCGGTCGTGCGTACCGCCTCGCGGGCTTCAAGGGGTTCACGGGCCAACAAGACCACGAGCGGCACGCACGTTTCGCTGAGCTGCGATCCCGGATCAGCTAGCTGATCATAGCGGCAGCGTCCTGCCGTTAGATCGCTAGGTCGAGCGGCAGGTCGCTGATGTCGCGGAGGCGTTTACCGCTAACCAAGGTATTGAGCATACCGATTGCTTCGTCGTTCTCTGTCCCTTCTACTCCGCTGATTAGCTCCGGAAGAGCGAAGTGATACACGGTGTCGATATCGCCGGTACCTAGAGCCAGGGAGGCAAGTCGAGACGGTGACGGTTCGCCGGTTACAACCGCGATGTGTGGAGTGCGTCCCTTCCGGTTTCGGATCACGTTGAGAGCCTCGGAACGTGCATTCTGGGCGCGGTCGCTGCGAAGGGTCCACTTGCATGAAACTATCGCATGGACAACGGGCCGCTCCTGATTGGCCATCCTGATGATGGCATATCGGCCTGACTCCGAATCCACCAGGTCATAGTCGCGGTTGATGATGCTGTCTGGCTCGGGCTTTCGGAGGATTAGAATGTCAGGGCTGATCTCGTACGAGTTCCCCAGTACAGAGGCAAGGTTCCGATCACTTGCGATTGCGCTCGCGAGGTCAGCCAGATGCCTGTAGGGCTCGTACCTGGAAATTTGGTACTCGGCGCGAGACCCGCCAACGTTCTCGATGCTCCAGTCACCCGGGCGGAGAGACTGAAAGAGCGGAAAGGTCTCGGAGAGGAACCCTTCAACTGCCTCCTCGAACTGTTTCCCCGCTTTTTGTCCGTCAAGTTTCTTGGGGATGGTTTCGGCGGAGAGCTCTTTCGCGATACTCAGAGCGGCGCCTACGCTGGTCCTTTGGCTCTTGTCGGCATTGGAGGCAATGCCCTCGGGTGACAAGGCAAGCGTATGCTTCTCGATAAGGTCATTGTGGAAGTTCCTCCGGGCTGCCGTAAGCATCGCCGTCACGGGGAGCGCTCCTAACTAGAGCCACCTGTACTCGTTTTCAAGTAGCTTATGAGATCCTCTTGCTCCTTGTGCGTGAGGATCCGAGCTAGATCGTAGACGCGATCCAGCTCCGAGCGAGTGCGTTCCGCTCGCTGTAGCCAGCTGAGTAGCGTTTGCTTGTTCATGCGGTTCAGGCGCCTGACCTGTGCTAGTACTTCGTCGTACTGCTGGGGGTCGGGGACCTCGTCTCTGACGGGCTCATTGCACCGTGCGCACTCGGTCCGCCAGTTGTCGATGTCGTCGGCTGCCCCACGGCTCCTCAGGCGTTCCTGCGGTACCCGATGCCCAATGGTGAGCCGGGCTCTGCTGTCAGGTTCACCTGGGTAGGGCTCCCGGGCCGCAGTCCCACAGACAACGCAGCGCCCGCCGTCGCGCTCTATGACATCGCGCCGCACGCGAGCAGATGGAGCGAACCGCTTGTGAGCCTGGCGATCCTCGTCAAGCCAGTACCGGGCCCCCTTCTCCTGGAGCCGGTATTCGTCCGAACTCAATGAGCCATCGTCCTTATACGACGGGATGATCCATCCCACCGAGCGCAAGGTACGAAGACGGCGATTGAGATGCTCGGACTTTCCGACGATGTCTGAGCCCAGCGCGTCGCGGAGTTCATTCATCGTGAAGATGTCGCCTATTTCCTTATTGAACCAGAGCCACGCTGCTAGGCGCCGTTCCTGGCCAAACGTCTTGTTGCGGGTGCCTGGTTGAACCGTGAGCTCCCACCATGGCGTCCCGTCTGGGGCTATCGGCCCGTCGTTTGCGCTGGCGTCCATGCGCTTGAGTATGGCCGGCTGAGCGGATCACCACCTAGGAGCTAGCTGGCAATGTCGAGGATCGACTGCCGTTGCCGGAGCGACAGTAGTTCTAAGCCCTTGCACCTTAGTGAGAACGGGACTTTCTCACAACGGTGTTAGTGGGCTCGAGGGTCGCCCGCTTCCTGGTCAGTGTCGTGCCTCCACGCCCCGCCTCAAGGGCGCTCCCACTCCGCTGCGCTGCGTTCCGCGTCGGCTGCGCCGATGGCCCTGCGGGCCACCCTTGACCCGGGCCGCTCCGGCACGGGAGAGAAGCGAGCGGGCGGCCCGGGGAAGTGGGGGACAGGGGGCGAGCGCAAGGGTGACTGACTGGGTGCTCGGCGGTGGCGGGCGCGTCAGCGGTACCGCGCACGGCGGGTTGGCTTGGCGGCGTGCGCCCGGGTGTCACCAGGGCCAGCTGTGATCAAGTGCGTTTGAAGCCGGTGTCCGGCGCTGCCCTACGGTGCCCTGCATGATCGCCAAGCTGCGGTGTGTGGTGCTGGATTGCGCCGATGTCATTGGATTGTCCCGGTTCTACCGGTGGCTTCTCGGTGGCGAGGTGGATCAGCCGGATCCGCGGTGGTCGCTCGACGACGGCTGGGCGACGCTCCACACCGAGGGTGGCTCCGTGCTGGCTTTCCAGCGGGTGGGGGACTATCAGCCACCTCGTGGGCGGGATCTCGTCCTGCGTCAGCGGTTCCACCTCGACCTGGAGGTCAGGGACCCGGATCAAGCTCAGGCAGACGTCCTCGATCTGGGCGCCACACTGCTCGACGATGCTGAGGCGAAGAGGGGTTGGCGCATCTTCGCGGGCCCCGCAGGACACCCGTTCTGCCTCGTCCGGCACTGACGGGAGACACCGCGAGGGGCGGGCTGCCGAGCCGGTTGTGAGCAGACCCGGCGGTGTCGAAGATGGGGCGCATGTCTGAAGCCCCCGATATTGCGACAGCCTGGCGCTGGCTCTTGGAACGCAAGCCGGGTACTCGAGGAGCTGCGCATGACGCCCTGACTGTCGTCGTCGAAGCCGCGTATGCCGAGCCGCGCCTGCGCAGCCTCTACCCGTTCCCGACGCACGGGACGCTGCACTTCCTACGCGGCGCCCCGCCCTGGAATGAACCGGGCCACGACGGCCTCCCCTTCATCTTGTACGGCGGGCCCCCGTACAAGGTCTACTCGTCGGGCTACGCCGAACTGCTGGGCGAGGCGGCTACGCCGGCGGAAGCCGCCGCCCTCGCGGTGGCACACCTGCCGGAGCAGGTGGTCACGGAGAGCGGCGAGTGATGCGGCGAGCCGCCCGTGACGCTCCGGCCTGCCGGTTACGCCGCCGAGCCGTGGCACCGGCCGTACGTCTCGCCCGACCCGCACCAGCAAGCCGCCCCCTGCTGCGGCGGCCAAGCCACCGCCCGCCCCCTCGCCGCCAGTGTCGTCGCGTACTGGGGGAGCAGCGTCGCGTCCGTCGGGGAGGAGAGTTCCGAGGCCGCGAAGGCCTCGTACGACGGGACCGTGCCCGTGACGATGCCCAGGTTCGGGGTGCCGGAGGAGGAGAGTTCGCGCAGGGCCGTCTCTATGGTCGAGAGGTGTTCTTCGTGGGTCGGGTACTCCGTCGACAGTGACGGATACGCCTCCAGGAGTTCCGTGAGCTCGTCCGCCGGCCAGTGCAGGATCGCCACCGGGAAGGGTCGGGAGAGGGCCTCCCGGTACGCGCCCAGTTCCGCTCGGAGGCGGAGGATCTCCGCCTCCAGTTCCGCCGGGTTCTCCGAGCCCAGGGACCACACGCGCTTGGGGTCGTGGAGTTCGTCCAGGGTGATCGGGAGGGAGTGGACCGAGTCCGCCAGGGCGTCCCACTCGTCGTGGGACCTGCCGAGCATGCGCCGTACGCGGTGGCGGCCGAAGAGGAGGGGGTGGGTGGCGTAGGGGGGCTCCTCGACGTCCGTCAGGAGGCGGTGCACGGCCTCCGTGAACGTCTCGTGGGCCGCCTCCAGTTCGTCGTGGGATTCCAGGGACTCCGCGACGATCACCCACGGGGCCGGGTCCTTGGGGGACGCTGCCCTGACACCCTCGATGATCGCGCGGGCCTCGGCCTCGTGGCCGTACTCCCAGAGGTTCGAGGCCTTGAGCGCCCGTACCAGGTGGGGGTTCTCCAGGCCGTCGGGGGAGGACAGCAGGCGGTCGTAGAGGGTGGTCGCGGTGGGGCGGTCGCCGGAGAGCTCCAGGTGGGCCGCCGCCCGCAGCAGCAGGGCCTCGGCGTCCTCGGGATACAGGCCGGCGGTCCGCTCCAGGCGTGCCGCCTCGGCGGTGTGGTCGACGTTTTCGGCAGGCGTGTCGGGGCGCATGAGGGACACCGTACTGCCGGGAGGTGACGAGCGTGAGAGATGCGCAGGCCAGACCACTCGGCCTCCCGACTCTCCCTCGCTCGCCACCCGGGCTTCACGCTTCGTCCCGAACCGCCGCCGCCGGACTGCGGCCGGGACTGCGGCCGGACCACGTCAGGACTACAGCGTCACGTTGTCGATTTGCAGGGTTTGGACCGCCTTTGCCGAGAAGGGGACGCTTACCGCTTTGCCGTTCAGGCGGATGTCGGAGCGCGCCGTGTAGAGGTCGCCGCCGCCCGTCGTGACCGTGTTCCAGCGCGGTACCAGGCCCCCGGTGCCGCCCGTCACCGTCGAGAAGCGGGAGAGGTCGAAGGTGAGGGTCTGGGCGGAGGTGGAGGTGTTCACCGCGACGATCACCAGGCGGCGGGCCGTCGCGTCGTACGCCGCCACCGCGTAGTCCACGCCCGTGTTCAGGATCGTCATGCCGGGGCGGATGTGGCGGCTGAACTGGGCCATCACGTAGTGCTTGGTCTGGACGGTGGTCGGCTGGAGGGTGTTCGCGTCGTAGGCGATCATCGCCCAGCCCGACGACGGGTCCATGACCTGCCAGTAGCACCAGGCCGTCGGGTGCAGCCAGCGGAAGTCGAGACAGAGGTTGGAGGCCATCGTCAGGCCGGTGCCGTCGCTGTCGCCCGTCTCGGAGTTCCACAGCTTCTTGCGGGAGGTGGTCACCACGTCCGTGTAGAGGAGGTCGCGGCGGCCGCCCGAGCCCTGGTAGCCGTGCACGTTGACCTGGGAGACCAGGCCCTTCGTCGTCGAGTTGAAGGACGACCACGTGGAGCGGGCCGTGTCGTAGTTCGTCTCGTCCGAGGCGGCGATGCGCAGGCCCGTGAGGCCGCGTTTGTCCAACTCGCTGCGCATGTAGGGGAGGACCGCGGCCTGGACCGCCGGGTCCATGTGGCAGCCCTCCTGGGTGCCGGTCGCGGTCCACCAGGTGGAGGCCGGCTCGTTGAAGGGGTCGACCGTCGCGAAGTTCACGCCCCAGTTGTTCTTCGCGTACAGGGCCGTCGCCGCCAGGTGGCTCGCGTGCTGTCGGTAGTTCCAGGTCTGGAGGTTGTTGCCGCCGCCCGACGCGCCCGAGGGGTTGTGGTTGCTGCACATCCACCACATCGGGGAGTTGGCGAAGAGTTCGGTGATCGCGCCGCGCTGGGTCGCCTTCACCAGCATCGCGCGCTGGTTGGCGTCCGCCGTCCACTTCCACGCCGAGGAAGTGGGGTCCTCGTTGTTCCAGTCCTGCCAGAAGCCCTCGATCTGCTTGAAGGAGGGGATGTTGGGCGACTTCACCATCGTCTCGCCGCCGACGCTGTTCCAGCTGCACGCGCCGAGGTTGTAGCGCGCGATGTTGAGGCCGAGGCCGGGGAGGGAACGGCCGTTGTACGTGACGGACTTGGTGGTGAAGAACAGGTCGGCGAAGTCGTCCCGGGCGCCGAAGACGTTGGCCCACCAGGCGAGGGAGGTGCCCCAGCCCTCCCAGGTGCCGTACGTCGTCGACGGGTTGACGGCGATCGTGGCGTCCGCGTGCGCGGTGCCCGTCGCCAGGGCGCTGCCGAGGAACGTTCCGCCTGCTGCGGCCAGCAGACTTCTGCGTCGGATCACGGCTCCTCCGTAAGGGAGATGGGGGCGGACGCCGGTCCCCGGCCCGGCGTCACAGGGATGTCCCCGTGGTTGGTGACGAGAAGCATCGGGCGTGGCGTGTGGGTTGTCGAGAGTTCTGACGAACCTTCTTCAAACCCGTTTACGAAGTCGCCGGTCCGCTCCGGAGGGTGATCCTGTATAACGAACGACAGGACATGCACGCGTACGGGAGGAGGGGCGGCCGATGAACCGGAGCTGGGCGACGCTGCGTCCCGCCCTCGCGCTGCTCTTCCTGCTCGTCGAGGTGGCGCTGCTCGACACCGGCAGCCTCTCCGCCACCGTCGCCCTGGCCGCCACCGCCGCGGCCTCGGCCGCCCTCGCGCTCTGCGCCGTCGTCGCCTCGCGCTGCGCGCCCGCCGTGCCGCGCACACGGGTGCGTACGGCCATTCGCGACCGGGACCGGCGTACGGCGTTCCTGCCGCAACGCGATCCCGACGCCCGGGGACGCACCCGGCCCCGGGCACCCGGTCACGCCCTCCGGGCGACCGTCGCGCAGGGGCACCTTCCCACCTGAAGTGACCCCGCGCGGGTCGTCATGCCGCCTGACCTGTTCCGGCACGACGAGACCCCCGGAGGGCTCACCCATGTCCGTCTTCGCCACCCTGGTCGAGCACCTCGCCGACCTGCTCCAGCCGCTGTTCGGCGCCTCGGCCGCCGCCGCGGCGATCGTCCTGTTCACCGCGCTCGTACGCCTCCTCGTCCACCCCCTGTCCCGGGCCGCCGCACGCGGCCAGAAGGCCCGGACCGCGCTCCAGCCGAAGATCGCCGAGCTGCGGAAGAAGCACGGCAAGAACCCCGAGAAGCTCCAGAAGGCCGTGCTGGAGCTGCACGCCGAGGAGAAGGTGTCGCCGCTGGCCGGCTGCCTGCCGGGGATGCTCCAGATCCCCGCGTTCTTCCTGCTCTACCACCTGTTCTCCAGCGACACGATCGGCGGCGAGGCCAACGGGCTGCTCGGCCACCAGCTGTTCGCGGCGCCGCTCGGGGAGCGGTGGACGGACGCGCTCGACGGGGGCCTCCTCAGTGGTGCGGGGCTGGTCTACGCCGTGCTGTTCGTGGTCGTCGGGTGCGTCGCCGCGTTCAGCTACCGGCTCAGCAAGCGCATGATGGCCGCGAACCCGGCCGCCCCGGCCGGTGACGGGGAGCAGCTGCCCGGGCTGGGGGCGGTGAGCAGGGTGATGCCGTTCATGTCGTTCTTCACGCTGGTCACGGTGGCCGTCGTACCGCTGGCCGCCGCCCTGTACGTCGTCACCAGCACGACGTGGAGTGCCGTCGAGCGGGCCGTCCTGTACCGGTGACGAGGCCGGGCGGGTCCAGTACGTGAACGGGGTATTGCGGAGTGCACCGCGGGCTTAGAGGATCGACCAGTCCTCCGATGGCTTGCCCCGCCGCATCCGGGTCGCGCGCATCGGTCGGGCGCCCGCGATCGAGGGAGACTGATCATGAAGCTGATGCGAGTCGGTACGGCCGGGGCGGAGCGGCCCGCGCTGCTCGATGCCGAGGGGGTCCTGCGGGACCTGTCGGGCGTCGTCGCGGACATCGACGGCGCGCTGCTCGCCGACGAGGACGCGCTCGGCCGGGTCCGGGCCGCCGCCGACGCCGGTGACCTGCCCGTACTGGACGCCACGGGGCTGCGGGTCGGGCCGCCGCTGGGGCGGATCGGCAAGATCGTCTGCATCGGGCTGAACTACCACGACCACGCGCGCGAGACCGGCGCGGAGCCGCCCGCCGAGCCGGTCGTCTTCATGAAGGCGCCGGACACCGTGGTCGGGCCGTACGACACCGTGCTCGTGCCGCGCCGGGCCCTCAAGACCGACTGGGAGGTCGAGCTGGCCGTCGTCGTCGGGCGTACGGCCAGGTATCTGGAGTCCGTGGAGGAGGCGCTCGCGCATGTCGCCGGGTACGCCGTGGCGCACGACGTGTCCGAGCGGGAGTTCCAGATCGAGCGGGGCGGGACCTGGGACAAGGGGAAGAACTGCGAGACGTTCAACCCCCTGGGGCCGTGGCTGGTGACCGCGGACGAGGTGCCGGACCCGCAGGATCTGTCCCTGAAGCTGTGGGTCAACGGGGAGCTGAAGCAGGACGGCACCACGGCCGAGCAGATCTTCTCGGTCGGGGAGGTCGTGCGGTACCTCAGCCAGTTCATGACCCTGTATCCGGGCGATGTGATCAACACCGGGACGCCGGCGGGGGTGGCGCTGGGGGCACCCGACCCGAAACCGTTCCTGCGCGCCGGGGATGTCGTGGAGCTGGAGATCGAGGGACTCGGGCGGCAGCGGCAGCAGTTCAAGGACGCCTGAGGGGCGGGGAGCTGCGCATCGTCGGCGACCGCGGGTTCGTTCGTGGTCGTTCGCGCAGTTCCCCGCGCCCCTGAGGACGTCAGTCCAGCAGGGTGGCCAGCTCGCGCCACGCCTTCCGCGGGAGGCTGTCTCGCGGTTCGCCGTCCAGGACCTGGAGGGCGACGTGGTCCGCGCCCGCCTCGAAGAAGACGTCGATCTTCGTGCGGATCGCCGTGTCGTCGCCCCAGGCGAACAGGGCGTCGACCAGGCGGTCGCTGCCGCCGTCCAACAGGTCGTCCTCGGTGAAGCCGTGCCGGAGGAAGTTGTTGGTGTAGTTCGGCAGGGGGAGGTAGATCTCCAGGAACTCGCGGGCCAGGGCGCGGGCACGGGCCGGGTCCGTCTCCGGGACGACGCCCAGCTCCGGAGCCAGCAGCGGGGCCTCGCCCAGGATCTCGCGGGCGTGCGCCGTGTGCTCCGGGGTGACCAGGTACGGGATCGAGCCCGCCGCCCGGTCACGGGCCAGCCGCAGCGACTTCGGGCCCAGGGCGGCCAGCAGCCGGCGGTCCTCCGGCACGCCGGCGGCGTCCAGGCCGTCGAGGTGGGAGACCAAAGCCGAGTAGGGGCGGGCGTACTGCTCCACACGCTTGGCGTGGCTCACTCCGAGGCCCAGCAGGAAACGCTCGGGGTGCGACGACTCCAGGTCCGCGAAGGCCGTAGCGGAGGCGTCCGGCTCGTGCTGCCAGATGCTCTGGATGCTGGTGCCGACCTTGACCTTCGAGGTCGCCTCGATGAGCGGGGCGGCGTTGGCGGCGGAGCTGTTGCCGCCCAGCCAGAGGGCGCCGTAGCCGAGTTCCTCCAGTTCGGCGGCGGCCTCGGCGAGTTCGCCGCGGCGGTCCGGGTCCTCGGAGCGCAGGCCTACGCTCCAGATGCCGTAGCGGCCGAGCGTCTCCTTCAGGGGGGTGGTCATCGGTGGGGGTCCCTCCGGTTGGGGCGCCGTGCTTGATCACGCGTACACGGGTGCCAACCGGAGAGAGTCTCCGCTCATTCCACGAGGGGACTCAGAGGTCCAGGAACCGCTCCAGCGCCTCCACCACCATGCGGTGATCGTCGAGTTGGGGCAGTCCGGAGACCGTCACCGCACCGATCACGCCCACGCCCTCGACGGTGATCGGGAAGGAGCCGCCGTGCGCCGCGTAGGTGTCGGGGTCGAGGCGCGAGGACTCCTCGAACGTGCTGCCCTTGGCGCGGAAGCGGGCGCCGACCAGGTAGGAGGCGGAGCCGTAGCGCTCGACCACCCGGCGCTTGCGGGCGATCCAGGCGTCGTTGTCCGGCGTGGAGCCGGGCAGTGCCGCGTGGAAGAGCTGCTGGCCGGAGCGGTGGATGTCGATCGCGACCGGGGCCTGCCGCTCCCGGGCCAGCTCGACGAGGAGTGAGCCGAGCGCCCAGGCGTCGTCGTACGTGAACTGGCGGAACACCAGCACGCGTTCCTGCTTCTCCAGCTCTTCCAGGCTCGGGGTGAGCTCCGGGTGGAACTTCGGGGTGAGCCCCTGGCTGTGCGAGGGGTTGCTCTTGTGGGTCACAGGGGCACCGTCACCTTCTCGAGGGCCGACCGACGAGCGGCCTCCAGGACGTCCAGGGCGGCGGCCGCCTCCCACGCGGTCACCGGGTTCGGGGCGCCCTCCAGCAGGGCCTTCGCCACGGCCGCATAGTAAGCCGGGTAGTCGCCCGGGACAGTGGGTTCGGCGCGTCCGCCGCCGGTCACCGGGGACTCGCCGGAACCGACGCGGCCGCACAGCGACTCGGGCTCCACACCCCAGTCGGGGCCGGGGCGCAGGCCGTCCCGGAGCGCCGCCTCCTGGGGGTCGAGGCCGTACTTGACGTAACCGGCGGTGGAGCCCAGGACGCGAAAGCGGGGGCCGAGTTGGGCGGTCGTCGCGGAGACGTGGAGGTGGGAGCGGACGCCGCCGGCGTGCGTGATCGCGATGAAGGTGTCGTCGTCGGTCTCGGCGCCCGGGCGGCGGATGTCCGTCTCCGCGTACACGGAGGCCGCCGGGCCGAACAGGACCAGGGCCTGGTCGACGACGTGGCTGCCGAGGTCGTAGAGCAGACCTCCGATCTCTGCGGGGTCGCCGGACTCCCGCCAGCCGCCCTTCGGCTTCGGGCGCCAGCGCTCGAAGCGGGACTCGAACCGCCACACGTCGCCCAACGTGCCCTCGGACAGCAGCTTGCGCAGGGTGAGGAAGTCGTTGTCCCAGCGGCGGTTCTGGAAGACGGAGAGGAGCAGTCCGCGCTCCTCGGCGAAGGTGGCGAGTTCACGGGCCTCGGCCGCCGTGCCCGCGACGGGCTTGTCGACCACGACCGGCAGGCCTGCCTCCAGCGCGGTCCTCGCGAGCGGCACGTGCGTCTTGTTCGGGGACGCGATGACGACCAGGTCCAGCTCGGCGGCCCGGTCGAACAGCTCGTCCGGTGTGGCCGCGAGGCGGACGTCCGGGAACTCGGCACGAGCCTGCTGCCGCCGTTCCGGGTTCGAGGTGACCACCGTGTCGAGGGCGAGGCCCTCCGTGGCGGCGATCAGCGGGGCGTGGAAGACGGAGCCGGCGAGGCCGTAGCCGACGAGGCCGACGCGGAGAGGCGAGCCGGGGGCTGTGCCGAGGGGTGTGCCAGTCATGGCACACACTTTCGCAACGCTGTTGCCAAAGTGCAAGCGCCGGGGACAATGGGCACGTGGACAGGGCGGACGACCGTACGGGCGGAGTGGGCGGCATGCGCGGGGCGGGAGCTGCGGGAGCAGCCGGTACGGCCGGGGGCGGTGGGGGCGGGGTGAACCTGCTCTCCCTGCGCAGCCACAACGCCGCGCTGGTGCTCGACCTGCTGCGGACCGCCGGGGACGAGGGCATCAGCCGCCTCGAACTCGCCGAGCGGACCGGGCTCACCCCGCAGGCCGTCAGCAAGATCACGGCCCGGCTGCGGGAGGACGGGCTCGCGGCGGAGGCCGGACGCCGGGCGTCGACCGGGGGCAAGCCGCGCACGGTGCTGCGGCTGGTGCCGGAGGCCGGGCACGCGGTCGGGGTCCATCTGGACCGGGACGAGGTGCGGGTCGTGCGCGTCGACCTGCGGGGGACCGTGGTGGGGGAGCGGCGGGCCGCGCTGGATCTGGGGGCGGGGGCGGAAGCCGTACTGGCTGCGGTGCGGGAGGCGGTGGCGGGGGTGTTGCCGGTCTTGGGCGAGGGGGAAGCCCGGCAGGGATCGGCAGGGGGTGACGGAGTCTCCGGTCAGGGGGCGACCGGAAGGGGCCGGGCCGCCCTGCAGGGACCGGCCGGGCTCGACGCGCTCTCCCGGCACGGGCTCTCCGGGCTCGACCCGGTCTCCCGGCACGGGCTCTCCGAGTTCGGCCGGCTCTCCCGCCACGGACTCTCCGAGTTCGATCCATCCCTGCTCGGGGTCGGGGTCGCGTTGCCGGGGCCGCTCGATCATGGCCGGGGGGTTCTGCACCGGGTGACCGGGTTTCCCGAGTGGGACGGCTTCCCGCTGCGTGCGGCGCTGGCCGGGCGGCTCGGGGTTCCGGTCGTGGTCGACAAGGACACCAACGCGGCGGCGCTGGGCCTCGCCGCCGGAGGTGAGCGCGGCTCCTTCGCGTACCTGCACCTCGGCACGGGGCTGGGGGCCGGGCTGGTCATCGGCGGCAGCGTGCACCGGGGGGCCAGGACCGGGGCCGGGGAGTTCGGCCACCAGGTGATCCAGCTAGACGGCCCGCCCTGCACCTGCGGGGACCGGGGCTGCGTCGAGGCCCTGTGCCTCGGTGCGGTGGCGCGCGGCGATCTGGACGAGGCGGCGCGGGTGCTGGGCGCCGGTGCGGCGAACCTCGTCGGGCTGCTCGACATCGACGTCGTCCTGCTCGGCGGTCGTACGGTGGCGGCGGCGCCGGAGGCCTTCGTGGGTGGGGTCGGCGCGGTGCTGGAGGCCCGGGCCCGGCGAACGGGCCAGGACGCCGTACCGGTACGCGTCACGGCCGGGGGAGACGGGGCCGTGGCGGTGGGGGCGGCTCAGCTGGTGCTGGGGCCGGTGTTCGGGCACGGAGGAGGCTGAGACGGGGGCGGGAAGGCGCGTCGTCCGTAGAGCGGCGTCCTAGAACGGCAGGGACTCGTCCGGCAGCGCTTGCAGCAACCCGCGCAGGGGCGTCCTGCCTTCGAGATCAATACCGCTGCGGTCGAGGACTGAGAAAGCGCTGCGGTCGAGGACTGCGAAAGCGCTGCGGTCGAGGACTGAGAACAGGACTGTCCGCCGACCGGGCGGATCCGCGCCGCCGTTCGGGGCCGGTTCGCGTCGTCGTCGTCTCGTGAGCCTCTCCGCTCGGAATGTCACATCATCATGCGACTCTGCACGCCCGCTCACTTCTGCCTGGCGGCGGCAGCGGCGGCCGCCGTCCTGCTCCCCGGCGCACGTCCGGCACACGCGGACGCCCCGGTGCCCGCCTGTGCCGCGCCCGACGACCACACCTTCCCGCTCACCACCCGCATCCACGGCGGCCCCGACTCCTACACGGCCGGTGGCGGGTTCGGGACCTTCTCCGTCGACCTGACCAACACGACCGACCGGACCTGCGCCGGAATCCACCCCGTCGTCGTGCTCGTCGACGGCAAACGGGCCCTGGAGCCGTCCCAGCCCCGCCTCGAATTCTTCGAGGGAGGGCACGCCCACCCCGTGCGGTTCGAGAAGACCGGCGAGGACGAACTCGTCGGGGCGTTCGCCGACGAGGGGAACGACTTCGCCGGGTTCACCGTCGGACCGGGCGAAACCGTCACCGTGAAGGTGCGGCTCACGCTCACCTCGGACGCCGTGCCCAACGAGGTCACGGCCAACGCCGCGGTCGTGCAGCGGCACGACGACGACGGCGACTGGGTCGGGCAGTCGAACGACTACCGGTTCCGCATCGACGACGGCGAGTCCGGGACCGGCACCGACACCGACACCGACACCGGGACCGACCCCGACACGGGGACGGAATCCCGCCCCGACTCGGAGGCCTCCGTCCCGCCCCGCGAGGACCGGTTCCCGTTCGCGGAGGAACTGGCCCGGACCGGCACCGGCACCCGGGTCGCCGCGGCCACCGCGGTCCTGCTGCTCGCCGGCGGCGCGGCACTGCTTGTCGCCCGCCGCCGCCGCGGAGGTTCCTCGGAAGGGCCCTAGGCGTATCGACCCGCAGCGTTGTTCACGCGGGTGACGGGTGACGGGTGACGGGTGACGGGTGACGGGTGGCGGGTGACGGGTGACGGGGTGGCCGGCCGCCGAGTGCGCCCGGCGGGCCGTCCCGCCAGTCGGGACGCCGTACGCCGACCGTTCCGCAAGATCCCGCCACTGTCTAGGCTGGGTCGCAGGCTGGACCGCGTACGGCAGGAGATCCCGCACATGGCAGACCGCAAGCCCATCGAATCGTGGCTCACCGACATGGACGGTGTGCTGATCCACGAGGGCGTTCCGATCCCCGGCGCCGACGCCTTCCTGAAGAAGCTGCGCGAGTCCGGGAAGCCCTTCCTGGTCCTCACCAACAACTCGATGTACACCCCGCGCGACCTGCACGCCCGGTTGCGCCGTATGGGCCTCGAAGTGCCGATCGAGTCCATCTGGACCTCGGCCCTGGCCACCGCCCAGTTCCTGGACGACCAGCGGCCGGGCGGGTCGGCGTACGTCATCGGAGAGGCCGGACTGACCACCGCGCTGCACGACATCGGCTACATCCTGACCGACCACGAGCCGGACTACGTCGTCCTCGGCGAGACCCGTACGTACTCCTTCGAGGCCATGACGAAGGCGGTGCGGCTCATCCTCGGCGGTGCCCGGTTCATCTGCACCAACCCCGACGAGACCGGTCCCTCCACCGAGGGCCCGCTGCCCGCGACCGGCGCCGTGGCCGCGCTGATCACCCAGGCGACCGGCAAGAAGCCGTACTTCGCGGGCAAGCCCAACCCGCTGATGATGCGGACCGGGCTGAACGCCATCGGGGCGCATTCCGAGACCAGCGCGATGATCGGCGACCGGATGGACACCGACGTGCTGGCCGGCATGGAGGCCGGGATGCAGACGTTCCTGGTGCTCACCGGCCTGACCCGGCCCGAACAGGTCGAGGACTTCCCGTACCGGCCCTCGCAGGTCGTGGACTCGATCGCGGACCTCGTCGACCGGGTCTGAGCCCCGGGCCCGGGGGACGCAGGGCTCAAACCCTCGGTCACCCGTTCGGAGCAGCCGCCGCGTCCCTGAGGATGCGGTGGCCCACCGGGCGGGGGAGGCTCCAGACGTCTGGAGGTTCACGATGGGTTCCCTGAAGGTCACTGCCTGTACGAGCGCCCTGGCCGTCGTCGCCCTCGCACCGGCGGCCTACGCGGTGGATGCGGGGAGCGTCTCGGTGACCCCGGCGCGCCCCGCCCCCGGCAGTGACATCACGCTCCGCGTGACCGGCTGTGCCCAGCGAACGGCTGTGGCCGCCTCGGCGGCGTTCGTCGCGGACGCGCGGCTCACCGTCGCCGGCGCCGACGAGCTCGTCGGTGACAGCCGCGTCCGCTCCACGCTCGAGGCGGGTTCGTACGCCGTGCGGGTCACTTGCGGTGCCACGCGGCGTACCGGCACATTCACCGTCCAGGACGGCGAGTCGGGACCTGGGGAGCGACATGGGGCCGGACGGTCCGGGGCTCCGCGGGCTGCCGTGCCAGGGGCTCCGCCCGCTGCTGTGCCAGAGCCTCCGCCGGCTGCTGTGCCCGGGGCCGGTGGCCGGCCGCCCGCCCCCGGCACGGGCGGGCAGCCGCCCGTGCCCGGCAAGGGCGGAGAGCCGCCCGGGCCCGAGGAGGGCGGACAGTCGTCCGCACCCGGCGTCGACGAGGAGGCGTTCCCCTCCCGCAGGCCCGGCGCACCCGCCTCGCCGGTCGCCCCCGTCCGGGCGGGTGGTGGCGGTGCCGCCGGCTCCCTCGCCGCCGAGGAGGGCGGCGCCGGTCCCGGTACGGCGCAGGGGGTGACCGGACTCGTGCTCGCGGGGGCGGCCGCGACGGTGGTCGTCGCGCTGCGCGGGGTCCGCCGGGGCCGCGGAACGGACTGACCGACCATGCACGATCACGATCACGTCCACAGGCGCTTCTCGGGCACCGGCCGCCTGCTGACCGGCATGGCCTGGGTGGTGCTGCTGCTCGGGCTGTGGTTGTGGGGCCGCGAGGTCACCGAGATGCGGCACGGCATCTCGGCGCCCACCACGGGTGACATGGCGGCGGCCGGACGGCCCCCTGACATCAAGCTGCCGCCGGAGCACCGCCCGCTGGGCGACGCGCTGCCGCAGCGCGTCGACATCCCCGGGCTCGGCGTCCAGGCCCCCGTGGTGGCACGCGGTCTCGACGCACGCGGGGCGCTCGATCCGCCGCCGTACGACCAGCCGGGCGTGGTCGGCTGGTACGCCGGCGGGGTCGCGCCCGGGGCGCCCGGCACCGCGCTGATGGTCGGTCATGTCGACACCGAGTCCCGGCCGGCCGTCTTCTACAAGGTCAGCGCCATGCGGCCGGGCTCGACGATCCGGGTGGTCCGGGCCGACGCCAAGATCGCCGAGTTCACCGTCGAGTCCGTCCAGGTCCTCACCCGCGACCGCTTCGACGCCCACCAGGCCTACGGGCCCCGCGAGTCGGGCCGGGCCGAACTGCGGCTGGTCACCTGCGGCGGCAGCTTCGACCGTACGACCCGCAGCTACACGGCGAACGTGGTCGTCTCGGCGTACCTGACGGGAACCGGCCGCTAGAGCTGACCGGGCCGGTCCTCGACCGCGCGCACGGGCTGCGGGAGTGACCGGCGAGCCGCGCTGGAGGCCACGGGGGCCACGGTGGGTGAATCTCTGGCCGAAGGCCGGGCATGTGCTGTGAAGACTTCGGAACCAGGGGGCCGCCCCGGTCCAGAAGCCGGATAACACCAAGTCTCGATACGGTGGCGCTGCGTCATCGCGCCGGCGGGGTTCGCTTCGTGGACGTCCCGGGACGTATGTCAGGATTGAGACTTGGAACGGTGCACCCAAGGGGGAGTTGGATGTACGGCAGCAGGGGGGCCGGGGCGTTCGCCAAGAGGCGGATGTCCGCAGTGGTGCTGGGGGCGGCACTGCTGGTGACGGGGTGTTCCTCCTCCGACGGAGGAGACGGAACGGACGAGCGCGGCGACGCGGGCGCCGGGATCACCCAACAGCCCAAGGAAAAGGCCCCCTTCTGGGTCAATCCGGACGGGACGGCGGCCCGGCAGGTCGCCGCCCTGGAGAAGTCCGGCAAGAAGCAGGACGCCGAGCAGATCCGCAAGATCGCCGAGCAGCCGGTCGCGGAGTGGGTCGGTCCGGACGACCCGCAGGGGCAGACCCGGGGCTTCACCGAGGCCGCCGACAAGGCCGGCCGCACGGCGCTGCTCGTCCTGTACAACATCCCGCACCGCGACTGCGGCCAGTACTCGCAGGGCGGCGCCGCCGACGGCAACGCCTACCGCGAGTGGCTCGACGGCGTCGCCGCGGGCATAGGCGACCGGCCCGCCACGGTCGTCCTGGAACCGGACGCCCTGCTGCACCTGGTCGACGGCTGCACCCCGGAGCAGTTCCACGAGGAGCGCTACGACCTCCTCAAGGGCGCCGTCGCCAAGCTGAAGTCGCTGAAGAACACGAAGGTCTACCTGGACGCGGGCAACGCCGGCTGGCAGGACCCCGACCAGATCTTCGAGTCCCTGAACCGCGCGGGCATCGCCCAGGCCGACGGCTTCTCGGTCAACGTCTCCAACTTCTACTCCACCGAGGACTCCATCGCCTACGGCAAGAAGCTCTCCGCCAAGGTCGGCGGCAAGCACTTCGTCATCGACACCAGCCGCAACGGCAAGGGCCCTTACAACGACGGCAAGCCCGACGAGCGCTGGTGCAACCCGCCGGGCCGCTCCCTGGGCGAGACCCCGACGACGAAGACGGCGGACCCGCTGGTCGACGCCTACCTGTGGGTGAAGCGGCCCGGCGAGTCGGACGGCGAGTGCAAGGGCGGCCCGAAGGCGGGCCAGTGGTGGGCGGACTACGCGCTGAAGCTGGCGAAGGCCACCGGCTGACGGACGCGACCGGCTCGAGCGCCTGACGCACCGGCCGATACGAAAGGGGCGCTCTCCTCGCGGAGAGCGCCCCTTGTCGTCTGCTGCTACGGCACCTTGACCCACTGCGCCTTGCTCGGGGTGCCGTCCGCGTCCGTCACGAACAGCATGTACCAGCCCGCCTGAACCAGGTTCCGGTTCTCCGGCACGGTCACCGTCAGCTTGTTTCCGGACGCCTTGAAGTCCAGGGCGATCGACCGCTGGTCGACGTCCGTGACGTGCGTGGCGGCGCTCGGCCGGATCAGCCGGACCTTCTTGACCCTCGCCGCGTCCGACGAGGTGAACGTCCCCGTGGAGCCGCGCTCGATGGTCTGCGGACCACCCGACAGCGAGGGCCGGTCCCCGTCGCCGTACAGGTACGGCGGCGTGTAGATCTCGATGCGCTGCTCGAACTCGCCCGGCTTGGTGTTGGCCTTGTCGGCGTAGAGCGAGTCGGAGCCGAAGAACATCACGCGTCCGTCGGGCAGCAGGATCGACCCGGAGTGGTAGTTGCGTCCCACGAGCGGGTCGGCGACCCGCCTGAGCTCGTTCTTCTCCGTGTCGTACAGCCGCGCCTCGAAGATGTTGGAGTCGCCGCGGCCGCGGTAGTCCTCCGAGCCGCCGGAGATCAGCACGCTGTCGTCGGGCAGGATCGAGGCGTTCGGGTAGCGGGTGCCCTTGTCCAGGGACGGGCCGTCCACGAAGCGCGGGTCCGGCTTCTTCAGGTCGACGATCCGGGTCTTCTCGCTGGACCTCTCGGACTCGCCGACGCCGCCGCCGCCGACCACCATGTACTTCTCGTCCTGCGCCGGCGGCAGCAGCACCGTGCCGGACGTCTCCATCAGGGTGGGGTCGCTCAGGCCGGGGATCTTGGAGAACTTGTTGGTGTCGACGTTCCAGACGCCCGGCTCACGGCCCACGTTGTCCGGCCCGTAGCCCGCGTTGGACCCCGAGTAGAAGATCTTGCCGTTCTGCATGAGGAACAGCGCCGGGTAGGTCGGGAACTGCCGCACCTCGCCGGTGTAGGCCCACTTCTTGGTCTTCGGGTCGAAGACCTCGTTCTTGCCCGGGACGAGCTGGCCGATGTCGTCGAGGCCGGAGACGCTGAGGATCTTCCCGTCGCTCAGGGTGGTGAGCGTCGGGTACCAGCGGGCCTCCTTCATCGGGTCGACCTTGATGTACTTCTCGGCCACCGGATCGAACTCGAAGGCGTCCCGGATGCCCTGGAAGTCCTTCTTGTCGAGGGCGAGTTTCTGTGCGATGCCGTAGGTGTTCTTGGCGTCGGCGCCCTTCAGGCCGTGCACGCGGTAGTTGTCCTGCGTGCCCGTCTCGTACTTCTTGCCCCGCTTCTGCGCCTCGACGTAGATCCGGCCGAGGCCGGGGTCGTTGCGCAGGAACCTGCCGGTCGCCTTGTCGAAGACCTTCTTGGCTCGCGGTACGAGCACCGGGTCCTTGGAGACGAAGGTCTTGCCGTTCTTCTTGCCGGTGAACGTGGTGCCCGCGGGCAGGGTGATCGGCGCGTCCGGGTTCTCGTTGTGGACGATCATGAGGCCGCCGGCCTTGGTGACGTCGCCCTGGAGCTTCTCGTAGCGCTTGGTGCCGCCCGCGATCAGCAGATTGCCGTTGGCGAGCTGGGTGTGGCCGGTGCAGAACAGGTCGGCCGGAGTGGGGACCTTCTTGACGGTGCCCTTGAGCGGGTCCCAGATCCGGGTGTCGAACTTCTTCGCGTCGAAGTTGTCCTGGTCGTTGCCCGACCCCGCGACGAGCAGCACCTTGCCGGTGCGCAGCAGCGCCGCGTGAATGGTGTTCTGCCGGTACTCCTCGGGGAAATCGACTATCTCCCACTTGCCGTTGGCGGCCTTGTACTCCGGCTTGTTGATTGTGTACTGGTGGTATTTCTCGGTGCTGAAGCGGTAGAGCCACGGCCCGTTCATCCCGGCCAGCGCGAGTACCACCGCCGTGCCGATCGCGAGTCGACGGGCCCGGCGGCGGCCTGCACGGTCGTTCATTCCTTACGTCCCCCAAGTCCACCAAGGGCGATCTGCATGGTCTGGTCGGATCCCCCGACCTCCCCGTGTGCGCCCGGGGTGGCGGCCCACGAGGGCTTGTGCTGCGGGGTGTGCCCCGTCGGCTGCTGCGGGATGGGCAGCGGCTGCGTCCGGTGCGGCCCCGCAGAATCCTGCGGCTCTTCCGCGGCAGGGGCGGCGGGCTTCTTCGCGTCCTGCCGCAGCTGCCAGCGCCAGGCGAACACCGGCGAGGCGGTGATCAGCAGCGCGAACGTCGCCCAGATGATCATCGCGGGGTGGGAGTGGCCGAAGACGAATCCGGCCGTGATCGACCCACCGAAGATCGCGACGAAGTACCAGTGGTAGCGGAACGTGCCGAACCAGCGGTCCGGGCTCGCCGAGTCGCCCTTGGGCGTCACCACGAACTTGCTCTTGCGCCGCAGCACGGAGTCGATCAGTGCCTTCGCGTACAGCGGCGCCGACAGCGCGGACATCACCATGCCGGCCACACCGCCGGAGCCCTCCGGCTCGTGCGGCGAGACGTTGTGCCGGCGGTTCCAGACGTACAGGCCGATCTGCAGGGCGGAGGCGTTGCCGTAGAGCATCAGCCACACGGCCGGGTCGATGTTCACACCCGAGGCGCCCAGGCCCAGGAACAGGCAGCAGCTCAGCGCCGCGAGGATCCAGTTGAGGGCCGACATCGGGTAGAAGATGATCATCATCGTGTAGTTGAAGAGCTTGCTCGGCGGCAGCGAGTACCAGCCCTTCCAGTACTGCCCGATGATCGTCTCGTACGTCCCTCGCGACCAGCGCATCTGCTGGGTGAAGAAGTCCGTCCAGGCGCTCGGGCCCTCACCCACCGCGAGCACGTCCGGCGTGTACACCGAGCGCCACTTCTTCCCCGTCGCCGGGTTCTTGTGGCGGTGCATCTCGAAGCCGGTCGCCATGTCCTCGGTGATCGAGTCGTACAGGCCGCCGATCTGCTTCAGGGCCTTGATGCGTACCGCGTTGGACGTGCCGACGAACATCGGGGAGCCGTAGCGGTTGCCGGCGCGCTGGATCAGCGCGTGGAAGAGGAACTGCTGCGACTCGGCGGCCTTGGTGATGGGGTTGTCGTAGTTGCCGTAGACCTGCGGCCCGATGACGAAGCCGACGTCCGGGTCGCGGAAGAAGCCGAGCATCCGCTCCAGGTAGTTGGGCAGCGGCACGTGGTCGGTGTCGACCGAGGCGAAGAAGTCGTAGTCGTCGCCGTGCGCTTCCAGCCAGGCGTTGTAGTTGCCGTGCTTGGTCTTGGCGCGGTGCGGGCCCTTGGCCTGGTTCCACTTCGCGACGCCCTTGCGGGAGAAGTGGTGCACGCCGAGGCGCTCGCAGGCCGCCTTCACATCGGGGTCGTCGCCCTCGTCGAGCAGCCACACGTGCATCAGACCCCGGTGGCGGATCCTGACGGCCGCCTCCAGGGTCTTCGTCACCATCTCCAGCGGCTCCTTGCCGGGCACGAAGGAGGTGAGGAAGGCCACTCTGGTGCCGGTCTCCGGCACCACCGGGATCGGGTCGCGGGCCACCAGCGTGGCGTGCGCGTTGGACAGCACGTTCATGCAGCGGAAGAACTCGATCAGACCGATCGAGACGAGCATGACCATGTCGAGTGCGGGCAGCCAGTCGAAGGCCGGGTAGTCGCGCTCGGTCCAGTGCTCGGGCTGGAGCAGCCAGAACAGCAGCACCAGGGACAGCACCGGGGCCGCGGCCAGCATCAGGGCGACGCGGATGCGGTGCGGCTCCTGCGAGATGAGCGAGCGGTACTGCACCTTGTACGGCTTGTTCGGATCCGGCTGGGTGAGGGGACCGGCGAGCCGGCTGTAGTGCTCGTAGTCGTATCTCGGCAGCGTCTTCTTGATCCGCCGGAACGTCCCCGTCGTGCTCATCCGGTGCGCCGGCACCCTGAGCTGGGTGGTCTGGGACGGGTCGTTTTCCTGCCGGGCACCCGTGGGCCTCGACGTCATGAGTCATCCCCCCACACGCGGACAGCCGCGTGTTTCGTAGCTTCTTACCGCCTGCTGCTGGTCCCCCTCGACCTTCACAGACGTATCAGTGGTGGGTCGCAGTCACCACGTCATCCACACCCTATAGACACGGCAACGCGACCTTCCGGTTGCATGATGCCCCCCACGGCATCGGTTCATGAACGGGGCCCCTATCCCCGCCCAGCCCGCAACCGGCTCCGAATCCCCCCAACTGCCGCGCAAACGCGGCATCCTGAAAAATTAGAAAACCAAGGTTCTACGGCGCTCATCATGATCGCAAGATGCGAAACACGGTGGTACCGGTCATACGCGTTCATTGTGACGGGTGTGGGGGCCCTGTGGGGACGTTGTCGACAGGCGGGCGCGGATGTTGCCGAAGTGCTCCCTTATGGCCTCCTCCGCCCGCATCGAGTCGCCGGACCGCACCGCGTCGAGGATCTCCCGGTGCTGCCGGCAGGTCACCTTCGGGTCCTGCGGCTCGCCCCCCAGGTCCGTGCGGACCCGGTGGAAGGCGTCCCAGAACGCCTCGAGGACCTCGCACAGCAGCACGTTGTCCAGCCCCCGGTAGAGGGTGGCGTGAAAGGCCCGGTCGGTCTCGGCGAGGCCGGCTCCGCGCGCGGCCTGCTCTTCCATACGGGCGACGAGCGCGTCCAGTTCAACGAGGTCCGCTTCCGGCATCCTCCCGGCGAGCCGCGACACGAGCCCCGTCTCCACCGCCTCCCGCAGCTCCAGCAGCTGGAGCAGGGAGTCCTCGCCCCGGTAGTGCCCGGCGACCGTGCGGAAGGCGAGACCTTCGATCATCGGGGCCAGGGACATCGGGCCGACGTAGGTGCCGAAGCCGTGCCGGATCTCCACGATGCCCATCGCCTGGAGCGCCTTCAGGGCCTCCCGCACCGAGTTCCGGCTCGCGCCGAGGTGCTCCATCAGCTCGGGCTCGGTCGGCAGCGGGGCCCCGGAGGCCAGCCGGCGGTCGATGATGAGCTTCTTGATCCGCTCCTGAAGGTCACGCGCTGCCATGGCCAGAGGGTATCCGGCCAGACCCGGACGGGGACCTCTCGAGGAGACACCCGCTCACCGTGATGCCGGTGGAGGGGTGCGGGTGGCGGAGCCCCCACCGCGCGCGGCGAAGCCGCGCAGAAACGACGATGGCGGTTTGTGTTCGCGCTTTCCGCGAACACAAACCGCCATCGACAACGTGCGCCGCCAGGGACTCGAACCCCGGACCCGCTGATTAAGAGTCAGCTGCTCTAACCAACTGAGCTAGCGGCGCCTGCTGACGTCGTAATCCTACAGGACGTCGAGAGGTGCTCCTGACCACCGGCCGGGGCGCGGGCCCCCGGCAAGGCGGCCGCGTACATCATTCGGACCGTCAGCATGCGCGTGGGGAAGACAGTTGCGAAACTGGCCACGCGCGCCCTCCGGTGCCCGGGCGCCGCATTTTTCCGCCGGAAGTGTGAGGGGAATCGCATGGAGTCGCCGGTATTCGAGGAAATCGACCCCGCGAGCGACTGCGACTGCCCGGGCTGCGTCCACTGGCGCCGCGCCCTCCCGCATTCCTGGACCGGCCGCGCCGGCGCCCACCCGGCGGCGCACCGGGCTCTCGCCCTGGCCGCCGCGGCTTCCGCCGCGCTCGGCGCGGGCCACACCGTACCGGCCGCAGCGGTGTCGCACGCCCCGCACCGCCCGGGTGTTCCCGCAGGTGACGAGCCCGATACCCCTCAGGGCGCCACGTCCCCGCTGCACGGCCCCGAAGGCCGTCAGACGGAGTCCTCCGCCGCCCCCGAGGCCGCCGCCATCACTCGCACGGAGATCATCAACAGGGCCAGGACCTGGGTGGCCGCGAAGGTGCCGTACAGCATGAGCGCCTATTGGTCCGACGGTTACCGGCAGGACTGCTCGGGTTATGTCTCCATGGCATGGAGGCTGCCCCGGAACGAATGGACGGGCAGCCTCGCGGCATACGGGGAGAAGATTTCCAAGGAGGAACTCCAGCCGGGTGACATTCTGCTGTTCCACAATGCGTCCGACCCCGAGAAGGGTTCGCATGTCACCATTTTCGGCGGCTGGACGGACAGCACACACACCACCTACACCGCCTACGAGCAGACCCACCCGCACACCCGCCGGCAGTCCACCCCGTACGCCTATCGGACCAACTCCGACCGGTACGTGCCCTACCGCTACAAGGGCGTCACCGCGCAGGAGCCGGTCCCCGGGAAGGACGGCGGCCAGCCGGGCGCCCCGGCCGTCACGCCGTACCCGGGAGCGGTGTATTTCGGCCCCGGCGCGAACAACGAGTACGTCACCCAGCTCGGCCGCATGCTCATCGCGCGCGGGGCCGGCGGTGCGTACGCGTCGGGCCCGGGGCCGCGCTGGACCGATGCCGACCGGCGGGCGACCCGGGCGTTCCAGCTGGCCCAGGGCTGGACCGGTGCGGAAGCCGACGGGCTGCCCGACCCGCGCACCTGGGAGCTGCTGGTCACGGCCCAGGGCGAGGACGTGACGGACGGGGCGGTCGGCCCGCCGCCCGCCTCCCACGGGGTCCCCGGCTACCCGGGGCGGGCGTTGTTCCGCCCCGGAGCGAACAACACCTACGTCACGCGGCTGGGCGAGCAGCTCGTACGCAAGGGGTTCGGCAGGTTCTACCGGGCCGGGCCGGGGCCGCGCTGGAGCGAGGCGGACCGGCGCGGCGTCGAGGCCTTCCAGCGCACCCAGGGCTGGCGGGGCGGCGCGGCCGACGGCTACCCGGGCCCGGAAACCTGGCGGCGCCTCTTCTCGTAGGACGGACCTCAAGGTCCCCAGGCCCCCTCCGGGTGGGCCCCGAACCCCGGTCGGGCCCTCGAGGGGCCCGCATCCGGGACCACCGTTGTGACGCATCTGGCGCGGAGGCTGGAGGCACGCATGAGTACGACCACTTCCCATACGTCCGAGTCCGACGGGCCGCCCGGCGGACCGGCCCGGCCCGCACGGCTCATCCAGAACGAGGCCACCACCGAGATCCCCGTCCATCTGTTGTTCCGCGACGACCCCGACCCCGCGCCGGTGCCTGTGAAGCCGGCGGTCGTCGGCCGCAGGCAGGGGACGGGGGAGCAGCCGCGCCTCAGACGCCCGGCGGACGTCCCGAAGCGCCCGGTGCCGGAGGTCGAACCGGGCCTGGTGGAGCGACCGGCGCGGGTGCTGCCCGGCGCGGCGGGCGTACTGGCCGGGGCCTGTGGCGCGGCCGGGTGCGTGGCCACCTCCTGGTGGGCCGGGGTGCTGCCGTCGCTCGCGCTGGAGGCGCTGCGGCTGCCCGCGTACGCCGGGGCAGGGCTCGGCCCCGCTCAGTGGGCCGCGTACGCCGGGGCCGGGGCGCTCGGGCTGTTCGGGCTCGGCGGGCTGGCCCGGGGCCGCACCGGGCGCGCCTGGGTGCTGGACCTGTTCGGCCGCTACCGGGGGACCGTCCGGCGCTCCGGCCTGCTGTGGGTCAACCCGCTGCTGCTGCGCCGCCGGGTGGACGTACGGCTGAGGCACTGGCGCAGCGAGCCCGTGCCCGCCGCCGACGGGGGCGGGGTCGCGCTGCGGGTGGTGGTGCTGGTGGTGTGGCGGGTGCGGGACACCGCCCGGGCCATGCTGGGCGTCGAGGACCACGAGACGTATCTGCGCGAGTGCGTCGAGGCGGCGCTGGCCCGGGTGCCGGTCGAGATGCCGGGCGGGCCGCGGGGCGCGGGGGACGCGGCGGCCGATGCGCTGACCCGGCTGGTGGCGGCGGACGCGGCCCCGGTCGGCCTGGAGGTGTTCTCCGTGCAGCCGGTCCGCGTGGAGTACGCCCCCGAGATCGCCGCCGCGATGCACCGCCGCCGGATCGCGCAGCTGGACGCCCGGCACCGGGCGAGCGTGCTCACCTCGGTCGTGGACTCGGTGGAGGACACGGTGACCCGGCTGACCATGCGGGGGCTGGTCGAACTCGACGACTACGAGCGGAAGGTACTGGTGAAGGACCTGACGGTGGCGTTCTGCGCCGGCCGGGGAGAAACAGCCCCGTGATTGGTATGGACATGTTCAACCAGCGCCCATAATCTCGAACTTGGTCTAGACCTACATGCACGGCTCACTGAACCTCCCCCACGTTCTCCAGGAGCGGCAGCATGCGCACAAGGACCAAGTTGTCCGCAGCCGCGGTGGGACTGGCCACGACCGGAGCCCTCGTACTCTCCTCCGGCGGCGCCAGCGGCCACGGCTACACCGACCTCCCCATCAGCCGGCAGAAGCTCTGCCAGAACGGCACCGTGACCAACTGCGGCTCGATCCAGTGGGAGCCGCAGAGCGTCGAGGGCCCGAAGGGCTTCCCGGCCTCAGGCCCCGCCGACGGGCAGATCTGCAACGCGGGGCTCGGCCACTTCGGCCAGCTCAGCGCACCGCGCACACCGTCCGGCGGCGCCTGGCCCGCCACGAAGGTGACAGGCGGCCAGAACTACACGTTCCGCTGGCAGTTCACGGCCATGCACGCCACGACCGACTTCAAGTACTACGTCACCAAGCCGGGCTGGAACCAGAACCACAACCTGGCCCGGTCCGACCTCGACCTCACCCCGTTCCTCACGGCGCCGTACAACGGGCAGCGCCCGCCGTCCACGCTGTCCCACAGCGGCAGGCTGCCGACCGGGCTCAGCGGCCGGCACGTCATCGTGGCCGTGTGGACGATCGCCGACACGGCCAACGCGTTCTACGCCTGCTCGGACGTGACCTTCTGAGCCCTTCCGAACCTCTGAGCTTCTCTTGAGTCACCGCCGCGGCCGGTGTGGGTAGGTTCATGCCACACCGGCCGCTCCAAGGCCGCCCAGGGCCTCGGGGGAGTTCATGGAAACCTTGTTCTACCTCGTGCCCACGCTCATGATCGCGGTCGCTTCCTGTGCCGTGGTCGTGGTGATCCGCCGCTCCGTGCGGGTCGGCCGCGCATGGAACAGCGGCCTGACCGCCGAGGCCCGCTGTCTGCGGACGTACACCACGACGAGTGGGGGCGGCGACAGCTCGGTGCGCACCACTCTGCACCACGTGTACGAGTTCACCACGCGCGACGGCCGCGGCGTCCGCTTCGAGGAGCACGGCGGGCCGGGGACGACCCTCGAGGGCGACATCGTCACCGTGCACTACCCGGCGGACCGCCCGGAGCACGCCACGGCCAGGCCCCCGGCGCAGGGGAAGCTCGTCGCGGGCACGGGATGTCTGCTCGCCTTCCTCGGCACGTTCATCCTCTTCGCCATCGGCTTCATGGTGGTGACCCACGCGATGTTCTCCGTCGCGGGCGACTTCCTGCAGCCTTGACATGCTCCTGGGGCTGAAGTCCGAGGATTCTGGCCGTCCCCACCCGAACCTGTGCCGCTACGCGGCACAGGTTCGGGTGGGGGTTCCATGGCTTCCTGTTTCTCCACCCGTGCACACCCGAACGCCCTGGCCAACGCGGTGCGTTGACCGGGCTCCGGGTACAGGCGGAAGGCGTACCGAAGCTGCATTCGGTGATCGTACGAACACACACCACACGATGTCGCCGGGAACACCCGTTCCCCGCCTCACCCCATGACGCAGTGTCCGGCTCCGCCGGAATGACACCGCGACGCTCCGCGCCGCCGTCACGAGATTCGCTTCACCACCGGGCTGAAGCCCGATGCACTGCGAATGAAGCTCGGTAGCGCTCCGCATCTGATCGCCCGCTACGAGGGTGCGGAGGCGGTGTGCGTGTACGCCGTACCGGACCCGGTCACCCGGCGACCAGGTCATGGCCACGCTCGCGGACACATTCGACCCGCTGTCCTTAGGGAGCCGGGGGAGTGCACCTACCGCAGGATGGCCGACGGGGAGCACGAAAACGCTGAGGGGCCCCTCGCTCCCACGAGAGGCCCCTCATCCGTGCGCCGCCAGGGACTCGAACCCCGGACCCGCTGATTAAGAGTCAGCTGCTCTAACCAACTGAGCTAGCGGCGCATGACCCTCGCCTGCCACCGGAATCGTGTTCCGCGGCGGGCGACGGGAAAAATAATACCCAATGCCGGTGGGTGCTCCGGACCACCCGGCAGGGGCTAGATCGCCATGGACAGCAGCACCGGTGCGGCGTGGCGGTTGAGGGTGTCCGCGGCCTGGCGCAGGCGGTGGGCGTGCTCGATCGGGAGGGACAGGGCCAGGCAGCCGACGGAGGAGCCCGCGGTGATCGGGACGGCCGCGCAGACCGTGCCGATCGCGTACTCCTGCAGGTCCAGGACGGGGACGGTGGGTGGCTGCGCCTCCAGGCGGGAGAGCAGGAGCCGGTCGCTGGTGATGGTGCGCGAGGTGAGGCGGGCCATCTTGTGCCGGGCGAGGTGGTCGCGGCGGCCGGCGTGGTCGAGCTGGGTGAGCAGGCTCTTGCCGATGGCGGTGGCGTGGGCCGAGGAGCGGAAGTCGACCCACTCGTTGACCGCGGGAGCCGACGGGCTGTCGGCGTACTGGGTGATGCTGATCTCGCCGTCGACGTACCGGCTCATGTAGACGGCGGCGCCGACCGAGTCCCGCAGCCGGTCCAGGGTGCGCTGGAGCTTGTCGTGCAGGGCCTGCTCGCGGTGGTGGGCGGAGCCGAGACGGGCCAGGGTCTCGCCCGTGACGTAGGCGCCGTCGGCGATCTGCTCGACGTACCCCTCGCGGCGCAGCATGCGCAGGAGCGCGGTCAGCCGCTCCGGCGCGATGCGGGTGTGCAGGGCTATCTCGGCGTCGGTGACACCGCTGGTACCGCGCGCCACCGTCTCCAGGACGCGCAGGGCTTCCTGGGCCGAGTGGTACGGGGTGGTCGGCTCGTGCTTCAGCGCCACGGTGGTCTCCCCCTGCGCTTGCTGTAGGGCCGTAATCCGGTCAGTGAACCTTTTCCAGGTTAACCGGCAATGGGCTTGCGGGGAGCGGGGGTTGACAAGATTCCCGGGGCCCCGGACTGGGGCAATGGCACTCTGGCATGTGCCAGAAGCATGCCCCAGTCACGTCCCGGTTACCGGGCGGGGTGTTCTGCCTGTTCACGGGCTGTAGTCACAGCACTGCGCTGAGGAACTCCCGTGTCCGGTCCAGCTCCGGGTCGCTGAAGATCTTTTCCGGTGTGCCGGACTCGATGATGCGGCCGTGGTCGAACATCAGTACCTGGTCGGAGATGTCCCGGGCGAAATTCATCTCGTGGGTCACACAGAGCATCGTGATGTCCGTGGAGCGGGCGATGTCCCTGAGGACGTCGAGGACTCCGGCGACCAGCTCGGGGTCGAGCGCGGAGGTCACCTCGTCCAGCAGCAGCACCTGCGGACGCATCGCCAGGGCCCGGGCGATGGCCACCCGCTGCTGCTGGCCGCCGGAGAGCTGGGCCGGGTGCGCGTCGCACTTGTCGGCCAGGCCCACCATGTCCAGCAGGCCCTTGGCCCGCTCCACCGCCTCGTCCTTCGACAGGCCGAGGACGGTGACGGGAGCCTCGGTGATGTTCCGCAGCACCGTCATGTTCGGGAACAGGTTGAACTGCTGGAACACCATCCCGATCTTCTTGCGGACCTCGCGGACCTGCTTGTCGGAGGCCGGGAACAGCTGCTGCCCGTCGACCGTGATCGTGCCCTCGTCGGGTTTGAGCAGGGTCATCAGCAGCCGCAGGATCGTGGTCTTGCCCGATCCGGACGGCCCGATCAGAGTGACGTGCTTGCCGGCGTCGACCGAGAAGTCCAGGTGGTCCAGGACGGTGTTGCTCCCGAACCGCTTGGTGACCTGCTCCAGCCGGATCAGCTCGCCGGTGCTCCGGGCGGGGTTCTTCTCGGGGTCGGTCCCGGAATTGGGGAGAGTGTCAGTGGGCAAGGCGTCGCTCCAGGGCTCGCAGGGCAAGGGAGGCCAGGTAGGAAATGACGATGAAGGCCACGCCGATCACCGTCAGCGGCTCGGTGAACTGGAAGTGCTCCTGCGAGTACAGGCGCGCCTGGCCGAGCATCTCCAGCACGGTGATCGCCATGACCATCGGCGTGTCCTTGAGCATGGAGATGACGTAGTTGCCGAGGGCCGGGACGACCCGGCGCACGGCCTGCGGCAGGATCACCGCGGTCCACGTCCGGTGCAGCGGCAGGTTCAGTGCCGTCGCCGCCTCCCACTGGCCGACCGGCACGGCCTCGATGCCGGCCCGGTAGACCTGCATCGTGTACGTCGAGTAGTGCAGCCCGATCGCGAAGACGCCGGTGGTCAGCGCCGAGAAGGTCACGCCCCACTCGGGCAGCACGTAGAAGAGGAAGAACAGCTGCACCAGCAGCGGGGTGTTGCGGACGAACTCCGTGACCACGCCGACCGGCCAGGTCACCCAGCGCGAGGGCACCCGCATCAGCAGCGCCCACACCAGGCCCAGCGCGAACGAGATCAGGGAACCGAGGGCCAGGATCTGCAGGGTGACCAGCAGACCGTCCCAGAGGTGCGGCATGAAGCCGCTGACTGCGCTCCAGTCCCACTTCATGCGACTGCACCTCCGACCCCGGTCGTCTGCGGACGGTCCAGCTCCTGGTCGGGCGTGCTCCCGACCGGCTTGCCGGTGCCGGTCTTGAGCTTGCGCTCCAGTCCGCGCATGCCGCGGGTCAGCACGAAGGCGATCACGAAGTAGATCAGCAGCACGATCGTGTAGATCTCCGCGCTCTCCTGGAGCGCCAGCCGCACCAGGTTGCCGCTGAACGCCAGGTCACCCATGCCCATGACGGACACCAGGGCGGTGCCCTTGAGCAGTTCGACCAGCAGGTTGGAGAACGGCGGGATCATCTCCGGCACCGCCTGCGGCAGCAGGATCAGCCGCAGCCGCTGCCAGGGCGTGAAGCTGAGGGCGATCCCGCCCTCCTTCTGCGCCGGGTCGACCGCGTTCAGCGCGCCGCGCACGATCTCGGAGCCGTACGCCCCGTAGGTCAGGCCGAGCGCGAGGGTGCCCGCCCACAGCGGCACCAGCTGCCAGCCGAAGGCGATGGGCAGCACGAAGTACACCCAGAAGATCATCACCAGCGCCGACGTGCCGCGGAACACCTCGGTGTAGACGCCCGCCAGGAAACGGACGATCCACAGCCGGTGGGTGCGCGCCACGCCGACGACGAAGGACACCGCGGCGCCCAGCAGGGCACTGCAGACGAGCAGCTGGATCGTGACCCAGACGCCCTTGAGTACGAGTTCCCAGAGTCCCGGGGTCATCCGCCGCAGAGCTCCTTCGCGGTCAGCTCCGTCATCTCGGCCTCGGTGAAACCGAACGGCTTGAGGATGCGGAGCAGTTCGCCGCTCTTCTTGAGCTTGCGCAGCTCCACGTTGAAGGCGTCGCGCAGCTTCGTCTCGGTCGGACGGAACGCGAAGGCGCCTCCGTCGACGTGCGGCTTGCCGCCGACGATCGGCTTGAACGGCTCGGTGGCCTCCGCCTTGGCGGACTTCTTCACCACCTCGCGCACGGTGAGCGCCGTACCGGCGAACACGTCCACGCGCCCCGCCTCGACCGCGTTCAGCCCCGCCACCTGGTCCGGGACGATGAGGATGTCGCTCTCCTTGTACCCGGCGTCCACGGCGTACTGGATCTCGGCGTACCCGGTGCCGGTGGCGAACTTCGCCTTCTTCCCGACGACGTCCTTGTAGCTGTGCAGCCCCTTCGGGTTGCCCTTGCGCACGATGAACGCGTCGAGCATCTGGTAGTCGGGGTCGGCGAAGATGACCTGCTCGCAGCGCTCGGGGTTCACGTACATCCCGGCGGCCACGACGTCGAACTGCTGGGAGTTCAGGCCCGGGATGAGCGAGCCGAACTCGGTCGGCACGGGCTGTACCCGGTCGACGCCGAGCCGCTTGAAGATCACCTTGGCCAGTTCCGGTGCCTCACCGGTCAGTTCGCCGTTCGTGTCGATGAAACCGAACGGGATCTCGCCGGCGATGCCGAGACGGACGACACCCGCCGCCCGGAGCCGGCCGAGCAGATCACCGCCTTTGGCGTCCGACGCCGTGGCGACCCTGCTGCATCCGGCGGCGCCCAACGCGCCGAGCGCCGCCACCCCCGCGAGCAGCGACCGGCGGGCGGGCCCGGAGACGGGCCGGGGTATGGGTTCGGGACCTCTGAATGGGCTTCTCTGTGGTGGAGCCATGGGCGCGCGGCTACCCGACCGCCTCCTAGTTATGCCGATCTTTTCAAGCCCCGCACTCACCCCCGTGCGCCCTTGACCGCAGCGGCTGCGGGCACTCCCATGGAGGGCATGGCTGATCGCTACATCGAAGTCTCGCTGGTCAAGCGCGACGTGACCTGCACGGCCAGGCTGCTGGACGACCGCGCGCCGATCACCTGCGCGGCCGTCTGGGATTCCCTTCCACTGGCCGGCGACGTCTACCACGCGAAGTACGCACGCAATGAGATCTACGCCCTTTTCCCACCCTTCGCCGAAACCGAACCACCTCTGGAAAACCCGACCATCACTCCGATCCCCGGCGATCTGTGCTATTTCACCTTCGCCGGGGCGGAGTTGGGCACCAAGGCGTACGGCTACGACCGTGAGGTTCGCGCCGGGACCACGCTTGTCGACCTGGCCCTGTTCTACGAGCGCAACAACCTGCTGCTGAACGGCGATGTCGGCTGGGTCCCGGGCATCGTCTGGGGCCAGGTCGTCGACGGCCTGGAGACCATGGCCGAGGCGTGCAACGACCTGTGGAGGTCGGGAGCGGCGGGGGAGTCGCTCAGCTTCCGGCGGGCGTAGGCCGGCCGGCCGAGGCCACCCCCGCCTCGTACAGCGCGTGGGCCGCCCGCAGCACCAGATCGTCCCGGTGCCGGGCGGCCACGAGCTGCAGACCGATCGGCAGACCGTCCGCGTCCGAGCCGACCGGCACGCTCGCCGCGGGCTGTTGCGTCATGTTGAACGGGTAGGTGAACGGGGTCCAGCCCGTCCAGCGCCGGTGGCCGGATCCTTTCGGTACCTCGGCGCCCGCCTCGAACGCCGTGAGCGGCATGGTCGGCGTGACGAGCAGGTCGTAGGTGTCGTGGAAGCGGCCCATCCGACGGCCCAGGTCCATCCGGACGTCCACCGCGGCCAGATAGTCCAGCGCCGAGTACCGGGCGCCCCGCGCGCAGATCTCCCGCAGGCCCGGGTCCAGCAACTCCCGCTGGTGCGGGCCCAGGTGCTGGGTCACCCGGGCCGCCCCGCTGAACCACAGGGTGTGGAAGGCCTCCACCGGGTCGGTCAGGTCCGGGTCGGTCTCCGTGACGTACGCGCCGAGCTCCGCCAGCCGCTCCACCGCCCGCCGCACCGCCCTCGCGACCGCGGGCTGCACCGCGACCTGCCCGCCCAGCGACGGCGAGTACGCCACCCGCAGCCCGCGTACCCCGGCCCCGCCCGCCAGGCCGTCCGTGTACGGGCCGGCCGGGGCCGCGAGCGCCGACCAGTCGCGCGAGTCCGGGTGGCCGATGACGTCCATCAGGAGCGCGGCGTCCGCCGCGTCCCGGGTCATCGGCCCGACGTGCGCCAGCGTGCCGAACGCGCTCGCCGGGTAGAGCGGCACCCGCCCGTACGTCGGCTTCAGCGCGAAGATGCCGCAGAACGACGCCGGGATGCGCACACTGCCGCCGCCGTCCGTGCCCAGCGACAGTGGCCCCGCGCCCAGCGCCACGGCCGCGGCGCTGCCGCCGCTCGACCCGCCCGCGGTGCGCGAGGGGTCGCACGGGTTGCGCGTCACACCGCTGAGCGGCGAGTCCGTCACACCCTTCCAGCCGAACTCGGGCGTCGTCGTCTTGCCGAGGAAGACCGCCCCGTGCTCGCGCAGCCGGGCGACGGACGGCGCGTCCTCGTCCCACCGCCCCGCCGGATCCACGGCCCTCGACCCGCGCAGGGTCGGCGCCCCGCGCTGCAACAGGATGTCCTTGACGGTGACCGGCACCCCGTCCAGCAGCCCGCGTGGCTCACCGCGCCGCCATCGCCCCTCCGACTCCGCGGCCCGCTCCAGCGCGTCCTCGGCGGTCAGCCGGACGAAGGCGTTCACCTCCGGCTGGATCGCCTCGGCCCGCTCCAGCGCCGCCCGCGTCACCTCCACAGGGCTCCACTCGCCCTTGCGGTACCCGTCGAGAAGCCGTACGGCGGTCAGCTCGGTGAGCTCGGTCATCCACCCTCCCGGGAACGTCAGTGTCCGGGTACATACCCACGCTGCTTGTCGACCACGTTCTTCAACGGCTCCCCGGACGCCCACTGTTCGTACAGCTCCACGAACTGGGCGCCGAGTTCGTCGCGCCAGCCGACGACGTCGCCGCTCATGTGCGGGGACACGATCAGGTCCGGGGCCTGCCACAACGGGCTGTCGGGGGGCAGGGGTTCGGCCTCGAAGACGTCCAGGGCGGCGCCCGCGATCCAGCGCTTGGCCAGGGCCTCGGCGAGCGCGTCCTCGACGACCAGCTGGCCGCGGCCGATGTTGACGAACCGGGCGGACGGCTGCATCAGGCCGAAGCGGCGGGCGTCGAACATCCCCCGCGTCTCGTCCGTGAGCGGTGCCGCGGCGATCACCCAGTCGGCGCGGGCCAGCAGCCGGTCCAGATCCTCAGGGCCGTGCACGCCGGAGCGCGCGGCACGGCCCACGAGCGCGGTCGTGATGCCCAGCGCCCCCAGCGTGTGCGCGATCGCCCGTCCGATCGGTCCGGACCCGACCACGACGGCCCGGGTTCCGGCGATCTTGTGCGACTCGCGGTGTCGCCAGGTCCGCTCCCGCTGCAGCTCCAGCGTGCGCGGCAGATCCTTGGCCATCGCCAGCACCAGCGCGGCGACGTACTCGGCGATCGGCTGGTCGAAGATGCCGCGTGCGTTCGTCACCACGGTGTCCGAGGCGGCGAGTTCCGGACACATCAGATGGTCCACACCGGCGCTCGCCGTGTGCACCCAGCGGGGCCGCGGACCCTCGCCCGGCCACGCGTCCCGCACGGCGCGCGAGGTGAAGTCCCACACCAGGAGTACATCCGCACGCGGGAGGCGCTCGGCCAGATGCGCCGCGTCGGTGTGTTCGACACGGGCGCGGCCGGTGAGGCGGCCGAGGCGGGGGAGGGGTTCGGCGTCCAGGACGAGGAGCGTGGGGGTGGGCATGAGCAGCCGTTTCTCCAGCCGTGCGGCGGGTCCGGCCGGCCCCGGGGCGCCGGTCGGTGACGACGAGTTAACCCGGTGTTGACCAAGGAGTGATCCGGGCGGATTGACCACGCTCGCACCCGAACCTACCGTCGTCAACACGGGCGTTCCCACGATCCGTTGCACACTCGTTGCCCAGCGTGAGGCCGGTGCCTGCCATGGACGTCTCATTTCTCGGCGGGCCCGGCCCGCAGCGCGGGGTCGGCGTCGTCGCCCCCTTCGACTTCGCACTCGACCGCGAACTGTGGCGCTGGGTGCCGGACGAGGTCTCCCTGCACATGACACGAACGCCCTACGTGCCGGTCGAGGTCAGTCTCGACCTGGCCCGGCTGGTCAGCGAGCACGAGACGCTGAGCGAGGCGGTCCGCACGCTCAACGCCATCGCCCCGGAGGTCGTGGCCTACGCCTGCACGTCGGGCAGCTTCGTCGGCGGCATGATGGGCGAGCGGGCGATGTGCGAGGCGATGAGCCGCGCCGGTGCCGTACCGGCGATCACCACCTCCGGCGCACTGCTGGAGGCCCTGGTCGAGCTGGACGTACGCCGGGTGGCACTGGTGACGCCGTACACGGTCTCGGTGACGCAGTCGCTGGAGGCCTACGTCGCCCAGGCCGGTGTCGCGATCTCCGGCTGCGCCTTCATGGGGCTGACCCGGCACATCTGGAAGGTCCCCTACCGAGAGGTGGTGGACATGGCGCGGCAAGCCGTCCGGGGCGACGCCGACGCGCTGTTCATCAGCTGCACCAACCTGCCCACGTACGACGTGATCCCCCAGCTGGAGGCCGAGCTGCGCATCCCGGTGATCTCGGCCAACCAAGTGACGATGTGGGCGGCGCTGCGCCGACTGGGTACCCGTGCGGTGGGGCCGTACCAAGCGCTGATCAATCCGGCGGCGCGTTCCGGCCCCGCAGCGCCGGGGGCGGGCCCCGGTCCCGTACTGCCGGAAGAAGAGCAGCAGCAGGAAGGCTGGACATGACAGCACTGGGATTTCTCTACCCGGGCCACTCCGCCGAGGACGACTATCCGCGCATCGAGCAGTTGCTGGGCAGCGACATCCGGGTGGACCTGGTGCACACCGACATCGGTGAGGACGCGCACCGGGTGGACGCGCTGCTCGAGATGGGCTCCGCCGGGCGACTCGCGGCGGGTGTCCAGGAACTGCGGCACGCCGGTGCGGACGCCGTGGTGTGGGCCTGCACGAGCGGCAGCTTCGTCTACGGCTGGGACGGCGCGCAGGAGCAGGTCCGCGCCCTGGCCCAGACGGCCGGCATGCCCGCCTCGTCCACCTCCTTCGCGTTCGCGCACGCCGTGCGGGAGCTGGGGGCGCGCAGGGTCGCGATCGGAGCGACGTACCCGGAGGACGTGGCGCGGCTCTTCGCCGAGTTCCTGCGCGCGGCCGGTGTGGAGGTCGTGTCGGTCAACAGCTCCGGCATCATCACGGCCGCCGAGGTCGGCACCTGGGGCGAGGCCGAACTCCTCGCCCTGGCCCGGAACTCCGACCACCCCGAGGCCGAGGCGCTCCTCCTCCCCGACACGGCCCTGCACACGGCGGCCCACATCCCGGCCCTGGAGAAGGAACTCGGCAAGCCGGTCCTCACCGCCAACCAGGTCACGGTCTGGGAGGGCCTGCGCCTGGCGGACCGACGGGTGAACGCGCCGGAACTGGGGGCGCTCTTCACCAGGGAACCGATCGTCCAGGCGTGAGCCGCGAGGCCTGCCCCTCGCCGCCCGCGGCATCCGCCGCGGGCGGCGAGGAGAATGCGGTTCTCACGGACGTTCGCCCCTCGCTCGACGCCACCGGAGCACGCGCAGCACGACGTAGGCGGCGAGGGCGAGAGTGAAGGCGATGCTCGCCGACGACCGGGCAACCCTCCAGACGGTGCCGCTCGGCTCCCAGACGGCCTCGGCGAGATTCATGCCGACGGCCACCGCGAACGCGGCCTTGAGGCAGCCGGCCGCTCGCGCCACCCGGTACGCGTCGATCTCCATGGAGCCCCGAGTGCCCCGGGGCGGCCGGGGAAAGGCTGCCGTGCCCTCGAACGCGTCCCTCATGGGGGCCGGAATCGGTCCCACCCCTTCTTCGGTGCACATCGGGGTATAAGCGCTCCAACACCCCATCCGATGCTGAGGAATGCTCAACTCCGCCACATCACACGAAACTTGGATTGACCGAAAGCGCGTTCCCCCTCCTTCGTCCATTCCGTGCACACTGACCACGTCCGCAGCCAGTCGTGCCGTGAAGGACTCCCGATGGCCGAACGGGGCCCGTTCAGATTCTCTGCAAGCGCTGTCCAGCTGGCCGGGCGCCTGCTGTGCTGGAGCCTGGCCGCGGCCATGGTCTCCGCCGCCGTGGACGCCTTCCTCGACCCCCGGGTCCGCTGGTGGGGGGCCGTGTGGCCGTTGCCCTGGTGGCTCGTCTGCGTGTCAGCCCTCGCGTGGACCGTCCTGCGGGCCCGCGAGAAGGCCGACCGTCCACCTCCGCACGACAGCGTGCGCAGCGATTGGGAGCGGGCCGCCTGACACCCGGTCGCGGATCGAGCAGCGGGATCAGCGGCGCCCCGGCCCGCCGGGGAATAACCGGAGACAGTCCCCTGTTAGGGCCGGAACGACAGCAACACGGCCCACAGCAGGAGGCACCCCACCGTGGCGGCAGACGAGACACGCGGCGCGGCAGACGAGATACGCGGCGCGGCACAGGGCGGCGCCCCCGTCCCCCTCTCCGTACTGGACCTGGTCACCGTGGGGGCCGGCCGCACCGCCTCCGACGCCCTGCGCACCAGCGTCGACCTGGTCCGCCTCGCGGAGCACCGCGGCTTCCACCGCTACTGGGTCGCCGAGCACCACTCCATGCCGGGCGTGGCCTCCTCCTCCCCGGCCGTGATCCTGGCCCACCTCGCCGCCCACACCGACCGCATCCGGCTCGGCTCGGGCGGCGTGATGCTGCCCAACCACGCCCCGCTCGTCATCGCCGAGCAGTTCGGGACGCTGGAGGCCATGGCCCCGGGCCGGATCGACCTCGGCCTCGGCCGCGCCCCCGGCACGGACGGGGCCACCGCCGCCGCCCTGCGCCGCACGGAACGGCTGAACGAGGGCGCCGACGACTTCCCGCAGCAGCTCGCCGAGCTGACCCGCTTCCTCGACGACGACTTCCCGGACGGCCATCCGTACCGCCGTATCCACGCGGTCCCCGGCCCGGTCCAGGCCACGTCCCCCGGCGGCGTCCAGTCCCCGCACCGCCCGCCGCTCTGGCTGCTCGGCTCCTCCGGCTTCAGCGCCCGTCTGGCCGGTGCCCTCGGTCTGCCCTTCGCCTTCGCGCACCACTTCTCGGCGCAGAACACGATCCCGGCCCTGGACCTGTACCGGGAGTCCTTCCAGCCGTCCGCCGTGCTCGACGAGCCGTACGCCCTCATCGGCGTCTCCGCGCTCGCCGCCGACGAGGAGCGGGAGGCCCGCCGGCAGGTGCTGTCCGCCGCCCTCAGCATGGTCCGGCTGCGCACCGGCCGCCCCGGCCTCGTGCCCACGCCGGAGGAGGCGGAGGCCTACGAGTTCAGCCCCATGGAGCGCGAATTCGTCGACTCCTGGAACGCCAACGTCATCCACGGCACCCCGGACGAGGTCCGCTCCGGCCTCGACGACCTCGCCAAGCGCACCGGCGCCGACGAGCTGATGATCACGGCCAACGCGCACGGCGGCGACGTCCGCGTACGCTCCTACGAACTCATCGCCGACGCCTACGGCTTGCCGACGCCCGCCTCCGCCTGAACGTCCGGCGTGCCCAGCAGCTCGGAGATACGGTCCGGCGGCACCGGACGGGAGTAGAGCCAGCCCTGTCCGGTGTCGCAGCCGATGCTGCGCAGCCGGGTCGCCTGCGCCGAGGTCTCCACGCACTCGGCCGTGACGGTCAGCCCGAGCCGGTGCGCGAGCTGGATCATCGCCTCGACGACGACCGCGTCGGCCGGGTTCGCGCGGGCGGCCGCCTCCCGGTCGTCGTACTGGAAGCCGCGCACGAACGAGCCGTCCAGCTTCAGCACCGACACCGGCAGCCGGCTCAGATACGCGAGGTTCGAGTAGCCGGTGCCGAAGTCGTCGATGGCGATCCGCACCCCCATGTCGCTGAGCGCCTTCAGGGTCTGCAGCGGGCGTCCCGCCGAGCCCATCACCGCCGACTCCGTCAGCTCCAGCTGCAGCAGGTGCGGCGCGAGCCCCGTCTCGGCCAGCGTCTCCGCCACGTCGGCCACCAGGTCCGAGTCCCAGACCTGCCGCACCGCCACGTTCACGCTGACGAAGATCGGCGGCTCGTCCGGGTGGTCCAGCTGCCACCGCCGGGCTTGCCCGCAGGCCGTACGCAGCACCCAGCGGCCCAGCGGGACGATCGAACCGTCCTCTTCCGCGAGTCCGATGAACCGATTCGGCGTCAGTATGCCGAACTGAGGATGATTCCAGCGGATGAGCGCCTCGACCCCGTGCAGCCGGTCGTCCTCCATGCCCACCAGCGGCTGGTACTCCAGCCGGAACTCGCCCCGGTCGATGGCCGGCCGGAGCGTGGAGGCCAGGGCCTGGCGGGTCATGCGGTGGGCGTTGCGCTCCGGGTCGAACAACGTCCAGCGGGCCTTGCCGTCCGCCTTCGCCCAGTAGAGCGTGGTGTCGGCCGCCTGCATCAGCGCGGTGGGAGTGGTGCCCGCGGCGTGCCGCTCCACGACCCCGATCGACGCCGAGACCGACAGCCGCTGCCCGGAGATGTCGAACGGGTCCTGGACCGCGCGCAGCGCCGACTCGGCCAGTTCGGCCAGTTGTTCGGTGCCCGTGGAGTCCTCGACGAGCAGCGCGAACTCGTCACCGCCGAGCCGGGCCACCAGCGGGATGCTGGTCCGTGAGTGCCCCGCCTCGTCAGCGCAGCGCATGAGGCGCTCGGCGACGGCGGCCAGCAGCCGGTCGCCGACGCGGTGCCCGAGGGTGTCGTTGATGGCCTTGAAGCCGTCCAGGTCCAGGTAGCACAGCCCGATCCGGCCCGTGCCGCTCTGCTCGTAGGACTCCGCCTCCAGCGCGGCCGACAGGCGTTCGAAGAACAGCGTGCGGTTGGGCAGCCGGGTCACCGGGTCGTGCATCTGCAAGTGGCGCAGCCGGGCCTGGAGTTCCCGGCGGGCGCTGATGTCGGCGACGGACAGCAGTACGCCGCTGTCCTCGGCGGGCAGCGGGGTGACCGTCACCTGCACCCACAGCGAGTGCCCGTCGGGGTGCTTGAGCCGGCGCGTGCAGCGCAACCGGGACTGCCGGCCGCGCAGCACCTCGCGGTAGGCGTGCCAGGTGCGGGCGTCCGAGGTGAGGTCGACCAGGTCGGCGGCGACGGATCCGACCGGCCCGTCGGGGCCGGTGCCGAGCAGCACGGTGAGCGCGTCGTTGGCGCTGACGACCGTGCCCTCGCGGTCCACGACCGCCATGGCGAGCGGGGCGGCCGTGAAAACCGAGCGGTAGGGCTGCCGGGATGGCGGCTCGGTACGGGGAGACGTGTCGATCTCACTCTCTGTGACGACCGGCCGGTCCAGGTCTGCCGCGGGCGCCGGCCCTTCGGAGGTTCCGCTCACCGCTCGCTCCCGCATGTATTCGATCTCTGTCCGTGCAGGAAAGGTCAGGAAAGTGTGCCGATCATAGAGGCTGTCCCCAGGGCCTTCCAGCCGGTGGCCGGTCTTCCCGGCCAGCCGGCCCTTCTGCCAGATCGTTTCTGCACGCACCTGGACGGCTTCTTCAGGCCCCCGACCAGTTGTGACGTTCTGTGAGTGCTTCGGGGGTGTCGGCTTCCGTGATTTTTCGGCCCCTTCACCCGACCGGTGCAGGCAAACAGGACGCGGTACGACAAATCATCACAGGCTGGGTGCGGTGTCCCGCGAACCGTACCCGGAGGTCCCCGTGCCGCGTCCGTTTCCGCGCGCCCGACTGCGCAGCACCGCGGCCGTGTTCACCACCATGTCGGCACTCGCCGCCACCTCCCTCGGCGCCGGTCCCTCGGCCGCCGAGCCCGACTCGGCCGCGCCCTGCGCCCTGACCCGGACCGACGCCCATCACTCGGAGGGCCTGGACACCTGGAACGCCGCCTATCCGCGCCCGGCCCGGTCCCTGGACGCGGTCATGGTCTTCCTGTCCTTCCCGGACTCCCACCCGCTGACCACCCCGCAGGAGCTGACCGCCGACCACTTCCCGGCCACCACCCGCTTCTTCGAACGGGCTTCCTACGGCCGCTTCACCCTGCGCCCGCACGCGCTGCGGCACTGGCTCCAGATGCCGAAGCCGTCCGCCGCGTACGACATAAAGCGGGACTGGAGCCCCGCGCACCGGGCCGCCTACCTGCGCGACGCCCTCTCCGTGGCCGACCCCCGGGTCGACTTCTCGCGCTACGACGTCGTGTACTTCGTCGCCGACCCGGACGCGCCCGGCGTGGACTCGGACGCGACCAAGGTGGTGAATCTGACGAGCCCGCTGCGAGCCGACGGCACCGACCTGCGCCGGATCGTCACGGTGTTCGAGCAGCATCCGCCGGACCGGCTCGTCCTCGCCCACGAGACCGGGCACGTGTTCGACCTTCCCGACCTGTACCACCGTCCGGCGGACGGCAAGGGCGACTGGGACACGCATGTCGGCGACTGGGACCTGATGGGCAGCCAGTTCGGACTCGCGCCCGACCTCTTCGCCTGGCACAAGTGGAAGCTGGGCTGGCTGGACTCACGGCAGGTGCGGTGCGTGCGGGACGCCGGGCCCGCCCGGCTGACCCTGGAGCCGCTGACGGCGGGGCCGGTGGCGCCGGAGGCGGGGGCCGCGGGGGCGCAGGCCTTCGGGCTCGGGCGGGGCGCCAAGCTCGCCGTCGTGCGGACGGGGATCGACAGCGTGCTCGCCTTCGAGGTGCGGGGGTCGGTGGGCAACGACGCGGCCGCGTGCCGGCAGGGGGTACTCGTGTACCGGGTGCGGGGCGGGGCGCAGTCCGGTGGCGGGCCCATCCAGGTGATCGACGCCCATCCGCGCACCGACGCCTGCTGGGAGGACTCCGTCTACCCACCCCTCGCGGACGCCCCGATCGGTATCGGGGAGAGCTTCACGGTGCCGGGGGAGGGAGTGCGGGTGAAGGTGGAGGGGCGCACGGCTTCGGGGGCGTGGACGGTGAAGATCGCGGTGGGGCGCTGAGGTGTTCCGGGACACGCAAGAGGCCCCTCGCTCTCGCGAGGGGCCTCTTACCGTCTGGTGCGCCGCCAGGGACTCGAACCCCGGACCCGCTGATTAAGAGTCAGCTGCTCTAACCAACTGAGCTAGCGGCGCCTGCTGACGTCGTAGACCTTAGCACCCTGGTCGGCGGGAGGAAAAATCGAAATCCGCACCGCCGAGCGGGCCGCTCGGACGGCCGCCCAGAGCAGTACCTCGGGGCCGGGCAGCCAGGGCTGACGGGTGTCGGGTGCGACGAGCCAGCGGGTGGCGGAGCGGGTTGCGGACCGGGCGGGGGCGGTGGGTCCGGTGGGCGCCGGGCCGGACGGTGCCGGGCCGGCGGGGGAGGTGCTCTCGGACGGTGCCGGGCCGGCGGGGGAGGTGCCCTTCGACGGGGGCGGGACGGTCACCGCGTCGCCGGTGCCGTGGCAGAGCAGTGGTGGTACGGCGTTCGTACGGCAGGCCTCCCGGGTGTCCCGGCCCTGGTCGCGGGTGCCCCACTCCTCCCACTCCAGCAGTACGGGGAGTCGCTGCGCCGTCCCCGGGGCGGCGAACAGCAGCATCCGGCCCCGGAACTCCGCGACCGGCCCCGAGCCGGGGCCGTCGTCCCAGAGCCGGTCGAGCATGCGCCGGCCGAACATCGCGGGGGCGCTGACCACGTCGAAGACCGAGCCGCAGGGCAGCACGACCGGCGCGTCCGGCCGCTCCTCCCAGAGGGCGAGCGTGCTTCGCGGATACGTTCCTGCCGAGGCGAGCCAGGCGGCCCCGTCCGGGGTGACATCGGAGGCGTTCCATGCGCTGCTCATGGCGACCATGTCTACCGGCCGTGAGCGTGCGGCTCCCGAGGGTTGCCGGAAATCGGGACAGGAGGGGGTGGGAGGGAGTATCTTGCCCGCCTGGCATATGCCACGTGATCGGGAAGGGTGGCTGCAGGGGCGTGTCAGGCGGTGCCGCCGGGCCCCCGGCCCTCGACGCCGCCCCGCATCAGATCCCGCCCGAACTCGACCATCTTCTTGGCGTAGTCCTCGGTCCACTCGGCCCGCTCGGCGATGTCCGCCGTCGTCAGCCGGTCGAACCTGCGCGGATCGGCCAGCTGCGCCGCCGCCATCGCCTGGAACTCCACCGCCCGGTCCGCCGCGGCGCGGAACGCCAGCGTCAGCTCCGTCGCCCGGGACAGCAGCGCCCGGGGGTCGTCGATCGACTCGAGGTCGAAGAAGTGCTCAGGGTCGGAGGCCGCCTCCGCGGGCTCGAAGAGCAGGGGCGCGGGGCGTAGCCGCGGTTCGTTCCGACGCGGCGTGGGCTCCGCCATGTCTTCTCCTCCTCGTACGTCGCGCTGACCCTCTCGGTGGAGTGGGCCACCGTCCATTGTCTCGCGGGCGCGCAAGTGGGCATCGCGGTAGTGGTACGGCCGCCACACCCCCCGGTGTTCGTCAGAACCTCGGGGGCGCGGCGCTTTCCGGCCAGATCACGGTCGCCACCCGACTCGGTGTTCCGCCAGGTGCGCCAGCACCGCATGGTTCGCCTCCCACCCGTCAGGGAACTTCACCACCGTCCCGAGCTGGACCGGCTCCGTCGACGGGTAGTCGTCCAGGAGGCCGGTCACGCCCGCCCGGCAGACCACGATGCAGGCGTGGCGGTGGCGGGAGGCCAGGACGCAGAGGCGGCCCGTCTCCAGGTGGAAGGCCGTCGCGTCGGGGCGGCCGGAGAGGGGGTGGAGGACCACCGTGACGTCGTACTCGCGGCCCTGCAGCCGGTTCGCCGTGTCCACGACCACCTCGGTGACGCCCAGATCCGCCAGGGCCGCGCGGATCGCGGCCGCCTGGTCCCGATGGGCCGTGCCGACGGCGATCCGGTCCGCCGTGAGGGGCGAGGGACCGGAAGAGCGTTCCGAGGTCGCCGCACCCGCCCGGTCCAGCAGGCGCCGAACGACCGTGGCCACCGCCCGGACCGCCTCCGGGTCCGTGCGCGGCGTGTGCCGGGCGGGCAGCTCCAGCAGGCCCCAGCCCGACTCGGCCGCCTCGTCGATCACCCGGTCGGGACCCGAGCCGTCCGACGGCACACCGAAGGCCAGGGTCCGGTCGCCGGGGCCGGTGCCGCTGCGGAACGGCGTGTACGGGTAGAACGCGTCCGAGACCAGGGGCGCCGCGGAGGCCGGGAGCCGCCAGGACACCGGCAGGCGGTGCTGGGGCAGGTCCGGGTTGTGCGCGAGCAGGGTCGTCACCGCCGAGGCCGACGGGTCGTACGCCAGGCCCGCCCACTGCTCGCCGCCCACGATCGCGAACGGATCCAGCTGCCCCGGGTCGCCCACGAACAGCGCCCGCTCGAACAACCCGGCCACGGCGAGCAGCGCGTCCGAGCGCATCTGGTACGCCTCGTCGACGATCGCGTGCCGCCACGGCTCGTCGACCTTGACGTGCGCCCACTTCGCCGCCGTCGAGAGCACCACCGCCAGCCCGGCGAGGTCGGCCGCCTTGGCCGACGTGCGTACGTTCGGCAGGTCGTCGAGCGCCTTGTCGTACGGGTCGGAGTCGCTGCTGTGCAACCGCCCCACCGGCAGCTCGGGGCTCTTCTCGGCGAGCCGCAGGACGAGGTCGTCGACCTGGGCGTTGGTCTGCGCGACCACCATCAGGGAGTGGCCCGCCTCCGCGAGCTCCAGGGCCGCGCGGACCACCAGCGTGGACTTGCCCGCGCCCGGCGGGGAGTCCACGACGACACCGCGCGCGGTCCCGTGCAGCGTGTCGTGCAGGATCGCGTCGGTGGCCTGCGCAGCGGCGGCCGACGGGTCGAACACCGTGGTCACAGCACATCCTCCTCGGTCACCGGATCCGCGGCCTCCAGGGCCGGCTCACCCGGCGGCCCGCCGTGCGTCCACGGCGTCTCCTCCGGGTCGGGCAGCTTCGCGCCGCCCCGCTGCTCGTGCTCGAAGAGCGTGAAGCAGACCCGGTCGCCCTTCTCCGGCACCGACCCCGGCTCGGGGTCCTTGCCGCGGCCCATCTTGTCGAGGATCCGCAGGACGACATACGCGCCGTCCTCCTCGGCCGCCACGAACTCCGCCGACTGCGGCTTCCCGCCGAGCGACCGGTACACCTTCGTACGCTCGCCGAGGTACGGCCGGTCGTCCGTGCGCACCGTGACCAGGGGGCGGGGGCTCGGCCGCTTGCCCTCGCTGTACGCCATCACGACGTCGGTGACCTCACCGGCGAACGCCTCCCCGGACAGCCGCCGACCCGCCATCACCAGCGGATCGTCGAGGGCCTCCTGTGCCTCCAGCCGGGCCTGTTCACGCTCGCGCGTGGCGAGCTTGTTGGCCGCGGTGACCGCGTCGTCGCGGCGCGGCTGCGGGGGCTCACCGGCCAGAACACGGTCGCGGTGGCCGGTGAACGACCAGCGGTCCCGGGTCCACCGCTCCTCGACGCGCGCCCCCTCGGGCAGCTCCCGCAGCAGGTCGAGGCCCCGCCAGACCGCGTCCCAGGTGGGCCGGGTGCGGCTGAGCACCAGGTCGCGGACCGCCCGCTCGGCGGCGGTCAGCGCCCCGAGCCGGTCGTCGGCCTCCAGACCGTCCTCGGCCGCGGCGAGGGCGGTGCGGGCCCGGTCGTAACGCTCGATGGCCGGGGCGAGCAGCTTGTTGTCGAACGCCGGGTCGGTGGCCGGACCGGCCGGCGGGCAGGTCAGCTGTCCCTGCGCGTCCCGCTCCAGCTCGGCCCGCAGCGCGGCCTCCGCGCCGGTGCCGCCCTCCGGCGGGTCGATCCAGGCGAGCAGCGCCCCCAGATGCTGGTCCTCCAGGGTGGACTGGCCGGTCACCCAGTGCCGGCCCAGGACGTCGGTCATCGCCAGCAGCAGCGAGGAGCCGGGCACCCGGGCCCGCTCCCCGAAGTGCGTCAGCCACCGCCCCAGCAGCGGCACGCGCGGCGGCGCCGGATAGGGAGCGTCCGGGTCCTGCTCCGCGGTCCGCCGGAACCGCATCGAGCGCCCGAGCAGCCGCACCAGGTCGATGCCCGCCCGGCTCGGCACGATCAGCTGGGGCGCGTCCGCGCACAGGTCGACCTCGACCTTGACGCGCTTGCCGGTCTCCGGGTCGGTCTCGGTGCGCTCGGCGGCCTCCACGGCGTCGGCGTATGAGTCGACGTACGGCAGCACGACGTCGGCCAGTTCGGCCAGGAACGCGAACCTCAGGTCGCGGTCCCGGGGCTGCGGGACGGCCAGCAGACGCGGCGCGTCCCGGTCGGTGCCGACCAGCGCGCCGAGCGGGGCACCGGCCTCACCGGCGGTGGTCAGCGGCACGAACACCAGCGGGCGGTCGCCGAGATGCCGGTGCCGGACGGTGGCGGCGGGCTGGGCACGGCCCGTGCTGACGGCCTCGAGGCGGGCCAGGGTGGAGATCAGCGACACGCCGCCTCCAGAGCCTCGGCACGCAGGGCGGCCGCGCGCCGCAGGGCCGCCACCGCCGGGTCGTCGGGATCGCCCGCCTCGCCGCGCGCGGCAGCGAGGACGTCCTCGACGGTGGTGAGGCCGCCCAGCTCCGCCCGTACCGGCCGCCCGAGCGAGGTCACCGCGCCCTCCTGGCGGGAGCGGGTCCGGCAGTGGAAGGCCAGCTCGCACGCGGACAGACACTCGGGCGCGTACGTCGCCGGGACCGACTCCACGGCCGCCGTCAGCGCCTCGGCGGGCAGCTCGGGCGAGAAGCAGGTGCCCTCGGGCAGTGCGTCGGCGATGTCCTCGATGCGGGTCAGCCGGGCCAGCTGGCGGGCCGTCACCGCCCGCTGCTTGCGGATGTCGACGGCGGAGGCGGCCGGCAGATTGGAGAAGTCCCGGGGACAGACCAGCAGGACCCGGTGCCGCACCCGCGGCACGGGCACGGCCGCCCCCTCGGCACCGGCGCCTCCCTCCGGCTCCGTGCCGAGCCGTGCGGCGCTCCCTTCCGGCTCCGTGCCGAGGCGCGCGGCGCTCCCTTCCGGCTCCGTGCCGAGCCGGGCGGCGCTCCCTTCCGGCTCCGTGCCGAGCCGTGCGGCGAGCTCCTCCAGCGCCAGCACGTACACCGCCGCCTGGCGGGCCGCCGCCCCGACCTTCGCCGGGTCCGCCGAACCGTCCAGCAGCGGAAAGGACTTGATCTCCACGACCGTCCAGCTGCCGTCCGGGTGCACCACCACCGCGTCCGGCTCCAGGAACGCCGGGGAGCCCGCCACGTCCAGCGCGAGCATCGGATGGTCGAGCAGCGTCCAGGCGCCGGGGTGCGCGGTGGCCTCCCGCAGCTCCAGCTCCGTACGGGCCGTACGCCCCCGGGGGCCGGTCGCCGTCAGGTCGGGCACGCGCGCGTCCACGGGCGGCTCGGCGGACCGGTCGAGCTTCTCGTGCACCAGCCGCAGCAGCTCCGCGCCGCCGTCGGCCTTGACCTTCGCCTCGAACGCGTTGCCTCTGGTGAGCGCGAACTGCGACTGCCCGAAGGCCGACGGCGAGCCCAGCGCGCTCGCCAGCGCCGCCTTGTTCACCCCGGCGCCGTCGAGGATCGCGCGCCGCTCACAACCGGGGTTGGCGGCCAGCGCCGCCAGAGCGCGCGCGTCCAGTGCCTTCGCGGGTACGTCGGGGCCGCGCAGCTCAGCGAGCCGGTGCCGGAGCGCCGTCCCCCGCGTCCTTGGGGGAGGCACCCGGCTCGGCTCCCGCTCCGAGCCGCGACTCGCGCTGCCGTGGAATTCGCTCACCCGCGGAAGTCTGGCATCCGCCACTGACAATCGAGGAACCTGCGGTGGGAGAGACAGCGGGGGATCCGGCGGGAGACGCGGCGGGGGAGTCCGTCGGAGAGGCCGCCGCGACCGGTGCCACCGGCCGCACGAACCGCGCCTTGACCCGGTCCGAGGTGCGCATCACCAGGGGTGCCAGCAGCAGCCCGGCGCCCATGACGGCCGCGCCCGCGACCGCGTCGAGGAAGTAGTGGTTGGCGGTGCCCATGACCACGATCGTCGTGATCAGCGGGTAGGCGACAGCGGCCGCCTTCGTCGCGCGCGTGCCGCCGTAGCGCCACAGCATCACTCCGCACCACAGGGCCCAGCCCACGTGCAGACTCGGCATCGCCGCGTACTGGTTGGTCATGTTCCCCATGCCGCGTGGTGCGCTGGCCGCGCCTCCCCACCAGCCGTAGGAGCTGTACTGGGCCATCGTGTCCACGAAGCCGTGGCTCGCGTCGAGGAGCCGGGGCGGGCAGGTCGGCAGCAGCGTGAAGCCGATCAGACCGATGAGGGTGGAGGTCATCAGCCAGGTGCGTGCGGCGCGGTAGCGCACGGCCCGGGAGCGGAAGAGCCACACCAGGACGGCCGGTGTGACCAGGTAGTGCAGCGACGCGTACCAGAAGTCGGCGGGTATCCCGATCCACGCCTCGCGCGTGAAGAGACGGTTGAGCGGGTGCTCGAAGTTGAGGTACAGCCCCTTCTCGAACCGCAGGATCGTCAGACCGTTGTCGACGGCGCCGGAGACGTCGCCGCGGGCGAGGAGCCGGCCGGCCGAGTAGCACGCGTACACCAGAAGGATCAGCGGCAGCTCGGTCCACCAGCGCAGCCTGGGCGCGGGGGCCGCCTCGGTGCCCGGTGTCTCGGTGTGCGGCATCCGATCGTCCTCCCCCTTCGTCATCACGCGTAACCCGTTCGGCCGTGCCACTGTACGGCGTGGGCGCACGACCCGGGGTGCGCCTCCGGCCTTCGAAGACGCAGAGATCGCCCCCCGGGTTGCCCCCGGAGGACGTGCGCGATGATGGAGGAGTTCCCCTTGCGTTGTTCTTCCGGAAAGGTGCCTCATGGCCGCGCGCATCCTGCTGGCCCGCCACGGACAGACCGAGTGGTCCCTGTCCGGCAAGCACACGGGCAGGACCGACGTGCCGCTTCTGGAGGAGGGCCGCCGCGGCGCCAAGCTGCTCGGCGAGCGCCTGCACCGGGCGCCGTACGAGGGCCTGGACGGTGTCGAGGTACGCACCAGCCCGCTGGCACGCGCGCGTGAGACCTGCGAGCTGGCCGGCTTCGGTGACCGCGCGCGTACCTGGGACACATTGCTGGAGTGGGACTACGGGACGTACGAGGGCATGACCCCCGCGGACATCCAGGCCGTCCGGCCCGGATGGCTGATCTGGCGCGACGGCGTGCCGGGCGGGGAGTCGCTCACCGAGGTCACGGCCCGGGCCGACGAGGTGGTCTCCTGGGCCCGCTCCGAGGACCGCGACGTCCTGGTCTTCGCCCACGGGCACATCCTGCGCTCCATCGGGGCGCGTTGGCTCGGCCTCCCGATCGACTTCGCGGCCCGGATACGGCTGAACCCGACGTCGCTGTCGGTGCTGGGCTGGGCCTACGGGGAGCCGGCGATCGAGAGCTGGAACGACGTGGGACACCTCGCGTAGTTCTCAGGCCTCGCGCGGCCGTCGGCACCAAGGCCACGCGCGACCGCCGGACTCAGGCCTCGCGCGGCCGTCGGCACCAAGGCCACGCGCGACCGCCGGACTCAGGCCTCGCGCGGCCGGGCCCAAGACATGCGCGGCCGGTTCCCAGACCTCGCCCGGTCGGCTCCCCTGCCATGCGCGACCGGCTCTCAGGCCATGCGTGGCGCCGAGGCATGCCGTTCCAGGAACGCCGTCACCCCGGTGGCCCGGCGATGCGGCCGAAGTACCCGGGCCGTCGCCGCCAGCATGGTCTGGACCCGGGACGACTGGACCTCCTCCAGCAGATCCAGCACCCGCATCCCCGCCACCGCCGCCTCGTCCGGACGGCCACCGCGCGCGAGGTCGTCGGCCAGCTCCGCCGTGTACAGGGCGATGTTCCGGGTGAAGTGGGGATCCTGCAGCTCGGCCGCCCTGCGCGCGTGCCGGGCCGCCCGGGGCCAGTCGCCCAGCGTGGACCAGCACTGCGCCTCCAGGCCCTCCAGTTCGGCCTCCCCGTAGAAGCTCATTCACTCGGGGTCGGCGTCCGAGGGGCCCCGTTCGAAGAAGGCCTGCGCCCGGACCAGTGCCTGCTCGCACCCGACGCGGTCGGCGAGTCCGGCCCAGCCGCCCGCCTCGCGCAGCGCGAGCAGCGACATCAGCCGGGCCGAACCCACGGGCCGGGCGACGCGCTGCGCGGCCTGGGCCGCCCGGACCGCCTCGCGTGGCCGGCCCGCGTCGCGCGCGAGGAACGCCGTGTTGCAGAAGGCGTGCGCCTCCAGTCCGGGATCCCCGGTCATCCGGGCGGTCGCCAGGGCCTCCGCGTAGTGCGAGCGGGCGTCGTCGAAGCGCCCCGAGTCGTGGGCCAGCCAGCCCACAGAGATGGCCAGTTCACCGGCGCCCGAGTAGAGCCGGTCAGCCGTGGTCTGCCGGGTCGCGCCGGCGTCCAGCAGGGCGTATGCGGCACGCAGCGGGGCGGCGGCGCGGCGGTAGAGGCCGTCGGCCCCGTGCCGGTCGTCGAGCAGCCGGATACGGCGGACGGCTTCTTCCAGGGCACCCGCGTCGCTCGCCCCGGCGCGGCGCACGGGGCGCTGTGCCGCCGCGGCGCCGCGGGCGAGGCCCACGGGCCCCAGTGAGGCGGCGGCCACCGTGGCGCCTCCGCCGGTCATGAACGCGCGACGTAGCACGTCGCTCTCCTCGTAGGTGTCGTGCGGGTGGTGCGGGTCGTACGGGTTCCGCGTTTCATACGGCTCGCACGCCCTGTCGGTCTCACTCGTGGCGTTCGCCCGGTTCGCGGTGCGCGGCAGGGGCGCGTCCTCGGTGTCGCGCGCCCGGCGCCCGCGTACCGACGAGCGGGGCGCGAACCCGAGGTCCGTGAGTGTGCGGCCTGGGAACATGTGCAGGAACACCCGTTCGTACGCGTAGTTGGGGCAGCGGATCTCGCCCGCTTCGACCCGGCCGATGTATCGCGCGTCACAGCTGACCTGCTCGCCGATCTCGAGCCCGGCCCGGCGGATCGCCGCGGCGAACTCGGCCGGCGAGCGCTGTCCGCGCAGCCGCCGGAAGGCGAGATTCGGCCGTGGCGGCCGGTTGGGTTGAGACGAGGTCACCGTTGACGACGCCATGGCCGGGTCCTCCCGTGCGAACCGTCGAACCATGCCGGACGCGGGTGACTTGTGGTGGGTTGTCCGCATGATCCGCCCCGTGTCCGGCGAGCAAGAACGTACCTGCTGTGATGGAGTCGCCACGCTGGGTTTGGCTACAAACCGGATATCTCATCCGTGATCTGCCATGAAGTGCCATCCTTTGCGGCTGACTTCCGCCGTAGCCGTTGACGCCTCGCCGCGTTGAACCTCGCGGACCGGGAGGCCCCCGACTCCCGACCGCTCGTCCAAGCAGGGGTTTTCGTGGTGGAGGCCGGATGGAGACCAGCCGGATCAGCGATCCTCGTACGCCGCCGGGCGCACCGGCGGCCGGCTGTGATGTGGTGACGGTGCCGGCCCGGCAGGGGCTGGAGGCGGTCGACATCCTGCGCCGGGGGCCGGCGGACGCGGTGGGCCCCGTCCTGCACGACGACGGCGGCGACACCCTGGGCTTCCTCGTGCCGCCGGGGACGGCCGCCGCGTGGGACGTGCCGGGGAGCACCTGCACCAGGACCGACGGACGTGGACCGGACCTGGCGCCCGAGCCTCCCGTCGACGGCTCGGACTGGCTGCTGCCGCCCGGCGAGGCGGACCTCGCGACCGACCCCGCGGTGCTGCGCGAAGCCCTGGGGGAGGCCGCCCGGATGATCAGGGCGGCGGACAGCTGCCGCTGATGCCCCCTCGCCCCCGGCGACCGGAGCGTACGCCCCGCTCGGTAACCCCGCCGGACCGTCCTCGCTCAGCCCCGCTGGAACGCCCTGGCTCAGCCCCCGCCGGAGCGTACTCCCCGCTCAACGGCCCACCCCGATAATGACCCCATGGGAAAGTCCAAGGGCGGCCGGCGCAGGCAGGCCGGTGCGGAGGCCGTCGTCCAGAGCGTGGATGGCGGGCTCGCCGAGCTCATCCCCGACCGCGAGCGGGCCCGGGCCTGGACCCTGGTGATCGACGGGGCCCCGCAGTCGCACGTCGACCTGGACGACCCGGCCTACCTGTCCTTCGAGTACCAGCGCCGCCTCGGCCATGTGATCGACCTCGTCGCCCCGCCCGGACGGCCCCTGCACGCCGTGCACCTCGGCGGCGGCGCCCTCACCCTCGCCCGCTACGTCGCCGCCACCCGGCCCCGTTCCACCCAGCAGGTCGTCGAACGGGACGGCCCCCTCGTCCAACTGGTCCGCCGCGAACTGCCCTTGGATCCGAACGCGCGCATACGGGTGCGCTCCACCGACGCCCGCGAGGGCCTCGCCAAAGTGCCGGACGGCTGGGCCGACCTCGTCATCACCGACGTGTTCAGCGGGGCCCGGACACCGGCCCACCTGACCTCGACCGAGTTCCTCGACGACGTGCGCAGGGCGCTCAGGCCCGGCGGTGTCTACGCCGCCAACCTCGCGGACGGACCGCCGCTCGCCCATCTGCGCGGCCAGATCGCCACCGCCGCCGCCCGCTTCGAGCAGCTCGCGCTGGTCGCGGATCCGGCGGTGCTGCGCGGCAAGCGCTTCGGAAACGCCGTCCTGGTCGCCTCCGACCACCCGCTGCCCGTCGCCGAGCTGACCCGCCTGGCCGCCTCCGACCCGCACCCCGCCCGGGTCGAACACGGCAGGACCCTCACCGACTTCACCGGCGGGGCCGCGCCCGTCACGGACCTCGCGGCGGTGGCGTCACCGGCGCCACCCGCATCGGTGTTCAGATGACCGGCTGCGGCGCTCAGCAGACGCGCTGACCGGCTACGGCGCTCAGCAGACGCGCTGACCGGCCACGACGCTCGACGGGTGCCGACGGCCCCCCCACGGCACTCAGTAGGTCCCGATCTCCACCCGCGGCGGCCCGTCGTGCCAGGTGCAGAACACCGACACCCGGTCCGCGCCCGAGGAGAACTCCACGCGGATCCACGACTCCGTCTTCCACACCTGCATCGACCAGCCCGCCCCGGGCGTCGCCGAGACCAGCGAGGCGGACGTCTTCCCGAGGTCGAAGACCGCCCGGCCGCCGTCGGTGTCGTAGCTTCTGACCCGGCCGGAAGCGGCGGGGGCGGTGGTGTCGGCCGACGGCGTGGGGGAGGGGCTGGGGCTGCCGGCCGCCGGAGGCGTGCTCGGCTGTCGCCGCTTCGGCGCGGGCGTCCGTCCCGGCGGCGTGGCCGACGCCTTCGGCTCCCGCGTGGGCGATGCCTTCGGCTCCCGCGTGGGCGATGCGTCGGCGGCCTTGATGGGCAGGGCGCGCGGCGGGTCGTAGGCCGTGCCCGCCATCACCGTGTGGACACCCCACCACGACAGCGTGACCGCCGCGCCCGTGGCGAGCAGCCAGGCCAGTACGTGTACGAGTCCTCTGCGCATCGCGGGCCATACTGCCTCACACGCCCCACGCGTGGCCCGCAAACGGCGTGCTGCGGGGGTCGGTTGTCCCCAGCCGGGGAGTTGTCCACAGCCCCGCACCCGGCTGTTCGAGATGGCGTACGGTGCGGCGCATGGCAAGTGTGCTCGTGGTCGAGGACGACCAGTTCGTACGCTCGGCGCTGATCCGCCACCTGACCGACGCCTCGCACACCGTGCGCAGCGTCGGGACGGCGCTGGAGGCGCTGCGCGAGGTCGCCCACGTCCGCTTCGACGTGGTGATCCTTGACCTCGGACTGCCCGATCTCGACGGGTCCGAGGCCCTGAAGATGCTGCGCGGGATCACGGACGTGCCGGTGATCGTCGCCACCGCCCGGGACGACGAGACGGAGATCGTCCGGCTGCTCAACGCCGGGGCGGACGACTACCTGACCAAGCCCTTCTCGGTGGAGCACCTCTCGGCCCGCATGGCGGCCGTACTGCGCCGGGCCCGCTCCGGCGCCGCGGAAGGGGAGCCGTCCCCCGCGATCCGGGTCGGCGGGCTGACCGTCGACCCGCTGCGCCGCCAGGCCGAGCTGGACGGCGCGCGACTCGACCTCACCCGCCGCGAGTTCGACCTGCTCGCCTTCCTGGCCCGCCGGCCCGGCGTCGTCGTCCCCCGCAGGGAACTGCTCGCCGAGGTGTGGCAGCAGTCCTACGGCGACGACCAGACCATCGACGTCCATCTGTCGTGGCTGCGCAGGAAGTTGGGCGAGACGGCGGCCAACCCGCGCTACCTGCACACCCTTCGGGGCGTCGGCGTGAAGCTCGAACCACCGGGGGCGCCGCGATGAGGTGGGCCCTGGTCAAGGTGTCGCTGGCGGTGACCACCATGGTCGTGGTCGCCTTCGCGGTGCCGCTCGGACTCGTCATCCGCGAGATGGCCCGCGACCGCGCCTTCTCCAATGCCGAGCGGGAGGCCGCCGCCGTGGCCCCGGCCCTGTCCATCACCACCGACCGCGACCAGCTCGAACGGGTCGTCGCCGCCGCCGGTTCCGACGCCGGAATGGCCGTGCACCTCCCCGCGGGCGACGGCCAGGAGGCCCTCGAACTGGGGCGGCGGCGCGCCGCCGACGAGGACATCACGGCCGTGCGCAAGCTGGGCCGCGCCTCCACCACCGGCGTCCCGGGCGGCTCGACGCTGCTCCAGCCGGTCGCGCTCAGCACCGGCAAGATCGCGGTCGTCGAGGTGTACGTGCCGGAGCCCGACGTCACCAACGGCGTGGGCACGGCCTGGGCCGTGCTCGCCGCGGTCGGGGTGGCGCTGATCCTCGGCTCGGTCGCGGTGGCCGACCGGCTGGGCGTCCGCATGGTCCGGCCCGCGCAGCGCCTGGTCGAGGGGGCGCACGACCTGGGAGAGGGGCGGCTCGGCGCACGCGTGCCCGAGGAGGGCCCGAGCGAGCTGCGGCTCGCGGCGGTCGCGTTCAACTCGATGGCCGACCAGGTCGTCCAGCTCCTGGCGAACGAGCGGGAGCTGGCGGCCGACCTGTCCCACCGGCTGCGCACACCCCTGACCGTGCTGCGGCTCAACACCGCCTCGCTCGGCGAGGGACCGGCCGCCGACCAGACCCGGACCGCGGTCGAGCAGCTGGAGCGCGAGGTCGACACCATCATCCGTACGGCCCGGGAGGCCAAGCCGCAGACGGCCGCGGCCGGTCCGGGCGCGGGATGCGACGCGGCCGAGGTGGTCCGGGAGCGGATGGCCTTCTGGTCGGCGCTCGCGGAGGACGAGGGCCGTAAGTGGCGGGTGGCCGGGGCCGACCGGCCGGTGCGCATACCCGTGGCCCGCGCCGACCTGGCCGCCGCGCTCGACGCGCTGCTCGGGAACGTCTTCCGGCACACCGCGGAGGGCACCGCCTTCGCGGTCGACGTGCACAACGGCGAGGACGCGGTGATCGTCCTCGTCTCCGACGCCGGCCCGGGCATACCCGACCCCGAGACGGCGATGGCGCGGGGCCGCGGCTCCGGGAGCGACGGCTCGACGGGGCTGGGCCTGGACATCGTGCGCCGACTCGCGGAGTCCACCGGCGGGGACGTACGGATCGGCTCCTCGGTGCTCGGCGGGACCGAGGTGCGGATCTGGATCCAGCTGGACGGCCGCGCCCCGGCCGGCAGCGGGCACCGGCAGATGCGGCGGCGCCGCCCCGGCAGGTTCACTGCCGTGTACAACCGCTCTCGGTCCCGCTGAGCGCTCCCGACCTCGCGTCTTCACGGGACGGTCACGTTTCGACAAATGGAGGCAACAGCTCTTGACGCATGGCCGGACATACGGCTGTCATTGCGCCACCGTGTTCGGTCAAGTTGGTTTCTGGTCGATTGCGACTGGATTTCACGCCACACCCTCATGGCCGGACCCTGCCTTCAGGAGCAGTTCATGCACGACCTCTCTCCCTCCGGTCTCTCCCTCCCCGCGCCCAGCCGCCGCACCCTGCTGCGCGGAGTGGGCGGCGCGGCCCTGCTCGGCGCCGGAATACCCCTGCTGAGCGCCTGCGGCGGCAGCGGCTCGTCCGCCGACCCGAAGACGGTCAGTCTCGGCTCCAACTCGTCCGACGCCGTGCCGAAGAAGGCGTTCGCAGAGATCTACGCCGCCTTCACCAAGAAGTCCGGCATCAAGGTCGACGTGAACACCAAGGACCACAACACGTTCCAGGAGCAGATCAACTCCTACCTGCAGGGCACGCCCGACGACGTGTTCACCTGGTTCGCCGGCTACCGCATGCAGTTCTTCGCGTCGAAGAAGCTGGCCTCCCCGATCGACGACGTGTGGCAGAAGATCGGCGGCAACTTCCCCGAGGCGATGCAGAAGCTCAGCAAGGGCGAGGACGGCAAGTACTACTTCGTGCCGCTGTACACGTACCCGTGGGCGGTCTTCTACCGCAAGAGCGTCTTCGCGCAGCACGGCTACAAGGTGCCCACCACCTGGGACGACTTCGTCGCCCTGTGCAAGCGGATGAAGAAGGACGGCCTCGTCCCGATCGCCTTCGGCGACAAGGACGCCTGGCCCGCGATGGGCACCTTCGACCAGATCAACTTCCGCACCAACGGCTACGACTTCCACGTCGAGCTGATGGCCGGCAAGGCCTCCTGGACCGACGCCAAGGTGCGCAAGGTCTTCGACCACTGGACGGAGCTCCTGCCGTACCACCAGGAGGGCGCGGTGGGCCGCACCTGGCAGGACGCGGCCCAGACGCTGGTGGCCAAGAAGGCCGGCATGTACCTGCTGGGCACGTTCGTCGGCCAGCAGTTCACCAACAAGGCCGACCTCGACGACCTTGACTTCTTCGCCTTCCCGGAGATCGACCCGCAGTTCGGGCAGGACACCGTCGAGGCACCCACCGACGGCTTCATGCTCTCCAAGGCCCCGAAGAACCGCGACGGCGCGATCAAGCTCCTGGAGTACCTGGGCACGCCCGAGGCCGAGCAGATCTACCTCAAGGCCGACTCCAGCGTGGTGGCCGCCTCCACCAAGGCCGACACCTCCAGCTACACCGCGCTGCAGAAGAAGAGCTTCGAGATGATCTCCGGCGCGAAGAGCCTCACCCAGTTCATGGACCGCGACTCCCGCCCGGACTTCACGTCCACGGTGATGCAGCCCGCGCTGCAGAACTTCATCCGCAACCCGAAGAACGTCGACAGCATCCTCTCGTCGATCGAACGCCAGAAGAAGACGATCTTCGCCTCCTCCTGACCGAACGGAGACTCGACGACTCGGATCAAGACATGACTGCCACCCCCGCGAAGGCTCCGGAGCCGGCCGCCCCGCCGGCTTCGGGGCCCGCCCCCACGTCCCCGCCCGCCAAGACGCCCCATGGACACCGGCGTCTGCTCACCCGCCGCGACCGCCTCACGCTCGGCCTGATGGCCGGGGTGCCGACGATCCTGCACGTCCTGCTCGTCTGGCTCACGGCTCTCGCCTCGATCGCGCTGGCCTTCACCACCTGGGACGGCATCGGCTTCGACTCCATCAAGTGGGTCGGACTGCAGAACTTCAAGGAGCTGTTCACCAGCAACCCGCAGTTCTGGCCCGCCGTCGAGCACAACATCATCTGGTTCGTGGTGCTCATCCTGCTGCCCACGCCCTTCGGGCTGTTCCTGGCCGTGCAGCTGGACAAGAAGATCCGCTTCAGCCGCGTCTACCAGACCGCGTTCTTCCTGCCGGTGGTGATGTCGCTGGCGGTCATCGGCTTCGTCTGGCAGCTGATCTACAACCCCGACACCGGCCTGATCAACAGCATCATCGGAGCCAACAAGCCCGGCCACTACATCGACTGGATCGGCGACCCGGACCTCAACCTGTGGGCCGTACTCATCGCCGCGTCCTGGCGGCACGCCGGCTACATGATGATCCTCTACCTGGCCGGCCTGAAGAGCGTCGACCCGGCCCTGCGCGAGGCCTCCGCCCTGGACGGGGCGAACGAGTGGCAGACGTTCAAGAACGTCGTCTTCCCGACCCTTCGCCCGACCAACACCGTCGTGCTGGTCGTCACGATCATCGAGGCGCTGCGCGCCTTCGACCTGGTCTTCGTCTTCAACAAGGGCGCCCAGGGCACCGAACTGCTGTCGATCCTGGTGACCAACAACATCATCGGCGAGTCCAGCCGCATCGGATACGGCTCCGCGATCGCCGTCGTCCTGCTGGTCATCTCGCTCGCGGTGATCATCCCCTACCTGATCGCCACCTTCCGGAAGGAGCGGCGCGCATGACCACCCTGAGCGCACCGGTCAAGCAGCGCACCCCGATCCGCCCCGCCCGGGTCCTGCTGCACACCTTCCTCGTCGTCACGGCGCTGGCCTGGCTCGCGCCCCTGCTGTGGGCCCTGCTCGCGGCGATGCGCCCGTACGCGGAGACCAGCAACAAGGGCTATGTCTCCTGGCCCGACAAGCTCACGTTCGACAACTTCACCAACGCCTTCCAGCAGTCGGACATGCTGCACTACTTCGGCAACACGCTGCTGATCGCGGTCCCGGCCGTGCTGCTGACGCTGCTGCTGTCGTCGATGGTCGCCTTCTACGTCAGCCGCTTCGACTTCCGGCTCAACCTGTTCCTGCTGCTGGTGTTCACGGCCGGCAACCTGCTGCCCCAGCAGGTCATCATCACCCCGCTGTACCGCCTGTACCTGCTGATCGACCTGCCCGGCATCACCATGAGCGGCAAGCTCTACGACTCCGCACTCGGCCTGGTGCTGATCCACGTGGCGTTCCAGTCCGGCTTCTGCGCGTTCGTGCTGAGCAACTACATGCGCTCCCTGCCGCACGAACTCACCGAGGCCGCCCTGGTCGACGGCGCCTCCGTCTGGCGGCTGTACTGGCAGATCGTGCTGCCCCTGTGCAAGCCCGCGATGGCCGCCCTGGCCACCCTGCTCTCCATCTGGATCTACAACGACTTCTTCTGGGCCATCGTCCTGATCTCCACCGGCGAGAACATGCCGATCACCTCGGCGCTGAACAACCTCTCCGGCCAGTACTTCACCGACCCCAACCTGGTCGCCGCCGGCGCCCTGCTCACCGCGATCCCGACCCTGATCGTCTACTTCGCGCTCCAGCGCCAGTTCGTCAGCGGCCTCACCCTGGGCGCCAACAAGGGCTGACGGCCCCGCCCGGCGGGGGAACGCGGACGCGCGCCCACTGCTGAGGCCCGGCCGGGGCGCGGCACTCCCCTAATCGTGCCGCGCCCCGCCCCCCGTCCCCCGTCGGTCAGACCGCCTCGACCTCCGGCAGCGTTCCCGTCCGTGCCGCCTGCCCGTACCACCGGGCACTCGTCTTCGGCGTGCGTTCCAGCGTCGCGTAGTCCACGTACACCGCGCCGAAGCGCTTGCCGTAGCCGTACGCCCACTCGAAGTTGTCCATCAGGGACCACAGGTAGTAGCCCCGGACGTCCGCGCCGTCGGCGATCGCGCGGCGGACCGCCGAGAGATGGCCGTGCAGGTAGGCGACCCGCTCCGGGTCGTGCACCCGGCCGTCGGAGTCGATCTTGTCGTCGTAGGCCGCGCCGTTCTCCGTGATGTACAGCGGCAGGCCCGGCGCCTCCCGGGTGTAGCGCATGATCAGCTCGTGCAGGCCGGTCGGGTCGATCGTCCAGCCCATCTCCGTGCGGTCGCCGGGCGTCTGGTGGAACGCGACGTCGTCGGCGGCCGGCCACGGCGAGTGGTCGCTCGCCCCGTGACCGTCGGCGCGCGGTGCCTTCGCCGACACGTCCGCCGCCGAGACCAGTGCGGGCGTGTAGTAGTTGAGGCCCAGCGCGTCCAGCGGCTGGTTGATCAGCTCCAGGTCGCCGTCCAGGACGTAGTCCCAGTCCGTCAGGCCCGCCGTCGCCACGTACAGCGACTCCGGGTAGGCGCCGTGCAGCATCGGCCCGTGGAACACGCCGTTGGCCAGATCGTCGATCCTGCGGACCGCGTCCAGATCCGCCGGGTCCTGCGACAGCGGCCTGATCACCGAGGAGTTGAGGCTCACCGCGACCGTGTTGCGGGCCGGCATCACCGAGCGCAGCGCGGACGCGCCCAGCCCGTGTGCCAGATTCAGGTGGTGCGCGGCACGCAGCGAGGCCGCCGGGTCCGTACGGCCCGGGGCGTGCACCCCGGAGGCGTAGCCCAGGAACGCGCTGCACCACGGCTCGTTGACCGTGATCCACTGCTCCACCCGGTCACCCAGGGCCTCGCCGGCGATCTGCGCGTACTCCGCGAACCGGTACGCCGTGTCGCGCTCCGGCCAGCCGCCCGCGTCCTCCAGATCCTGCGGCAGGTCCCAGTGGTACAGCGTGATGGCCGGCTTGATGTCCTTGGCCAGCAGCTCGTCCACCAGCCGCCGGTAGAAGTCCAGCCCCTTCTGCACGGCAGGGCCCCGGCCGGTCGGCTGCACCCGCGACCACGACATGGAGAAGCGGTAGGCGCCCAGGCCCAGCTCCGCCATCAGCGCCACGTCGTCGCGGTAGCGGTGGTAGTGGTCGACAGCGATGTCACCGTGGTCGCCGCCGGCGGTCTTGCCCGGCGTGTGGCTGAAGGTGTCCCAGATCGACGGCGTCCGGCCGTCCTCCCGCACAGCACCCTCGATCTGGTACGCGGACGTCGCCGCGCCCCACAGGAAGGCGGGCGGGAAGGTCACCGGAGTGGCCGGGTTCTCGGAGTCAGGCATGGAAGCGCTCCCAAAAGGGGTCGTGTGGACCGACGAGCGGATGGGGGGAAAGGGGCCGAGGCGGCAATGGCTCGGCCCCCGGGAAGCAGGACTCAGCCCTTGACGGCGCCCTGCATGATGCCGCCCACGATCTGCTTGCCGAAGATCGCGAAGACCAGCAGCAACGGCAGCGTGCCCAGCAGCGCGCCCGCCATGATCAGGGACTGGTCGGGGGTGTAACCGCGGCCCAGACCCGCGACGGCGACCTGCACGGTCGGGTTGCCGGTCTGCGTCAGCACCAGGAACGGCCAGAGGAAGTCGTTCCAGGTCTGCACGAACATCAGCATTCCCAGCACGGCCATCGCGGGCCGCGCGGTGGGGAACACCACATGCCAGACCACACGCCAGCTGCTCGCCCCGTCGACGCGGGCGGCTTCGATGATCTCGTCCGGCAGCGCCTGGATCAGGTACTGCCGCATGAAGAACACGCCGAACGCACTCACCAGGGACGGGAAGATCACGGCCTGGAGTTGGTCCGTCCAGTCGAGCTTGGCGACCATCATGTACAGCGGGATGATGCTGAGCTGCGGCGGCACCATCATCGTGCCGATCACGATCAGCATCGCCGCGCCGCGGCCCTTGAAGCGCAGCTTGGCGAAGGCGAATCCGGCGATCGTCGACAGGAACACGATGGTGAGCGACGAGATGCCGGCCACCAGCGTGGTGTTGAGGAACGCCTCGCCCAGATTGGCGTCCGTCCAGGCCACTTCGAGTTTGTCGAAGAGGCCGGAGCCGAACCAGAACGGCGGCGGAGTCTGCGCCAGACGCTGGTTGTCGCGCGAGGCGGCGATCGCCGTCCACACCAGCGGGAACAGCGAGATCACGGTGAACAGGGCGAGGATGACGTAGGCCACCGGGCCGGCGTGCAACTGCCCGCCCGCGCGTGCCGCCTTCATGCCACGTGACCGCTTCGGCGGCTCGGGGACCGCGTCGGCCGGGGGTTTCGTCAGGGTCGTCGTCACGGCCGGTTCTCCTTAGCTACTGGCGCGCAGCCGGCGCGAGATGACGTAGTTGACGACCCCGATCACGATGAGGATCAGGAACATCGTCCAGGCGATGGCGGAGGCGCGGCCCAGGTGCTGGTTGATCCAGCCCTGCTCGTACAGGTAGAGGCCGAGTGTCTGGAACTGGTGCTGGGATCCGCCGGAGGCGCCCTTGTTCGCGTCGAACAGCAGCGGTTCACCGAACACCTGTGAGGCGCCGATGGTCGACACCACGACCGTGAACAGGATCGTCGGACGCAGCGAGGGCAGCGTGACGTGGAGGAACTGCCGCCAGCGGCTGGCTCCGTCCAGTGCCGCCGACTCGTACAGGTCCTGCGGGATCGCCTGCATCGCGGCCAGGTAGATCAGCGCGTTGTAGCCCGTCCAGCGCCAGATGATGATGCTGGACACGGCGATCTGGGACGGCCACTTGTCGTTCTGCCAGTCGACGTGGTCGAAGCCCACGGCGTTCAGCACCCAGTTGATCATGCCGTAGTCGCGGCCGAAGAGCAGCACGAAGACCAGCGAGGCGGCGGCGATCGAGGTGGCGTAGGGGGCGAGCATCACCACGCGGTAGAAGGTGGAGCCGCGCAGCTTGTAGTTGAGGATGTGCGCCAGGCCCATGGCCATCAGCAGCTGCGGAACCGTGGAGATGATGCCGATGGTCAGGGTGTTCTTCGCCGCGTTCCAGAAGAAGTCGTCGTCGAAGATACGGGTGTAGTTGCGCAGGCCCACCCAGGACATGTCCGTGGGCGCCGTCAGCTCCACCTGGTGCAGCGAGGCCCAGCCGGTGTACAGCAGCGGGAACAAGCCGAACGCGAGGAAGAGCAGGAAGAACGGCGAGACGAACGCGTACGGGCTCCACCGCATGTCGCGCTGCCAGCGGCGGGAGAGCCGGGCGCGCTTCTTGTTCGCCGCCTCGACGTCGGCCGGCGGGCGGCCCGGGGCCGCGCCCCCCTCCTTCACGGGGGGCGCGGCGGTGTCGTGCCTGGTCGCCATTCCGGTCACTGGTCCAGGTTGTTGTCGATGGTCTTGACGGCCGTGTCCCACGCCTCCTTGGGCGACTTGCCCTGGGTGACGAGGATGACGCCGTTGTCCGTCAGGCCCTGCTGGATGATCTGGTCCTTCGGACCGATGGTCTGCACCGGGCTGCTCTTGGCCGCCGCGGCGAAGATGGTGCCGATCGGCGCGTCACCGGTCATGTCGTTCTTGGCGTTCTTCACGGCTTCCGACTCGTAGGCGGCCGGGGTGCTCGGGAAGCTTCCCTGCACGGCGAACAGCTTGGCCTGCTGCTCGGGCGCGGTCAGCCAGGCGGCGAGCTTCGCGGCCTCCTCGGCGTTCTTGCCGGACTTGGGAACCGCCAGGAAGGAACCGCCCCAGTTACCGGACTTCGGCGACGCGGCCACGTCCCACTTGCCCTTGGCCTCCGGCTTCGACTTGCCCTTGATGTAGCCGAGCATCCACGGCGGGCAGGACATCGCGGCGAACTTGCTGTTGGCGATCGTGGTGTCCCAGGCGGGCTGGAACTGTGTCTGGTTGCCGATCAGTCCGTCCTCGGCCGCCTTGGCGGTGAGGTCGAAGGCGGCCTTCACGGCCGGGTTCGACTTGTAGATGACCTTGCCGGAGGAGTCGTAGAAGCGGTCCTTCTCACTGCTGAGGATCGCCTGGAGCAGACCGCCGGGGGAGTCCAGGAAGGTGGTGCCCTTCGGCGCCTTCTTCTTGTAGTCCTCGCCGACCTCGACCAGCTTCTTCCAGTCACCGGCCCACAGCTTGGCGACCTCCTCGCGGTCGGTGGGCAGACCGGCCTTCTCGAAGAGGTCCTTGCGGTAGCAGATGGCCATCGGGCCGACGTCCGTGCCCAGGCCGACGGTCTGACCGTCCTCGGTGGTGCCCTGCTGCCACTTCCACTCCAGGTAGTCGCTCTTCTTGCCGTACTTGGAGAGGTCCAGCAGCTTCGCGGACTGCGTCTTGACGATCTCGGCGATGTTGCCGACCTCGACGCCCTGGATGTCCTGGAGGCCGCTGTTGGTGGTCAGGTGGTTGACCAGCGTCGGGTAGTAGTTCTCGTTCCGCTCGACGACCGTCTGCTGGATGTCGATGTCCGGGTGGAGCTTCTCGTACTCCTTGTAGAGGCCGGCCTCCTCGAACCCGAAGGTGCCGAAGAGTCCCAGGGTGATCTTGGTCTTGCCGCCGCTGCCGCCGCTGCCGCCCGACGAGGAGCCGTCGTTTCCGCCGTCGTCGGCACAGCCGGCCAGCAGCCCGGCGCCCAGCGACGCGACGGCCGCGACGACCATCGCCTTGCGGGCGGTTCGGATGCGTGCTCGCATGTCGTCCTCCTGTTGCCCTGACGTGTCGACCCCCCGGCCAACTGCTCTGTCGGACCGTTTTGCGCGCTTAAGGCTCGGGCGGGGAACGTGCGGGTTGTGTATGTGTCAGGTACCGTGGGAGCGCTCCCACCAGTGATGTGTTGAAGAGTCCCCGGTAGCGGCGGGGGTGTCAAGGGACCGGACAGGGAGAGATGCGTTCAGTTATCTGGCTGTTAACTGGACCCGGACCCGCCCCGGTTGGGTCCCGGGCCGGTTGAATCGAGCCAGTCGGACCACCGGTCGCACCGGCTCGTCCGGCCGAAACGGAAGGCCGGGGCGGCGAGCCCTCGGCGAAGGTCGTCACGGCGGACGGGCCTGTTAAATTCCAGGCCAGTCGCAGAGTGCGGGTGTGAACGGGAAGGCGGAGCCCATGGCAACCCACGGAGCGCGGGGCCGAAGTGGTGGCCGGCCCACCCTCGAAGAGGTGGCGGCGCGCGCCGGTGTCGGTCGCGGCACCGTCTCGCGGGTGATCAACGGCTCACCCCGGGTCAGCGACGCGACCCGCGCCGCCGTCGAGGCGGCGGTCGCGGAGCTCGGTTACGTCCCCAACACCGCGGCACGCGCCCTGGCCGCCAACCGTACGGACGCGATCGCGCTGGTCGTACCCGAGCCGGAGACCCGGTTCTTCGCGGAGCCGTACTTCTCGGACATGCTGAAGGGCGTCGGGGCGGCGCTGTCCGACACGGAGATGCAGCTGCTGCTGATCTTCGCGGGCAGCGACCGCGAACGCGCCCGGCTCGCCCAGTACCTGGCGGCCCACCGCGTCGACGGCGTCCTGCTGGTCTCGGTGCACGCCGACGATCCCCTGCCCGACCTGCTCGCCCAGCTGGAGATCCCGGCGGTGATCAGCGGCCCGCGCTCGGCCGCGGAGACCCTGCCCTCGGTCGACTCGGACAACTACGGCGGTGCCCGCCAGGCCGTCGAGCACCTGTTGTCCCGGGGCCGCAGCAGGGTGGCCCACATCACCGGCCGTCTCGACGTCTACGGTGCCCAGCGCCGTGTCGACGGCTACCGCGAGGCCATGAGCGACGCCGGCCTCGGGGTGGTCGAGGGGCTGATCGAGGCGGGGGACTTCACGGAGGAGGGCGGGCACCGGGCCATGGCGGTGCTGCTGGAGCGCCACCCCGACATCGACGCGGTCTTCGCCGCCTCCGACGTCACCGCGGCCGGCGCCCGCCGGGCGCTGCGCGACGCGGGCCGCCGCATCCCGGAGGACGTGGCGCTCGTCGGCTACGACGACTCCGCCATCGCCCGCCACATGGAGCCGCCCCTGACCAGCGTCCGCCAGCCCATCGAGGAGATGGGCCGCCGGATGATAGACCTCCTGCTCACCGAGGTCGCCGACCGCCGCCCGCTCGCGTCCCGGGGCCTGGAGCGCCGGCAGATGGTCCTGGCCACGGAGCTGGTGTCCCGGTCGTCGTCGTGACCGGCCATCCGCTCCTGGATGTCACCGAGGTCGCCCGCACCGAGCCGTACCTGCGGACGGTGGGGGAGGTGTTCCGCGCCTTCCGCGACCAGGACTCGGGCTGCGTGTCGTACGGGGTCCGGCTGGCGGACGGCGAGCGCTGGTTCGTGAAGGAGGCGACGACGGCCGCGGCCCGGCACTCACTCGACCGGGCCCGGGTCTTCCACCGCGCGGTACGCCACCCGGCGATCGTCCCCCAGCTGCACCGCTTCCGGGTCGGCTCCGGGGGCCCCGCCGTGGTGATGCCCTGGCACTCCGGCGAGGTCCTCTACCACCCCACCCTCCGCCACCACGGCGGCCGCGCCCACCCGGACCATCCCCTGGCCCGCTTCCGGGCCCAGCCCGTCGCGGCGGTCCTGCACGCCGTCGACCGCCTCTTGGACGCCCACCTGGCGGTGGAGGACGCGGGCTTCGTCGCCGTGGACCTCTACGACGGGGCGTTTCTCCACGACTTCGAGACCGGCGCATTACGGCTGATCGACCTCGACGAGTACCGCCCGGGCCCGTTCACCCTGCGGGCCGACCGGCTGCCGGGCTCGCGGCGTTTCATGGCCCCGGAGGAATGGCGGCGCGGCTCCCGCATCGACACCCGCACGACGGTCCACGCCCTGGGCCGCGCCATCCGCCTCCTGCTGGACGCGGGCGACGAGGAACGCGCCTGGCGCGGCACGCCCGAGCAACTGGCGGTCGCCACACGGGCCGTTCGGGCCGACCCGCGTGAACGGTTCACCGGCGTGGCGGAGTTGGTGGCGGCGTGGCGGTCGGTGAGCCGAGGCCGGGCCGGCGCCGCAGGGCATCCAGACCGTCGGACCCGAACAGCCGCTCCCGGATCACCTCCCGGAACCGCGCCTCACTGAACCAGCCGTGCCAGGCGATCCCGGACGGGCCGGGGGCGAGGCGCTCCGGGACGACGGCCTCGTGCACCCCGAGCGTCCCGGCAGACCGTCGTCGCGACCCGGTGCAGCCGGCCGTGGCGGATCGCCCCGTCCCGGTCGACCACCCCGACGACCGGTCCTGCTCGTCGACCCGTTCCACCAGCTCACCCATGGGCCCTCGCGATCGCACGTGCTCACGCCCGGGCCGGTGCCGACCGACGTACGAGGTACACCGCCGCGGTCACGACCAGCACCGCCATGCACGCGATGAACACCAGCCCCGCCCCCTCGAGGCCGATCGGACCGGTGAGCAGGCCGACGCCGATCACCGGGAGGGAGATGCCCGCGTAGGCCACCACGAACAGGGTCGAGATCACCGCCGCGCGCCGGTGGGCGGGAGAGGCCTCGGCCACGTCGGCCAGGGCACCGCGGAACGCCAGGCCCTGGCCGATCCCGCCGATGAGCGCGCTCGCGATCAGCAGGGTCATCTGGTCCCACCGCAACGCACCGGCGAGCAGCGCCAGCCCGCCGAGGAGCCCGGCGCACCCCAGCGGCAGGGAGCGCCGTACGCCGACCCGGCCGACCGCCAGTTGCCCGGCCGTCGACGAGAAGAAGGCCAGCGCGACGATCAGCCCGCTCACGGCGTGGTCGTCCACGTCCAGGGACTCCACGAGGAAGGCCGGGCTGACCGAGGTGAACACCCCGAACAGGGCGAATCCGACGAAGGAGGCGGTGGCGGCGGGGCCGAACACCGCCCGCACCTGCGGGGGCAGCGCGGGCCGCTGCGGGCGTACGGCGCGCAGCGGCTGCCGATCCCGTACCGTCTCCGCGAGCCACCACAGCGCGGCGGCCGAGGCGGCCACCATGGCGAGGTGGGTGACGAACGGCAGGTACAGCGGCCAGGGTGCGTACTCGGCGAGAAGCCCGGAGAGCAGGGGACCGCAGCCCAGCCCGCCCATGTTGGCCGCGGTCGCCACGAACGTGGCCCGGGAGGCACCGCCCCCGGGTGCCAGCTCCATCACGTACGCCGTGGCGGCCCCGGTGAACAGGCCGGCGGACAGCCCCGACAGCAGCCGCCCCGCGTAGAGCCAGCCGAGACCGCCGGCACTCAGGAAGCAGACGGCGCTCAACGCCGCGAACCCCAGGCCGCACAGCAGCACCGGGCGCCTGCCCACGGCGTCCGAGGCGTTGCCGACCAGCAGCAGCACGGCGATCACCGCGAAGGCGTACAGGGCGTACACCACCGTGACCGTCAGCTCGGAGAAGCCGAACTTGTCCTGGTAGAGGGGATAGAGGGGAGTCGGCAGCGTGGTGCCGGCCATACAGACCGCGAACACCGCCCCGCTGAGCACACACGCGCGCCATCCCGGGCGTCGACCGTCCATGCCGCCGACGGTAGCCAGCCTGCCGCGCCGCCCCGGAGAGGCGCGCAAAAAGCTTCAGCCGGTGGCTTCTTCGCGAAGCCACCGGCTGATTACTCAGGGTGAGTGACGGGACTTGAACCCGCGGCATCCTGGACCACAACCAGGTGCTCTACCAGCTGAGCTACACCCACCATGACCGGCTTGGAGGTCAGTGACTTCCCTGACCGGCCGAGAAAAAGTGTACAGGGTCCGAAGGGGTGCTCGCGCCCGGCTTTCGCCGCGCCGCCCCCGACGGGTCCCCGCCCCGCCTACTGAGCGGGCAGGACGTGCTTCGCCGCGATCTTCTTCGCGGTGTCCGAGTCGGGCCCGGGCTGCGGGACGAACACGGCCTCGCGGTAGTACCGCAGCTCCGCGATCGACTCGCGGATGTCGGCGAGCGCACGGTGGTTGCCGTTCTTCTGCGGGCTGTTGAAGTACGCCCGCGGGTACCAGCGACGCGCCAGCTCCTTGACCGACGACACGTCGACGATCCGGTAGTGGAGGTAGTTCTCCAGCGTCGGCATGTCGCGCAGCAGGAAACCGCGGTCCGTGCCGACGGAGTTCCCGCACAGCGGCGCCTTGCCCGGCTCCTTCACGAACTCCCTCACGTACGTCAGGACCTGGTCCTCGGCGTCCTTCAGGGTGGTCCCGGCGGCGAGCTCCTCGAGCAGCCCGGAGGCGGTGTGCATCTGACGCACCACGTCCGGCATCGTCTCCAGCGCCTGGTCCGGCGGCCGGATGACGATGTCCACGCCTTCCCCGAGCACGTTCAGCTCGGAGTCGGTCACGAGGGCGGCCACCTCGATGAGCGCGTCGTCCGACAGCGAGAGGCCGGTCATCTCGCAGTCGATCCACACCATGCGATCGTTCATGTGTCTAACCTTACGGCCCGCCGCTCTCGCCTGAGCCGCCCGTACCGCGAAAGCCGCAGGGCCCGCGGGGAGGCGTGCTCCTCGCGGGCCCTGCGGCCATCGGTTCACGGCGCGCTGCGCTGCCCGGGCAGGCTCCCCGACAGGGCCGGCGACTGGCCGACCGCGCTCGCCGCCGCCGTACGGCGGGACTGCAGCGGCACCGGGTGCTCCGGGTGGAGCGGGTTCGGCGCCTGGCCGGGCTGGCCCGGGTGCCCCGCGTGGTTCGGCTGGCCCGGCATGCCGGACCCGGGGCCGCCCGGGGCGCTCTCGGTCTCCTGGGGCCGCTCGCCCTGCGGGCGCCGGGCGCGGTACGCCGCCCGGTACGCGGCCGGGGACGAACCCAGCTGGCGGCGGAAGTGCCCGCGCAGGGCGACCGGCGACCGGAAGCCGCAGCGTCCCGCCACCTCGTCCACCGAGTAGTCCGACGTCTCCAGCAGGCGCTGCGCCTGCAGGACCCGCTGTGTGATCAGCCACTGCAGCGGAGCGCTCCCGGTCAGCGAGCGGAAGCGGCGGTCGAACGTACGACGGCTCATGTATGCGCGTGCCGCCAGTGTCTCCACGTCGAACTGCTCGTGGAGGTGCTCCAGCGCCCAGGCGACGACCTCGGCGAGCGGGTCGGCGCCGATCTCCTCGGGTAAAGACCTGTCGAGGTAGCGCTCCTGCCCGCCACTGCGGCGCGGCGGCACGACGAGCCGCCTGGCCAGGGCCCCGGCCGCCTCGTTCCCGTGGTCCGTGCGCACGATGTGCAGGCACAGGTCGATGCCCGCCGCGGTGCCCGCCGACGTCAGCACGTCGCCGTCGTCGACGAACAGCTCACGCGGGTCCACGTGCACCGACGGATAGCGCTTGGCCAGCGTCGGTGCGTACATCCAGTGTGTCGTCGCCGGCCGGCCGTCCAGCAGGCCGGCCGCCGCGAGCACGAAGGCGCCGGTGCACAGCCCGACGATGCGGGCGCCCTCCTCGTGGGCGCGGCGCAGCGCGTCGAGCGCCTCCTCCGGTGGCGGTGAGGTGATCGAACGCCAGGCCGGTACGACGACCGTGCCCGCGCGTGAGATCGCTTCCAGGCCGTGTGGTGCGGTGAGTTCGAGGCCCCCTGTGGTCCGCAGCGGGCCTTCCTCGCCTCCGCACACCAGTAGTCGGTAGCGCGGTACGCCGGCGTCCTGGCGGTCAACCCCGAACACCGACAGTGGTATGGAACTCTCGAAGATGGGGCCGCCGCTGAACAGCAGCACCGCGACGATCTCCTTGCGGCGTCGCCCGGAAAGCTTCCGGGCCGCGGCTTCCGGCGCGGCAGTGGAGTCGTGGCTCATACTGCTAAGCCCCCCTCGGTGGTCGCGGCTCCTCGGTTGTGTCGCTCCTGCACGTTTCCCCTCGGTCCTGCACGAGTCCCCCGCCGTAGACAGTCAAGATCGAATCTACTGTGTGCCGTCGTGCCGAAGTGGCCGGTTCACCACTCGGCACATTGTCGACTTGGCAACTTGGCGTGAAGCATTCGATCACGAAGCGTTGCACTCGTGGGGCGTGCAGGGAAGTGCGCCTCGTCGCAGTGGCCAATCCACGTAGGGTGCGCGGACCCCCTGAGGCCCTTTCCATGCAGGTCGAACGGGGGTTGGGGGGCGGTTGGGCGGGGTGATGCGCAGGTACGAGAAGTTGGCTGAAAAGCGCCGTGTGTGTGCGCGGAAACCGGTCAGCTGACCGGTGTCTCTCCCCCGGTGTGCCGTCCGCCACGGTGCGACCCCGTTCCGGTGCGGTGCCGCCGGCCCCGGTGGGGTGCCCGGTCCTCGGCCGCGAGCCGGGCCGCGCCCCGCTCGGACTGGCGCAGCAGGACCCGGCAGGCGCCCGTGACGGCCGCGAGCCCGAGGGCCGTGCCGGCGGCGCCGGCGAGAGAGGTGCCGTAGCCGAGGAGTACCAGCGGGACGAGCAGGCAACTGAAGGCAGCCCAGCGAACCACATCCGTCGCGGTGTCCCGCGGCGGCGGGGTCGCGCGGTCCGCCTCGGCGGCGGGGCGTGGTGCGGACATGCGTGCTCCCTGTGGCGTGACTCACGGGGTTCAACGCGCGGCCGGGGCGTCGGTCACTGGCTGCCCGGATCGCCTCCACGGGTCAGCGAATCCCGTGCAAACCGCCTGTACAGCGCAGCAACCATTGCGTTACGGGCGGTGCCTCGTGCATGCTCCCTGGAACCCGCACGCACCGTGAGCGGGATCTGGGCTAAGGAGGCGTGGCGCCGTACCCTTGGGGGTATGGGGTTGGGAAGACCATTCCCGGACACAGCTCCGCCGCACACTGTTGTCCCTCCCATACAAGGATCACAACGCCGAGACAGCCATGGCCGGTCACGAATTCTTCGAACCAGCGGACCGCAAGCGGCCCGTCGCCGATCCCACGGCGGCCGAGCCCCTGGCGGCGAAAGAGCCACGCCATTCCTGCGATCCCGCCTTCAAGCACGGGGTCGTCGTCGGCTTCGACGGCTCCACGTCCAGCGAGCGCGCCCTGGCCTACGCCATCGGCATGGCCCATCGTTCCGGGTCGGGCCTGATCATCGTCCATGTCGCCAACCGGCTGCCGACCACGGTGTGGGCCGGTTGCGAGCCGCCGGTGTTCGTGGACGTGCCGGACCACCGCACCGAGGTGCTCGGACTCGAGCTGGCCTGTGCGGACTACCTCGCCGAGGTGCCCTGGATCCTGGTCGAGCGCGGCGGTGACATCTGCCACGAACTCGAAGAGGTCGGCCGGGAGTACGAGGCCGACGCGATCGTCGTCGGCTCCACCCACGGTCTTGTGGGGCGCATCTTCGGCTCCGTCGCCGGGCGGCTCGCCAAGCGGGCGCAGCGGCCCGTCATCGTCATTCCCTGAGCTTCAACTCCCTCTGTGTGACTCCGCTGTGTGACTCCTCTGTGTGACTCCCTTTGTGCAACGCGCGAATCCACTCGCGCGCAGAGGTGTTTGTGCCTTTGTGAAGGGCATATACGGAACACCGCACAACTGCACATGCACGAAGGGAGCCCGCCGTGGACAAAGACGTCTCCGCGGGAAGCGGAATCACGACCGTGGCCGGTCGACTCGCCCTGGGGATCACTCTGCTGGCCTTCGGGCTGGGGCATACCGCTGTGATCGACGGCGTGTCAGCCGCTGACGCCGCGTCAATCGCCCAGTACGTGGGCGGCATTGCGCTCTTCGTCGCGGGGCTCGTGGCCCTGCGGGAGGGTGACGCCGCCGGTGGTACGGCGTTCTCGTTGCTCGGGGCGCTGTGGTTCACGTGGGCCGTGTCCGACAGTGCCTCCGGCAACGGGGCAGGGCTGTTCCTGCTGTTGTTCGCACTTGTCGCGCTGTCCCTGACGCTCGCGGGCGGGGATCAGCTCGGTCAGGGCGTGTACGGGCTGTTCTTCGTCGCCCTGTTGCTCATGGCGGTCGCCGAGTTCGCCGGCAGCGACGGGCTCACCAAGGTGGGCGGGTGGTTCGCCGTGGCCGCGGGGGCGGTGGCCTGGTATGCGGCGACGGCGGCGCTGGCACACTGGCCGACTGTTCTTCCGCGACGCGCTGCGGGCCGGGGCGTGACGGCCACCGGTTAGCTGCGCCGGCCGGGGAGTTGGGCGGCTTCCCGGCGATGAAACGGGCCCCCCGTGCATGGTGGCAGCACGTGGGGGTCCGTTTTCGTTCGTCGGCCTGTGCGGGTGCGTTGTGGTTGCTCGCGCCCACGCGGCGGAGCCGCACATCGATACAGCCCCGCGCCCCCTAAAAGAGGGTCACTTACTCAACCGTCACCGACTTGGCGAGGTTGCGCGGCTTGTCGATGTCACGGCCGAGAACCAAAGCGGTGTGGTACGCCAGGAGCTGGAGCGGGATGCCCATGAGGATCGGGTCCAGCTCGTCCTCGTTCTTGGGGACGACGATCGTCTCGTCGGCCTTCTCCTGGGGCTGGTGGGCCACGGCGAGGATCTTGCCGCTGCGGGCCTTGATCTCCTCCATGGCGGCGCGGTTCTTCTCCAGGAGGTCGTCGTCGGGGACGATCGCGACCGTCGGCAGGGCCGGCTCGATCAGGGCCAGCGGGCCGTGCTTGAGCTCCGAGGCGGGGTAGGCCTCGGCGTGGATGTAGGAGATCTCCTTGAGCTTCAGGGAGGCCTCGCGGGCCACGGGGTAGCCCCGGACACGGCCGATGAAGAGCATCGAGCGGGCGTCGGCGAACTGCAGGGCCAGCTTCTTGACGTCCTCCTCGCGCTCCATGATCTCGGCGATCTGCGCGGGCAGCTTGCGCAGGCCCTCGATGATCCGCTTGCCGTCCCGGACCGACAGGTCACGGGTGCGGCCGAGGTGGAGGGCGAGGAGGGCGAAGGCCACCGTGGTGTTGGTGAAGCACTTGGTGGAGACGACGCAGACCTCGGGGCCGGCGTGCACGTAGATGCCGCCGTCCGCCTCACGGGCGATGGCCGAGCCGACCACGTTCACCACGCCCAGGACGCGCGCGCCCTTGCGCTTGAGCTCCTGCACGGCGGCCAGCACGTCGTAGGTCTCGCCGGACTGGGAGACGGCGACGTAGAGGGTGTCGGGGTCGACGACCGCGTTGCGGTAGCGGAACTCCGAGGCCGGCTCGGCGTCGGCGGGGATGCGGGCCAGCTGCTCGATCATCTGGGCGCCGATCATGCCCGCGTGGTACGAGGTGCCGCAGCCGAGGATCTTCACGCGGCGGATGCGTCGGGCCTCGCGGGCGTCCAGGTTGAGGCCGCCCAGGTGCACGGTGGAGAAGCGGTCGTCGATGCGGCCGCGCAGCACGCGGTCCACGGCGTCGGCCTGCTCGTGGATCTCCTTGTGCATGTACGTGTCGTGGCCGCCCATGTCGTAGGAGGCGGCCTCCCACTCCACGGTGGTGGGCTCCGCCGTGGTGCGGGTGCCCTCGGTGGTGTAGGTGCGGAAGTCGTCGGCCTTGAGGGTGGCCATCTCGCCGTCGTCGAGGGTGACGATCTGGCGGGTGTGCGAGACCAGCGCGGCGATGTCCGAGGCGACGAACATCTCCTTCTCGCCGATGCCGAGGACGACCGGGGAGCCGTTGCGGGCGACGACGATCCGGTCGGGGAAGTCGGCGTGCATGACGGCGATGCCGTACGTGCCCTCGATGAGCCGGAGGGTCTCGCGGACCTTGTCCTCCAGCTTGGTCGCCTGCGAGCGGGCGATGAGGTGGACCAGGACCTCGGTGTCGGTCTCGGAGAGGAACTCGACGCCGTCCGCCTCCAGCTTGCGGCGCAGGTCGGAGGCGTTGTCGATGATGCCGTTGTGGACGACGGCGACCTTGCCCTCGGCGTCCAGGTGCGGGTGGGCGTTGACGTCGGACGGGGCGCCGTGGGTGGCCCACCGGGTGTGGGCGATGCCGGTCGTGCCCTTGAAGCGGGCCGGGACCTTCGCCTCCAGGTCGCGGACGCGGCCCTTGGCCTTGACCATCTTCAGGCCGGACGTCTTCGGGGAGGTGACGACGATGCCCGCGGAGTCGTAGCCGCGGTACTCAAGGCGCTGGAGGCCCTCCAGGAGGAGGGGCGCGACGTCACGCTTCCCGATGTAACCGACGATTCCGCACATGTATACGTATTCCTAGCCGTAGACGATGCGCCGCAGCTGCCGGAGCGAGAGCTCCGGCGGGGCCACCGCGCGGTATTTGAGGTCCGCCTCGATCCGTTCGAAGATCTCCGCGTTGACCAGGCCCTGGGCCTGGAGCTCGCGGTGGCGGCGACGGACGTATTCCTCGGTCGTCTCGTCGAAGTAGGCGAGCACGTCCTGGATCACGCGCAGTGCCTCGCCCCGGCCGAGGGCGGTGGACCGCGTCAGATGATCAACCAGTTCGTCGTGCACTCGCTAGATCTTGGGGCACCGGCGACGCTTTCGCAAGAATTCTGCCCGATTTCGGGCAGACCTCTGTGGGGAGCCTTTGGGGGAACGTTGAACGTGTCATGAGTGCCTGTTCGTGATCCGTCCACCGGACGTCAGGGATCCCGTTGCCCGAGGCGTCGATTTTTGGACGCCATGGACACTCCTCGTATGGGCGTACCCGAGCGGCTCGCCGAGCACATGAGCATGGCCGAGCAGCACGAGTACCTGCACGCCAAATTCTCCCGGCGCACGATGATCAGAGGCGGCGCCGTCACGCTCGGCGCCGTCGCGGGTGGCGCGTTCGTGCCCGGTGCCACCGCACAGGCCGCCGTACCGACCGCCCGCACAGCCCCGGCGACCGCGTCCGTCGACGGCGCTCTCGTCGCCCCCTTCGGCCGTCACCTCGCCTACGGCACCGACCCGCGCACGGAGATGACCGTCTCCTGGCAGGTCCCGGTCGCCGTCAAGAAGCCCTTCATCCGGATCGGCGCCCACCCCACGGACCTCTCCCGCAAGATCGACGCCGAGGTCCGCACCCTCTTCACGCCCGCCGGAGTCGGCGCGAGCGGCAACCACACCCAGTACTACGTCCACGCCAAGCTGAGCCGTCTGAAGCCGGGCCGTACCTACTACTACGGCGTCGGCCACCAGGGCTTCGACCCGGCGGCACCGCACCTGCTGGGCACCCTCGGCACCTTCACCACCGCCCCCGCGCACAAGGCGCCGTTCACCTTCACGGCCTTCGGCGACGAGGGCGTCAGCTACCACGGCCTGGCCAACAACAGCCTGCTGCTCGGCCAGAACCCGGCCTTCCACCTGCACGCCGGCGACATCGCCTACGCCGACCCGTCCGGCTCCGGCCAGACCTCCGACACCGGCTTCGACTCCCGGATCTGGGACCAGTTCCTCGCCCAGACCGAATCCGTCGCCAAGTCCGTCCCGTGGATGCCCGCCTACGGCAACCACGACATGGAGGCCTGGTACTCGCCCAACGGCTACGGCGGCGAGGAGGCCCGCTGGACGCTGCCGGACAACGGCCCCGACAAGAAGAACCTGCCGGGCGTCTACTCCTTCGTCCACGGCAACACCGCGGTCATCTCCCTCGACGCCAACGACATCTCCTTCGAGATCCCCGCCAACCTCGGCATCTCCGGAGGCACCCAGACCACGTGGCTGGAGGCCCAGCTCAAGAAGTACCGGGCCTCCCACGACGTCGACTTCATCGTCGTGTTCTTCCACCACTGCGCCTACTGCACCTCCACCTCCCACGCGTCCGAGGGCGGGGTCCGGCAGGAGTGGGTGCCGCTCTTCGAGAAGTACACCGTGGACCTGGTCATCAACGGCCACAACCACCAGTACGAGCGCACCGACGTGATCAAGGGCGACAAGGTCGCCAAGAAGCTCCCGATCGGCGGCACGGCCTATCCCGAGACCGACGGCGTGGTCTACGTGACGGCCGGTGCGGCCGGACGCAGCCTCTACGCGTTCAGCGCCCCGCTGTCGTACGAGGGCAACGAGCACGACGTGGACTCCGTGGCCTCGTTCGTCAACGTCAAGGGCGGCAAGCAGAACGAGACCGTCGCCTGGTCCCGGGTGCGCTACCTCGACTACTCCTTCCTGCGCGTGGACGTCACCCCCGCACCGAAGGGGCGCCTGGCCACGCTGACGGTGCGCGGCATCGCCGAGAGCGGTGACCAGGTCGACCACTTCACGGTTGCGCGCCGGGCGAAGTAGCCGCGGGCGCTACATCCGCTTGAGGATCGCCTGCTTGGCCAGGGTGAACTCCTCGTCCGTCAGCACGCCCGTGCGGTGCAGCTCGCCGAGCTCGCGCAGGCGGCGCAGCAGGGCGTCGTGGTCGGCCTCGGCGGACGCGTCCGGAGCAGAAGGCGGCTCCGGACGCGCGTCCACCGGGTCCGCGGCGGCCCGGGCCGGGTGCGGAAGCCTGGCCTGGACCGCCGCCGCGACCAACGCCATCAGCGGGTCCTTCTTGAAGCCCCACAGCTCCACGGCGTTGGGGTCGTACTTGGGCGGGGTCTTGGTGGGCGCGTGCCGCACGGTGAAACGCAGGTGCCCGTTCTCCAGACCGGCCGCGGGATGCCACTCCACGCCCGTGATGTCGGTGAGCGCGAGCGTACGGGCGCCGGCGGCGGCCTTGGCGTCCTCCGTCTTCCAGTTCCACTCCAGGCGTATGCGCTCGCCGTCGAAACCGGCGGTGCCGTCCCCGGCGGAGACCGACAGCGGGACGGAGGGGCCCGGCAGCAGATACGTGTCGACCGGCCCGGCGGGGACCTGGTCGAGGAGCAGTGCGTTGCGAACCTCGTCCACGAAGTACTCGGCGACGCCGTAGCGGTCGGACTCCACGATCAGCTGGTACGGGTCGTGGGGCTCGGTGAGCCGGCCGCCCGTGGCGTGCAGCAGCGGATCGGCGCCGTCGCGCAGCCGCAGCCTGAGCCGCCCCGACTTCTTGCCCTGCTCCAGGGCGATGCCGGCCAACGCCCTTGAGGGGACGATCAGTTCACCCAACTCCCTGCGTAACACACTGACGTTCTTGTCCCGTCCGGGAGTCAGCCGCAGCGCGTCCCCGTCGAAGGCCCACGTGCCGTCCTTCTGGATGATTTCCGCCATGGGATGGATTGTTCCACCCGACTCACAAGAGGTGGGCCCGGCGCCTGGGCGTCAGCTCGCCGACTGCGCACCAGCGGGTCCATGAGCTCGTCGCCGCGGGCGTGGTGACCTTGGACGAAGCCGCGCTCGCCGGGCGCATCGGTGCGGATGCCGTCAGCGCCCTTCGGGCCGCGCTGGAGGAACCGTGGGGATCTCCCGAGTCGGCGGCTGCGGACGCCGACCTCGCCACCCGGCAACGCCGTGCCAGGGCCTCGATCCGTGGACCCACCCCGTGGCAGTCGGTCGGCATAGCGGCAGCGGCGTTGTGCAGCACGACGACGAGCACCCCGGAGGACCGTACTCCGGGGTGCTCGTCCGTATGGGGGCTGGTCAGAACTCCGCGATCGGGTTCTTCAGGTTGCCGACCAGCTGGAGGGCGCCGGACGGGTCCGAGAGGTCGACCATCTGCTCGTTGTTGCGGAGCTGGAGGCGGTTGAGGCAGGAGAGGGCGAACTCGGGGGCGAACATGTCGTACTGCTCGAACTTGTCGGCGAGTCCGGGCGTCGACTCCTGGTAGGCGCGGGTGACCTCCGCGACCGTGCGCCAGAAGTCGTCCTCCGCCAGGATCCCCTCCGAGGCGAGGTTCGCCGCGAGGAAGCGGAAGAAGCAGTCGAAGACGTCCGTGAAGATCGACAGGAGTTTCTTGTCCTCCGGAACCTCCACACGGAGCCGCTCGACCGTCGGCGGGAGCACCGCGTCCGGGTCCATGACCGCGATCTCCTCGGCGATGTCCTTGTAGATCGCGCGCTGCACGACCCCGTCCTTCAGCACCAGGATGACGTTCTCGCCGTGCGGCATGAACACCAGGTCGTAGGCGTAGAAGCTGTGCAGGAGGGGTGTGAAGTAGGCCTGGAGGTAGCGGCGCAGCCACTCCTTCGGGGCGAGGCCCGACTGCTCGATCAGCGCGCCCGCGACGGACGCGCCCTCGTGGTCGACGTGCACCAGGGACGCCATGGTGGCCAGGGACTCGCCGTCCTTCAGGGACGGCACCGGGCTCTCCCGCCACAGCGCGGCGAGCATCTTGCGGTAGGGCGAGTAGCGGTCGGTGGCCTGCTCGTACTCCAGGTGCCGGTAGCCGACCGCCGCCCGCTCCCGGATGATCGACAGGCCCGTGGACCGCAGTACCGGGTCGCCCTCGATGAGCTGGGCCAGCCAGTCGTTGATGGCCGGGGTGGCCTCCATGTACGCCGCCGACAGGCCGCGCATGAAGCCCATGTTGATGACCGACAGGGCGGTTTTGACGTAGTGCTTCTCGGGGCTGGTCCGGTTGAAGAAGGTCCGGATGGACTGCTGGGCCAGGTACTCGTCGTCGCCCTCTCCCAGGCACACCAGGTGCCGGCGGGCCACCTCGGCGGCGAAGGTGACGCTGAGCTTGTTCCACCACTGCCAGGGGTGGACCGGGATCAGCAGGTAGTCGTCGGGGTCCAGGTCCTGGTCGCGCAGGACGCCGTGGAAGCGCTCGACCGTCTCCGCGCCGAGTTCCTCGCGCAGGAACGACTCGTACTCGATGCCGACCCCGGCCGTGAAGGCCGCCCGTGAGCGGTGGGCGGCCAGCCACACCAGCCGGACCGGGCTCGCCGTCTCCGGCGCGTACGACAGGTACTCGTGGATGCCGAAGCCGAGCCGGCCGTTGTTGGCGACGAAGCAGGGGTGGCCCTCGGTCATGCCGGTCTCGATGGCCTGGAAGTCACCGCGGGCGAGCTCGGCCGCCGTGACGTCCGGCTTGGTGAGCTTGTAGCAGGTGCCGGAGAGCGTGGAGGAGATCTCCTCCAGGTAGACCGGCAGGATGTCGTCGCTCAGGCCCAGGGACTTCTGCAGTTCGATGAAGAAGTCCAGTGCGGCGAGCGGGACCTCGGTGCCGTCCCGGTGGCGGGTGATCGAGTCGGCGTCGACCTGCCAGTGGTCCAGGGCGCGGCGGGTCGCGGAGAAGCGGTAGCTCGTCAGGCCGTCGTCACTGCGGACGACGTAACTCTCCCCGTCCTGCTCGGGGTTGATCAGCCGCTCGTGTGCGAACTCGGCGAGCGCTTTGCGGATCAGGAGGCGGTTGGCCCGCGCCCAGCGGTGGGGGGACAGATGCGCTACGGCGTCGGACAGGGTCATACGGCTACTCCTCGGGCGGCCAGGAACTGTGCGCGCGTGCAGAAGCTCAGCAGCGCGCGCTTCTCCGGCTTGTCGATCTCACGCTCGGCCACGAAGCCGACGGCCTCGTTGAGCGCGTGGACTGCCTTGTTGCTCACGTCGGGCTCCACCACGACCCTGCGGGTGCGCGGGTCGGCGAACAGCTCGTCCATCACGGTCGTGATGACGGCCCTGGTGAAGCCGTGGATCGGCCGGTCGGTCGGCGCGACCAGGAAGTGCATGCCGACGTCTCCGGGCTCCGGGTCGTACAGCCCGACCAGCTCGACGTACCGGGGGTCGTACTTCTCCATCAGGAACGCGGGCCGGCCCTCGTGCAGTCCGAGGTAGGCGTCGTGGTGCTCGTGCGCCGCGATCCGCATGTACTCGCGCTCGACGTCCTCGAGCGCGGCGTCCTGCATCATCCAGTAGGCCGCCTTGGGGTGGGTGACCCAGGAGTGCAGCAGCTCGGCGTCCTTCAGCGGGTCGAGCGGACGGACGGTGAGCGTTCCGATGCCGGTGGCGGCGCTCATACGGCGAACTCCTGGAACGCGATCGTCTTCTCCACCGGGTAGTACTCGCTGCCGAGCAGCTCGCGGATGATGTACGCGTTCCGGTACGGGCCCATCCCCAGGTCGGGGCTGGTGATGCTGTGCGTGTGGACCCCGGCGTTCTGCAGGAAGATCCCCCGGCCGGTGACGTCGATCGCGTAGTTGCGGGCGACGTCGAAGTTGCCCTGCGAGTCGTAGACCAGCCGGTCCTTTACGGGGGCCAGGAACTCCGGCTCGGCGTACTTGTAGCCGGTGGCCAGGACCAGGCCCTGTGACTCCAGCTCGAAGTCCTTGCCCTGCTCCTCCTGGCGGAAGCCCAGGGTGTAGGTGCCGCTCTCGTACCGGGCGCTGGTCAGCGCGGAGTTGGTGAGCAGCCGGGTGGGGACCGGGCCGCCGAGGTTCTTCTGGTAGAGCAGGTCGAAGATCTCGTTGATGAGGTCGCCGTCGATGCCCTTGAACAGGCCCTTCTGCTCGGCCGTGAGGCGGTAGCGGGTCGCCTCGGGCAGCTCGCGGAAGTAGTCGACGTACTCCGGGGACGTCATCTCCAGCGTGAGCTTGGTGTACTCCAGCGGGAAGAAGCGCGGGGAGCGGGTGACCCAGTTCAGCCGGTAGCCGTGGACGTCGATCTCGCTGAGCAGGTCCTGGTAGATCTCGGCGGCCGACTGGCCTGAGCCGACCAGGGTGATCGAGTCCTTCTTCTGCAGCTCCGCCTTGTTGTCCAGGTAGCGGGAGTTGTGGATGAAGTCGCCGGCCAGGCCCCGGCAGGCCTCGGGTATGTGGGGCGGGGTGCCGGTGCCGAGGACGAGGTGACGGGCCCGGTAGATGTCTCCGGCGGTGGTCCGCACGACGTAGAGCTCGTCCTCGTACGTCACCTCCGCCACCGTCGTCCCGAAGCGGATGCTGCTCAGTTTGTTCGCGGCCCAGCGGCAGTAGTCGTCGTACTCGACGCGCAGCGGGTAGAAGTTCTCGCGGATGTAGAACGAGTAGAGCCGGCCCTTCTCCTTCAGGTAGTTCAGGAAGGAGTACGGGGACGTGGGGTCGGCGAGGGTGACCAGGTCCGACATGAACGGGGTCTGGAGGTGGGCGCCGTCCAGGAACATGCCCGCGTGCCACTCGAAGTCGGGCTTCGACTCCAGGAAGACACCGTCGAGCGCGTCGATGGGTTCGGTGAGGCAGGCCAGGCCGAGGTTGAACGGGCCGAGCCCGATCCCCACGAAGTCATGGGTTCTGGTCGGGTTTTCAGGACGCGCGGTCAAGGGACTCTCCCAGGTACTGCTCGGCGTGGCCGGCGATCAGATCGAGGACGGCGGCGATGTCGGACGCCTGCGTCTCGGGGTTGAGCAGGGTGAACTTCAGGTAGTGACGGCCGCCGACCTTGGTGCCCGCGACGATGGCGTCACCGGAGGCGAACAGGGCCTTGCGGGCGTAGAGGTTGGCGCGGTCGATCTCGGCGGGGTCGGTGACGGCCGCCGGGATGTAGCGGAAGACCAGCGTCGACAGGCTCGGCTCGACGACGACGTCGAAGCGCGGGTCGGCGGCGATCAGCTTCCAGCCCTCCCGGGCCAGGTCGCACACCTCGTCGAAGAGCTGCCCGATGCCGTCGGCGCCCATGGTCCGCAGGGTCATCCACAGCTTCAGGGCGTCGAAGCGACGGGTGGTCTGCAGGGACTTGTCCACCTGGTTGGGGATGCGCTCCTCCACCATGCGCCGCGGGTTGAGGTACTCGGCGTGGTAGGTGGCGTGGCGCAGCGTGGCGGCGTCCCGCACCAGCACGGCCGAGGAACTCACCGGCTGGAAGAAGGACTTGTGGTAGTCGACGGTGACCGAGTCGGCGCGCTCGATGCCGCTGATGCGGTCCCGGTGCTTCAGGGAGGCCAGCAGGCCGCAGCCGTAGGCGGCGTCGACGTGCATCCAGGTGCCGAACTGCTCGCACAGCTCGGCGACCTCGGGCAGCGGGTCGATGGAGCCGAAGTCGGTGGTGCCGGCGGTGGCGACGACGGCCATGGGGACGAGGCCGGCCTCCGTGCAGCGCTCCAGCTCGCGGGCCAGGGCGACGGTCTGCATGCGCTTGTCGTGGTCGACGGGTATGGAGACCACGGCGTCCTGGCCGAGGCCGAGCAGCTTCGCGGACTTCTTCACGCTGAAGTGGCTGACCTCGGAGGCGAAGATGCGCAGTTTGGCGAGGCTGTCGGTCTTGGCCTCCTCGCGGGCCAGCAGCAGCGCCTGGAGGTTGGACTGGGTACCGCCGGAGGTGAACACGCCGTCGGCGGCCGGGCCGAGACCGATCCGCTCGGTCGTCCAGTCGATCAGTTTCCGCTCGATGAGCGTGCCGCCGGCCGACTGGTCCCAGGTGTCCAGGGAGGAGTTCACGGCGGACAGGACGGCCTCGCCGAGCACGGCCGGGATGACGACCGGGCAGTTGAGGTGTGCCAGGTAGCGGGGGTGGTGGAAGTAGATCGCGTCCCGGAGGTAGACGTCCTCCAGTTCGTCGAGCACCGCGGTGGTGTCGTGCAGCGGCTGGTCGAGGTCGATCTCGTCGATGCGGGGGGAGAGGGCGTCGACGCTGATGCCGGTGAACGGCCGGTCGGTGGCGGCGAGTTTGGCGGCCACCCGCTCGACTCCTTCGGTCACGGAGCGGCGGTACTGCTCCGCGGTGGTGTCGTTGAGCAGGTGCGAGCGCATGTGGGGGTCCTCCGGTGGGGACAGTCCGGTGTGGGACGGGATGGGCTGGTCTCCGGCGTCCAGAACTTAGGTAAGCCTAACCTAACTTGATCGAGCTGACGGCGGGCCCTGCCGTGACCGTGGTCACTCGTGTCACTTCAGTGCCGGTGAGCTGCGGCTACGCCTCCGCCCGCAGCTGCTCCTCGCTCACACCACGGCGCCAGTAGCCGACGAACGTCACCCTGCGGCGGTCGATCCCGAGCTCGCGCACGAAGTGCCGGCGCAACTCCTTCACGCACCCGGACTCGCCGGCGATCCAGACGTACGGCCGCTCGGCCGACGGCAGTCGACCGTCGCGGAGGGCGTCGAGCGCCATGGGGGACCCCTTGGCGCTCCCCTCCTCCCTGACCAGCCAGGTGATCTCGGCGTCGGCCTCGGTCGCCAGGTCCTGGATGTCGCCGGCGTGCGGGACCTCCAGCCAGACCCGGGCACGGGTACCGGCCGGCAGCGACTCGACGATGGCCGAGGCGGCCGGCACGGCGGTCTCGTCGCCCCAGACGACGACGAGGTCGGTGTCCTCGGGCGGCCGGAAGCGGATCGCCCGGTTGTCGGCGATGGCCGGGCCGAGCAGCAGGACCCGGTCCCCGGCGCAGGCGCGGGCGGCCCAGCGGGAGGCCGGGCCGGCCTGGACGGAGGCGTCCGGCCCGATGCCGTGCAGGGCGAAGTCGATGTCGATCTCGTCCGGGTCCCGGCGCAGGTCGCGCAGGGTGTAGGAGCGCATCACGGCCCGTACGTCGTCCGGGAGTTCACGCCAGCCCTGCCACCAGCCGTCCCCGAGTTCGAGCGGGACGACCGGCTCGGGCTGCCCGGGGTGCGGCAGGAACAGCGACAGGGACTGGTCACGCCCGTCGGAGTGGAAGGCGTGCAGATCGGGGCCCCCGAAGGTGACACGGACCAGGGAGGGCCCGAGCCGTCTCGTCCGCAGGACCTGGAGGGAGAAGAAGCGGAACGGGGCGGCTACGGCGGTGGTCATGGGGGCTCCTGATGAGTCTTCAGGCAGGGGGTGGAGGCCTGAGGGGCGCGGGAAGGGCGCGCGCGGTCACAACGGGCCCGCACGCGCCACTACTGCTCACGCGCCTCCCGCGGAAGGCGTCAGGCGACCTTCTTCGCACTCTCGATCGCCTTGGCGAGGTTCTCGACCAGAGGCGTGCACTTGTCGTACGACAGGATCGGCTCGGGCGAACGCGCGATGACCTGGCCGGCCTTGACCGCGGGGAGCTTCTTCCAGGTCGCCTCGGTGATGTCGGCCGGCTGGATGGTCGAGGCGCGGTCGTCCATCATGATGATGTCGGCCGGGTACTTGTCGACGTTCTCCCAGCTGAGGTTCTCGAACCAGCCGCCGTTGGCCTCCATGGCCTTCTTCGGGGGCTCGACGAGGTTCACGCCGAGGGCCTTGAAGTACTCCAGGTCGATGGAGAAGTTGGAGCCCGAGACGTAGAAGATGGCGTCCGAGGCGGAGCCGGCCAGCACCTTGATCTCGGGGCGGGACTTGGCGGCCTTGCGCAGTCGCTCGGAGGCGGCCTCGAAACGCTTCTTCGCCTCGACGACCTTCGCGGACTTCAGGTCGGCGCCGAGCGACTCGGCGAGTTCGGCCATGCGCTGCAGCGGCTTCGGCATCTGCCGGTCGAAGACCGAGACGGCCACGCTCGGGGCGAGCTTGGCGATCTTGTCCTTGGACGCCTCCGGGACGTACCAGAGGGTGCCGGCGTCGTCGAAGGTGGTGGTGATGAGCACCTCGGGCTGGAAGGCCGCGTACTGCTCGACGTTGAACTGGTCGAACTGGTTGCCGAAGACGGTCAGCTTGCTGACGTCCATGTCGCCGGCCTGGACATCGGCCTTGCCGTCCTTGGTCTTGGTCGGGCCGAAGACGCCCTTGACGTCGATGCCGTAGTCGTACAGGGCGGCGGCGACGCCGGTGAACGCGACGATCTTCGTGGGGACGTGGTCAAGGCTCACGGTCTTGCCGCGGTCGTCCTTGAAGGACCAGGGGCCGGACTTGGCGGCGCCCTTCGCGTCCTGGTCGCCGTCCTTGGAGTCCTCACTGCCACACGCGGTCACGAGGGCGCCGAGCCCGAGAGCACCACCGGCGGCGAGCAGGCCGCGGCGGGAGAAACGGGCGGTTCTGGCGTTCGACATGACTGGGTCTGCTTTCGTGCGTACGGAGCCACTGCGGGCATGGCCGACAACCCCGTGGCTGAGATCGACCTTAGGTTAGCCTAACCTGAGATCTTGTCCAGGGGTCGGGAGGTGTGTGCCCGGGGGTGGGGGCGAGGATGCGAAGGCGCGCAGTGATCCGAGTCACCAGGGGGCCGCGGTTCCGCCCGGTGCGTCTCCTGCGACGTGAAACGGCCGGTCACGGCTCGGGCCAGAGCTGTCTTCTCGGTCAGGTCAGATGGCTTGACCGCGCTGTAAAGCCCCACCGGCGTGCAGCCGGCGGGGCTTCAGCGGTAGGCGGTGCTGTATCAGCCCACCAGCCCCAACTCCCGCGCGATCAGCATGCGCTGGACCTCGCTCGTGCCCTCGCCGATTTCGAGGATCTTGGAGTCGCGCCACATGCGGGCGACCGGGTATTCGTTCATGAAGCCGTAGCCGCCGTGGATCTGGGTGGCCTCTCGGGCGTTGTCGACCGCGACCGTGGACGAGTGGAGTTTCGCCAGGGCAGCCTCCTTCTTGAAGGAGGCGCCGGACACCAGGCGGGCCGCCGCGTCGCGCCAGGCAAGGCGGGCCGTGTGGGCCTTCATCTCCATGTCCGCGATCTTGAACTGGATGGCCTGGTTGGCGGCGATCGGCTTGCCGAAGGCGTGGCGTTCCTTGGCGTACTTGACCGACTCGTCCACGCAGCCCTGTGCCAGGCCCGTCGCCAGGGCCGCGATCGCGATCCTGCCCTCGTCGAGGATGCGCAGGAACTGGGCGTAGCCGCGGCCCTCCTCGCCCAGGAGGTTCTCCGCCGGGACCCGGACGTCCGTGAAGGACAACTCCCGGGTGTCCGAGGCGTTCCAGCCGACCTTGGAGTACGGGGCCGCGACCGTGAAGCCGGGGGTGCCCGAGGGGACGATGATCGAGGAGATCTGCGGCCTGCCGTCGGGCTTGCGGCCCGTGACCGCCGTGACCGTCACCAGGCCCGTGATGTCCGTGCCCGAGTTGGTGATGAAGCACTTCGTGCCGTTGATCACCCACTCGTTCGTGGCGGAGTCGAGGCGGGCCGTCGTGCGGGTCGCGCCCGCGTCGCTGCCGCCGTCCGGCTCCGTCAGGCCGAACGCTCCCAGGACTTCGCCCGAGCACAGGCGGGGGAGCCACTCCCGCTTCTGCGCCTCGGTGCCGTAGAGGTGGAGCGGCATCGCGCCCAGCGAGACGCCGGCCTCCAGGGTGATGGCGATCGAGGAGTCGACCCGCGCCAGTTCCTCCAGGGCCACGCCGAGGGCCAGGTAGTCACCGCCCATGCCGCCGTACTCCTCGGGGAACGGCAGGCCGAACAGGCCCATGCGGCCCATCTCGCGGACGATCTCGTACGGGAACTCGTGCCGCTCGTAGAAGTCGCCGATCTTCGGCGCCACCACCTCGTGCGCGAACTCCTCGACCGTACGGCGGAGTTCCTCCAGCTCGGGGGAGAGACGGTAGTCCATGGTGATCAGTGCTCCTCGGTGTCCTCGTGGGACAGGGCTCGGACGGTGCGGGACGGGCTGGGTCGGCCCAGGTGGGCGGCCATCCACGCGCTCGTGGCGACGAGGCGGCCGAGGTCGATACCGGTGTCGATGCCGAGGCCCCGCAGCATCCACACGAGGTCTTCGGTGGCGAGGTTGCCGGTCGCGGACTTGGCGTACGGGCAGCCGCCCAGGCCGCCCGCGGAGGCGTCGATCGTCGTGACGCCCTGCTGGAGCGCCGCCAGGGTGTTGGCGAGGGCCTGGCCGTAGGTGTCGTGGAAGTGGACGCCGAGGGCGGACGGGGCGACGCCCGCCTCGTCCAGGGCCGCGAGGAGCGCGACGACGTGACCGGGGGTCGCCACGCCGATCGTGTCGCCCAGGCTCAGCTCGTCGCAGCCCATGTCCAGCAGGGCGCGGCAGACCCGCACCACCTGGGGGACCGGGACCCCGCCCTCCCAGGGGTCGCCGAAGCACATGGAGAGGTAGCCGCGGACGTGGACCGAATCGGCCTTCGCGCGGGCCACCACCGGCTCGAACATCGCCAGCGCCTCGTCCACCGTGCGGTTGAGGTTGGCCTTGGCGAAGGACTCCGTGGCGCTGGCGAAGACGGCCACCCGGCGGGCGCCCAGCGCCAGTGCGCGGTCCAGGCCGCGCTCGTTCGGGACGAGGACCGGGAGCGCGACGGGCAGGTCGGCGACCAGCGGGAACAGCCGCTCCGCGTCCGCCAGCTGGGGGACCCATTTCGGATGGACGAAGCTCGTCGCCTCGATCGTCGTCAGGCCGGCGTCGGCCAGGCGGTGGATGAACCGCGCCTTGACCTCCGTGGGGACCGTCGCCTTCTCGTTCTGCAGGCCGTCCCGGGCGCCGACCTCGTGGATGCGGACCCGGGTGGGCAGGTCCCTGCTCGGGACGACCATCGGAAGTCCTGGGACTGTCATTCCGCCGCCTCCTCGTGCGGTGCGATGACCGCCAGCACCTGGTCCATGGCGACCGTGGTGCCGGGTGCCACGTCCAGTTCGGTGACCTTTCCGGCGTGCGGCGCGGAGATGACGTGCTCCATCTTCATCGCCTCCACCACCAGCAGGCTCTGACCGGCGCTCACCTCGTCACCGACCGCGACCTTCACCACCGTCACCGTGCCGGGCATCGGCGCGGTCAGCGAGTCGGCGCCCCCGTGGGCGGCGCGGGTGAGGGACGCGGCGACCGGGTCGTGGTCGCGCACGTGCCAGGCGTCGCCGTCGCGGCCGAGCCAGTCGGCGGCGCGGTGGAAAGTGTGGCGGACGCCGTCGAGTGTCACGACGACCCGGTCGTCGGTGACGGTGGCGGTGCCGCGCGGGGTGTGCTCCAGGGCTTCCTGCACCCGCAGGTGGAAGGCGGCCGGCTTCGGTTCACCGCCCAGGCGCCAGCCGCTCGGCACCGAGAACGGGTCCGTCCAGCCGCCCTGCTCCGGCTTCAGGGCCTCCAGGCGTACGGCCGCCGCCGCCTCGTACACCTCCTCCGGTACGTCCGTGGGGACCAGTCCCTCGACCTCGCGCTCGACCAGGCCCGTGTCCATGTCGCCGGAGACGACCGACGGGTGGGCGAGCAGACGGCGCAGGAACCCGGCGTTCGTCTGCACGCCGAGCGTGACCGTCTCCGCCAGGGCCGCCCGGAGCTTGCGCAGGGCCGTCGCACGGTCGGGGCCGTAGGCGATGACCTTGGAGAGCATCGGGTCGTAGAGGCTGCCGACCTCCGTGCCCTCGGTGAGGCCCGAGTCGGTGCGGACGCCGTCGCCCTGCGGCTCGCGCAGCCTCAGCACCGTGCCGCCGGAGGGGAGGAAGCCGCGGGCCGGGTCCTCGGCGCAGATGCGGGCCTCCACGGCGTGACCGGTCAGCCGTACGTCCGTCTGGGTGAAGCCGAGGGGCTCGCCGGCCGCCACGCGCAGCTGCCACTCGACCAGGTCGAGGCCCGTGATCAGCTCCGTGACCGGGTGCTCCACCTGGAGGCGGGTGTTCATCTCCATGAAGTAGTACGACGAGGGGTCGTTGCCGGGGACGATGAACTCCACCGTGCCCGCGCCCCGGTAACCGCAGGAGCGGGCCGCCTGGACCGCCGCCTCACCCATCGCGGCGCGCGTCTCCTCGTCGAGGAGCACGCTCGGCGCCTCCTCGATGATCTTCTGGTGGCGGCGCTGGAGGGAGCACTCGCGCTCGCCGAGGTGGACCACGTTCCCGTGGCCGTCGGCCAGGACCTGGATCTCGATGTGGCGGGGGCGGTCGATCCAGCGCTCGACGAGGAGCGTGTCGTCGCCGAAGGAGGCCCGGGCCTCGCGGCGGGCCGAGGCGATCTCCTCCTCCAGCCGGGTGAGGTCACGCACCAGTCGCATGCCCTTGCCGCCGCCGCCCGCGCTGGGCTTCAGCAGCACCGGCGCGCCCAGCTCGCGGGCCGCGTCGGCCAGGTCCGGGTCGCGTCCGCCGGGCACGACCGGTACCCCGGCCTCACGGACCGTCTCCTTGGCGCGGATCTTGTCGCCCATCAGCGCGATCGCGTCCGCCGGGGGGCCGATGAAGGCCAGGCCGGCCTCGGCGCAGGCGCGTGCGAAGGCGGCGTTCTCGGCGAGGAAGCCGTAGCCGGGGTGGACGGCCTGGGCGCCCGTGCGGGCCGCCGCCTCCAGCAGGCGCTCCGCCGACAGGTAGCTCATCGACGCCGGGGCCGGGCCGATCCGGACCGCCGTGTCCGCCTCGCGGACGTGCCGGGCGTCGGCGTCCGCGTCGGAGAAGACGGCCACCGAGCGCACGCCCATCGACCGCAGCGTACGGATCACCCGTACGGCGATCTCGCCGCGGTTGGCCACCAGAACTGTCTCGAACATCGTCGTCCGTCCCCTCACATCCGGAAGACGCCGAACTGGGGGTCACCCAGGGGCGCGTTGGCGCAGGCGGTCAGGGCCAGGCCCAGGACCTGACGGGTGTCCATCGGGTCGATGACACCGTCGTCCCAGAGGCGGGCCGACGCGTAGTAGGCGTTGCCCTGGCGCTCGTACTGGGCGCGGATCGGGGCCTTGAAGGCGTCCTCGTCCTCCGCGGGCCAGGACTCGCCGCGGCCCTCCAGTTGGTCCCGTTTGACGGTCGCGAGGACCGAGGCGGCCTGCTCGCCGCCCATCACCGAGATCTTGGCGTTCGGCCACATCCACAGGAAGCGGGGGGAGTACGCCCTGCCGCACATGGAGTAGTTGCCCGCGCCGTACGAGCCGCCGACCACGACCGTCAGCTTCGGCACGCGCGTGCACGCCACCGCCGTGACCATCTTGGCGCCGTGCTTGGCGATGCCGCCCGCCTCGTAGTCCTTGCCGACCATGAAGCCGGAGATGTTCTGGAGGAAGACGAGGGGGATGCCGCGCTGGTCGCACAGCTCGATGAAGTGGGCGCCCTTCTGGGCGGACTCGGAGAACAGGATGCCGTTGTTGGCGACGATGCCCACCGGGTGGCCGTGGATCCGGGCGAAGCCGGTGACCAGGGTCTGTCCGAACTCGGACTTGAACTCGGCGAAGCGGGAGCCGTCGACGACCCGGGCGATGATCTCGCGGACGTCGTAGGGGGTGCGGGAGTCGACCGGGACCGCGCCGTAGAGGCCGTGCGGGTCGACCTTGGGTTCCGTCGCCTCCGTGACCTCCCAGGGGAGGGCCCCGCGGGCGGGGAGGGTGGAGACGATCGTGCGGACGATGCGCAGGGCGTGCGCGTCGTTCTCCGCGAGGTGGTCCGTGACACCCGAGACGCGGGAGTGGACCTCGCCGCCGCCCAGCTCCTCCGCCGTGACGACCTCGCCCGTGGCCGCCTTAACCAGGGGCGGGCCCCCCAGGAAGATCGTGCCCTGGTCGCGGACGATCACCGCCTCGTCGCTCATCGCCGGGACGTACGCCCCGCCGGCCGTGCACGAGCCGAGGACGGCGGCGATCTGGGGGATGCCGGCGCCGGACATACGGGCCTGGTTGTAGAAGATGCGGCCGAAGTGGTCCCGGTCGGGGAAGACCTCGTCCTGCATGGGCAGGAAGGCGCCGCCGGAGTCCACCAGGTAGACACAGGGGAGGCGGTTGTCGAGGGCGACCTCCTGGGCGCGGAGGTGCTTCTTCACGGTCATCGGGTAGTAGGTGCCGCCCTTGACCGTGGCGTCGTTGGCGATGACCACCGTCTCGCGGCCGCTGACCCGGCCGATGCCGGCGATGACGCCGGCGGCCGGGGCCTGGCCCTCGTACATCCCGTCGGCCGCGAGCGGGGCCAGCTCCAGGAACGGCGAGCCCGGGTCGAGGAGGGTGTCGACGCGGTCGCGGGGGAGCAGCTTGCCGCGCGCGGTGTGGCGCGCGCGGGCCTTCTCGCCGCCGCCCTGTGCGGCGGTGGCGAGCTTGGTGCGCAGCTCCTCGACGAGGGCGTGGTGCGCCTCCTCGTTGGCCCGAAAGGCCTCCGACGCGGGGTCTGCCGCGCTCGTGAGCTCCGGTGCCTCGTGCATCCTGCGGGTCCCCTCACCTTGTTAATGAGCGTTAACGCATTTCCTTCAGGTTAACGACCGCTAACCTCCCTGTCTAGAATTGATTTCATGGCCACCAGAACCGACGCCCCCACCCGCCGTGAGCAGATCCTCAAGGAGGCCGCGCGGCTGTTCGCCGAGCGGGGCTTCCATGGGGTCGGAGTCGACGAGATAGGTGCCGCGGTCGGGATCAGCGGGCCCGGGCTGTACCGGCACTTCGCGGGCAAGGACGCGATGCTCGCGGAGCTGCTCGTGGGGATCAGTGGGCAGTTGCTGACGGGGGCGAAGCGGAGGCTGGCGGACGCGGAGGCGGACGGGGGTGCGCGGGCGGACGTGGTCCTCGACTCGCTGATCGAGGGGCACATCGACTTCGCGCTCGATGACCGGCCTCTGATCACCCTGCACGACCGGGAGCTGGATCGCCTCCGGGACAGCGACCGGAAGATGGTGCGGCAGCTGCAGCGGCAGTACGTGGAGCTGTGGGTCGGGGTCGTTCGGGAGGTGTACCCGGGGCTCGGGGAGCCCGCGGCCCGGTCCGCTGTGCACTCGGTGTTCGGGCTGCTGAACTCGACGCCGCATCTGGGGAGGGGCGGGTCGCTCCCCGGGCGGGGGGCCACGGCCGAGCTGTTGCACCGGATGGCCCGGGGGGCGTTCGCCGCGGCGGGTACCCAGGGTGCGGGCTAGGATGCGCGCGTCGGCATGAATGCCCAGGGGGGTGCGCGACAGGTGGGTCGTGAGGGGCGTTTGGGCTTTCTGCGGTTCTTCCGGCGCAGGCGCGCCGAGGAACTGGCGGACATCGAAGCGGAGATCACCGACTTCGGTGAGGCGCTTGCCCGGTTCCAGTTCGTGCCCCGCGGGGAAGAGGCCGACGGCGCCGTTCTCGCCGACTTCCAGCGTGCTCTGGACGCGTACGACCGGGCGAAGCGCGACTTCGTCGGGGACCGTGACCGCGAGGACGCCGCGGACGTTCTCCGGGCCCTGGACGACGGACGGTACGCACTCGCCTGCGCCGTGGCCCGGTCGGAGGGCCGGGCGCTGCCGGAGCGCAGGCTGCCGTGCTTCTTCGATCCGAGGCACGGGCCCTCCACGGCGGAGGTCGACTGGGCGCCCCCCGGCGGCGCGGCCCGGACGGTCCCGGTCTGCGCGGCGGACGCCGTACGGATCCGGGAAGGGCAGCCGCCCATCACCACGGGCTCCACGCCGCAGCCTGCCGCGGCGCCGGCCCCACGGCTCGCGCCCCGTCCGGGTCCTGCCGCCCCGGCATCAGGCGGGCCGGGACGCACCTCGGCCGGGCCCACGCCCAAGTGGCTGCTGTACAAGGAGTGGCCGCCCGACACCCCCGACACCCGGCGGGCCGGCGGCAGCGGCACGCGTGAAGTGGAGCTGCTGCGCACCGACTCGGCCGAGCCGGTGCTCCTGGTCCTGCGCATGTTCCGCGACGGTGCGGGCCAGGCGTACCTCGACGGTGCGGCGGGCCGGCGTGCGCTGATCGAGCGGAGGGTGGAGCGGGTGGTGACGCCCGTACCCGCCGACGGCGCCCGGCGCGTCCGCGTGCGAGTGGAGTCGTCGGGATCGTGGCGGCTGTGGCTCCAGTCACCGGACCGTGTACGGGTCGTCGAGCGCAGCCTGCAGGCCACCGGGTCGTACGTCTTCCGTTACGAGGGTGGGCCCGGGGAGCTCCTCTTCAGCCATCAGGGCGGCGGTCCCTTCGCGGTGGAGGCACTCGGCGAGGACCTCTCGTCCACGGCGCGCCTGCTGAGCGGCAAGGGGACCAGCGAGGTGCAGGGTGTGCTGCCGGGGCCGGGCCTGTACCACGTGCAGTCGTACTCGCCGTGGCAGCTGTACCTCATACCGGCGATGGCTCCGGCGTCCTGACCGCTCGGTCCCACCACCGGCTCGCCGTACGGGATGACCCGTCAGCGTGACGAGTGTTACCCCGCCCACCCCGGCCTCACCCTGGACGCGTCTCAATACTGGCCGGTATCTTTGGCTGAGCAAGCGCTTAGACATGCGGAGTCCTGGAGGTGGCGGCGTGCGCCGTACGGTGTTCAACGAGGATCACGAGGCGTTCCGGGAGACCCTTCGCGCCTTCATCGAGGCCGAGGTCGTACCGGTGTACGACGAGTGGTTCGCGGCGGGCCAGGCGCCCCGCGACTTCTACTACAAGCTCGGTGAGCTGGGCATCTTCGGCATCAACGTGCCCGAGGAGTTCGGCGGCGCGGGCCTGGACAGCCACAAGTTCGAGGCCGTCCTGTACGAGGAGACCGCTCGCGCGGGCGTCGCCTTCGGCGGTTCCGGCGTGCACGTGCTGCTCGCCCTGCCTTACATCAAGATGCTCGCCACCGACGAGCAGAAGAAGCGCTTCCTGCCGAAGTTCGTCTCCGGCGAGGAGATGTGGGCCATCGCGATGACGGAGCCGGGCACCGGTTCCGACCTCGCGGGCATGAAGTCCACCGCCAAGCTCAGCGAGGACGGCACCCACTACGTCCTCAACGGCGCCAAGACCTTCATCACCGGCGGTGTCCACGCCGACCGCATGATCGTCTGCGCCCGCACCGCCGCCCCGACCGCCGAGGACCGCCGCCACGGCATCTCCCTCTTCGCCGTGGACACCAAGTCCGAGGGCTACTCCGTCGGCCGCAAGCTCGACAAGCTCGGCCTGAAGACCTCCGACACCGCCGAGCTGGCGTTCGTCGACGTCAAGGTGCCCGTCGAGGACCTCCTCGGCGAGGAGAACAAGGGCTTCTACTACCTCGGCCACAACCTGGCCTCCGAGCGCTGGGGCATCGCCTTCGGCGCCTACGCCCAGGCCAAGGCCGCCGTGCGGTTCGCCAAGCAGTACGTCCAGGACCGCACCGTCTTCGGCAAGACGGTCGCGTCCTTCCAGAACACCAAGTTCGAGCTGGCCGCCTGCCAGGCCGAGGTGGACGCCGCCGAGGCCGTCGCCGACCGCGCGACCGAGGCCCTGGACGCCGGTGAGCTCACCCCCGCCGAGGCCGCCTCCGCGAAGCTGTTCTGCACCGAGGTCGCCCACCGCGTCATCGACCGCTGCCTCCAGCTGCACGGCGGCTACGGCTTCATGAACGAGTACCCGATCGCCCGCCTGTACGCGGACAACCGCGTCAACCGCATCTACGGCGGCACCAGCGAGATCATGAAGACGATCATCGCCAAGGACATGGGCCTGTAAGCCGACCGTAGTCATTGGCCGGTACAACAGTTGCCATGAGCAATGCACTTCAGGGCCTCCTCGATCTGCTCGACCTGGAGCAGATCGAGGAGGACATCTTCCGCGGCCGGTCCCGGTCCGCCGTCGTCCCCAGGGTCTTCGGCGGGCAGGTCGCGGCCCAGGCGCTCGTCGCCGCCGGGCGCACGGTCCCAGAGGACCGGCCCGCGCACTCGCTGCACGCGTACTTCCTGCGCCCCGGCGACCCCGGCGCGCCCATCGTCTACACGGTCGACCGGATCCGCGACGGCCGCTCCTTCACCACCCGCCGGGTGGTCGCCGTCCAGCACGGCAAGCCGATCTTTCATCTCTCGGCATCGTTCCAGGTGCACGAGGACGGGCTGGATCACCAGGAGCCGATGCCCGCCTCGCCCGACCCCGTCACCCTCCCGACCGGCGAGGAGCGGCTGCGCGGGTACGGGCATCTCGACCCCGTCGTGGTCGAGAAGTTCCTCGAGGCCCGGGCCGCGGTCGATCTCCGCTACGTCGACGAGCCGCCCTACGGCCGGTTCGGCGAGCCGCGCGAGCCGCACTCGCAGGTGTGGTTCCGCACCAACGGCAAGCTCGCGGACGATCCCCTGCTGCACGTCGTCCTCGCCACCTACGTCTCCGACATGACGCTGCTCGACTCCGTGCTGCTCGCGCACGGACGCGGCGGCTGGGCCGTCGGGGATGTCGTCGGGGCCTCGCTCGACCACGCGATGTGGTTCCACCGGCCCTTCCGCGCCGACGAGTGGCTGCTGTACGACCAGGAGTCCCCGTCCGCGTACGGCGGCCGGGGACTGGGGCAGGCGCGGATCTACACGCAGGACGGGCGGCTGGCCATCACCGTGATCCAGGAGGGCGTGGTCCGCGTCCCGCGCGAGCCGGACCCTAGCTGAGGCCCGCCTCCGCCAGCAGGTACGCCGTCATCGGGTCGTAGTGGCGGGGGCTGATCACGTGGTCGTCGAGGGGGACCGTCACCTGCACGGTGCCCTCGGCCTCGGCGATGAAGAGGGCCGGGTCGTTGCAGTCGGCGTAGCCGACGGAGTCCACGCCGTGCTGTCCCGCGTAGCCGGCCCAGCCGTGGTCGGCGACCACCAGGTCGGGCAGCGGGCGTCCCCCGCGCTCCAGGGCCGTCAGGATCGCCTTCATCGGTTCGCCCGAGTGGGTGTGCCACAGGGTGGCGCCGTGCTCCAGGACCGCCACGTCCGCGAACTGCATGACGTAACCCTCCTCCGTCGTCAGCCCGTCCGGGATGACGACGATCTCGCAGCCCGCCGCGCGCAGCGCGGACGCGGTCGCGCGGTGCACGTCGAGGAGGCCGCCGGGGTGGCCGGTGGCGAAGAGGACGCGCTGCTGCCCGTCCGCCGCCTTGCGCAGCCGCCCGGCCATCCGCTCCAGACCGTCGACGGTCAGCTCCGGGTCGATGGTGTCCTGGCCGTACCGGTATTCGGGGTCGTCGTTCACACCGACCCGCTCCGCCATCACCGCGAGGACGTCCTGCTCGTCGCTCCAGCGGTCACCGAGTTCCAGCCCGAGCCAGTAATGGCGGTCGCTGTTCGCCAGCTTGCGGTAGTGGGAGAGGTTGTTCTCGCGAGGGGTGGCGACGTCGCCCGCGATGCGCGTCCTGACGAGGTGTTCGACGAGTTCGGCGCGGCTGGGTGTCCCGGATATCGGCATGGCATCCATTGTGAGGCAGCCGACGGGGGGCGTCCCTGGCGTATCGAGCGCTGGGACGTGCGTCACGTACTCAGAGGGACACCGCTCACGTACTCAGATCCGCTCGCCCCTCAGATCCGCCGCAGCGCGAACCAGAGGTCCATCCGGACGTCCGGATCGTCCAGGTCCGTCTCCAGCAGCGTCGCGCAGCGGGCGATGCGCTGCCGCACGGTGTTGCGGTGCACGGACAGGGCGACGGCCGTACGGTCCCAGCTGCCGTGCAGGGACAGCCAGGTGCGCAGGGTCTCGGTCAGCGCGGGGTGGGCCGCGACGGGGGCGAGGAGGGCGTGGGCGTGGGCCGCCGCCTCGCCGGACGGGACGAGGTCGGCCAGGGCGGGACGCGGGCCGTGCCGGAGCAGCGGGGAGCGGGTGGCACGGGCCCGGGCCAGGGCGCGAGCCGCCTGCGTGTCGGCGGTGGGCCAGTCGTGCGGGGCGACGGCGGCGCTGACGCCCAGCGTCCAGCCCGGCAGCGGGGCCGGTGCCCGGCCGGCCGGGACCAGGACGCGCACGACGTCGCCCGACGGGTCGACCAGGGCGGAGCCGAGCGCGGCGCCCAGAGCGGAGGCCGCGAGGGGCTCGGGGGCGCCGTCACCGTCCGGGCGGGCGTGCACGACGGTCCACGGCCCGTCACCGAGCAGCGCGGCGACCTCCTCGGGCGGCGCTCCCAGCAGCAGCCGTACCAGAGCGGAGGACCGGGCGGCCCCTGTGCCGCTCTGCTGCTCGCCGGTGAGCAGCGACAGCAGGACGGCGGCGGCGGAGGCGATGGTGTGGTCCCCGGCCGCCCGTTCGGGCTCGGCCACCCCGAGCACGAAACCGTGTCCGGCGCCGAGGGCGTAGGCGGCGAGGTGGCTGCCTGCGACGGCGTCGGTCGCGGAGGCGGGGGCGGGGCGTTCACCCGGGTCGCCGGCCGGCCGTACCACCTCCGCCAGCCGTGTGAGCGCCCCGCGCACCTCGCCGCCCGGCTCCCGCCCCGCCCGCCCGATCTCCGTGCCCTCCGGGCCGTACAGCACCGCCCACCCGCCGAGCCGCTGCGCCAGCTGCCGGAGCACCGACGGGACCGGGTCGGGGCGGGACGCGGCGGCGGCGAGGCTCTGCTGGGCCTCGGTGACATGGCGGAGCTCGGCCAGGCGGGCCTGGGCCATCAGCTGCCAGACCGCCCGGGCCACTCCCGAGAAGGTGGTCCGGGGCGGCACCTCCAGCAGCGGCAGGCCGTGCGAGACGCAGGCCGCGACCAGTGCCTCCGGCACGGCGTCGTGCACCGGCGCGACCCCGAATCCGAGGGCCGCGCCGCCCGCAGCCACGATCCGGGACACGTAGTCGTCGAAGTAGGAGGCCCCCGAGTCCGCCGCCTCCGGGATGTGCACGCCGGCGCTGAGCAGCAGCTCCCCGCCCAGCAGATAGGGATACGGGTCCGCCATCTCCGAGGTGTGCACCCAGTGGACGACGACACCCTCCGCGGACGGTCCCGCGACCTGCCGCAGGCCCAGATCCTCGCGGGCCAGCAGCGCGGTCAGCGGGACGGGGGGAGTGGGCGGAACCGCCGGATCCGGCATGGTGTGCGTTCCCTCCATCCAGTACCGGCTCGAATGGATGAAACGTACACTTCGCAGTCGCTCTCCGGCCACCTAAGGTCAGTCCTCGTCACCCGCCGGCGACACCGATCGAAGGAGGCCCCGTGGCCGTCGACTGCACCGTCATGGTCGTGTACCTGGTCGGCATGCCGGCGATGGGCCGGTGGGGCATGCGCCGCGCCCGCTCCAAGAGCGAGTTCCTCGCGGCCGGCCGCCGCCTCGGCCCGTCCCTGTACTCCGGCACCATGGCGGCGATCGTCCTCCGCGGGCAGTCGCGGTCGTCGTGCTGACGGCCACCCCCGCCACCGACGCCGCCGTCCTCACCGCCTGGCGCGAGCGGCTCGCCGGGCGGTCTCCCGAACTCGCGTCCGAACCCGTCCCGGCACCCCGGTAAAGTCATAGGGCAAGCAGTACATACGCGATGAAGCGTAGGAAAGAAGGCATTTCTTCATGAGCAGCAACGAGACTCCGCGCGGGCCCGTCGACTCCTCCCGCGTTCCCCGGTACGCGGGACCGGCGACCTTCGCTCGGCTGCCCCGGCTCGACGAGGTCGGCCGGGCCGACGTCGCGGTCGTGGGCGTGCCGTTCGACTCGGGCGTCTCGTACCGGCCGGGCGCCCGCTTCGGCGGCAACGCGATCCGTGAGGCGTCCCGGCTGCTGCGCCCGTACAACCCGGCGCAGGACGCCTCCCCGTTCGCCCTCGCCCAGGTCGCGGACGGCGGCGACATCGCCGTGAACCCGTTCAACATCAACGAGGCCGTCGAGACCGTCGAGGCCGCCGCCGACGACCTGCTCGGCACCGGCGCCCGCCTGATGACCCTCGGCGGCGACCACACCATCGCGCTGCCCCTGCTGCGCTCGGTCGCGAAGAAGCACGGCCCGGTCGCCCTGCTGCACTTCGACGCCCATCTCGACACCTGGGACACCTACTTCGGCGCCGAGTACACGCACGGCACCCCGTTCCGCCGCGCGGTCGAGGAGGGCATCCTCGACACCTCCGCCCTGTCCCACGTCGGCACCCGCGGCCCGCTCTACGGCAAGCAGGACCTCACCGACGACGAGAAGATGGGCTTCGGCATCGTCACCTCGGCCGACGTCTACCGGCGCGGCGCCGACGAGGTCGCCGACCAGCTCCGCCAGCGCATCGGCGACCGCCCGCTGTACATCTCCATCGACATCGACTGCCTCGACCCGGCCCACGCCCCCGGCACCGGCACCCCCGAGGCCGGCGGCATGACCTCCCGCGAACTGCTGGAGATCCTGCGCGGGCTGGCCTCCTGCAACCTGGTCTCCGCGGACGTGGTCGAGGTGGCCCCCGCGTACGATCACGCGGAGATCACGTCGGTGGCCGCGTCCCACACGGCGTACGAACTGACCACGATCATGTCCCGCCAGATCGCCGCGGCCCGGAAGGACTCGGAAGCCAAGTGACCCACGACCACGACCTGGTGCTCCGCCCGACGCCCGCCCAGACGGAGGCCGCCCTGAACCCTCCTCCCGGCCGCACGGGCGGAGACCTGGTCGTGGAGACGCTGGCCGGGCTGGGCACGACGACCGTCTTCGGGCTGCCCGGCCAGCACGCCCTCGGCGTGTTCGACGCGCTGCGCCGCTCGGACCTCAGGTACATCGGCCTGCGGGTGGAGAACAACGCCGGGTTCGCGGCGGACGCGTACGGCCGGATCACCGGTGAGGCCGCGCCGCTGCTGCTGTCGACGGGGCCGGGTGCCCTGACCTCCCTGGCCGCTCTCCAGGAGGCGGCGGCGGCCTCCGCGCCCGTGCTGGCGATCAGCAGCCAGGTCCCGACCGCGGGTCTCGGCGGCGGCCGGCACGGCTACCTCCACGAACTGCCGGACCAGGCCGCCTCGTTCCGGGGTGTGGTGAAGTCCGTGCACACCGTCCGCACCCAGTCGCAGATCCCCTCCGCGATCGAGGCGGCCTGGACGTCGGCGCTGAGCGCCCCGCACGGACCGGTCTGGGTGGAGATCCCGCAGGACGTGCTGCTCGCCGAGACGGCGATCCCCGTCGTGACCGGCGGGGACGCCTTCCCCGAGGAGCTGCCGCCGCGCCCCGAACTGACCGCCGTGGCCGCCGACCTGCTGTCCAAGGCCGTCCGTCCGGCGATCATCGCGGGCGGGGGAGTGGTCCGGGCGGACGCCTCCGGCAAGCTGAAGCAGCTGGCGGAGCGGCTCCGGGCGCCGGTCGTCACCACGCCCGGCGGCAAGGGCGCCTTCCCCTGGACGCACCCGCTGTCGCTCCAGTCCTGGATCGAGGACCGGCACACCACGGACTTCCTGGAGGACGCCGACGTCCTCCTGGTCGTCGGCTCGGGGCTCGGCGAACTCTCCTCGAACTACCACACGTTCACACCGCGCGGCCGGATCATCCAGATCGAGGCGGACCTCGGCAAGCTGGAGTCGAACCACCCCGCGCTGGGCATCCACGCGGACGCGCGGCTGGCGTTGCAGGCGCTGCTGGAGACCGTGCCGGACCGCGAGGACGCGATGGCCGCCGACCGGGTCCGGGAGGTGCTCGCCAAGGTCGCCGAGCGCATCGCCGCCCAGGAACTCACCCTGGAGCAGGACGTGCTGGCGTCCGTCCGCAGGGCGCTCCCCGCGAGCTCCCCGTCCTTCTGGGACATGACGATCCTCGCGTACTGGGCCTGGTCGGCCTTCGACGCCAAGGGCCCCAACCACATGCACTCCGCGCAGGGCGCCGGCGGCCTCGGCTACGCCTTCCCCGCCGCACTCGGGGCGGCGGCGGCCGACCCGACCCGCCCGGTCCTCGCCGTCTCCGGTGACGGCGGGGCCCTGTACTCCATCGCCGAGCTGGCCACGGCCCGCCAGTACGACCTGAACGTCACCTGGCTGATCGTCGACGACGGCGGCTACGGCATCCTGCGCGAATACATGCATGACGCGTTCGGCGAGGCGACGGCGACGGAACTGACCCGGCCCGACTACGTGGCCCTGGCGGAGTCCTTCGGCGTCCCCGGGGCCCGGACGACCCCGGAGAACCTGGAGCAGGACCTCGCCAAGGCGCTTGCGGCGCCCGGGCCCTCGGTGGTCCTGCTCCCGGCGGTGCTGCGGATGTTCGCGCCGACGCACCTGGGAGCGGACTGATCACCCGATCGGCTGCGCGCGACGACCTTTCGTACCGGCTGCCGCAGACCGGGTCGAGCGCCGAGGTCTGATGAGTCCCGGGCGGCCGCTCTTCCGGCTGCCCATGCACCTGGTCGACTACGTCATCGCCCATGAACTGGCCCTCGTGAAGGTGTCCGGGCACCGGGAGGACTTCTGGCGGCTGCTGCGGACCGGGCTGCCCGAGCACGAAGAGCGGCGGCCGGACCTCGACGAGCCGGAGCGGCGGCTCTGGATGGGCATGTTCGGTGGGCCGGGCTGAACTCCCCCCATAGGAAGGGAGTTCAGTCACGGTAGTCGCTACCAGATCGCCTCGACCCACTCCGGGTGGTCGATGAACGGGTTGCGGTTGTGCTGGTAGGTGTCGTAGATGGCCTGGTTGCGCTTCTCCTCGAAGGCGCTCGGCGGGTCCTGCTCGTTCCAGTGCTTGAGGACGGAGAGCTTGCCCATGTAGGGGTTGCTGCCGTTGTCGACCTTCTCGTTCGGCTCGAGGTCGGCGAAGCCGTCGCCGCCGTCGTAGCGCACGGCCATGTACAGGATCATGCGGGCCACGTCGCCCTTGTCGGCGTCGCGCGGCTCGAAGGAGTCGGAGTCCGTGAGGCTGCCGCCCCCGCCGCTGACCGCGCTGCCGCCGTTGTCGAAGTCCTTGTTGCCGCGGATGCTGTTGACCTGCACGTCCGCCGGGCGCAGGTGGTGCAGGTCGGTGCCGGGGCCGGTCACCTCGCCGAAGTCGCCGTGGGACTTGGCCCACGTGTGCTCGCGGTTCCAGTCGCCGAGGTCACCGCCGTTGAGGGACTTGCTGCGCGAGGCGCCGCTGTACAGCAGGATCACGTTGTTGCTGTTGTTCGGGTCCTGGTCGGTGACCTTGAGGGCGTTCCAGACCGCGGAGTACGAGATCTTCGTCTGGCTGCTGATGATGGTGTGCAGGGAGGACTTGAGACCGGGGCCCGTTTTACCGACCGCGTTCTTGTAGTACGTCGTGTCGTACGCGGTCGTCGTGGCCGCGGCTGGGGTAGCGGTCAGGGTGGACGCGGTGAGGCCGGCCAGGGCGGCGGCCGTGGCCAGAGCCGCGGGCTTCCATCGGCGTATCCGTCTTGTCGCCAGCATGTGGGGTCCCATCTACGCGGGTTGATCGGAGGCGGCAATCGGGAGAGTGACATGAACATGCTGCCGTGTAAATGAATCCGACATGGCAATCAGATGACGGAAACCGACAAGTCGAGCGTCTTCTACGCGAGTTGACTTACCAAAAACAGTCCCCGCCCCAACCGCATGCACTCGGCGCAGGTGTGGGCGGCGAGTACATGAACGACGCTTTCGGTGAGGCGACCGCGACGGAGCTGACCCGGCCGGACTGCGTCGTCCTTCGAAGTCCTGCGGCGTCTCCGGGGTCCGGACGACCCCGGAGAGCCTGGAGCAGGACCTGGCGAAGGCACTCCAGGCGCACGTGCCGTCGGTGGTCCTGCCCCGGCCGTGTGCGGATGTTCGTGCCGACGCACCTGGGATGAGCGCCGGCCGAGCCCCGCCTGCTCGGCTACAGCCCGTCGCGGACCATCGCGGCGACGATGCGGACATGGCGGTCGGCCGCCGTGCCCGACCACTCGTTGTCGTAGTTCAGGCCGTAGGGCCAGAAGTGGCCGCCGCCGGTGGAGATCTTGGCGCCCGAGCCGTCGTACTGCTTGACCAGCGCGGTGGCCTGGCCGCCGGTCCAGGTGCCGCTGCCGCCCAGGCGGGACCAGCCCGAGCTGGTCCCCACGCCGATGGTGTGGGCGATCTCGTGCAGGGCCGTCCGCTCGCTCATGTAGCTGCGGTTGCTGCCGAAGCGGATCGTGCCGTTGATGTTGCCGTCTGCGGTGGGGACGCCCGGTTCGTAGCGGACGGTGAGGGTCTTGCCCAGGTCGCTGAGGTTGTTGTAGCGGGCCACCGCCGCGTTCATGGCCTTCGTGATGAGGTCGTAGGCCGAGCGCTGGTCCTCGGTGGGGTTGCTCGCGCGGACCAGGGACCAGGTGATGGTGGCCGCCGCGGCGCGTTCCCGGGCAGGGGCCGGCGGAGCCTGGGGAGTCGCGGCCTGGGCGACGCCGGGGCCCGCCAGCAATGCGGCGGTGAGGGCGGCGACGAGTGCCTTGCCCGGACTCACGAGTGCCTTGCGTGGTCTCATGTGCGGATCCTCCTGTGGGGGTGGTCGTCACGAAGTTTGCGAAACTTCGCACGACGTTCGGGATCTCGGACAAGCGGCGCCGCCGTTCACTCAAAGCCCTCGAAAGACGCGGCAGTTGGCGCGCTGCCGACCGCAAGTATTCCGGCGGGAAAGGCGGCGTCAAGAGTTCCGGCAGAGGTCAGTGGAACCAGAAGAGCAGGGTGTCAGGGTTCGTCCCGAGCTGCCGCGCCCCCTCCCACTCCTCCGCCTCGAAGCGCAGAGCCTCGGCGAACCGGCGGGCCGGACCACGGAATTCGGGGTCGAGGCGATCGAGCACGCGCCCGTAGGCATCGGCCAGGGCGGCGGCCCGCCGGGCCGGCAGGGTGCCGATCGCGGGCACCGCGTCGCCGGGGTGCGGCAGCCGCAGCGGCGGACCGCTGAACAGGAACGTGCCCGGGAGCAGGTCGGACGGTACGCCGTGCCGGGCCAGTTCGTCGTCCATGGCGTGGAACCAGGCCGGTCGGCGCCAGGTGCCGAGGTCGGTCGGGTCGGAGAAGTGCGCCGCCACGGCCTGGTAGAAGGCGTAGCTGTACGCCGGACAGAGGTCGGTGCTCGGGGTGCCGTCGATCAGCTCGTCCAGGGCCCGGCTGATGGAGACGTCCAGGGCGATGCCCTGCTCCCGGAAGCGGGCGTCGGTCCGCTCGCACTCCGTGCGCACCCGGGCGAGCGTGCGCTCCTGCTGCGCGGTCCGCTCCACCGCCGTGAGCAGCCGCACCACCGTTCTCATGTCGCCGGTGCTCATCTCCAGGCAGTAGCCCACCGCTGCGTTTCCCTTCACCCGTTCGCCGGACACCGGCCTCCATGATCGGGGACGGGGGAACGGCCCCGGACCGAGAAGTCGGGGGCCGTTCGATCATGCTGGGTTATGGCGGATCAGCCGACGTCGGACGGGTCGAGACGGTAGACGGCCGACCCGGACCCTGACGACGAGCCGGAGTTGGACATTCCGGAGTTGGACATTGACGAGGAGCCGGTGCCTGACGAGGAGCCGGAGCCGGAGCCGGAGTCGGAGTCGGAGTCGGAGCCCGAGCCCGAGCCGGAGTCGGAGCCGGCGCCGGAGGCCGGGTCCCCACTCGTGCCGGTGCTGTAGTCGCTCTCCTTCACCGCCGTGCCGTGCTTCTGCACCCACGCCGTGACCTCGGAGCCGACGGTGGAGCTCCCACCCGGGCCGCCGCCCATGCCACCGCCGAGCTGGACATAGTGCAGTTCGCCCTTCTTCACCAGCTCCTTGAGCTTGGCGAGCGTCATCGCCTTGTCGCTGCCGGACCAGCCCCACATGGAGATGACGGGCTCCCCGCTGCTCAGGATGAGCTGGGCGGCACTCTGCGAACTCGGCACCGCCAGCAGCCACTCGGCGCCGTCCTGGTGCTTCTTCAGGTATGCGATCAGCTCGCTGCTCGCGCCGCCGCCCCCCATGCCGCCCCGGCCCATGCCACCACCGCTGCCGGAGCCCGTGCCGGCCGGGGGCGTGTCGCCGGAGCCGCCCGCCCCTTCGGGCGCCTGCCCGCTCTGCCCACCCGACGGCGTCCCACCCGACGGCGTCCCACCCGACGGCGTCCCACCCGACGGCGTCCCGCCCGACGGCGTCCCGCCCGACGGCGTCCCGCCCGACGGCGTCCCGCCCGACGGCGTCCCGCCCGACGGCGTCCCGCCCGACGGAATTCCGCCATCGGGGAAGCCCTCACCGGGGAAGCCGCCACCGGCCTGGGCATCGCCACCCTGCCGGGCGCCGCCGCCCGGCAGCTCCCCGCCACCGGCACCGCCCGGGAAGCCCCGGCCGCCCCCGCCCCCGGGCCCGCCGAAGCCGCTGCCCGTGGTCGGTCCTGCCGTCGGGTTCGTACCGCCCATGCCGCCGCCCGCCCCCGACGAGGGCACCGACCAGGCGTACGCGGCCGGGCCCGCCACCGCCGCGACGACCGCGGCCGTGACCGACACCGCCAGCAGCCGCGGCCGCAGTCCCGGGGCGCCGGAACGGAACACGAACAGGCCGACCACGGCCAGCGCCATCACGACGAGTACGGCCGGCCACAGCCAGGTGTTCCAGCCGGAGGCGCGCCGCAGCAGCACCGCCGCCCAGAGGGCCGTGACACCCAGGGCGAGCGGCAGCACCCACACCCACCGCCGGTCGGACCGGAACGCCCGCAGCAGCAGCACCCCGCCCCCTCCGCACAGCGCCGCGATGCCCGGGGCGAGTGCGGTCGTGTAGTACGGGTGCATGGTGCCCTCGGCCAGGGCGAAGGTCAGGTAGTGCAGCAGGGTCCAGCCGCCCCAGAGCAGGAGCGCGGCCCGGGTGGGGTCCGTGCGCGGGGCGCGGCCGCACAGCACCAGGCCGCCGACGAACGCGATGCCCGCGAAGGGGATCAGCCAGGAGATCTGACCGCCGAGGATGTCGTTGAACATCCTGCCGAGACCCGCGGTGCCGGAGAAGCCGCCGCCCCCGCCGCCCCCGCCGTTGCCCTCGCCGCCGAGGATCCGGCCGAGGCCGTTGTAGCCCATGATCAGATTCCAGGCGGTGCCGTCAGTCGAGCCACCGATGTACGGCCGCTCCGATGCGGGGACCAGCGACACGGCCGCGGCCCACCAGAAGCTGGAGACGGCCAGCACCACCGCGGCGAGGCACAGGTTCACGATCCGCTTCACCACCGCCGGCCTCGCCGCGTAGAGATGGACCACGAACACGGCGGGCAGCGCGATGTACCCCTGCAGCATCTTGGTGTTGAAGGCGAGCCCGAAGCAGGCCGCCGAGCCGAGCAGCGGCAGCAGCCGGCCGTCGCGCGTCGCACGCAGGGCGAGAGCCGCACCGGCCACCATCAGGAACACGAGCAGGGTGTCGGGGTTGTTGTCCCGGTTGATGGCGACCGTGATCGGGGTCAGGGCCAGGACGAGTGCCGCGACGGCTGCCGCCGCGTGCCCGAACACCCGCTTCACACCGGAGTGCAGGATCCAGATGGTGGCCAGCGCGGCCACGATCATCGGTGCCATCATCTGCCAGGTGCCGTAGCCGAAGACCCGGCAGGACAGGCCCATGACCATCAGCGCGAGCGGCGGCTTGTCGACGGTGAGGAAGTTCCCGGCGTCCAACGAGCCGAAGAACCAGGCCTTCCAGCTCTCGGTGCCGCTCAGTACGGCGGCGCTGTAGAAGCTGTTGAGGCCGGATCCGGACAGGTTCCAGGAGTACAGCACCGCCGCCAGGGCGAGGATCGCGAGCAGCGCGGGGAGGGACCAACGCGGCGCGGGGGCGGCGTCCGGCGGGGCCGGCGGGGACTCGGCGGCTCGGAGCTGGGGTTCGGTGGCAGAGGTCACCCCAGCATGGTGGGGAGCTCCGGTGGGAGGCCGCTGTGCCGAACCTGGCCGCCGCCTGTGAATCCGGGTGGCTCCCGATAACGACTCGTACAAGCTCTCGCCGTCCATGCAACCTTTCGACCGTGTCCGCGAGTCAAGGGGGGCATGACTTCTGGGATATCCCGCCGCGCGCGAGTGCTGGCAGCGGCCGTGGGTACCGGCGTGCTCGTGCCGCTCACAGCCGCCGCCACGCCTGCCTCCGCCGCCCCGCCGGCCGTGACCTGCACGTCGGCCAAGGCCGGGCTGGCCACCAAGCTGAAGAAGGACATCACCGCCGCGCTGGCCACCCGCAAGGGCACGGTCGCCGTCGGCCTCCACGACCGCAGCACCAACACCACCTGCACGCTGCGCGCGAGCTCCGCCTACGACTCGGCCAGCGTCGTCAAGGTCACCGTCCTCGCCACGCTGCTGTGGGACGCGAAGAAATCGAACCGGTACCTCACCGACCGCGAGCACAGCCTCGCCAAGGCGATGATCACCAAGTCGGACAACGCGGCGACCTCCACCCTGTGGAAGCAGCTCGGCATGACGAAGATCAAGAACTTCCTCGCGGCCGCCGGCATGACGCAGACCAAGCCCGGAGCGAACGGCTACTGGGGCCTGACCCAGATCACCGTCACCGACGAGCAGAAGCTGCTGAAGCTCCTCACCGCCAAGAACGCGGTCCTGAGCGACAACTCCCGGGCCTACATCCTCAAGCTGATGGGCCAGGTCGTGTCGTCCCAGCGCTGGGGCACCCCGTACGGCGTGCCCTCGGGCGTCACCGTGGCCGTCAAGAACGGCTGGCTGCAGCGCTCCACCAACGGGTGGCGGGTGCACAGCGTCGGCGCGTTCAAGGGCGGCGGCCACGATTACGTGATGACGGTGCTCACCCACGGCAACAGCACGATGAACTACGGCATCGCCACCATCCAGGCCGTGGCCAAGGTCATCCACAAGGATCTTGCGGCGAGCTGAGACCACCGGCCCGGTCCCACCGGACCGGCGAGTACTCACTCCGCCCTCCGTACGGCGGGTCGGCGGCGGTCACGTGCCTGACCGCTGCCGGACCCGCCCGGGTGCGGATGTACAGCGCCTGTCTTCACCCAGAGGTGACGTTCAGTGGGTGCGGATCCACCACTGCACCAGGGCGTACGCGATCGGACCGGACGAGCCGGCCAGGCTGAAGGCGGCGCGAAGGGCCGTCCGGTACAGCAAGCTTCGTGGAGCCCGGCGGGCACGTGGGGCGTCGGTGTCACGGTTGGTGTGGTCGGTCATGGAGCAGTCTCCTGATCACCATGTGAGTCGGATCGGACCGCCGGGCCCGGCGTTGCTGTGACTCTTTCCTCCACTGGCGGGCGGTGTCCTCGATCGCGGGTGCGGCGGGCGGAGTGCGGGCTACGCTGCCGGTCAGACCCATCTCCGGCCGATGGACGCCGCGCCCGCCGCGGGCACGAGCGGGCTGGAGCGGCGAAGGAAGGGGCGGCCCGGGTGGGAGCCCAGAAGCGGGAATTACACGCGCGGCTGCGCGGGCTGCGCGAGAGAGCCGAAACTGCCCGCAAGGCCGCGGCCAAGTCCGCCAGTCAGGCAGCTCTACAACACACGGTGCGCGAGAGCGGCCTGCCGGGAGCGCAGGAGTTCAACGGGAAGCGGACCAGTGACTGGGCGCCCGAAGAGGTCGAACGGTTCAAGGTGCCCGGGTCCGACAGCGACGACGCGCTCATCGCGTTGATCCACGTGTGGTCACGGTGGGCGGGCGAGCCGCCGGACGAGCGTTGGTGGCGCCGGCAGGTGGAGCTGGCTCGGCGGGAACAGGCGCGTGAACGCCCTGGTGGGCCGGCCTGGAAAGTGCGGGCCGAGCAGGCTATGTACTGGTGGCAGGTTCGGCGTATTGCCCCGAAGCAGCTACTGGACCGTGAGGACGAGCTGGCCGAACTCGCCCGTTTCTGCACTGCCGAGGACTCTTCGTCCTACAGCTGGTGGCGGGCGCCCAAGTGGTCCGGCAAAACCGCGTTGATGGCGTGGTTCGCGCTGCACCCGCCCCCTGAAGTCCAGGTGGTGCCCTTCTTCGTGACCGCACGTTATGCGGCCCAGAACGACCGCACTGCCTTCACCGAGATAGTGATGGGCCAGTTGGCCGGCCTGCTGGGGGAGGACCTGGTCTCCCAGTACCTGACTGACACGGCCCGCGAGCCGTACTACCTGGATCTGCTGGACCGTGCGGCTGCACTGTGCGGTGAGGCCGGGACGCGCTTGGTGCTGCTGGTCGACGGCCTCGACGAGGACCGAGGCGTGACCAGCAGGCCGGATGCGCACAGCATCGCCGCCCTGCTGCCCGACCCGGTGCCGGCCAATCTCCGCATTCTGGTTGCCAGCCGCAACAACCCCCCGCCCCCTGACGATGTGCCGAGAAGGCATCCGCTGTACGACCCGTCGATCATTCGCATCCTGGGCACTTCAAGGCACGCGCATGACATCCAGGGCGACCTCGAGCGGGAGCTCAAACGCCTGCTGAACGGCACCCAGTTGGAGCAGGACCTGCTGGGACTGATCACGGCCGCCGGCGGTGGTCTGAGCGCAGCGGATCTCGCGGAACTCGTCGACGTGAGCGCCTGGACGGTGAGGAACCACCTGCACACGGTGGCCGGACGAACCTTCGAGCCGCGCGAGAGCCGGTGGCGTCCGCACGATGGGCACGAGGTCTACATCCTGGGCCATGAGGAACTCCAGGTCACTGCGGAGCAGGCCTTCGGCACGTCGCTGAAGCGCTACCACGACCGGATCCACACCTGGGCCGACGGCTACCGTCTGAGTTCGTGGCCCCAGAACGCCCCCGAGTACCTCTTCAGCGGTTACTTCGGGCTGCTGCGCGCTCACGACGACGTGGAGCGGCTCATCGACCTGACGCGCGACGCCGCACGCCACGAACGCATGCTCGACCTCACTGGCAGCGACGCGGCGGCCCTGGCCGAACTCACCACCGTCCGCGACATGATCCTCGACCGTTCGCGTCCCGACACCCATGTCCTGGCCCTGGCTCGGATCGCCGGCCGTCTGGACCGCCTGGAGCACCGCAACGACCGCATCCCGACGAATCTGCCCGCCCTGTGGGCGAAACTGGGGTACGTCGCCCGCGCTGAGGCCCTCGCTCGTGCGATCAACGACCCTCGGGCCCAGACAGACGCCCTGGTCGCCGTCGCCCAGGTGGTCGCCGTCGGAGACCCGGGTGAAGCGGAGAGCTTCGCCTCCTCCATCGACGACCCCGTACAGCGTCGCAACGTCCTCAACGCGGTGGTGCACACCGTGGCCGCCCACAACCCCTCCCTCGCCGCGGAGATAGCGCGCAGGATCGGCACGCGCCTGGAACACGAGGCAGGAGTGGCTACGACGCGCGCCGTCGCGCGGGGCGGCGATCCCGACCGTGCCGAGCACCTGGCCCGCTCCATCGATGATCCGCACTACCGCGACAGAGCGCTGGCCGAACTGGCGCGCGCAGTGGCTGCCACGGACCCCAAACGAGCCGAGAGCTTGGCCGCGGCTCTTTCCGACCAGGGCCTTCGGCTGCAAACCCTCAGTCAAGTGGTGCAGGCCCTGGCCGCTGCCGGACACGTCCACGACGCCGAGCTGCTTGCCCACGCAACGCGCAGGAACATTGCCGACATCACCGATACGGTCGTTCGCTCACGGGTCCAGACGGCCTACGGCCACGCTGCCAGCGGGGTGGCGGGAGCCCTGGCAGCAGCCGGTGATCCGGACCGAGCCCTGCACTTCGCCAGAGCCAACGCGAAGTCTCTGTTCGCGGGCACCATTCACACTGCCGTCGCCTCCGCGGTGGCGGCCAAAGGAAACCCCGAGCTCGCTCAGGAGATCATCGACACCTTCCGGACGAGCGAGGAGAAGTGGCGTGCCTATGCCGAAGTGGCGCGCGCAACAGCCGCCGTCGACCCCGACCGGGCGGAGATCTTCGCCCGTGCCATCACCGAACCGCAGCTCCAGGCCAGGACACTGGCCGGGGTCGCCGGAGCCGTGGCTGCCTCAGGCGATCCCGAGCGGGCCACCGCCCTCGCGGAAGCGATAGAGGACACAGATGCCAAGGCCCAGGCTTTGATCGGCGTGGCATCGGCGATGACCACGGCCGGCGACACCGAGGCGGCCGAGAGACTGGCACGCAAAGTGGAAGCCCTCGTGCGCACGGTCACTCCTCCCCAAGCCCACGCACTCTTGGCCATGACCAGGGCAGTGGCCGCCGCCGGAGACGCGGATCTGGCGGAAGCCCTGGCCCACACCATGGGTCTGCCCCGAGAACGCGGCGAAGCCCTGATCGCCGTAGCAGCTGCCCGGGCGGCGGCGGGAGAGATCGACCGCGCCATGGATCTCGTCGACTCCATCGCATACGCGGATTACCGGGGGGAGGCGCACATTGCGGCGGCTGCTTCCGCGGCCGCCAAGGAACCCGAGCGCTCACTGGAACTGGTGCGCTCCCTCGGCGAGCCATGGCGCCGGCATGAGGCTCTGATCGAAGTGATCCGGAAAATGACACCCCACGACCCGTCCCGCGCACAACGGCTGGTGGATCAACTGCCTTTCACCGATCTCAAGGCCGAGGGCCTGGCCGTCCTGGTGGAGGAACTGGCCCCTCTGGACCTTGCCCATGCTCGCTCTCTGAGCGCGACACTGGACGATCTGGCCTGCGCGACCCACGACAGAGCCCGTCGCAGCCCGGCGCTGATCGCAGCGGCACGCGCTACCTCCGCCACCGGAGACATCGATCGTGCCGAGACCGTGGCCGGGCTCATCACCAACCTCAAACAACGGTGGCAGGCGTTGGTATGGGTCGCCGGAGCCACGGCCAAGGCAGGACGGACAAGCCGTGCCCTGAAGATCGTCGACACGATTGCGCACCCGGCGCTCCACCGGCAGGCCATGATCCAGGTGGCGTGCGGAGCGGCAGGCGCGGGGAAGCTCGATCAAGCAGTGTCCATCGCGCAGGACATATCCGACCCGCTGCAGCAGGCGATCGGGCTGGCAACGGTCGCGTCCGAGACGGACACCGACACCGCGAGAAGTCTGATCACGCCGATCCTGGCGACGTCGCATTGGACAACGGCGCTGGTCGCCCTGCCGAAGATCGACGTTGCCGCTCTGATCGCTCTGGCACACGAGTGGCTCCCAGGTCCGACTTCTGCTCCCGGGGGTAGCTGAGGTGAGTGGCCGACGGGCCCGCCCAGCGCACGTCCGGCTGCCCCGAGGCCCGGCCGCCGCACCGGCAGCGTCCGGCCCCACCCGAAAACCCGCGGCAATTGTCACGGCGGGATGAAATCCGCTCCCGATCGCGTTGGTGCCTTCCGGCAGCTCAGGACGACTGGAAGGTACCGGCGTGACACCGAAACGGGGATGGGCACGACGACTGTGGGCCTATGCGTGGCGCCACCCGAAGGACGTCGTACTCGCCCTCGGCTCCTCACTGGCCGGCATGGCCGTCATGGCGCTCGTCCCCCTGATCACCAAGGTGATCATCGACGACGTCATCAGCGAACACACCAGGGACATGACCACCTGGGCCGGGCTGCTCATCGCCGCCGCGCTGATCGTCTACGTGCTGACCTACGTCCGTCGCTACTACGGCGGCCGCCTCGCCCTCGACGTCCAGCACGACCTGCGGACGGAGATGTACGGCACGATCACCCGGCTCGACGGCCGACGCCAGGACGAGCTGTCCACCGGCCAGGTCGTCGGCCGCGCCACCAGCGACCTCCAGCTGATCCAGGGCCTGCTCTTCATGCTCCCGATGACCATCGGGAACTTCATGCTCTTCCTGATCTCGCTGGTGATCATGGCGTGGCTGTCCGTGCCGCTCACCCTGGTCGCCCTGGCCGTGGCGCCCGCCCTGTGGTGGATCGCCAAGCGCAGCCGGACCCGGTTGCACCCCTCCACCTGGTACGCCCAGGCCCAGGCCGCCGCCGTCGCGGGCGTGGTCGACGGCGCCGTCAGCGGCGTCCGCGTGGTGAAGGGCTTCGGCCAGGAGGAGCAGGAGACCGGCAAGCTCCGGGAGGTCGGCCGCCGGCTGTTCGCGGGACGGCTGCGCACCATCCGCCTGAACTCGGTCTACACCCCGGCCCTGCAGGCCGTCCCCGCGCTCGGCCAGGTCGCGATGCTGGCCCTCGGCGGCTGGCTGGCGGTGCGCGGGCACATCACGCTCGGCACGTTCGTCGCCTTCTCCACCTACCTCGCCCAGCTGGTCGGCCCGGTCCGCATGCTCGCGGTGGTGCTCACCGTCGGCCAGCAGGCCCGGGCCGGCACCGAGCGCGTCCTGGAGCTGATCGACACCGAGCCGTCCATCGAGGACGGCCACAGGGACCTGCCCGCCGACGCCCCCGCGACGGTCGAGTTCGACGACGTCTCCTTCGGCTACGACGCCGACCACCCCGTCCTCGACGGGCTGAGCTTCGAGATCCGCCCGGGCGAGACCCTCGCCGTGGTCGGTTCCTCCGGTTCCGGCAAGTCCACGGTCTCCCTGCTGCTGCCGCGCTTCTACGACGTCAGCCGCGGGGCCGTCCTGGTCGGCGGCCACGACGTGCGCGAGCTGTCCCTTCAGTCCCTGCGGGCGGCGATCGGGCTGGTCCCGGAGGACTCGTTCCTCTTCTCCGACACGGTCCGCGCCAACATCGCCTACGGCCGTCCGGACGCGACCTTCGAGGAGATCGAGAAGGCCGCCCGCGCAGCCCAGGCGGACCGTTTCATCACCGAGCTGCCCGAGGGCTACGACACCACGGTCGGCGAGCACGGCCTCACCCTCTCGGGCGGACAGCGCCAGCGCGTCGCCCTCGCCCGAGCCATCCTCAGCGACCCGCGCCTGCTGGTCCTGGACGACGCCACCTCCGCCGTGGACGCGCGGGTCGAGCACGAGATCCACGAGGCCCTGAAGGGCGTCATGCGGGGCCGCACCACCCTGCTCATCGCCCACCGCCGCTCCACCCTGAACCTCGCCGACCGCATCGCCGTCCTGGACGGCGGCCGGCTCGCCGACATCGGCACCCACGAGGAGCTCCAGGAGCGGTCCGCCCTCTACCGGCGCCTGCTCACCGACCCGGACGAGCTGGGCGCGGTCTCCCCGGGACACACCCCGCCCGCCTGCCCCCAGGAGGACACCTCCGTGAGGGACGAGCTCGACGCCGAGTTCGACGCCGAGCGCGGGGTCACCCCGAGGCTGTGGACCGGCGACCGCGAGCGCAAGGACACCGCCCTCGCGGAGAGCCCCGCCACCCCCGAGCTGCTCGCCCAGGTCGAGGCGCTGCCCCCGGCCACCGACGTACCGGACGTCGACGAGGCGAAGGCCGTCCAGCCGGAGGACTCCTACGGCCTGCGCCGGCTGCTGCGCGGCTTCGGACTGCCGCTGCTGATCAGCCTCGCCCTGGTCGCGACCGACGCGGGCATGGGCCTGCTGCTGCCGGTGCTGATCCGGCACGGCATCGACTCGGGCGTCACCGAGGCCGCGCTCGGCGCCGTGTGGGCGGCGGCCCTGCTGGGGCTGCTGACGGTGGTCGTGCAGTGGGCGGCCCAGATCGGCGAGATCCGGATGACCGGGCGCACCGGCGAGCGGGTCCTGTACTCGCTCCGGCTGAAGATCTTCTCCCAGCTCCAGCGCCTCGGGCTCGACTACTACGAGCGGGAGCTGACCGGGCGGATCATGACCCGGATGACGACCGACGTCGACGCGCTGTCGACGTTCCTCCAGACGGGCCTGGTCACGGCCTTCGTCTCGGTCGTCACCTTCTTCGGGATCATGGTCGCGCTGCTGGTGATCGACGTGGAGCTGGCGCTGGTCGTCTTCGCGACGCTGCCACCGCTGATCATCGCCACGTTCTTCTTCCGCCGGGCGAGCGTGAAGGCGTACGAGCTGGCCCGCGAACGCGTGTCGGTGGTCAACGCCGACCTCCAGGAGTCGGTGTCCGGGCTGCGGATCGTGCAGGCCTTCCGGCGCGAGCGGGACGGCGGACGGCGGTTCGCCGAGCACAGCCACAGCTACCGTCAGGCCCGCATCCGGGGCCAGTGGCTGATCTCCGTGTACTTCCCGTTCGTGCAGTTCCTGTCGTCGGTGGCCGCGGCGGCCGTGCTGATCGTGGGCGGGGCCCGGGTCGACGACGGGACCCTCGCGATCGGCTCGCTGGTGGCGTACCTGCTCTACATCGACCTGTTCTTCGCGCCCGTGCAGCAGCTCTCCCAGGTCTTCGACGGCTACCAGCAGGCCACCGTCTCGCTGGGCCGCATCCAGGAGCTGCTCCGGGAACCGACCTCGACGAAGTCCGCCGACGAACCCCTGGAGGTCCTGTCGCTGCGCGGCGACATCGCCTTCGAGGACGTGCACTTCGCCTACGGGACCGACGAAGAAGCCCTCGGCGGGGTCGACCTGCGCATCCCGGCCGGACAGACCGTCGCCTTCGTCGGCGAGACCGGCGCGGGCAAGTCGACCCTCGTCAAGCTCGTGGCCCGCTTCTACGACCCCACCGGCGGCCGGGTCACCGTCGACGGCACCGACCTGCGGGCCCTGGACCTCACCTCGTACCGGCACCGTCTGGGGGTCGTCCCGCAGGAGGCGTACCTCTTCCAGGGCACCGTCCGCGACGCCATCGCCTATGGCCGGCCCGACGCCACCGACGCCCAGGTCGAGGCGGCGGCCCGCGCGGTCGGCGCGCACGACATGATCGCCACCCTGGAGGGCGGCTACCTCCACGAGGTCGCCGAGCGCGGGCGCAACCTGTCCGCCGGGCAGCGCCAGCTGATCGCGCTGGCCCGCGCCGAGCTGGTCGACCCGGACGTGCTGCTGCTCGACGAGGCCACGGCCGCCCTGGACCTGGCCACGGAGGCCCAGGTCAACCAGGCCACCGACCGCCTCGCCGGCCGCCGCACGACCCTGGTCGTCGCCCACCGCCTCACCACCGCCGCCCGCGCCGACCGGGTCGTCGTCATGGACCACGGCCGGGTCGCCGAGGACGGCACGCACGAGGAGCTGCTCGCGCGCGGCGGGCGGTACGCGGAGCTGTGGCGGACGTTCATCGGCGCGGAGCCGGAGGAGCCGGTCGGCGCGTCCCGCTGAGCACCCCCGACGGCGTTTCCGTAACGCTCGTGCAACCGTCCGACATACGTCATGCGTCCGTACAGGCGTACGCCGATGGTCGCGCAGGACGCGGTACGGGAGGACGACAGTGCACAGTGGAGCGATACGCCGGCGGCTCGCGCTCGGGCTGGCCGTGCTGACCGCCTCCGGGCTGCTCGCCGTCGCCGCGCCGGGGGAGGCGCAGGCCGCCTCCGCGTACTGTCCCGGCCGCAAGGTCCGCACCCTGCCGTTCTCCACCGGCACCGTGCTCGTCTACAAGCGCGGCGGTTACGTCTGCGCCGTGACCCTCACCAAGAGGCCCGGCGTGAAGCGCAAGATGTCGGTGAGCGTGCAGGCGCGCGGCAACCGGCCGGTCGTCGACGCGGGCAAGTACGCCTACCACGCGGGCCCGGTGATCGTGCACGCCGGGCGCCGCTGCGTCTGGCTCAAGGGCCAGGTCGGCCGGGGGAAGTTCAGCTCCGGCTGGATCCTGTGCTGACCCAGAACTCGATTCTGTGCGCGCAGAGAACACTTCAACTGCGCTGCCGGGCAAGCATCGTTCGTACGAACCTGTAACTTCTGCGTGCAGGGGCCTGGCGGCAACTGACGGTCCCGCGCACTGTCTCAAGGGAGTGGGTCATGGGTTCTCAGATGAAGGCCTTCGGTTTCGGCATGCCGTGGGAGTCGTCGTACGGCTACAGTCAGGCCACCCAGGTCGGTGACACGGTCTACGTGTCGGGGCAGCTGTCCCATGACCGTGACGGCGACTTCGTGGGCGCAGGCGACTTCGAACTGCAGGTCCGCACCACGCTGGAGAATCTGGACCTGGTGCTGACGCAGTTCGGGGCCGAGCGCAGCCAGATAGCGGAGACCACGGTGCTGGTGAGGAACCTGCGGGAGAACTTCGACACGACGGCACGCCTTCACGCCGAGTACTTCGGTGAGCACCGGCCGGCCAGCACGGTCATGGGTGTTTCCGACCTGGCACTGCCGGACCAACTCGTGGAGATCGGCGCGCTCGTGCGTCTCGACGCAAACCCGTAGGCAGGCGCACACAGGGTTTTCCCTATGTCCCCTGGTGCTCCGGTGAGTTGGTCCGCTAGCTTCCGGCGCACATCTGTCTCACAGGGGAGTGCGCATGCGCAAGGCGCTCAGATGGCTGCTGGCGCTCACGGTGCTCATAGGCACACTGGGCACGGCGGGAGCGGCCACCGCCGCCGACGCCGCCGGCACCGACAGCACCACCGACATCAAGGAGAGACTGCTCTCCATACCGGGCATGAGCCTGGTGGAGGAGAAGCCGTACACCGGCTACCGCTTCTTCGTCCTGAACTACACGCAGCCGGTCGACCACCACAAGCCCTCGAAGGGCACGTTCCAGCAGCGCATCACCGTGCTGCACAAGGACGTCTCGCGCCCGACGGTGTTCTTCACCAGCGGCTACAACGTCTCCACGACGCCCCGCCGCAGCGAGCCCACCCAGATCGTGGACGGCAACCAGGTCTCCCTGGAGTACCGCTTCTTCACCCCGTCCCGGCCCGCCCCGGCCGACTGGTCCAAGCTGGACATCTGGCAGGCCGCCAGCGACCAGCACCGCGTCTTCAAGGCGCTCAAGGGCATCTACTCCAAGAAGTGGATCTCCACGGGCGGCTCCAAGGGCGGCATGACCGCCACCTACTACGAGCGCTTCTACCCGCGGGACATGGACGGCGTCGTCGCCTACGTCGCCCCCAACGACGTGGTGAACAAGGAGGACTCGGCCTACGACCGCTTCTTCGCCCGGGTCGGCACCAAGGAGTGCCGCGACCGGCTGAACGCCGTGCAGCGCGAGGCGCTGGTGCGCCGCGAGCCGCTGGAGAAGAAGTACGCCGCCTACGCCGAGGAGAACGGCCTCACCTTCACCACCATCGGCAGCCTGGACAAGGCCTACGAGGCGACCGTCCTGGACTACGTGTGGGGCTTCTGGCAGTACAGCCTGCTGTCCGACTGCGACCAGATCCCGGCCGACGCGAAGAACGCCACCGACGACGCGATCTGGGACTCCGTCGACACGATCTCCGGCTTCTCCGCCTACGCCGACCAGGGCCTGACCACCTACACGCCGTACTACTACCAGGCCGGCACCCAGCTCGGCGCGCCGACCATCCGCTTCCCGCACGTCGAGAAGCAGTACATCCGCTACGGCTACCAGCCGCCCCGGAACTTCGTCCCCCGGGACATCCCGATGAGGTTCCAGCCGTCGGCGATGCGTGACGTGGACACCTGGGTCCGGCACAACGCCCGCCACATGCTGTTCGTCTACGGCCAGAACGACCCGTGGGGCGCGGAGCCGTTCCGCGTCGGCAAGGGCGCGAAGGACTCCTACGTCATGACCGCCCCCGGCATGAACCACGGCGCCAACGTCGCGGGCCTCGTGCCCGAGCAGAAGGCCCTCGCCACCGCCCGCATCCTCGACTGGGCCGGCGTCGCCCCCGGCGCGGTGCAGGCCGACCCGCAGGCGGCGAAGCCGCTGGCGAAGTTCGACGCCAAGCTCGACAAGCGGGACGTGCAGCGCGAGATGACGCTGCGTCCGTAACCGTCCGCCGCATGCACACGACCGCCCCTCACCCCCGGGACCGAGGGGCGGTTCGCATGTTCCTGCGCCCGCGGTGAATGCTCCGTACGGTGACCGGATGGACAGTTCTGTCGTCTTCAACGTCGTGACCACGGCCATCGCCGTCGTCGCAGTGGTGACCTCCATCGTGTTCAGCGCACGGCAGGCCCGCACCGCGAAGCACGCCAACCACATATCGGTGCTGATCGACCTGCTCAGGGAGTTCCGGTCCGCGGAGTTCCACGAACAGCACGACTACGTGTGCACCCGCCTGGGCGCCGAGCACGACCCGGCCGACGGGGTACGCGGACTACCGGCCGAGGCCAAGGCGGCCTTCTGCAGCGTCGTGTACTACTACCAGTCGTTCGCCAACCTCGCCGTCTTCGGTCTGCTCGACCAGACCCTGCTGGTCACGGTCCTGCGCACCCGGATCGTCTCGGTCTGGAAGGCCGTGCGGCCCTTCGTCGAGCGGGAGCGGGCGTTGCGGGGCGAGGGCAGCGAGGGAACCTATCTGTCGACCTTCGAGGAACTGGCCCGACTGGCGGCGGACCTGCCCCCCGAGCACGTCCGCGACCAGATGGCCGAGGCCAGGCGGCGACTGTCACGCAGGGGGCTGATGGGTTGAGGGCGGTGGCCAAGGCCCGCTCACAGCGGCCGGGCGCATCCCACGGGCCGCTTCCCGCCCAGCCGGACGTACAGGGCGGTCGGGCCGGGGCAGTCGGTCCGCTCGGCGACCGCCCGGACCACCTCGTACTGCGGCCGCCGTTCGCCCGTGCCGTCGCAGGCCGTCTCGCGGACCTGCCCGCCCCCGGAGTCGTAGACGCAGTCGCCGACGATCGTGCGCGGCCCGCCCCCGCCGCCCGGGTCACCGGGATGCGGCGGCTGGAGGTTGCGCATGCAGGCGTAGCCCTGGGGGACCGCTCCGTCGCCGTCCTCGTCGGACGCGGGCCGCTGCTCGCTGATGTGCAGCACGAAGTCGGTGGTCGACGGGCAGCGCGGCCCGTCCCGCACCGTGCCGTCGTGCCGTGCCGCGACCCGGGCCGCCGCCCGCTCACCGGTGCACGACACCTCGGTGAAGCTCGTCGTGCCGAACGAGGAGCACTCGCCGATCGCGAGGAACACCGCCCCGTACCCGGAGGGCCGCGTCGGCACCGGCGACACCGTGACGGTGTTCCCGGTCCTGCCGGTCGCCGGCTCGCCCAGCCGGCCGTCCTCCGCCACGCCTCCGGACGGGCTCTGGCAGCCGGTCAGCAGTGCGCCGATCAGGACCAGGAGCCCGAAGACCACCCCCACAACACTTCGCTCGCGCATCGCCGTCCCCCCGAGTGTGCTCGCCCAGCGTGACCTGCCGTAGCGGGCGCACGCCAGGCGGACAGGGTGGTTTGCGCACGTTGGGGGTGGTGCGCGCGGTCCGTGGCGTACGTCTAGTACGACAGCCCGTAGCCGATGGGGTACAGCACCTGCTCCGGATCATCCGCCCGTGGCACCGGCACCGGCAGTTTCCCGCGCGGCCTCACCCGCCCGGCGATCACCCGTGCGGCGGCCCGCAGTTCGACGTCGGTCCAGGAGTAGGTGGCCAGGCAGGCCGGCGCGGACGGCAGCCGGGCCACGTCGTACGGATTGCGGATCGCCACCGCCACCACCGGCCGCCCGGTCGTCACGAGCTGCTCCACCAGCGTCTTCTGGCCGCTGCTCGCGGTGACGTTGTACGTGGCGGCGACCACCGCGTCCGCCTCCCGCGCCGCCGCGACCGCCTTGGCGATGGTCGCGGCGGACGGGGCCGTGCCGGTCGACAGGGCCGTGGCGGTGAAGCCCAGTTCGCTCAGCGCGCCGGCGAGCACCCCCGTGGGCGGGCCGGTCGTGCCCGACGGCGAGGCCGGATCCGCGCCGACCACCAGCACCTTGGGATACCGGCGCCGCGACAGGGGCAGCAGCCGCCCCTCGTTGACGAGCAGCGTGGTGGTCCGCTCGGCGATCCGGTCGGCCGCCGCCAGGTGCGCCCGGGTCCCGACGGTCCGGTCCACTCCGCCTTGGCTGACGTACGGCGAACGGAACAGCCCCAGCTCGGACTTCAGCCGCAGCACCCGCAGGATCGATTCGTCGAGCCGGGCCTCCGTGAGCTCGCCCTCGCGCACCGCCGTCAGGACGGCGTTCCACGCGAGATCCAGGTCGGGCGGGTTGAGCAGCTGGTCCACGCCCGCCTTCAGCGCGAGCACCGGCACCCGGGCGTCGCCGTACTTGGTCCGTACGCCCTCCATGCCGAGGGAGTCGGTGACCACGACCCCGTCGTAGCCGAGGCGTTCGCGCAGGATGCCGGTGAGGATCGGGCGGGAGAGGGTGGCCGGGTCGCCGGAGTCGTCGAGGGCCGGGACCATCAGGTGGGCGGTCATGATCGAGTCGATGCCCGCGGCGATGGCCGCCCGGAACGGCGGCGCGTCCAGCTTCTCCCACAGTTCCCGGCTGTGCGTGATGGTGGGGAAGCCGGTGTGGCTGTCGACGTTGGTGTCGCCGTGCCCGGGGAAGTGCTTGGCGGTCGCGGCGACCCCGGACGCCTGGTACCCGGCGACCTCGGCCGCCACCAGTGCGGCCACCGCCCGCGGGTCGGCACCGAAGGACCGTACGCCGATGACCGGGTTGGCCGGGTTGACGTTCACGTCGGCGACGGGGGAGTAGTCCTGCCGGATCCCCATCGCCCGCAGCTCGGCGCCCGCGATCCGGCCGAGGGTGCGCGCGTCGGACCGTGACCCGCCCGCGCCGACGGCCATGGCGCCCGGGAAGAGCGTGGCGGGTTCGCCCACCCGGGCGACGATCCCGTGCTCCTGGTCGGTGGAGATGAGCACCGGCAGGCCGCGCGGCAGTTCGAGGGAGGCCTTCTGGATGCCGTTGGACAGCTCGGCGATCTGGTGCGGTTCGCGGGTGTTGTGCGCCCAGGTGAAGTAGATGATGCCGCCCACCCGGTACTTCGCCACCAGCTCGGCGGCCGTACGGACCCCGATCTCCTTGAGGTTGGCGTCGATGTCGGCCTGGTCGGGGGCGGTGGCGGAGTGGCCGTAGACCCGCATGACGAAGAGCTGGCCGACCTTCTCCTCGAGCGTCATGCGGGAGACGAGGGCGCGCAGCCGCCTGTCGTCCGGGGCGGCTGCGTGCGCGGGCCCGGCGGCCGCGAGGGCGGCGGTGACGCCGGCCGTGGCGGCGAGGACGGTACGTCTGGAGGGCTGGGCGGTGTTTCCCGTGCTTCCCGTGCCGGTGTCGTGCACGTGCGCTCCTTCCGGAGGTGATCCGTTCGGATCCACTGAAGGAAACTTCCAAGAAGTCACGAATATCCGGGAAGTTTCTGCCGGTCAAGGGAACGCGCAGCAACGCTCGGGGGCCGCCACCGGCGCGGTAGGAGGGGGACGCGCCGATGGCGGCGGGTGCCGCCGGCCGCGGTACGGCGGAGAGGGTGGTCAGCGATCGCAGCCAGTGGCGAGGGCCGACACCGCACCGTGGTGACTCTCCGACGGCCTGCGATTGGACGGCGCCGGTCCGCCCCGGGTTCCCGACTCGGCCCGGATTTCCGCACATCGGTACGCAGGGGGAACCAGCAGGTCAACGAGGCGGATGAGCCGCCACTTTCGGCCACTGCTCGCCGAGCACCCGTACGGTTTCCGCGATGGCCGGACGCCGGGCCGCCCCCGTCCGCCACAGCGCGTACAGCCGCCGCACCGGCATCGGGTCGAGCGGCACCTCCACCACCCCGGCGGGCAGCGGACCGCGCCCGAGCCGCGGGATGAGCGCGACACCGAGCCCGGCCGCGACCAGGGCCACGAGGGTGGGATTCTCGTCGGCCTGGTGGACGATGTCCGGCTCGTGCCCGGCCGTGCGCAGCGTCCGCAGCAGCCAGTCGTGGCAGACCCGCCCCGGCGGCTGGCAGATCCACCGCTCCCCGCCCAGCTCCTCCCGCCGTACGGCGGACCGTCCGGCGAACGGGTGCCCCTCGGGGACGAGCAGGTCGCACAGGTCGTTGCCGATGACCGCCTGCTCCAAGCCGGGCGGGGCGGGCAACGGCGCGATGTCCCAGTCGTGCGCGACGGCGAGGTCGACGGCACCCTTCGCCACCAGGTCGACGGACAGATGCGGGTCGACCTCCGACAGCCGGGCGTCCAGGGCGGGATGCCGGCGGCTCAGCTCGGCCAGCACCCCCGGCATCAGCCCGCGTGCCGCCGACGCGAACGCGGCGACGGTCAGCCGCCCCGAAGGCCGGCCCCGGCGCTCCTCCAGCTCGGTCTCGGCGCGCTCCACGATGGCCAGCAACTCCTGTGCGGCCACCACCAGTTGACGGGCCTCGTCGGTGAGCCGGACGCCCCGGCCCTCTCGCTCCAGCAGGACGGTCCGGGTCTCCCGTTCCAGCTTGGCGATCTGCTGGGACACCGCGGAGGGCGTGTACCCGAGCGCGAGCGCGGCGGCGCCGACGGTGCCGTGCACGGAGACGGCGTGCAGGGCGCGCAGGCGCTGGAGGTCGAGCACGGTATGCCTCTTTCTGCTGAGCGGACCGCTCAAGGTTTGCTAAGTGATGCTTCATCCAACCATGCAGCAATGATCGCTGGTGCTTCACGGTCGCTCGGGGCGATGCTCACGGCATGCGCCCGTCACACCTCGCCCTCGCCGTCCTGGTCGCCGCCGTCTGGGGTGTCAACTTCACGGTCATCGAGATCGGCCTGGACCACTTCCCGCCCCTGCTCTTCTCCGCCCTGCGCTTCCTCGCGGCGGCACTCCCGGCGGTGTTCCTCGTGGGCCGCCCGAAGGTGGCGTGGAAGTGGATCGTGGCGGTCGGTCTGGTCCTCGGCGTGGCGAAGTTCGGCCTGCTCTTCGTCGGTATGGACGCCGGCATGCCGGCCGGCCTGTCCTCCCTGGTCCTGCAGATCCAGGCGGTGTTCACGGCGGCCGTCGCGGCCCTCACCCTGGGGGAACGGCCGTCCCGCGTCCGCCTGCTGGGCATGCTGATCGCCCTGACCGGCATCGCCGTGGCGGCCGTGGACGAGGGCGCCTCCGGCCCGCTCGGCGCGTTCGCCCTGGTCGTCGGGGCGGCGGCGTGCTGGGGCGCGTCGAACGTCCTCACCCGCAAGGCGGCCCCGCCGGACGCGCTGAACTTCATGGTCTGGGTCAGCACGGTCCCGGTCCTCCCCCTGCTGGCCCTCTCCCTCCTCACGGAGGGCCCCTCGCGCGACCTGGCGGCCCTGCGGGCCCTGGACTGGCAGGGCGCGGGCACGGTCCTCTACGTCGCCTGGATCACCACCGTCTTCGGTTTCGGCGCGTGGGGTTTCCTCCTGCGCCACCACCCCGCCTCCACGGTGGCCCCGTTCTCCCTCCTCGTCCCGGTCTTCGGCATGTCGTCGGCGTTCCTGTTCCTGGGCGAGCCGGTGAGCCCGCTGCGGTGGTGCGCGGCGGCCCTGCTGGTGGGCGGGGTGGGCCTGGCGTCCCTGACCCCGCGCGGCACCGCACCCGCGGTGTCCCCGGACCCGACGCCCGCCGTCAGGACGCCTCGACCAGCATCCCGGGCGGGCTGACGTGGAAGGTGCGGGCCCGTACGCCGAAGCCCGGGTCGCCGTCCAGGTGGCTGTCGTCGTCCCAGGTGATCAGCACGCTCTCCGGGCCGTTGCCGAAGGCCGTCGCGGCGCAGGTGTGGGAGCGCCGCCCAGGGGCCGCCCTGCTGACCCGCACCGGGTCGCCGAGGGAACCCTGGCTCTCCGAGCAGACCTTGGCCATCACCGTCGGCACGGTGTCGTGCGTGTCCGCGCTCTCCTCGACCCACGCCATCAGGAAGCGTCCGTTCGGCAGCCGGGACAGGGCCGGGGAGCTCCGGGAGAAGCCCCTGCGGTTCCCCGCGGTGATGTCGAGCGTCTCCGTGCCGTCCGGCTGGAAGATGCTCGCCGCCACGGTTGTCTGCGGTTTGCCCAGGTCGCTGGGCTGGATGCCCTCGATGTGCGCGACGACGAAGCGTCCGCTGTCGATCAGAGTGATCGCGTTGACCCCGGTGAAGCCGCCGACGTCGGGCCGAGTCTCCCCGCCCAGCGGGTCGCCCTCGAAGTCGAAGAACCGCAGGGTGAGCCGGCCGCCGCCGATCGACGAGGGGTCCGTCGACCACGCGACGACCACATTGCCGTTGGTGAGGATCGAGGCGGCGGGCTTCTCGTGGAAGCCCTCGGTGGTGCTGACCGTGAACTCCGGTGTCGCGGGGCTGCCGTCCGCGTGGAAGCGCCGCGCCCGGATCCGCCGGTCGGGCCGCCGGCTCGCCCAGGTGACCAGCACACCACCGTCGATCATGAACGCCAGGCACGGCCGGACCTGCGGATCCGCGTCCGCCGTGACGAGTGTCTCCGGGCCGGCCTTGCGTCCCTCGGTGAACCGCTGGAGCTTCACGGAGGGGCTGGGGCCCGGCGTGCCGAACGGGGTCTCCAGCCATACGGCGAACTGGCCGCTGATCCCGGCGGACAGCACGGACGGCCACAGCGGCCGCACCCCCGGCCCGTCCGCCGGCTGCGTACTGACCGCGAACTCGTCCCCCAGCTTGTCGCCGTCGTCCCCCAGGAACCGGCCCTTGATGACGAAGTCGCTCTCGTCCGACCACAGCTCCAGGAACCGCGTGCCGAACAGGGCGTCGACGGCGGGCTGGAGCTGGTCGCCGGACCTGGTGGTGTTGACGAGGAAGTCAGCCATGGTTGCTCTCCAAGCGACAGGCGCCAGGGGAAGAGAGAGCACTGCGACCGGCCGAGTCCTTGGGAAAAGCGTGTCACGCCCGAGGGGCGGCTGCATCCGGAGCGGCTTGCCGCTCTGCCCCCGGGGTGCACGGGGCCGGGACAGGCCACTCGGCCTCGGGTACGCCGGCCCGACATGCCGCTGCCCCGCCCCCTGATCGGCGGGGCGGGGCAGCGGCCCGGTGCGAGGGCGGGTCAGCGGGTGTGTTCCGTGAACCTCCGCGCCGTCTCGGCCAGGACCTCCTGGCCGTCCCGGGCCCACAGGACGTCGTTGAACAGCTCCACCTCGATGGCGCCGGTGTAGCCGGCCGCCTCCACGTGGTCCTGCCACTCCCGCATGTCGATCGACCCGTCGCCGATCTGGCCGCGGCCGGTGAGGACACCCTCCGGGAGGGGGGTCGTCCAGTCGGCGAGCTGGAAGGTGTGGATGCGGCCGCCCGCACCGGCCCGGGCGATCTGCGCGGGCGCGGTGTCGTCCCACCAGATGTGGTACGTGTCGACCGTGACACCGACCTGGTCCGCCGGGAAACGCTCGGCGAGGTCCAGGGCCTGGGCCAGGGTCGACACGACACAGCGGTCCGAGGCGTACATGGGGTGCAGCGGCTCGATGGCCAGACGGACGCCGTGCTCCCGCGCGTACGGGCCCAGTTCCGCCAGGGCGTCCGCGATGCGCTCACGGGCACCGTGCAGGTCCTTGGAGCCGGCGGGGAGCCCGCCCGAGACCAGGACCAGCGTGTCCGTGCCCAGCGTTGCCGCCTCGTCGATCGCGCGGCGGTTGTCCGCCAGTGCCTCGGCGCGCTCCGCCGCATCGATCGCCGTGAAGAACCCGCCCCGGCACAACGTCGTCACCGTCAGCCCGGCGTCCCGGACCAGCTTGGCCGTGGCCTCCAGGCCGTGCGCCTGCACCGGCTCGCGCCAGAGCCCCACGTTGCGGATACCCAACCGGGCGCAGCCGTCGGCCAGTTCCGGCAACGACAGCTGCTTCACCGTCATCTGGTTGATGGAGAAGCGCTCCAGCGACCCGCTCACTGGTTCACCCCGTACACGCTCAGCAGCGTCTTCATCCGTTCCTCCGCCAGCTTCGGGTCGGGGAACAGCCCGAGCCGGTCGGCCAGTTCGTACGCCTTCGCGAGGTGCGGCAGCGAGCGGGCCGACTGCAGGCCGCCGACCATCGTGAAGTGCGGCTGATGGTCGGCGAGCCAGGCGAGGAAGACGACCCCCGTCTTGTAGAAGCGGGTCGGGGTCTGGAAGAGGTGGCGGGAGAGTCCGACCGTGGGGTCCAGCAGCTCCCGGAAGCCCTGTGTGTCGCCCGTGTCCAGGACCCGCACGGCCTGAGCCGCCAGCGGGCCCAGCGGGTCGAAGATGCCGAGCAGCGCGTGGCTGAAGCCCTGCTCGTCGCCCGCGATCAGCTCGGGGTAGTTGAAGTCGTCGCCCGTGTAACAGCGCACGCCCTGCGGGAGCCGACGGCGGATGTCGATCTCGCGCCGGGCGTCCAGCAGGGAGACCTTGATGCCGTCGACCTTGTCGGGGTGGGCGGCGATCACCTCCAGGAAGGTGTCCGTCGCCGCGTCCAGGTCGGCCGACCCCCAGTAGCCCTCCAGGGCCGGGTCGAACATCGGGCCGAGCCAGTGCAGAATCACCGGCTCGGAGGCCTGGCGCAGCAGGTGGCCGTAGACCTCCAGGTAGTCCTCGGGTCCGGAGGCCGCCGCCGCGAGCGCCCGGGACGCCATCAGGATGGCCTGCGCGCCGGACTCCTCGACGAGGGCGAGCTGCTCCTCGTAGGCCGCGCGGACCGCGTCCAGGGTCGCCGGTCCGGTCAGCTGGTCGGTGCCGACACCGCAGGCGATCAGACCGCCGACTGCCTTGGCCTCGGCGGCGCTGCGGCGGATCAGCTCGGCCGCGCCCGCCCAGTCCAGGCCCATGCCGCGCTGGGCGGTGTCCATGGCCTCGGCGACGCCCAGCCCGTGCGACCACAGGTGGCGGCGGAAGGCGAGGGTCAGGTCCCAGTCGACGGCGGCGGGTGAGTCGGGGGAGACGTCGGCGTACGGGTCGGCGACGACGTGCGCGGCCGAGAAGACCGTGCGGGAGGTGAAGGGCGTGCCGGGGGTCACGGCCAGGGGCTCGGTGCGGGGCTCGTAGGTACGCAACACCCCGCCGGCGCCGGGAAGTCGGATGGTCACAGCGAGATCTCCGGCACGTCGAGACGGCGGCCCTCCGCCGAGGACTTCAGGCCCAGCTCGGCGAGCTGGACGCCGCGGGCACCGGCCAGCAGGTCCCAGTGGTAGGGGGCGTCGGCGTAGACGTGCTTGAGGAACAGCTCCCACTGGGCCTTGAAGCCGTTGTCGAACTCGGTGTTGTCCGGGACCTCCTGCCACTGGTCGCGGAAGACCTCCGTGGCGGGGATGTCCGGATTCCAGACCGGCTTGGGGGTGGCGCTGCGGTGCTGGACGCGGCAGTTGCGCAGGCCCGCGACCGCGGAGCCCTCGGTGCCGTCGACCTGGAACTCCACCAGCTCGTCGCGGTTGACGCGGACGGCCCAGGAGGAGTTGATCTGGGCGATGGCGCCGCCCTCCAGCTCGAAGACGCCGTAGGCGGCGTCGTCGGCCGTCGCGTCGTAGGGCTTGTCGTTCTCGTCCCAGCGCTGCGGGATGTGCGTGGCGGTGAGCGCCTGGACGGACTTCACCCGGCCGAACAGCTCGTGCAGCACGTATTCCCAGTGCGGGAACATGTCGACGACGATGCCGCCGCCGTCCTCGGCGCGGTAGTTCCACGACGGGCGCTGGGCGGCCTGCCAGTCGCCCTCGAAGACCCAGTAGCCGAACTCTCCGCGCACGGACAGGATCCGTCCGAAGAAGCCGCCGTCGATGAGGCGCTTCAGCTTCAGCAGACCCGGCAGGAAGAGCTTGTCCTGGACGACGCCGTGCTTGATGCCGGCCCCGTTCGCCAGCCGGGCGAGCTCCAGGGCGCCGTCGAGACCGGTGGCGGTCGGCTTCTCGGTGTAGATGTGCTTGCCGGCCGCGATGGCCTTCTTCAGGGCCTCCTCGCGGGCGGAGGTGACCTGCGCGTCGAAGTAGATGTCCACCGTCTCGTCGGCGAGGACCGCGTCCACGTCCGTGGAGACGTGCTCCAGCCCGTGCTGCTCGGCCAGCGCCTTCAGCGCGTGCTCGCGGCGGCCGACCAGGATCGGCTCGGGCCACAGCACGGTGCCGTCGCCGAGGTCGAGGCCGCCCTGCTCGCGGAGGGCGAGGATGGAGCGGACCAGGTGCTGGCGGTAGCCCATGCGCCCGGTCACGCCGTTCATGGCGATACGCACCGTCTTGCGTGTCACGTCGTTCCCTTCGTACGCGGTCGTCGCGCCGCGTACGCCCCACCCTTCACGGGCGACCCGTTGAGCCGGTCGTGGACTGGTGAGCGTTGCAGCAAGCGCTTTCTATATAGGGAGAAGCTAGCCTCTGAACCGCGGTCCGGACAAGACCGTGACCAGGACGAGTTGTTCGAGGGGGCGAACAACAGGGGGTCGGGGGCTTAAGGTCTGCTCGGAACCATGGCCATGGGTTCGTCGGGGCAGTGGCGGTCGACCTGCTGTTCCGCTCGGAACCATGGCCTGTGGTCTGAGTGTGTACGAGGGCGGAGACGAGATGCGCGACCGGAGGACGACGAGATGACGGTGACCCTGGCGGATGTGGCGGCCCGCGCACAGGTCTCACCCGCGACGGTGTCGCGCGTGCTGAACGGGAACTACCCCGTGGCGGCCTCCACCCGCGAGCGGGTGCTGAAGGCCGTGGACGAGCTGGACTACGTGCTCAACGGGCCCGCGAGCGCCCTGGCCGCCGCCACCTCCGACCTGGTCGGAATCCTGGTGAACGACATCGCCGACCCGTTCTTCGGGATCATGGCGAGCGCGATCCAGGGCGAGATCGGCGGGCCGGGCGGACGTGCGGGCGGGGAGAGACTCGCGGTGGTCTGCAACACGGGCGGCTCTCCCGAGCGGGAGCTGACGTACCTCACGCTGCTGCAGCGGCAGCGGGCGGCGGCCGTGGTGCTGACCGGCGGGGCGATCGAGGACGCGGCGCACCAGGCGGCCATGGACGCGAAGGTCCGGAAGCTGGTCGAGGCGGGGACGCGGGTCGTGCTGTGCGGACGGCCGCAGGCGCCGGACACCGGGGCGATCGCGCTGACCTTCGACAACCGCGGCGGCGGGCAGGAGCTGACCGAGCACCTCATCGGGCTGGGGCACCGGCGGCTCGGGTACATCGCGGGCCCGGAGGAGCGGACGACCACACGGCACCGGCTGGAGGGCCACCGGGCCGCGCTGGCCGCGCACGGCATCGAGGAGGACCCGCGATGGACGGTGCACGGGCGTTACGACCGGCGGTCCGGCTACGAGGCGACGCTGGAGCTGATGCGGCGTGATCCGTCGCTGACGGCGGTCGTCGCGGCGAACGACTCCGTCGCGCTGGGCGCGTGCGCCGCTCTGCGGGAATCGGGGCTGCGGATCCCGGAGGACGTGTCGGTGGCGGGCTTCGACGACCTGCCGTTCAGCATCGACGCGGTGCCTTCGCTGACGACCGTGCGGCTGCCGTTGGCCGAGGCCGGGGCCCGGGCCGGGCGGATCGCGATGGGGCGCGAGGAGGCACCGCCCGGGGGCATCGCGTCGGTGCGAGGAGAGTTGATGGTGCGCGGGTCCTCCGGGGTGCCGCGGTCTTCTTGAGGGGTTGGGCTCGAGAGGGCTCGGGGCTCGGGGACTGCCTCACGCCCCCTGCCCCGGCTCACGCCCCGCCCAGGCGGCCGGTCTCGCCTTCCGGTGATCACACCTGGGGGCGGTCCGGCCCCTGCGGCCCGTGCTCAGGGGCTCAGCGGACGACGTCGAAGACGTTCTTCTGCAGACCGTTGGCGTAGGCCTCGTGCTCGACGAGCCGCAGCTTCTGGGTGTCCTTGTCCGTGGCGCTGAAGAGCCGCTTGCCCGCTCCGAGCAGGAGCGGGAAGACGAGCAGGTGGTACCGGTCGATCAGGCCGGCGTCGGAGAGGGCCTGGTTCAGGGAGGCGCTGCCGTGGACGATGATCGGGCCGCCCTCGGTCTCCTTCAACGCGGCGACCTCGTCGAGCGAGCGCAGGATCGTCGTCTCCCCCCAGTTCGACACCAGGTCGTCCTCGGAGAGGGTCGTGGAGACGACGTACTTCGGCATCACCTTGTAGTCGGCGAAATCCTCCATGTCGGGCCACACCGGACTGAACGCCTCATAGCTGGTGCGGCCCATCATCATCGCCGTGGCTTCCTTCTGCTCACGCCCCTTGATCTCGAACGCCTCGGGAAGGAACTCGACGTCCTTGAAGGTCCAGCCGGAGTTCCGGTAACCGGGCTCGCCGCCCGGGGCCTCGACGACGCCGTCGAGCGAGATGAAAGCCGTGCTGATCAGAGTGCGCATCCTGGGTTCCTCGGTATCTCGTGTCGGGTTCTCTTCTCCTGACTGCGGAATACGCAGAAACTCATCGGCCGTCTCCTGCCCGGATCATCTCGTGCCTGGTCTCGACCGTCCTGGAGGGCTGGGCTCGGCTCACGGACATCTCTGGCTCAGTCAAATATCGGGGTCCACGCCATGACCGTCCAGGACATCCGCTCGTTCAACCGCTTCTACACGAACGTCATCGGCGCCCTCGACTACGCCCGCCGGCTCTACGCCCCCTACACCCTCACCGAGTCCCGCGTCCTCTACGAGCCGGCGCACGCGCCGCGCACGGACGCCGCGCGCTCATGGACTTCGCGCGCGAGGCCGGCTACCGCGAAGTTGTCCTGTGGACCAACGACATCCTCGCCGCGGCCCGCCGCGTCTACCGGCGCCACGGCTTCGTCCTGGTGGCGGAGAAACCGCATCACTCCTTCGGCCGGGACCTGACCGGCCAGGACTGGCGACTGGATCTTCACGCAACACAGGAGTGACGGAGAGGAGTCGTAGGCGGGGGTGCCGGGTAGATTCCGTCCACATGAAGCTGGCGTTCTCCACCCTCGGTGTCCCTGGCCTGCCCCTGCCCGACGTCCTGCGGCTCGCGACCGCCCACGGCTATCACGGCGTGGAGCTGCGCACCCATCCCGAGGAACCGGTCCACACCGGCCTCGGCCCCGCCGAACGGGCGGACGTCGCGGCCGAGTTCAAGGGAGCGGGCGTAGAGCTCCTGGGCCTGGCGGGCTACGCACGGGTCGCCGCGCCGGGCGACGACGAACCCGTCCTGGCCGAGATCCGGGCCCTCCTCGACCTGGCCCGCGACCTCGGTGCCCCGTACGTCCGTGTCTTCCCCGGCGGCGACCTGGACGTCCAGACCCCCGAGGAGGCCGACGCGACGGCCGCCCGCCGCCTGGGCACGGCCGCCGAGCACGCGGGCGACCTGGGCGTGCGCATCCTCCTCGAAACCCATGACTCCCACCGCACCGCCGCCGACGCCATGCGGATCCTCGGCCTCGTGGGCCACCGCCAAGTCGGTGCCCTCTGGGACGTGATGCACACCTGGCTCGGCGGCGAACAGCCCTCCGAGACCTACGCGGCGCTCTCCCCGCACCTTGGCTACGTCCAGGTCAAGGACATCGCCTCCGTCGAGGACACCACCCCCCTGCCGCTCGGCGCGGGCGTGCTGCCCCTGGCCGAATGCGTCGAGGTCCTCTCCCGCCACGGCTGGGACGGCTGGCTCTGCTGGGAGTACGAGAAGCGCTGGTACGAGGCGGCGGCGCCGCTGCCGGACCTCCTGGACACCGGGCGTGAGCACCTGAGCCGGTTGCTGAACGACTCGGCGTGAGGCCCCGGCCCTCGGTCAACGGACGCCGGGCTTGCCGAACTCCTCGATCAGCACCGGGTACTGCTCCTGGCCGTGCCCGGCTGCGATCGCACGATCGGCCATCGCCTTGATCAGCTTCGGCAGCTCGGCGTTGACCCCCACCGCCTCGCTCTCGTCGATCAGGTGCGCCATCGCGCGCACGTCGGTCTCCAGCGCCGACACCTCGGCCGGGAACGAGCCCCGGTCGATCTGCTCGGCGTACCCCGGCAGCCAGGTGGCCACCCCGGCGGCGATCTGCTGCGCGAACGGCGCGTAAGCGGCGGCCTCGACACCCGCCGTCCTGAGCAGGGCCGTGCCCTGGAGCCAGGCGTTCAGCACGCTCCACATCATGGCCAGGCCGGACACGTCGTACAGCGACGCCAGCCCGTGGTCCGCTCCGAGATGGGTGACGGTGCCGAGCGCGCCGAGGGCCGACGCGTGCGCGTCGAAGTCCGCACGCGCCCCGCTCTGCAGGATCACCGCCTCGGCCGTCCCGATGGTCGACGGGATGGCCATGACGGCGCCGTCCAGGTAGCGGGCACCTCGCTGCTCGGCCCACCTTGCGGCTTCCCGGGCCTGGCCCGAGTCGCCGGAGGTCAGGTTGACCAGCGTCGTGCCCTCCAGCGTGACGTCGCCCGAGTCGAGCAACTCGTGAAACGCTCGGTAGTCGGTGACGCAGACGACGGTGAGGGAACCGGCCGCGATCGCGTCGCCGACGGTCGTCGCCGCCCGCGCCCCCTCGGCCACCAGGCGGTCGGCCTTGGCGGCCGTACGGTTCCACACGGTCGTGGGATGCCCTGCCTTCAGGAACGCCCCGGCGAGTGCCTGGCCCATCAGGCCAAGTCCGATGACAGTAACGGGTGTTGTGGCTTCGTCGTCCATGGCAGCATCGTCAACGTTGATACCGGTGTGAAGGTCAAGCGAGGTTGTCGATGCGGATCGGGGAACTGAGCCGGCGGACGGGCGTCAACGCCCATCAGCTGCGCTACTACGAGTCGCAGGGCCTGCTGGAGCCGGCCCGTGGGGCGAACGGCTACCGCGAGTACGACGAGAGCGCCCTGCTGCGTGTGAAGCAGATCCGCCACCTGCTCGGCGCCGGCCTGTCCTCGGAGGACATCGCGTACCTGCTCCCCTGTGCGACGGGGGAGGCCCCGACGCTGGTCGGGTGCCCCGAGTTGCTGGCCGCGATGCGGTCACGGCTGCGGCGGCTGGACGACCAGCTGGCGAGCCTCGCCCGGTCACGGGACGCGCTCGCCGACTACATCGAGGCGGCCGAACGCGTGGGCGGCGAGAGCTATCCGCCCCTGGTTCTCACGCAGCCTGCCTAATTCCGGATGTGCCCGTCCTTGACGGCGGTGACGAACGCCGCCCAGCCGCTCCGCGAGAAGACCAGGGCGGGGATGTGGGTGGCTTTGCTGTCCCGCACCGGGACGTGGGGGTGGCCGGGGGCGACTTCGAGGCACTCGCCTTGATCCCCGCCGCTGTAGCTGGACTTGTACCAACCTGTGAGGGCGAGGTGCTCACTCATCATGCGCATGTTCCTCCGCTGCCGCCCTGACGAGGGCCAGTGACTCCTGCTGCGACAATGCGTCGCTCAGCGCCAGAGCGTAGGCGGTCTGACAGGCACTCACCAGAGCCGGCTCGTCCATCAAGTTGCCTGTCTGGAAGCCCTCCACGTAGGCCACCGGGGCCGAGTCCTCGAAGGTCATGAGCGTGAGCAGACTCTGCATGAGTGCGTGCGCCCCCACGCCGTAGGGGAGCACGTGCAGGCGCAACCGTCCCGACTCAGCCATGTTCGCCACCTTGTGCAACTGCTCTGCCATGACCCGCGGCCCGCCGACACGGCGACGGAGGACTGCTTCGTCGAGCAGCGTCCAGACGACAGGCTGTGCAGGGCCGTCGAGGATTCGGCGGCGTTGCGTTCGAATGACAACGAGCTCGTCAAGTTCTTCGGGCGTGTGGTTCGGACGGTAGGCCCCGAACAGGGCGCGTGCGTAGCCGTCGGTCTGAAGCACTCCGGGAATCAGGGAGAGTGCGAACTGCTGAATCTGAGAAGCCAGTTGCTCCAGCTCGGCCACCGCCGCGAAATGGTCGGTGTAGCGCGACTCCAGATCCTCCAGCCACCGCGCGAAGAACCCGTCCGTCCCCAGGGCCCGGTCGATCCGCTGTGCGTCATCCGGCTTGGGGAGGCGTCTGCCCGCCTCGAAATGGCTGATCAGCGTGGGCGAGCACACCACCTGGTCGCCCAGTTCCTCCTGGGTGAGGCGGGCGGCGGTCCGCCTCAGCCGCATCTCCTCCCCGTACTTCTGACGCGGTGTTCGAAGCATCCGGCGTTCGTCCATCGGCCAACTCCTCTTCTTGACAAGCCCGATGTCAAGCTCCACCCCCTGGCAGCGTAGCGAGCGCCGGCCTCACTCTGTGAGTGATTCACCACTGAACGCAGTCACCGCAGGTGAGAAGGCAGGCAGACAGACGTGGTAGACCTCATCGCCCAGCTCCTGGAACCGTTGCTCCGCTTCCTTTTCCCGCCCCTGGTGCGCCCCTGTCCGATGGCGGAGGCGGGCGCATGACCGGCGGGGCGCGGGACGACGCCGTGGCCGGGCGGCTGTTGCCGTGGAGCGGCACCGACGGCAGGCCGTGCTACCTCGTGGGCGACGGAACCGGGTACGTCTCACGGCTCGCCGACGAGATCGAGGACGTGCAGATCGACATGGCGGACCGGCTGCTCGGGCACGCCGTCGAACTCCTCGCGGAACGCCGGGTGACCAGCGCGGAACTGCGCTACTTGGCCCGGCGGCTCAGCGAGTCCCTGCGGGACGTCATAAGGGTCGCGGAGAGCAGAGGGGAGCGGCTCGGCCGTCCGCCCCGGCCATGACCGGGACGGTGTCAGCGCTGCTCGGTGCGGCGGGCGTACGCCCGGGCCGCGCGGGCGCGGTCGCCGCAGCGGGTGGAGCACCAGTGGCGGCGGCCGTGGCGGAGCAGGTAGCGGTTGCAGGGCGGGGAGCCGCAGGCGGTGAGGCGCTCGGCCGCAGGGGAGGTGAGCAGGTCGGCGGCGTCCGCGGCGAGGGTCGCCAGGGCGAGGTCGACGATCGCGGTGGTGGGATGGGGGGCCGTGCGGTAGGGGCCGGTCTTGTCGTCCCACCGCAGCAGCGGGGCCGTCGGGACCCTGGTCATCGCGTCGTTGATGGCCGTCACCGCCGCGGGCAGGGCGGGCACGCCGTCGGTTCGGGCGGCGAACAGTGACCTGATCTGCTCGCGCAGCGACCGCAGTTGGGCCGCGCACATCTCCCGCATGCCGGCGTCGACCGGTGCGAGGCCGCGCTGGGTCAGCCAGTGGTTCGCCTGCGTGGGGGTGCCGACGAGGTCGAGCGTGCGCCCGCCGGGCAGTGCGATCGCGGTGTTGGCGAGGGCCAGCGAGGGGTGCTCCTCCTCGCCCTGGGCGGGCGGTGGGGCGGGCTGTTCGGTCACGGGCTCCTCCATGCTTCTCATGGTACGGCTTGCCTCTGTCCATGAGAAGCGGCTACGGTTCTCACGGTTCAATCGAATCTATCCGTGAGGTGCTCCATGTCTTCCACTCCCGTGACGACCGACTTCCCCGTCCGTGTCCTCGGTGGTCCGACCGCCCTGTTCGAGTACGGCGGCCTGCGCTTCCTGACCGACCCGACCTTCGACGCCCCCGGCGACTACCCCCGGGTTGGGGGCCCGCTCCTGACCAAGACCGCGCCTGCCGCCGCCACGCCCGCCGACCTCGGCAACGTCGACGTGGTGCTGCTCTCCCACGACGAGCACGCCGACAACCTCGACACCTCGGGCCGGGCCCTGCTCGCCGGCATACCCCTGACCCTGACCACGCCCGGCGGCGGCGAGCGTCTTCGTGAGGGCCTGGGGGACAAGGTCAGGGGCCTGGCCGACTGGGAGTCCGTCGAGCTGGAGCGCCCCGGCGGCGGCACGGTCACCGTGACCGGCGTTCCCGCCCTGCACGGCCCCGGTCCCCGTGAGCAGGTCGAGGCGTTCACCGGCCAGGTCGTCGGCTTCGTCCTGACCGGCGAGGGCCTGCCCACCGTCTACGTCAGTGGCGACAACGCCTCACTCGACGCCGTCCGCGAGATCGCCGGCCGCTTCGGACCCGTCGACACCGCCGTCCTCTTCGCCGGCGCCCCCCGCTTCCCCGTCCTCTTCGACAACCGTGTCCTCGTCCTGGACAGCGCCATGGCCGCCGAGGCCGCGCGGATCCTCGGTGCCCGGCGGGTGGTCCCCGTCCACTACGACAGCTGGGCGCACTTCACCGAAGGGGGCGACGAGCTGGCGGCCGCCTTCACCGCCGCCGGACTCGCCGACCGCCTGGACTGGGGCAAGGGCGCCTGACCTGCCGCCACTTCGGCCAGAAGACGCCTGAGCTGTCGTCACTTCCGCCAGAAAAGGTGATGGACCACCCCACTGGGGCTCGGCACCACATCGCAGTGGAAGCGGTCGAACAGTTCCTCGGGGGACTCCCACAGCCGGGAGCCGGACCCGAGCACCACGCCGGGCGAGACCGCCACGTGCAGCGTGTCGACCAAGTCTGCGTCCAGGAACTGCCGGACGACCGTCGCCCCGCCGCCGAGCCGGACGTCCTTGCCCCCGGCCGCCTTGCGCGCCTGGGCGAGGACCTCGGCGGGATCCCCGCCGACGAAGTGGAACGTCGTGTCGGAGAGGGTGAACGAGGGCCGCTCGTGGTGGGTCATCACGAACACCGGGGTGTGAAACGGCGGCTCGTCACCCCACCAGCCCTGCCACTCGTGGTCCTGCCAAGGGCCGCGCTGCGGGCTGAACTTGTTGCGGCCCATGATCTCGGCGCCGATGTTGTGGTGGAAGTCGCGCACCAAGTAGTCGTCGAGACCGCGGCTCCCGCCCGGATCGGTGCGGTTCGGCCAGCTCGCGGTCGCGCCGGCCCAGGCGAACATCGTGCCGGGATCGGCATGGCCGAACGGCCGCTCCAGGCTCTGGCCCTCACCGGCGCCGAATCCGTCACTCGAGACGTTGAAGTTCTGTACGCGCAGCAGCTGGGTCACGGCGCTCCTCCTGTGATCAATGCAAGAGATCGACACTAGAAAGACCGCCCGGCCCGGCGAAACTCATCGGCGCGGGCCCGGCGCGTCAAAGACTGCGGCTTCACCCGGCCTGTGCCACCACGTGGTCGATCACCTGCTGGAAGTCCTCACTCGGCGAGAACTCCACCAGCTCGCTGTCCTCCAACGCCACCGGCACATGGCCGGGGCCCCAGTAGTACGCCTGCCCCGCCTCGTACTCCTCCTCGCCGGTGGCCGTGCGCATCCTGATCCGGCCCTTGAGCAGGTAGCCCCAGTGCGGGCACTGGCAGGCGTCGTCGGGCAGGCCTTTGAGGGCCGGGCCCATGTCCGTGCCCTGGGGGAGGGTGATGTAGCCCACCGACAGACCGCCGCCGATCGGCATCATGCGCAGTTCCACGCCGTCGCCTTCGAGGGCGACAGGTACGTCGTTCCGGGTCGCCGCCGTCATGGTTCCTCCGCTCCGGCCCGTCAGGGCCTCGAACGCCCCACAGGAAACCCCCGTACCTCCAGCGTGGCCCGCCGGGCCGCGCCCCGCGACATCACGATCCGGTCAAGAGGTACCGCCGGGGGCTTGATTCGGCCACGTGTAATCGATTCCATGCTCCCGTCGATGTAATCGATTCCACGAGCACCCACCCGGTGCTCCCACGACTGATCCACAAGGAGGTGGAGCGGCGGTGGCCAGCATCAAGGACGTCGCTGCCGAGGCCGGCGTCTCCGTCGCCACGGTCTCGCGCGTCCTGAACGACCACCCGTCGGTCAGCGCCGACGCACGCACCCGCGTGCTGGCCGCCGTCGAGACCCTGGGCTACCGCCCGAACGCCGTCGCCCGCTCGCTGCGCACCGACCAGACCCACACCCTGGGCCTGGTCATCAGCGACGTGATGAACCCCTACTTCACCGAGCTGGCCCGCTCCGTCGAGGAGGAGGCCCGCGCGCTCGGCTACAGCGTCATCATCGGCAACGCCGACGAGCGGCCGGACCTCCAGGACCACCACGTACGGAACCTCCTGGACCGCCGTATCGACGGACTGCTCGTCTCACCCACGGACGGCGGCTCGCCGCTGATGCTGGACGCCGCGCGAGCCGGGACGCCCATGGTCTTCGTGGACCGGTGGATCCCGGGCGTGGACGTGCCGGTGGTGCGGGCGGACGGCCGGGCCGCCGTGCGGGACCTCGTGGCGCATCTGCACGGGCTCGGGCACCGGCGGCTGGCGATCATCGCGGGCCCGGCGGCGACCACGACCGGCCAGGAGCGCGTCGAGGCCTTCCGGGAGGCGCTCGGCGCGTACGGGCTCGAACTGCCCGACGCCTACATAGGGCAGGGCGACTTCCAGGCCGAGAGCGGCCGGCTGGTCACCGAGGGCTTCCTCGACCTGGCCCAGCCGCCCGAGGTCGTCTTCGCGGCGGACAACCTGATGGCGCTCGGCGCGCTGGACGCCGTACGCGCGCGTGGCCTGCGCGTCCCGGACGACCTCGCGCTGGCCGCGTTCGACGACATCCCGTGGTTCGTGCACACCGACCCGCCGGTCACCGCGATCGCCCAGCCCACGGGCGAGCTGGGCCGGGCCGCCGTACGGGCCCTGGTCGACCGCATCGAGGGCCGGTCCGGCGAGTCCGTCACCCTCCCCGCCCGGCTCGTCGTACGCCGCTCGTGCGGCCAGAACCCAACCCCAGTGCAAAGGAGCACGACGTGAGCAACGCGGACGAGTTGCTGCGCATCGAGGGCATACGGAAGACCTTCCCGGGCGTGGTCGCGCTGGACGGCGTCGACTTCGATCTGCGCCGGGGCGAGGTGCACGTCCTGCTCGGTGAGAACGGTGCCGGCAAGAGCACCCTCATCAAGATGCTCTCCGGCGCCTACACCCCCGACGCCGGGCGGATCCTGGTCGGCGGTGAGGAGACGCGCATCCAGGGTGCGCAGGACTCCGAGCGGCTCGGGATCGCCACCATCTACCAGGAGTTCAACCTGGTGCCCGACCTCACGGTCGCCGAGAACATCTTCCTCGGGCGCCAGCCGCGCCGGTTCGGGATGATCGACCGGAAGAGGATGGAGGCCGACGCCGAGGTGCTGCTGAAGCGGGTCGGCGTGGACGTGTCGCCCCGCGCGCGGGTCCGTGAACTCGGCATCGCGCGTCTGCAGATGGTCGAGATCGCCAAGGCGCTCAGCCTCGACGCGCGCGTGCTCATCATGGACGAGCCGACCGCCGTGCTCACCTCCGAGGAGGTCGACAAGCTCTTCGGAATCGTGCGCGCGCTGCGCGAGGACGGCGTCGGGATCGTCTTCATCACGCACCACCTGGAGGAGATCGCCGCGCTCGGCGACCGGGTCACGGTCATCCGGGACGGGAAGAGCGTCGGCCAGGTGCCCGCGTCGACACCCGAGGACGAGCTCGTGCGGCTCATGGTCGGGCGCTCCATCGAGCAGCAGTACCCGCGCGAGCGGGCCGACCGGGGCGCCGCGCTGCTGTCCGTCGAGGGACTCACCCGGGACGGCGTCTTCCACGACGTCGCCTTCGAGGTGCACGCCGGTGAGGTCGTCGGCATCGCGGGACTGGTCGGCGCCGGCCGTACCGAGGTCGTACGGGCCGTCTTCGGAGCCGACTCGTACGACAAGGGCACGGTGAAGGTCTCCGGCGCCCCGATCACCAAGTACGACGTCAACGCGGCCATGACCGCCGGCATCGGGCTCGTCCCCGAGGACCGCAAGGGCCAGGGCCTGGTGCTGGACGCCTCCGTCGAGGAGAACCTCGGCCTGGTGACGCTGCGGTCGGCCACGCGCGGCGGGCTCGTCGACCTCAAGGGGCAGCGCGAGGCCGCCGAGCGGATCGCGAAGCAGCTCGGCGTGCGGATGGCCGGACTCGGCCAGCACGTGCGCACCCTCTCCGGCGGCAACCAGCAGAAGGTCGTCATCGGCAAGTGGCTGCTCGCCGACACCAAGGTGCTGATCCTCGACGAGCCGACACGCGGCATCGACGTCGGCGCCAAGGTCGAGATCTACCAGCTGATCAACGAACTCACCGCAGCCGGCGCGGCCGTCCTGATGATCTCCAGCGATCTTCCCGAGGTGCTCGGCATGAGCGACCGGGTGCTGGTGATGGCCCAGGGCCGGATCGCCGGTGAACTCTCCGCCGACGAGGCGACCCAGGACGCCGTGATGGCCCTCGCCGTCAGCACCCCGACGACGAGCACGACCACGAACACGATCACGACCGGAACGGAGGCCTCCCGTGGCCACTGACACGCTCAAGAGCACGACGGGCGCGGGTGACGCCTCGGGAGGCCTGCGCCGCCTCCTGCTCGACAACGGGGCGCTGACCGCGCTCATCGTCCTCGTCATCGCGATGTCGGCGCTGTCCGGCGACTTCCTGACGACGGACAACCTCCTCAACGTCGGCGTGCAGGCGGCCGTGACGGCCATCCTCGCCTTCGGCGTGACGTTCGTGATCGTCTCCGCGGGCATCGACCTGTCGGTCGGCTCGGTCGCCGCGCTGTCCGCCACGGTCCTCGCCTGGAGCGCCACCTCGGCGGGCGTCCCGGTCTTCCTCGCCGTGCTGCTCGCCATAGCCACGGGCATCGTCTGCGGCCTGGTCAACGGCATCCTGATCTCCTACGGCAAGCTGCCGCCGTTCATCGCGACCCTGGCCATGCTGTCCGTGGCCCGCGGCCTGTCCCTCGTCATCTCCGAGGGCTCCCCGATCGCCTTCCCCGACTCCGTCTCCCACCTCGGCGACACGCTCGGCGGCTGGCTGCCGGTGCCGGTCCTGGTGATGGTCGTCATGGGACTGATCGCGGCCTTCGTGCTCGGCCGGACCTACATCGGCCGCTCGATGTACGCGATCGGCGGCAACGAGGAGGCGGCGCGGCTGTCCGGCCTGCGCGTGAAGAAGCAGAAGCTCGCCATCTACGCCTTCTCCGGCGTCTTCGCCGCCGTCGCCGGTGTCGTGCTCGCGGCCCGGCTGTCGTCCGCGCAGCCCCAGGCCGCCGACGGCTACGAGCTGGACGCGATCGCCGCCGTCGTGATCGGCGGCGCCTCCCTCGCGGGCGGCACGGGCAAGGCCTCCGGCACCCTCATCGGCGCGCTGATCCTGGCCGTGCTGCGCAACGGGCTGAACCTGCTGAACGTGTCGGCGTTCTGGCAGCAGGTCGTCATCGGTGTCGTCATCGCGCTCGCGGTGCTGTTCGACACGCTGCGGCGCAAGGCGGGGGCGACCCCGGTGGCCGGTGCCTCCCAGGGAGGCAAGGGCAGGCAGGCGGCGACCTACGGGCTCGCGGCCGTGGTCACCGTCGCGATCGTCGGCGCCACGTCGTTCCTGCACAACGGCTCCGCCTCCGCGGACAAGCCGAAGATGGGCCTGTCGCTGTCGACCCTCAACAACCCCTTCTTCGTGCAGATCCGGGCTGGCGCCCAGGCCGAGGCGAAGAAGCTGGGTGTCGACCTGACCGTCACGGACGCCCAGAACGACGCCTCCCAGCAGGCCAACCAGCTGCAGAACTTCACCAGCTCCGGGCTCGGCGCGATCATCGTCAACCCGGTGGACTCGGACGCGGCGAGCAACTCGGTCAAGGCCGCCGACAAGGCGGACATCCCGGTCATCGCCGTGGACCGCGTCGTCAACAACGCCAAGCTGGACACCCTGGTCGCCTCCGACAACGTCGCCGGCGGTGAACTCGCCGCCAAGACGATCGCCGACAAGCTGGGCGGCAAGGGCAAGATCGTGATCCTCCAGGGCCAGGCCGGCACGTCCGCGGCCCGGGAGCGCGCGCAGGGCTTCGCCAACGGCCTCAAGGCCTACCCGGGCATCCGGGTCGTCGCCCAGCAGCCCGCCGACTTCGACCGCACCAAGGGCCTCGACGTGATGTCGAACCTGCTCCAGGCCCACCCGGACGTCCAGGGCGTCATCGCCGCCAACGACGAGATGGCGCTCGGCGCGATCAAGGCACTGGGCTCCAAGGCCGGCACGTCGGTCTCGGTCGTCGGCTTCGACGGCACGCCGGACGGACTGAAGGCCGTCGAGGGCGGCACGCTGTACGCGTCCGTGGCGCAGCAGCCGTCCCAGCTGGGGAAGATCGCCGTGGACAACGCCCTGAAGGCACTCCAGGGCAAGGACGTCGAGGAGACGGTGAAGGTGCCGGTGAAGGTGGTCACCAAGGAGAACGTGTCCGGCTTCAGCGGCTGACATCGGGGAACGGCCGGGCGGTTGTCCACAGCGTGGGTGACCACCCGGCCATGTCACTCACGTGGGGAGTAACTCATGTACGACTACGACCTCCTGGTCGTGGGGTCGGCCAACGCCGACCTGGTGATCGGAGTGGAGCGCCGGCCCGGTGCCGGCGAGACCGTGCTCGGCTCCGACCTGGCCGTCCACCCGGGCGGCAAGGGCGCGAACCAGGCGGTCGCCGCCGCCCGGCTCGGTGCCCGCACGGCCCTGCTGGCCCGGGTCGGCGACGACGCGCACGGCCGGCTGCTGCTGGACTCGCAGCGCGCGGCGGGCGTGGACACGGTGGGAGTGCTGGTGGGCGGTGCGCCGACCGGCGTCGCGCTGATCACGGTCGACCCGTCGGGAGACAACAGCATCGTCGTCTCGCCCGGCGCCAACGGCCGTCTCACACCCGAGGACGTCAGGGCCGCCGGATGCCTCTTCCAGGGCTCCAAGGTGGTGTCGGCACAGCTGGAGATCCCGCTGGAGACGGTGGTGGAGACCGTACGGAACCTGGCGCCCGAGAGCCGTTTCGTGCTGAACCCGTCCCCGCCCCGCCCCCTTCCGCCCGAGGTGCTGGCGGCCTGCGACCCGCTGATCGTGAACGAGCACGAGGCGAAGGTGATCCTGGGCGACTCCGCCGTCGGGGACACCCCCGAGGACTGGGCGCGGATCCTGCTCGCCAAGGGCCCGAGGTCGGTGGTGGTGACGCTGGGCGGACAGGGCGCGCTGGTGGCGTCGCGGGAGGGCGTCTCGCGGGTGCCGGCCGTGAAGGTGGAGGCGGTGGACACGACGGGAGCGGGCGACTCCTTCACCGCGGCGCTGGCCTACCGGCTGGGCGCGGGCGAGTCGCTGGCGCAGGCGGCGTCGTACGCGACTCGGGTGGGTGCCGTGACCGTGACCAAGGAGGGCGCGCAGGCGTCCTTCCCGACGGCGGCGGAGGTCGCCGGATCATGAAGAAGGCCGGAATACTGAACCGTCACCTCGCCGGAGCGCTGGCCGAGCTCGGCCACGGCGACGGGGTGCTGGTGTGCGACGCGGGCATGCCGATCCCTGACGGCCCCCGGGTGGTGGACCTGGCCTTCCGGGCGGGCGTGCCGTCGTTCGCCGAGGTACTGGACGGCCTGCTGGCCGAGCTGGTGGTCGAGGGGGCGACGGCGGCGCAGGAGCTGCGGGAGGCCAACCCGGAGGCGTCGTCACTGCTGGACGGGCACTTCCCGGGGCTGGACCTCGTGTCCCACGAACGGCTCAAGGAGCTGTCGGCGGGGGCCCGGCTGGTCGTCCGCACGGGCGAGGCACGGCCGTACGCGAACGTCCTGCTGAGGTGCGGGGTCTTCTTCTGACGCCGGCGGAGGGTTGCGCGAGGCTCTGAACGTTTCGAGGGGGCCCGGTCCGTCGACCGGGCCCCCTCGGCTTTTCCCCTCCCGTCAGGAACCCCCGCGATCCCCCCAGATCCCCTCCCCCAAGGGTCCTGACATCAAGTACGACCCGCGTAGGGCGAGAAGGGTTGCACGACAGGTAAGAAATTCTTGCCGGTTTCTTGAGGAACTCTCCCGCGTCGCGGCGGCGTACGCTGAATTCATGGCGCTTCTTCGGGCCAATAGGGGGCATACGGGACAGGGATCGCCGGGCGAGCGGAGCACCCCTGTGTTCGTCGACTCCTCCGGTCGGCGTGCGCGGTATCTGCGACGCACCGGCTACGGGCTGGCCACCGCCGCGGCCACGTACATGGCGGTCCTGGGTCTGAGCCTGATGGGAGCAACTCCCTTCGCCCCGGGGGCCATCCTGCCCGGCGACATCGCGGGGCCCCAAGCGCCGGGACCCCGCACACCCGGCCCGAGGCCCCAGGTACCCGGCGAGCTTCCCGCGTCGGAACGGGTGGGCCCCGGCTCCCCGAGCACCCTGCTCATTCCGCAAGCCGCCGAGCCCGGCGCTCCCGTAGCTCCGCCCCGGCTGCCCGGGGACCCACCGGCCGGCTCACCGGCACGCCCTGACACATCAGACCCGCAAGCACCAGCAACCTCACCGTCGCAGCCCGCGACCCCCGGCGATCCCGCTGCTCCCACCCCGACCCCCGGCGATCCCGCTGCTCCCACCCCGACCCCCGGCACGGGCACCACCCCGGCCCCCGGCACGGGCACCACCCCCACGCCCGGCGTCGGCACCACCCCCGCCTCGCCCCCGCCCGCTCCGCCGACCACCGCCCCGCCGGCCCCCGAGCCCCCGGCGCAAACGCCGCCGCCCGGCTCCCAGCCCCCGGCACCGGCCCCCAGCCCCGTGGCGCCGTCCGGTTCCACGGCCGCCACCCTCCTGCCCTCCGACCCCCCGGTGGCCGAGGTTCCCTGATGTCGCGGCGCCCTCACCGGTCACCCGGTCGCTCACCGAGGTCGCCCGGTCCGCGGCGGTCGCGAGCGCCCCTGTCGCCGCGGCACCGTTTCCGCATCGTCGTTCCCGTCGTCCTGCTGGCCTTCGTCGCCTCGGTCCTCCTGATCGAGGGGTACACCACGCGGGGCTTCACCGGTGACCAGGAAGGGCACGGCGGGCGCCCCACCTCCGGCGTCCCCCGCGTGATCGCCGGAGGTGGCCCGGTCGTCGACACCACCGACGATCACCTGCGGACCTATCGCCCACCGGCCAAGACCGTCGTGCTGACCTTCGACGACGGCCCCGACCCCACTTGGACGCCCCGCGTACTGGACGTTCTCGACCACTACGGCACGCCCGGCACGTTCTTCGTCACCGGGCAACAGACCGTGCGCCACCCGGGAGTTCTGCGTCGTGTGATCCGTTCCGGTCACGAGGTCGGTGCGCACACCTTCTCCCACCCGGACCTGGCCACCCAGTCCGCGAGTACCGTCGACCGTGAGCTCGCGCTGACCCAACTCGCCCTCGCCGGGGCCGGGGGCGTCAACACGTCGCTGATGCGGTTGCCCTACTCCTCGACGACCTCGGCACTCGACACGCGCGCGTGGACCGTGACCCGGCGTCTGGGGGAGAAGGGTTACGTCCTGGCGTTCATCGACCACGACACCAACGACTGGCGGCGGCCGGGCGCCCGGGCCATCGCCGACGCGGCCGTGCCCGACGCGCCGGCCGGCGGGGTCGTCCTCCTGCACGACGCGGGAGGAGACCGATCCCAGACCGTCGAAGCGCTCGAGACTCTGATCCCCCGGCTGAAGGCCCAGGGGTACCGCTTCACCACCCTCGCCGACCTCGTCGGCACCGACAGTTTCACCAGCCCCGTCGGCACGGCGGAGTTGTGGCAGGGCCGCATCTTCGTGGCCGCTGTCACCCTGTCCGGGACAGCGGTGTCGGCCGTCAGTGTGCTGCTGCTGGTGGTCGGTTCGCTCGTCCTCGCACGGTGTGTGCTCCTGCTCGTGCTGGCCCGCCGTCACGCCCGTCGGTACCGGCTCCGGCACACCGGCGCTCACCGACCCGTCACCCGGCCCGTCAGCGTCGTCATACCCGCCTACGACGAGGAGCTGTGCATCCCCAAGACACTCCGTTCGCTCGCCGCGAGCGACCACCCCGTCGAGATCGTCGTCGTCGACGACGGATCCCACGACGGCACCGCCGACCTCGCCCAGTCCCTCGCCCTGGAGAACGTCACCGTCATCCGGCAGCCCAACGGCGGCAAACCGTCCGCCCTCAACAACGGAGTGCTGCGGGCCTCCCACGACCTCGTCGTCATGCTGGACGCCGACACCGTCTTCGCCCCTTCGACCGTCGGCCGCCTCGTCCAGCCGTTCGCCGACCCCCGCGTCGGCGCCGTCGCGGGCAACGCCAAGGTCGGCAACCGCCGGCGTCTGCTCGGCCGCTGGCAGCACATCGAGTACGTCATGGGCTTCAACCTCGACCGCCGCATGTACGACCTGCTGCACTGCCTGCCCACCATTCCCGGTGCCGTGGGGGCGTTCCGCGTCGAGGCCCTGCGGGACGCCGGGATGATGAGTGCGGACACGCTCGCCGAGGACACCGACATCACCATGGCCCTGCACCGGGCCGGGTGGGAGATCCGCTACGTGCCGGACGCGCTCGCCTGGACCGAGGCACCGGTCTCGCTGCGGCAACTGTGGCGCCAGCGCTACCGATGGAGTTACGGCACGATGCAGGCGGCGTGGAAGCACCGGCACGCGCTGGTCGAGCGTGGCCCCGCGGGCCGCTTCGGCCGCCGGGGTCTGCCCTTGCTGGCCGTCTTCCAGATCCTCACCCCGCTGCTCGCCCCCCTGATCGACATACTGGCCCTGTACGGCCTGGTGTTCGGGAACCCGCTCACCACGGTGCTCGCCTGGAGCGGCGTGCTGGCCGTGCAGGCCGTCTGCGCGGCGTACGCCTTCCACCTCGACGGCGAACCGCTCCGGCCCTTGTGGGCGCTGCCGCTCCAGCAGATCGTCTACCGCCAGGTGATGTACCTGGTCCTCGTCCAGGCCTGCCTGACCGCGATCAACGGCTACCGACTGCCCTGGCAGCGGCTCAGCCGCAGCGGAGACGTGATGCTGCCGCCTCAGCCCTCCACCCGGCCGTGAACCGGCCCCGGCGGCGGGCGCTACGGATACCCCTTGGGCCGGATGGCCCACCCGGTTCACCGAGGTCACCGAGGTCACCGAAGCGCTCTGACGCCGCCCTTGCCGACGCCCGCTCGGTCGATTGCCCTCAGCGCATCGCACGATCGGGTTGAGTTGGCCGGCCCTCGGGGCCGTCAGCCTTTCTCCCGGGTGCTTCTGCGCTCAGGGTGTGATCATGAAAACTTCCCGACTGCACTCCGTGCACCGTTCACTCGCGCACTCGGCCGGCGCGACCGTCATCGTCCTCGCGGCAGCCCTGGCCTCCGCCGCCCCCGTCGCCGCCCACGCCGCCGCGCTGCCCGGCCGCGACCCGGACGGGAGTTCTTCGTGCCAGACCACCCGCGTCCAGAGACATGGCCTCGAAGACATCGTCTGGAGTGTGCTGTTCGGGCCCCAGGGCATGCCGACGCAGGAGACCCGGTGCGACGAGGGCGCGGCGGCGGTCGAGAAGGAGGAGACCAGGGGCGTCCTGCGGCCCGTGTTGGCCCCCTGACCTCCTGACGCGCTGTGCGGCCGAAGAGGTGCGGGCGCCCGACGCCCCTTCCGGCGGTCTCGGGTACGGAGCCGCCGGGCGGCCCCGTACCCGTACGTCACCGGGAGCACACCGGCAGACGGCGGGTCAGCAGGTACGTGAGAGTGCCGTCGTCCTCGACGATGTCCCGGGTGTGTTCGAACCCGATCTTGCCCAACAGGCGCAGTGACGCCTGGTTCTGCGCGGCCACGGTGGCGTGCACCTCGGTCAGTCCGAGCGCCTCGAAGCCGTAACCCACGAGCGCCTCCGCCAGCTCCGTTCCGAGCCCGCTGCCCCAGACCTCAGGGCCCAGGGCATAGACGATCTCGTGCCCTCCGGCCTCTTCGGTCCACTTGATCTCCGCGTGCCCGACGAGGAGCCCCCCGCGCCGGACAGCCCACACGTCGAACAGGTTCCCCGCGTACACCTTGCTGAAGATCCGCCCGAACAGCGCCCGGTCCTCCGCCTCGGCGACAGGCCCGTCACCCATCCACCGGGACACCCTCGTGTCCTGGAACAGAGCGACGAAGCTCTCCTCGTCGTCCGGGCTGTAGGCGTCGAGCAACAGGCGCGCGGTGCGCAGGGTCGGGGGCATGCCGGGGGACACTACTCAGGCGATCGCGGGGCGGCAATCGACTTTCGCCCACCCTCGACGCACGGTCGCCGAGGCGGTCGCAGCGATGCGCGCGACGGACCCCCTCGCCCCCGCGTAAGGGCTTTTGGTCGGCGCCCTCACCGCCGCAGGCTGTAGCTCACCATCGACGCCCCCACCACCGACCCGAACGCCGGCAGCAGGAACTGCGCGAAGGCCTCCCAGCCCCAGACGATCCCCGCGCACGCCGCCGTGATGTTGATGGCCAGGGACATGATCCACAGAGCGACGCTCTGGGCCTGGGGTGACATCGTTCCTCGTCGTCCTTCGTCGTCATTCGGGGCCGTGGGAATGGGGCGACCGAGGCGGAATCAGCCCGTCCCCGGACCGGGAGGGGGCGGGAATTCCGGCAGCGGTGCCACATTCGACGGGGGAGGACCGGGTGTGCTCTGGCTCGGCGCGGAACCCCCCGGGGCCACGATCGCGCGGTGTCCGGACATCGGAGCCGTCACGAGCAGGGTCAATGTGCTGACCGCGCACAGGCCGACGAGAAGGGTGCCCGCCTTGTGCGCGCGCCCGGGGGCACTCGGGCCTGGGGGACGCATCGGCATCACGGTCGCTCCGGAATCGAGTCCGCCCCCCCTTTTTCATGGACCCCTGAATTCTTCCATGTGACGGAATCACAAAAAGGGCAGCCCGGATGCTTGAACTGTAAAGTTTCCGGCTTTCTTGTGGATTCACCGTGAAAGGTGAGCCCCCGGCCGCATACTGATCGGTCGCTTGATGCGGGGGCCGCTCCGGAGATCCGGCCTCGCCGCACTGTCGTACCCGGGCGGTACGGTCGGATCATGACCGATCAGGCGGGGGCAGCCCAGACGGGCGAGCGGCGACTGGCCACGCTGGAGGGCGTACTCGAGCGCATCACGTACGCCAACGAGGAGAACGGCTACACGGTCGCCCGCGTCGACACCGGCAGAGGCGCCGGCGACCTGCTCACGGTCGTCGGCGCGCTGCTCGGCGCACAGGTGGGCGAATCCCTGCGCATGGAGGGCCGCTGGGGTTCCCACCCGCAGTACGGGAAGCAGTTCCACGTCGAGAACTACACGACGGTCCTGCCGGCCACCGTCCAGGGCATCCGCCGCTACCTCGGCTCCGGCCTGGTCAAGGGCATCGGCCCGGTCTTCGCCGACCGGATCACGCAGCACTTCGGCATGGACACCCTCCGAATCATCGAGGAGGAGCCCAAGCGCCTCATCGAGGTCCCCGGACTCGGCCCCAAGCGGACCAAGAAGATCGCCGACGCCTGGGAGGAGCAGAAGGCCATCAAGGAGGTCATGCTCTTCCTCCAGACGGTCGAGGTGTCCACCTCCATCGCCGTGCGCATCTACAAGAAGTACGGCGACGCCTCCATCTCCGTCGTGAAGAACCAGCCGTACCGGCTCGCGTCCGACGTCTGGGGCATCGGCTTCCTCACCGCCGACAAGATCGCCCGGTCCGTCGGCATCCCGCACGACAGCCCGGAGCGCGTCAAGGCGGGCCTGCAGTACGCGCTGTCCCAGTCCACCGACCAGGGCCACTGCTTCCTCCCCGAGGAGCAGCTGATCAAGGACGCGGTGAAGCTGCTCCAGGTCGACACGGGCCTGGTCATCGAGTGCCTGGCCGAACTGGCCGAGCCGCAGGAGGACGGCGCGGACCCCGGCGTCGTACGGGAGAAGGTGCCCGGCCCCGACGGCGGGGAGCCGGTCACCGCGATCTACCTCGTCCCCTTCCACCGCGCCGAACTCTCCCTCTCCGCCCAGCTGCTGCGCCTGCTGCGTACCGACGAGGACCGCATGCCGGGCTTCCGGACCGTGGCGTGGGACAAGGCGCTGGGCTGGCTCAAGGGGCGCACCGGCACCGAGCTCGCGCCCGAGCAGGAGGCCGCCGTCAGGCTGGCGCTGACCGAGAAGGTCGCCGTCCTCACCGGCGGCCCGGGTTGCGGCAAGTCCTTCACGGTCCGCTCGATCGTGGAGCTGGCCCGTGCCAGGAAGGCGAAGGTCGTGCTCGCCGCCCCCACGGGCCGGGCCGCCAAACGCCTGTCCGAGCTGACCGGCGCCGAGGCCTCCACCGTCCACCGCCTGCTGGAACTCAAGCCCGGTGGCGACGCGGCCTACGACCGGGACCGCCCGCTGGACGCCGATCTGGTGGTGGTCGACGAGGCGTCCATGCTCGACCTGCTGCTCGCCAACAAGCTCGTCAAGGCCGTCCCGCCGGGGGCTCATCTGCTGTTCGTCGGGGACGTCGACCAGCTGCCCAGCGTCGGCGCGGGCGAGGTCCTGAGGGACCTCCTGGCCGACGGCGGCCCGATCCCCGCGGTCCGGCTCACACGGGTGTTCCGGCAGGCCCAGCAGTCCGGTGTGGTGACCAACGCGCACCGGATCAACGCCGGCCAACACCCGGTCACGGACGGCATGAAGGACTTCTTCCTCTTCGTCGAGGACGACACCGAGGCAGCCGGCCGGCTCACCGTCGACGTGGCCGCCCGGAGGATTCCGGCCAAGTTCGGCCTGGACCCGCGCCGGGACGTCCAGGTCCTCGCCCCCATGCACCGCGGCCCGGCCGGCGCGGGCACCCTGAACGGCCTGCTGCAACAGGCCGTCACCCCGGGCCGGCCCGACCTGCCCGAGAAGAGATTCGGCGGACGGGTGTTCCGTGTCGGCGACAAGGTCACCCAGATTCGCAACAATTACGAGAAGGGCAAGAACGGTGTCTTCAACGGCACCGTCGGCGTGGTCACCTCGCTCGACCCGGTCGACCAGCGCCTGACGGTGCTCACGGACGAGGACGAGGAGGTGCCGTACGAGTTCGACGAGCTCGACGAGCTGGCCCACGCGTACGCCGTGACGATCCACCGCTCCCAGGGCAGCGAGTACCCGGCGGTGGTCATCCCGGTCACCACGGGCGCCTGGATGATGCTTCAGCGCAACCTGCTCTACACGGCGGTCACCCGGGCCAAGCAGCTGGTCGTCCTCGTCGGTTCGCGCAAGGCGATCGGCCAGGCGGTGCGCACGATTTCGGCGGGCCGGCGGTGCACGGCACTCGACTTCCGGCTCGGTTCCGCAAAAAATGATCGATCAAATGAGTCGTGAAGGTCACAAGACACTTCCGGAAGGGGGACCCAGGGGGCAGGATGAGCAAGTTGACGGCACTCAGTGCCGTCAATAGGCCCGATGGTCGACCCCGAGTGCACTCTCCTGAGCCAAGTGGGGGATGGTAGAGACAGTCAGGGCAACCTCGAAGATGAGGCACAACGTCGGTGAGGGAAGACGTGAGCGACAACTCTGTAGTACTGCGGTACGGCGACGGCGAGTACACCTACCCGGTGATCGACAGCACCGTCGGTGACAAGGGCTTCGACATCGGAAAGCTCCGCGCCCAGACCGGTCTGGTGACGCTGGACAGCGGTTACGGCAACACGGCCGCCTATAAATCCGCCGTCACGTACCTGGACGGCGAAGCGGGCATCCTGCGGTACCGCGGCTACCCGATCGAGCAGCTGGCCGAGCGCTCCACCTTCCTGGAGGTCGCCTACCTGCTGATCAACGGCGAGCTGCCGACCGTCGACGAGCTCTCGGTGTTCAAGAACGACATCACGCAGCACACCCTGCTGCACGAGGACGTCAAGAACTTCTACAAGGGCTTCCCGCGCGACGCCCACCCGATGGCGATGCTCTCCTCGGTCGTCTCGGCGCTGTCCACGTTCTACCAGGACAGCCACAACCCGTTCGACGAGCGCCAGCGCAACCTCTCCACGATCCGGCTGCTCGCCAAGCTCCCGACGATCGCCGCGTACGCGTACAAGAAGTCGATCGGTCACCCGTTCGTCTACCCGCGCAACGACCTCGGCTACGTCGAGAACTTCCTCCGCATGACCTTCTCGGTCCCCGCGCAGGAGTACGAGCTGGACCCGACCGTGGTCTCCGCGCTCGACAAGCTGCTGATCCTGCACGCGGACCACGAGCAGAACTGTTCGACCTCCACGGTCCGCCTGGTGGGCTCCTCGCAGGCGAACATGTTCGCCTCGATCTCCGCCGGCATCAACGCCCTGTGGGGCCCGCTGCACGGCGGCGCCAACCAGTCCGTGCTGGAGATGCTGGAGGGCATCCGCGACTCCGGCGGCGACGTCGACACCTTCATCCGCAAGGTGAAGAACAAGGAGGACGGCGTCCGCCTGATGGGCTTCGGCCACCGGGTCTACAAGAACTTCGACCCGCGCGCCAAGATCATCAAGGCCGCCGCGCACGACGTGCTGTCCGCTCTCGGCAAGTCCGACGAGCTGCTGGACATCGCGCTGAAGCTGGAGGAGCACGCGCTCTCCGACGACTACTTCGTCTCGCGCAGCCTCTACCCGAACGTCGACTTCTACACGGGTCTGATCTACCGGGCCATGGGCTTCCCGACCGAGATGTTCACGGTCCTGTTCGCCCTCGGCCGGCTGCCGGGCTGGATCGCCCAGTGGCACGAGATGATCAAGGAGCCGGGCTCCCGCATCGGCCGCCCGCGCCAGATCTACACGGGCGTGGTCGAGCGCGACTTCGTCCCCGTCGAGGAGCGCTGAGCGCAGTACCGCGTCAGGTCCCCGTATCCGCTTGCCGGGTGCGGGGGCTTTTGCGTTGCCGGACGCGGGGCTTGTGCGTTGCCGGACGCGGGGCTTTCGCGTGGTCGGGCGCGGGCGCTTCCGCGTGGTCGGGCCGGGCGCGGGCTGGTGCTCGGGTGAGTGTTCTCGCCTGATCTCTCACGTGATTTCTTACGCAATGAAGAAGGCGCCCCGGCGTCGGTCCCCCCACGGGCCGACGTCCAGGGCGCCTTCCCAGTCCCGGTACGGATTCCCCCCACGGGATCCGGCCGGGCGTCTGTGAGGACAGCGCCTGAATCGCTGTTGAGCAGAACGAGCAGAACTCGCCGTACTTCTGTGAGGTGCGATCTGCCGGGACAGCGCACGCCCGGGAGGGCCGCTCAAAGCTTCCCGGTGTACGTGCCCCGGCAACGCTCCCCCAAGCTCTCAACTCCGTTGGAGCAGGGAGGTACCTCTACCTGGGAAAGTCCCCCAAGACATCCCCAGATGCCAGGTGGCGCCCCCCAAGACGCTCCCCGACATCGTCAACTTAGACCTTCGAACCCCTCAGATGGTTACGTTCACATCACTGTGATCTGCGTCTCTTGCATATGTCCGTTAGATGCGCAAGAGCCCGGATATCCCGTCCGGGGCCCAAGCGTAAGGATGATGCGCGAGCCTTGTGAAGAGCTTATGTGAGCCGGGCCCGGGACTCCAGAGGGGCTCAAATCACGTTCGCCGTGAACTTAGGTGGAATTCGGGCGACTTCACCGAAATGTCCGCAGTCGCAGACTGTTCGTGACGACGAAGACCGACGAGAAGGCCATCGCGGCCCCGGCGATCATCGGGTTCAGCAGGCCCGCGGCGGCCAGCGGCAGCGCGGCCACGTTGTAGCCGAAGGCCCACAGCAGGTTGCCCTTGATCGTGGCCAGCGTCCGGCGGGACAGCCGGATCGCGTCCGCGGCCACCCGCAGATCGCCGCGGACCAGCGTCAGATCCCCCGCCTCGATCGCCGCGTCCGTGCCCGTGCCCAGGGACAGGCCCAGATCGGCGGCGGCGAGCGCGGCCGCGTCGTTGACGCCGTCGCCCACCATGGCGACGACCCGCCCCTCGGCCTGCAACCGCCGTACCGCGGCGACCTTGTCCTCGGGCAGGACCTCGGCCACCACCTGCTCGATCCCCACGGCCGCGGCCACCGTCGCGGCCACCGTCCGGTTGTCCCCGGTCAGCAGCACCGGCGTGAGCCCCAGCGCGCGCAGTTCCCGCACGGCTTCGGCGCTGGTCTCCTTGACCGCGTCCGCCACGGCCAGCACGGCCTGTGCCGTCCCGTCCCAGCCGGCCAGGACGGCCGTACGCCCGGCCCGCTCGGCCTGGTCCCGCGCGCGGGCCAGCTCCGGCGGAACGTCGTCGAAGAGCCGCCCCACGGCGACGTCACGGCCCTCCACGCGCCCGCGTGCGCCTCGCCCCGGGACGTTCTCGAACCCCTCGACGTCCGGGAGCGGCCCGGTGCTCTGCTCGGCGCCCCGCGCGATCGCCCGGGCCACCGGGTGCTCGGAGGCGTGCTCGACGGCGCCCGCGAGCCGCAGCGCCTCCTTCTCGTCGGTGCCCTCGGCGACGTGCACCTCCTGGAGGGTCATCCGGCCGGTGGTGACGGTGCCGGTCTTGTCCAGGACGACGGTGTCCACCCGGCGCGTGGACTCCAGGACCTCCGGGCCCTTGATGAGGATGCCGAGCTGCGCGCCCCGGCCCGTGCCGACCATCAGCGCGGTCGGAGTGGCGAGGCCCAGCGCGCACGGGCACGCGATGATCAGGACCGCGACGGCCGCCGTGAACGCGGCGACGCCGTCCCCGGTCAGCCCGAGCCAGGCCCCGGCCGTCGCCACGGCGATCAGCAGCACCACCGGAACGAAGATCCCGGAGACCCGGTCGGCGAGCCGCTGCACCTCGGCCTTGCCGTTCTGCGCGTCCTCCACCAGCTTCGCCATCCGCGCGAGCCGGGTGTCGGCGCCGACCCGGGTGGCCTCTACGACCAGCCGTCCGCCCGCGTTGACCGTCGCGCCCGTGACCGCGTCCCCGGCCGCCACGTCCACCGGCACCGACTCGCCGGTCAGCATCGAGGCGTCCACGGCGGAGGCGCCCTCGACGACCGTGCCGTCGGTGGCGATCTTCTCGCCGGGCCGTACGACGAACCGGTCCCCGACGGCGAGGCGCTGCGCCGGGATCCGCACCTCGCGCCCGTCCCGCAGCACGGCCACGTCCTTGGCGCCCAGGTCCATCAGCGCCCTGAGCGCGGCTCCCGCGCGGCGCTTGGAACGGGCCTCAAGGTAGCGGCCCAGCAGGATGAAGGCGGTGACGCCGGAGGCGACCTCCAGGTAGATCGAGGAGGCGCCGTCCCCACGCGAGACCGTGAGCTCGAAGGGGTGCCGCATGCCCGGCATGCCCGCGTCGCCCAGGAACAGCGCCCACAGGGACCAGCCGAACGCGGCCAGGGTGCCGAGGGAGACCAGGGTGTCCATGGTGGCGGCGCCGTGCCGGGCGTTCGTCCAGGCCGCCCGGTGGAACGGGAGCCCGCCCCAGACGACGACCGGTGCGGCGAGGGTGAGCGAGAGCCACTGCCAGTTGTCGAACTGGAACGCCGGGACCATGGCCAGGAGGATCACGGGCAGGGCGAGGGCGGCGGAGACGGTGAGGCGCCGGCGGAGCGCCGACAGCTCGGGGTCTTCCGTCTCGGCCTCGGAGGCCTCCTCCCGCGGGGGTGCGGGCTCCTCGGCGGTGTAGCCGGTCCTCACCACGGTGGCGATCAGATCGGCGACCTCGATGCCCGCGGGATAGGCGACCCGGGCCTTCTCCGTCGCGTAGTTCACCGTGGCGGAGACGCCGTCCATGCGGTTGAGCTTCTTCTCGACGCGGGCCGCGCAGGAGGCGCAGGTCATCCCGCCGATGAGCAGCTCGACCTCGGCGAGGGCCGGCTCACGGTCGGCCGGTGCCTGGGCGGTGGTGCTGGTCATGTCCTCTGACTCCAGGAGATGCGGGCGCCCGGGAAGCGGAACGGGCCGTACGGGCCGGGGCGGCGGCGTACGGCCCGTACACGGGTACGAGTGCCAGGGTCGGCGCGTCTCAGACCTGCCGGCTGCCGGACTCGGGTGGGGTCGGGCCCGGCTGTGGGCCGGACCCGGGTGGCTCGGCCTCCGTCGGCTGCCGGGCCCGGGTGGCTCAGGCCCGGCCGGCCAGTTCGAAGCCGGCCTCGTCGACCGCGGTGCGTACGGCCTCGTCGTCGAGCGGGGTCGCGGAGACGACGGTGACCTCGCCGGTCTTGGCGACGGCCGTCACCGAGCTCACGCCGGAGATCTGGGAGATCTCACCGGAGACCGCGCCCTCACAGTGTCCGCAGCTCATGCCGCTCACCTTGAAGACGGTGGTGACGGGGCCCGTGGTGTCGGTCTGGGCGGTCATGTCGTTACTCCTCGTCGAGGCATGTGGGGCTGTGGGGTCCGCTGAGGGACCCGCACATTCCACTGTACCCCTAGGGGGTATCAATTCACGACGTCCCCATGAGCGGCTCCAGGTAGCGCACGAGGGCACCCTTCAGCTCCTGTACGTACGCCTCCCGCTCGTCGCCCTCGTGGGCCAGGACCAGCTCCAGGCCGGCCTTGTAGATGCCGACGCACATCTGGGCGATGCGGGTGACGGCCGCCCGGGGCGCGTCGGGTGCGAACGGGGCCAGGATCGTCTCGACGCGGGCCACCAGCGTCGTGTGCAGGGCGTCGTGCTCCTCGGCGATGCGGCCCGGGATGTCGGGGCCGTGCATCAGCACGAAGAAGGCCGGATGGCGGCAGTTGAACTCGATGAAGCGGTCGACGGTCCCGGCGATCACCTCCTCCAGCGGGGTCGTGTCGGAGGTGATCGGGGTGAGGACCTCGTCGTACGACTGCCGCATCTCATGCATGAGCCGGCTGCCCAGCTCGATCGCGATCGCTTCCTTGTTCGGGAAGAACTGGTACAGCGTCCCGGGGGAGACGCCGGCATCGCGGGCGATCGCGTTGGTGCTGGCGGCCGTGTAGCCGGTCGTGGCGAAGACCCGGGCAGCGGCTTCGAGCAGCTGGGCGATCCGCCGCTCACCGCGGGCCTGCCGTCGCCGGGGCCGCTCTTCGGTGGTCGTCGCCGCTTCGGCGGTCGTCGCCCCTTCGATCTCCGTTGCGGGCTTCTCGGTCTTCTCGGGCACGCGTTATCCCCAGGTCTCAGGACGCGATTGACAAACGCGAGTGGTCGCTCGCATTCTGGAGTCCGCAGAAATGCGAGCGATCTCTCGTGTTTGCCAGTCTATGGCAGCTCCATGCTGTCAGGCTGCGCCTGGACACGGGGCACGGTGAAGGGGACACCGCACGATGACCGAAGTCGACACACCACCGCGCGTCGGCGGCTGGACCCGTTTCGTCACCGCCCGGCCCAGGCTGTCGCTGCTGGTGGCGCTGGTGATCACCGCGCTCGCGGTGCTGGCCGGCAGCGGCGTCGCCGACCGGCTCGGTGCCGGCGGCTGGGAGGATCCGGCCGCCGAGTCCACCTACGCGACCAAGGCCCTGGAGCGCGAGTTCCCGAGCTCCCAGCCCAACCTGCTGCTCCTGATCGACGCGGGCGAGGCCTCCGTCGACGACCCGGCCGTCGCCGCCGAGGCCGAGCGGCTCGCCGAGCGGCTCGCGGGCGAGCGGGGCGTCACCGGAGTCGGCTCCTACTGGCAGTCACGCACCCCGGCCCTGCGCGCGGAGGACGGGCACGAGGCGCTGATAGCCGCCCGCATCACAGGCGACGAGAAGACCGCCGGCGCGACGCTGGAGCGCATCGCACCCCACTACCGCGGCGCGCACGGCCCGGTGGAGGCCGGCATCGGCGGCCCGGTCGCCGTGCGGCACGAGATGCAGACGATCATCCAGGAGGACCTCACCCGGGCCGAGCTCATCGCCCTGCCGGTGACGCTGGTGCTGCTCGTGATGGTCTTCGGCAGCGCCGTCGCGGCCCTGCTGCCGCTCAGCATCGGCATCGTCGCCATCCTCGGGACGAACGCCGTTCTGCGCGGCCTCACCGAGCTCACGGACGTCTCCGTGTTCGCGCTCAACCTCACCACGGCCCTCGGCCTGGGCCTCGCCATCGACTACGCGCTCTTCATCGTCCGCCGGTACCGCGAGGAACTGTCCACGGGTGCCGAGCCCCTGACCGCGATCGGCACGACCCTGCGCACAGCCGGCCGCACCGTCCTCTTCTCCGCCCTCACGGTCGCGGTGTCCCTGGCCGCGATGCTGGTCTTCCCGCAGTACTTCCTGCGCTCCTTCGCCTACGCCGGGATCGCCGTGGTGCTGCTGGCCGCCGCGGCCGCGCTGATCCTGCTCCCGGCGGCGCTGATCCTGCTGGGCCACCGGGTCAACGCGCTGGACCTGCGCCGCCTGTTCCGGCGCGGACAGCGGCCGGACCCCACCCGGCAGGAAGGGAGGGCCTGGGCCCGCACGGCGACGCTCGTCATGCGCCGCGCCCCCTTCTTCGCCCTCGGCACCACAGCGGTCCTCGTCCTGCTCGGACTGCCCTTCCTGGGCGTGAAGTTCGGCACCGCCGACGACCGCCAGCTGCCCTCGACGTCCGAGTCCCATGTCGTGCAGCAGCACATCCGGGAAGGCTTCCCGGGCAGCCCCGGCGGCGGCCTCGAAGTGCTGGCCGAGGGCCGTGCCACCGAGGCGCAGTACGGCGCCTACAAGAAGCGCGTCGCCGCACTGCCCGACGTGGCCCGGGTCGACGGCCCTCTGGTGAAGGGCGACTCCGCGTACTTCACGGTGCTGCCGAAGGGCGAGGCGGTCGGCGATCCGGCGCAGCGTCTCGTCGGTGAACTGCGCGCGGTCCGAGCCCCCTTCGGCACCGAGGTGACCGGCACGGCGGCCGTCCTGGTCGACTCCAAGGACGCCATAGGGGAGCGCCTGCCCCTCGCGGCCGTCTTCATCACGATCGTCACCCTGCTCCTGGTCTTCCTCCTCACGGGCAGCGTGCTGATTCCGATCCAGGCGGTCGTGCTGAACGCGCTCAGTCTGACGGCCATGTTCGGTGCGGTCGTCTGGGTCTTCCAGGACGGCCACCTCTCCGGCCTGCTCGGCTTCACCAGCCCCGGGTCCATCGAGACGACCCTGCCGGTCCTGATGTTCTGCGTGGCCTTCGGCCTGTCCATGGACTACGGGGTGTTCCTGCTCTCCCGCATCAAGGAGGAGTACGACCACACCGGCGACCACGACCAGGCCGTCCGCCACGGCCTCCAGCGCACCGGCGGGCTGATCTCGGCGGCGGCGGTCATCCTGGCCGTGGTCATGGTCGCGATAGGCACCTCCCGGGTGACCAACACCAAGATGCTCGGCCTGGGTATCGCCTTGGCGGTCCTGATGGACGCGATGATCGTCCGCAGCCTCCTGGTCCCGGCGGTCATGCGCCTGACGGGCCGCGCCACCTGGTGGGCCCCGGCCCCCCTGCGTCGCTTCCACGAACGCTTCGGCCTGACCGAGGGGGAGCCGGCATCGGCGGGGAAGCGGAAACCGGCGGGGGCGCGGGAACCGGCCCGGGACAAGGTCGGGTCCCGGGACTAGCGTTCCCCCGAGGCGCGACCGGCCGAGGCGCGACCGGCCGAGGCGCGACCGGCCGGGGTGCGACGGACCGGGTCGCGACCGACCGAGGCGCGGCCGGCCGGGGTGCGAGGGCGGTCCGCGGTCGGCACGTCCAGGTCGGCCTGCTGCCCTCGCCGGACGGCACGACACTCGTGCCGATGGCCCGCGTGATCGCCCTGGAGTTCGAACGCCTCGGCAGCCACGGCATGGCCGCGCACAACATGCCCGCCGATGCTGGAACCGGTCCGCAGCGGCGTGCTGCGCCCCGATCTGCTGGTGACGTCGACGATCGCGCTGGAGGAGGTCCCGTCCGCGCTGGCGGCGAGGGGGACGGCGGCGGGAGCGGGGGCGACGGTCATCGAGCCGTGGAGCTGAAGCGCCGGCGGACGGCCGTGCCCCACGCGACGGTGGGGCACGAAGGGGAGGGATCGGGTCAGTCGGTTCTTCGGCCGCGGTTGCCGGGCCTGGAGGCGACCCAGGCCCGGACCGTGTCGGCGTACCAGTAGGGCTTGCCGCCCTCGACATGGTCGGGCGGGGGTAGCAGCCCGTGTTTTCGATAGGACCGCACGGTGTCCGGCTGCACCCGGATGTGCGCCGCGATCTCCTTGTAGGACCAGAGTCTTCGGTCGGTCATGACGTGCACCTCCCCGCGCGCACCACGGCGGCGGCCGTGGACGGCCGTCCGGGGGAGCCGGGCGCTGCGCTGGCGATCAACAAGCCTGTGTCCGGTCAACGACGGCCCGTGATACCGGGCAGGGCCTGTGCGCCGGGTGTGACGGAAGCCCCGCGTACACGCGACATGTGTGACAGGGGAGGGGCGTTTGTGACACAGCCGGGGCAAAGACGCGCGCCGGTGAGGCGGCGGGTTTTCTTGACGCCGCGCTCGGATCCGATCGCGGCCGACCGGAGAGGCGGACCGGGGCGGGGGGTTGAAGACTCGGAACCGTAAGGACTGCGGACAGGGACACCGCCATCGGATCGGGAAAGCGCTGTCATGATCTGGTCCGAATGTCCGGACAAAACATTGACAGGGCGTCGAGAGGGGGGCTACAAAGCCGGGAGAGCCGAGCATCGAGGGGACACCGATGACGTACGACCTGATCACCATGGGGCGGATCGGAGTGGATCTGTATCCGCTGCAGACCGGCGTCCCGCTGCCGCAGGTCACGTCCTTCGGCAAGTTCCTCGGCGGTTCCGCGAGCAATGTCGCGGTCGCGGCGGCCCGTCTGGGCCGGCGGACGGCGGTGATCACCCGCACCGGCGACGATCCCTTCGGCACCTACCTCCATCAGGCCCTGAGGGACTTCGGCGTGGACGACCGCTGGGTCACCCCGGTGCCCGGCCTGCCCACCCCCGTCACCTTCTGCGAGGTCTTCCCGCCGGACGACTTCCCGCTGTACTTCTACCGTCGGCCCAAAGCCCCCGACCTGGAGATCGACGCCCACGAGCTCGACCTCGACGCCGTCCGTGACGCCCGGGTCTTCTGGGTCACGGGCACGGGCCTGAGCGAGGAGCCCAGCCGTACGGCGACCCTCGCGGCCCTCGCCCACCGCGCCAAGTCCGGCACGACGGTCTTCGACCTCGACTGGCGCCCGATGTTCTGGACCGACCCCGACGCGGCCCGCCCCTTCTACGCGGAGGCACTGCGGCACACCACCGTCGCCGTCGGCAACCTCGACGAGGTGGAGGTCGCCACGGGCGTGCGCGAACCCCACGCCGCCGCCCTTGCCCTCCTCGACGCGGGCGTCGAACTCGCCGTCGTCAAGCAGGGCCCCAAGGGCGTCCTCGCCGTGAACCGCGAGGGCGAGAGCGCCGAGGTCCCGCCGCTGCCGGTGAACGTCCTCAACGGCCTCGGCGCCGGAGACGCCTTCGGCGGCTCCCTCGTCCACGGGCTGCTGGCCGGCTGGGACCTGGAGAAGATCATGCGGCACGCCAACGCCGCCGGGGCCATCGTCGCCTCCCGCCTGGAGTGCTCCTCCGCGATGCCCACCCCGGACGAGATCGAGGCGGCCGTCACCGCGGGGGCCGTCCAGTGACCGTCGACATCGCCGAGCTCGTCAACCTGCGCAGCCACCGTCCGGAGGCGATCGCCGAGGCCGCCGCCCGCCGCACCCGCCGGCCGCTGATGAACGGCACCGGCCGCCTGATGATCATCGCGGCCGACCACCCGGCCCGCGGTGCCCTCGGAGCCGGCGGTCGCAGCATGGCCATGGCCAACCGCGCCGATCTCCTCGAACGCCTCTGCCTGGCCCTGTCCCGCCCGGGCGTCGACGGCGTCCTCGCCACCGCCGACATCCTCGACGACCTGCTCCTGCTCGGCGCCCTGGACGGCAAGATCGTCCTCGGCTCGATGAACCGCGGCGGCCTCCAGGGCGCGCGCTTCGAACTCGACGACCGTTTCACCGGCCACCGCCCCGAGGACATCGAGCGCCTGGGCTTCGACGCGGGCAAGCTGCTCCTGCGCATCGACTACGACGACCCGGGCTCCCTCACCACGATGGAGTCCACCGCCCGCGCGATCGACGACATGGCCGCGCGTCGACTCCCCGTCTTCGTCGAGCCGTTCCTCAGCCACCGCACCCCCGAGGGCAAGGTCAGGAACGACCTCTCCGCCGAGGCCGTCACCAAGTCGATCGCCATCGCCTCGGGCCTGGGCGGCAGTTCCGCCTACACCTGGCTGAAGGTGCCGGTCACCGAGAACCCCGACGACATGGCCGAGGTCATGGCGACGTCGACCCTGCCCGCCGTGCTGCTCGGCGGAGAGGTCGGGGGCTCCGTCGAGGAGCAGGCCGGGGCGTACGAGAAGTGGCGCGGCGCCCTGCGCCTGCCCACCGTGCGCGGGCTGGTGGTCGGCCGCTCACTGCTGTATCCGGCGGACGGCGATGTGGCCGCCGCCGTGGACACCGCTGTCGGACTGCTGTGAGGGCCGCGTCATGACCACCCGGACCTTCATGTCGGACGACGGTACGCAAGACCGAGGGTTCCCCCTTCCGGGCGGCGGCGCGGAAGTGTGGCAGTTCCCTCTCCCGGGCGGGTCCCGGGACCAGATCGCCTCCGGCGCGGGAAGCCGCTTTGCTTTGGCAGGAGCGAAGTGCGAGCGACAACTCCCCGCCCGCTACGGCCCCGCGCCGGAGGTCTCCCGGGAGAGGCGTACGCGGCCTCGCCCTGTGAACGCTCGGTGCGGGCGTCGCGTACCCGTGACCACCCAGAGGGAGGGACACCGATGACCCCGACGACGAGACTGACGGTCGCACAGGCGCTCGTGCGCTTCCTGTCGGCCCAGTACACCGAACGCGACGGCGTCCGGCAGCGGCTCATCGGCGCCACCTGGGGCATCTTCGGCCACGGCAACGTCGCCGGCATCGGCCAGGCGCTCCTGGAACACGCCGAGGAGATGCCGTACCACCAGGGCCGCAACGAACAGGCCATGGTGCACGCGGCGGTCGGTTACGCCCGCCAGTCCGGCCGGCTGTCCACGCACGCGGTGACGACGTCCATCGGCCCGGGGGCCACCAACCTCGTCACCGGCGCCGCCCTCGCCACCATCAACCACCTGCCGGTGCTGCTCCTGCCCGGCGACGTCTTCGCGACCCGCCCCGCCGACCCGGTCCTGCAGCAGCTCGAAGTGCCGTACGCGGGCGACGTGTCGGTCAACGACTGCCTGCGCCCGGTCTCCAGGTACTTCGACCGGGTCACCCGGCCCGAGGCCCTGATCCCCTCGGCGCTGAACGCGATGCGCGTCCTCACCGACCCGGTCGAGACGGGCGCCGTCACCCTCGCCCTGCCCCAGGACGTGCAGGCCGAGGCCTACGACTGGCCCGAGGAGTTCTTCGCCGAGCGCGTCTGGACCGTGCGGCGGCCCGGCGCCGACCCGACGGAACTGGCCGAGGCGGTAGGGATCATCCGCTCGGCGAAGCGGCCCCTGGTCATCGCGGGCGGCGGCGTCCACCACAGCCGCGCCGAGGAGGCCCTCGCCGAGTTCGCCCGGACCACCGGCATCCCGGTCGCCTCCACCCAGGCGGGCAAGGGCTCCCTGCGCCACGACCACCCCCAGGACGTCGGCGGCGTCGGCCACACCGGCACCGCCACCGCGGACGAACTCGCCCGCACCGCCGACCTGGTGATCGGCGTCGGCACCCGCTACACCGACTTCACCACCGCCTCCGGCACGCTGTTCGGCAACCCGGACGTCCGCTTCCTCAACCTCAACATCGCGCCCTTCGACGGTCACAAGCTCGCCGGGCACCCCTTGGTCGCGGACGCCCGCAGCGGCCTGCAGGAGCTCACCGACGCCCTCCGGCTGCACGCGTACCGGGTCGCCGGCACCTACGCCACCGAGTACACCGAGGACAAGGAACGCTGGGAGCAGCGCGTCGACGCCTGCTACGAGGTGGACGAACCCGACACCCGCCCCACCCAGCCGCAGGTCCTCGGCGCCCTGGACGAGATCGCCGACGCCTCGGACATCCTGATCAACGCCGCCGGCTCCCTCCCCGGCGACCTGCACAAACTGTGGCGGACCCGGTCGCCCGACCAGTACCACCTGGAGTACGGCTACTCCTGCATGGGCTATGAGATACCGGCCGCCATCGGCGTCAAGATGGCCGCCCCGGACCGGCCCGTGTGGGCCCTGGTCGGCGACGGCACGTACCTGATGATGCCGACGGAGCTCGTGACGGCCGTGCAGGAGGGCATCGCGATCAAGGTCCTGATCGTCCAGAACCACGGCTACGCCTCCATCGGCGGCCTGTCCGAGTCCGTCGGTGGCGAGCGGTTCGGCACCGCCTACCGTTTCCAGGCCGAGGACGGCTCGTACACCGGGGCGCCGCTGCCCGTCGACCTCGCCGCCAACGCGGCCAGCCTCGGCATGCGCGTCCTGCGCGCGAAGACCGTCCGGGACCTGCGGGAGGCCCTCGCCGAGGCCCGGGCGGCCGACACTCCCACATGTGTCTACGTCGAGACCCAAACGGCAGACACAGTGTCGGGCGCGCCTCCCGCGCAGGCCTGGTGGGATGTACCCGTGGCCGAGACCGCGACACGGCCGTCCGCGGTCAAGGCACGTGAGCTGTACGAACGGCACGTCTCCACCCGACGCCGCCATCTGTGAAGGAGTTCCCGGCCATGACGAAGATCGTCAACCACTGGATCGGCGGCAAGACCGTCGAAGGCGCCTCGGGCACGCACGGGCCGGTGACCGATCCGGCGACCGGCGAGGTGACGACGAAGGTCGCGTTCGCCTCGGTCGACGAGGTGGACGCGGCGGTCGCCGCCGCCAAGGAGGCCTACCTGACCTGGGGCCAGTCCTCGCTGGCTCAGCGCACGTCGATCCTGTTCAAGTTCCGCGCCCTGCTGGACGCCAACCGGGACGCGATCGCCGAGCTGATCACCGCCGAGCACGGCAAGGTCCACTCCGACGCCCTCGGCGAGGTCGCGCGCGGCCTGGAGATCGTCGACCTGGCCTGCGGCATCAGCGTGCAGCTGAAGGGCGAGCTGTCCACGCAGGTCGCCAGCCGCGTCGACGTGTCCTCGATCCGCCAGCCGCTCGGCGTCGTCGCGGGCATCACCCCGTTCAACTTCCCGGCGATGGTGCCGATGTGGATGTTCCCCATCGCCATCGCGTGCGGCAACACCTTCGTGCTGAAGCCGTCCGAGAAGGACCCGTCGGCGTCCGTCAAGCTCGCCGAGCTGCTCGCCGAGGCGGGCCTGCCCGACGGTGTCTTCAACGTCGTCCACGGCGACAAGGTGGCCGTCGACCGTCTCCTGGAGCACCCGGACGTCAAGGCCGTCTCCTTCGTCGGTTCGACCCCGATCGCCCGGTACATCCACACCACGGCCTCCGCGAACGGCAAGCGCGTCCAGGCCCTCGGCGGCGCCAAGAACCACATGCTGGTCCTGCCCGACGCCGACCTCGACGCGGCCGCCGACGCCGCCGTCTCGGCCGCCTACGGCTCCGCCGGTGAGCGCTGCATGGCCATCTCCGCGGTCGTCGCCGTCGGCTCGATCGGCGACGAGCTGGTGGAGAAGATCCGCGAGCGCGCCGAGAAGATCAAGATCGGCCCGGGGAACGACCCCGCCTCCGAGATGGGCCCGCTCATCACCAAGGTCCACCGCGACAAGGTCGCCTCCTACGTCGAGGGCGCCGCGGCCGAGGGCTGCGAGGTCGTCCTGGACGGCACCGGCTTCACCGTCGACGGCTTCGAGGACGGCCACTGGATCGGCATCTCGCTGCTCGACAAGGTGCCCACGTCCGCCAAGGCCTACCAGGACGAGATCTTCGGTCCCGTCCTGACCGTGCTCCGCACGGAGACCTACGAGGAGGCGCTGGACCTGATCAACGCCTCCCCGTTCGGCAACGGCACCGCGATCTTCACCCGGGACGGCGGCGCGGCCCGCCGCTTCCAGCTGGAGGTCGAGGCCGGCATGGTCGGCGTGAACGTCCCGATCCCGGTCCCCGTCGGCTACCACTCCTTCGGCGGCTGGAAGGACTCGCTCTTCGGCGACCACCACATCTACGGCAACGACGGCACGCACTTCTACACCCGCGGCAAGGTCGTCACCACCCGCTGGCCGGACCCGGCCGACGCCCCGGCGGGCGTGGACCTGGGCTTCCCGCGCAACCACTGACCGGTATCGGCCACTCTTCACCGGGCCGGGAGTCGATCACGGAGACTGTGGGACATGCACACACCGATGCACCCTCCCGCGGAAACCCCCACGACCCTGGGCGAGCAGCTCCTGCTCCTGTCGCTGGACGACGAGTCCGGCGCGGCGAAGGAGTCGGCGAAGGTGGCGCCGGCGATATCCGCCGCCCTGCTGGTGGAGCTGGCGCTGGCCGGCCGGATCGACGTGACCGACGACAAGGTGACGGTCGTCGACGCCACGCCGCTGGGCGAACCCGCCCTGGACACGGCACTCGCCGACATCGCCGGCCGGGACAAGCCGGGCAGGACCAGGGACTGGATCACCCGGCTGAAGGCGGACGCGGCGGCCTGGGCGAACCGGGGCCTGATCGAGAAGGGTCTGGTCCGGGAGGAGAAGAAGAAGGTGCTCGGCCTCTTCTCCGTGCGCCGCTATCCCGAGGCGGACGGTTCGGCGGAGGCGGCGGTACGGCAGCGGCTCGACGAGGTCGTCCTTCGAGGAGCGGCGCCGGACGAGCGTACGGCGTCCCTGGTGGCCCTGCTGCACGGGGCGAAGCTGCACCGGCTGGCCTTCCCGGACGCCGACGCGCGTGAGGTCCGGGAGGCCATGGAGGCCATCTCCCACGGCCAGTGGTCAGCGACGGCGGTGCGCCAGGTCGTGCGGGCGGCGGAGGAGGCGCTGGCGGTGATCGTCGCCGTGACGGCGACGACGACGATCGTCGCCGGCAGCTGACGACAGCGGACAGCCCCTCCCCGGATCACCGGGGAGGGGCTGTCGAGACCCCGCTGCCGCGGGGGGAGAGGCAGGAGGGGCCGGTCCCCTGTGCTCGGCCGAAGGTGGCAACGGGGCAGGTCCGCCTGTGCTCGGCCGAAGGGGACTACAGGGGGCACGGACGGATACCGGGCGGATCTGCGTGAGGCGCCCGGCCGTCGGCGGCCCGCCCCGTCACAGGTACCGGAGGGGGCTGCAGTCGGTGTGCTGCGTGTCGCGGCAGATCTTCAGCCAGGTCGTTCCCAGACCGCCCGGCTTCTGGAAGCGGACCGGGACGGAACCCGCGCCGCACTGCGTGCCCATCTTGAACGGCGGCCCCACGGTCAGGTCCACCGTCCACTGGATCCAGAGCGTGTAGCACCCGGAGCCGGTGTTGCGGAGTTCTCCCTCGACGGCGGTGTCGGGCCATATTCCACCCGAGTCCACGGACCGGGTCGTTCCCGACGCGGTGGCCGTCGCGTGGGAGACGGACCACCCCTCGGCCGCGTGGGCGGTCGTGCCGTGGGCGGAGACCGCCAGGGCGAGCAGCGCAGCGCCCGCCAGAGATTTCATCGTGCGTGACATGGGTCCGATCCCTTCTGATGTGCCGGATGTCCCGGGGGCGGCTCCGAAAGGCCGCCCTCGGCGGACGACCGTGGCGTGGGCCAGCGAAGACAGGGCGTGCCGTCCTCACTGAGTGCTTCCGCCAGCAGGTCGCAGTAGTGCCGCAGGTCCTCGTGCCAGCCGACGAACGACGCGAAGTCCCGCATGTGGACGGCCAGACGGAGGGTGGCCGCGCGTGCGGTGCCCGGCGGGACGGCGGCGGTGCCGTCGCCGCCGGTGTAACCGCGGAGCAGGGCGTGGGCCGCGACCGGGTAGTCGACCCGCGGGCCCTTTCCGGCGGAGCCGAGGCCACGGGCTGCGGCGGCGCGCAGTTCGTGCAACTCGCCGAGGGTCCAGCCGAGATCGAGGGCCGGGTCGCCCCCGGTGACCTCCTCGCCGGTGAGCAGGGCGGTGCGGCCACCGGTGGCGGAGGGGACCAGCCAGCCGGTGCTGGGCGCTCCGTGCAGCAGGACCGCGCCGCCTCCGGGGGGCTCGTCCGCGGCCCGTGCCCAGTCCGTCAGCCGGGACCACAGTGAGGGACCGAGCCGGGCTCGGGCCAGCGTGCGCAGCCGGGACGTTCCTGGAGCGTCCTCGTCTCCGGAGAGCCAGGCCGTGAGCCGTCGCACTCCCTGGTGGGGCGGCCGCTCGGGGAGGTCCCACGGCTCCTGGTGCAGCCTTCGCAGGGTCCTGCCCAGATCCGCCAGCGCGTCGATCGAGAGCCGGAAGGCGGTCTCGTCGCCGGAGGGCAGCAGCCGTGCCACCGAGACGGCGCCGGGCACGCGGTAGAGCACGCCCGAGTCCGGCAGGGTCGACCCGTCCCGCGCGGAGCCGACGGCCCGTTCGCCCAGGGCGAGCCGGGCGCCGCGCGGCGCTTCGGCGGTGCCGCGGGCCCCTGCCGTGGCCGTAGCGACGGCCCGGTCGACGCGGCGCAGTGCCGTGCGGGCCTCCGCCGGGGGGAGGCGCTGCGAAGTGGTGTGGGCCGGCCCCGGGGCACGCAGCCAGCTGAATCCCGCGTCCCCGTGGTAGCGCACGGTGATCCGCAGATAGCGGGTCCCGTACTCACGTACGGTGACGGGCTCCGTGCCGGGAGGCCGTCCCGTGTCCGTCGGCCCCGCGGGCACCGCCGGCCCGGAATCGACCGGCTCAGCCACTGTTCCGCCGCCCGACCGCCTCGATGATCTCCCGGGTGTCCCGCAACGCCGCTGACTGCCCCTCGGTGAACAGCACTCCGGCGCAGTTGAGAATCACTTCGTCGACGCCGGCGTTCCGGTACTTCTCCAGCTCTGCGGCGATGTGGTCGGCCGAGCCGTACAGGTACGTGCCGCTGTCCACCAGGGCGGCGGCACCGGCCACCGGGTCCGCCGGGTCGACGGGCACGCCGGCCCGGCGCAGCATGTCCGTGTAGTGCTCCATGGTGAGGTGCCCGGAGGTGGCCGTGTGAGCGAGCACGTGCGGGTCCCGGCCCTCGCGCTCCACCGCGACATGGACGACGGTCGCGACCCGGCAGCGGGTGTCCCTGTCCCTGTCCTTGGCCCCTTCCTCCAGGGCGGGCAGCAGGGTCTCGGCGACATAGGCGGGCGGGGTCATCCAGGTGATGGCGACGTCGGCGACGCCGCCGGCGGTCCGGGCCATGTTGGGGCGCAGCACGCCCACGCCGACCTCCACGTGCGGATGCTCCATGGGGATCAACCGGCCCTGCAGGCTGTGGTAGTCGCCCGCGTGGTCGACGATCTCCCCGTCGAGCAGGGCCCGAACGGTGCGCAGGTAGTCCGCGGCCATCGTGCGCGGGCTGGTGTACGGGCGTCCGTTGAGGCTGCGGACGAACGCCGTCGAGCCGACGCCGTAGCCGGCCACCACCGGCAGGCCGGTCAGCAGGGCGAGCGAGCGGGCCTGGAGGGCGGCCTCGTACGGATGGCGCAGCGGCATCAGGGTCACGCTGAGGCCGACGGGGACGCGTAGCCCGGCGCCGGCGAGGTGCGCGAACGCCTGGTGCGCCTCCACCTTGAGCGACTGCCCTGTCCACAGGCGGCGCACTCCGGTGTCGCGGACCAGCTCGGTGTGGGGCCGCAGGGAGTCCGGGGTCTCCGGCATGTTCGGCACGAGCACGCTCGGGAGCACGTTGTCGGCGGTCACGGCTGGACACCTTCCTTATGTCGCTGGTGCTCTGACATCTGCCGGAGCTGTTGCTGTTCCTTGACGAACTGTTGTGTTTCTACTACGTTTTTTCCATGAGCCCAGTGAGTCATCGCGAGGGAATGCAGATCTACAACCAGCTGAGAGTGCTCCGCGCCGAGCGTGGCCTCAGTCGCGTCGCGCTGGCCAAGCTGGTGGAGGTGCACCCGCAGACCATCGGTGCCATCGAGCGGGGTGACTACTTCCCGAGTCTCGACCTGGCGTTCCGGCTCAGCGACGTGTTCGAGCTTCCGGTGGAAGCGATCTTCAACCGCAAGCCCTTCGCCCCCCTCTCCGCCCAGCTGTACAACAAGGAGGACCGCTCGTGAGTCGGCAAGGTGTCAACGGGACGACGGATCTGGCGCGCAGCCCCATGCGTCCTGTGGCGCTCTCCCTCTGTGTGCTGAGCGCGGTCATGATGGTGCTGTCGCTCATCTCGGACGGCAACGCGTTCTCCGACTCGTGGTGGCTCGTGGCCTTCGTGCTCTGGCTGCTGCTCTGGGGCGTGCTGCGCTCGATGACCCGCGGAGTGGCCGAACGGCCGCAGGTGGGACTGGACGAACGCGAGCGCGGGTTGCGCGACCAGGTCTCCTTCATCGGCTACCAGTGCGCGGTCGGCGCCGGCATGGTCGTCGTGCTGCTCATGGTCGTCTTCCAGAACCAGCCCGACATGATCGAGCGGATGCCCGCGCTGCTGACGAGCCTCATGCTCACCGCGTCCGCCGTCCCCTCCGTCATCCTGGGAATGTCCGGCGTGGGCGTCGAGGACGCCGACGAGGACGAGGACGAGTGATTCGGCCGGCGCGGAGCGGGAATCAGGTTCTCGTGCGACAGGGCGGGTGCCCACCGATTGCGGCGGTGGGCACCCGCCCCCTTTTTCTCAGCGGGTCACGCGGTTCAGCAGGAGTGGTCGAAGGTGTTGTCGACCGAGACGGCCGAGACGGCGGACGCGGCGGAGATGCACGCCTGCGACGACGTGGTGATCGTGATGGTGGCGGCCGGGGCCTCCACGGCCGGGACGATCTCGTCGGCGGCGGCGTAGGTGGAGTAACCGCTGATGAGGGACTGGGTGTTCATGTCGACTCCCGTTTTCTCGGATTTTGATGGCGACCGGATCGGCGATTTCGGCAACCGCGCTCTCCGGCCGTGGCAGAACCATTCCTCGAACGGAGTCGTGATGGCAACGGAGTTGACCGCATGCGGACACTGTCCGCAATCGGTCAACGTCCCCTGTTGAGCCGGTACTTGACTCGGTCCTATGCTCGCCGGGATGAGCCGAGATCAGCTGCATCGCTTGGTATTGGACAATGGTCTTCGGGTGTTGCTGGCGCCGAATCCCGTGGGCGCTTCGATCGGTGTCGCTGTGCACTACGGCGTCGGTTTCCGCACGGAACCCGAGGGGCGCACGGGCCTGGCGCATCTCTTCGAGCACCTCATGTTCCGCGGGGGCAGGGGCGCCGAGCCCGAGGGTTATCTGCCACGGGTGCAGCGCGCCGGCGGTTTCGGCGACGCCCGGACCCGCCAGGACGTGACGGTTTATCACGCCGCCGGACCCGCCTCCGCACTGGAAATGCTGCTCGCGCTCGAAGCGGACCGAATGCGCTCGCCCTGTATTTCCGCGCGAAACCTCCGAACACAGACCGCGGTGATCGACGAGGAGATCCGGCTCATGGTCCGCAATCGCCCTTACGGAACTCATCCCTGGGCGCTGCCGCGCGCTCTGCACCGGCGCTCGGAGAACGTGCGGGACGGGTACGGCGAAACCGTCGACCTCGCCGCCTTCGACATTGCTTTGTGCGAGAGGTTTTTCGCCGACCATTACGGTCCCGGAAATGCCGTGGTGACCGTCACCGGTGCCTTCGACCGCCACACGGCGGAACGTCTTGCACGCCGGCACTTCGAGGACCTGCCGGCGCGTCCGACGGTGCGATCGCCCGATCCCCACGAGCCGATGCCGGGGGAGGAGCGGCGGCTGACGGTCGTCGACCCGCACGCCGGTTCACCCGCTGTGGCGGTGGGCTACCGGATGCCGGACCCGGTCACCGAGCGCGCCGACTACCTCGCGCACCTCGTCCTGGCGGCGCTGCTCGGACAGGGCAGACACGCCCTGCTGCGCCGAGGTCCGACCGCGGCCGCGGGGGCGTCGAGCCTCTCCGTGGGCTGCGGTCTCTTCGGGCTGCCACTGGACACGGTGGGGCCGGATCTGCTGACGCTGTTCGCCGTGCACGAGCACGAGCGAGGCGCTGAGCACGTCCTGGACGCGCTCGACGGCACGCTGGAAGCGCTGGCGACGAACGAGCTCGCTGCCGGGCGGTTGCGTGCCACGACCGCCCGCTGGGCCGCCGGGGCGATGCGCGAACTCGGTGATCCGGGTACCCGGGCGCAGTTGCTCGGCCTGCGCGAGACGCTCTTCGGCGAGGCGGAGCTGACCCACGCGCTGCCCGAGCTCGTACGCGCCGGCGTGACCGGTGAACAGGTGAGCCGGGCGGCCGCCCGGCTCAGGTCCTCCCACCGGGCGGTCGTGCGCTTCGTGCCAGGACGCCAGGCCGTGCCGCGGGACATCGCACGGGAGGCGACGGCATGACCGGTGCTGCGGCGAAGGAACTGCCCGGGTACGGCAGCCGGCCGGAGGCGGGTGTCGCTCAGGGGCGGCTGCCGCTGCCCGATGCCGACCTCACCCTCGGCAACGGACTACGGGTCGTGGTGTGTTCGGCTCCCGTCGTCCCCCTGGTGGAGATCCGGCTCACCGTCCCCTACGCCGCCACGGCACCCGGGGAGGTGGCGCACTGCCAGCTGCTGGCCGAGCTCCTGCTGCGCGGCACCGCCCACCGGAGCGCCGACGACCACGACGCGGAACTGGCCGGACACGGCGCCACCCTGGACGCCTCCGCGGACGCCCGCAAGCTCACCGTCACCGGTCACACCATGGCCGACGGCCTGCCCGCCGTGCTCGCCCTGCTGGCCGAGGCCGTCGGCGGGCCCCGGCTGACCGAGGATGCCGTCGCCCCCGAACGCGAACGGCTGGCACGCCGCATACGGCTGGCCACCCACCAGCCGGCGGCGCTCGCACAGCACGCACTGCTGCGGCGGAGGTACGGCGAGGAGAGAGCCGCCCGCTGGCAGCCGACGCCCGAACAGGTGGCCGCCTGCACGCGGGACGACCTGGCTCGCGTGCACGCGCGGCATCTGGGCGCCAGGGGCGCGGTGCTCGTGCTGGTCGGAGACCTGCAGCCGGAGGAGACCCTGGCCTCGGTCACCGAGCTGTTCGAAGCGTGGAAGCCAGGGCCCGAAGGCGACGTACCCGAGGTGCCGCCGTGGTTCCCGGGCGGGCCCCTGCGGCAGGTGGACCGGCCCGGGGCCGTCCAGAGCGTGATACGGCTGGCCGCCCCCGCCCTGCCCCGAACGGACCCCGGCTACCCGGCCCTGCACCTGGCCCAGTTGGTCTTCGGCGGGTCCTTCGCCTCGCGGCTGGTCACGCGCCTGCGCGAGGACAAGGGGTACGCCTATCAGCTCGGTTCGGGTGTGGAGTCGGTGCCGGGCGCATCGACGCTGATGGTCGAGGCCGACACCGCCGCCGAGCACACCGTCGCGGCTCTCGCGGTGATCAGGGAGGAACTGGAGCGCATGGCCGCCGATCCGCCCTCGGCGCGGGAGATCGACGCCGCCAGGAGTTACGCGGTCGGTTCCACCGCGACGGCGATGTCGTCACCGGCAGCCTTGGCCTCCGGGCTGGCGAACCTGCTGCATGTCGGGGTCGGTGCCGACTGGTTGCACGACTGGGGGCCGCTGCTGGACGGCGTGTCCCGCGACCAGGTCGGCGAGGCGGCCCACCGGTTCTTCCGGCCCGCCGGTTTCACCGGGGTGGTCGTCGCCGACGAGACGGCGGTGGTGCCCCTGCGCAGGGGCACCACCGGCGAACTGAGCTTCTGACGGCCCGAGGGGCTGTGCTTCCGAGCGACCACTCGGAAGCACAGCCCCTCGGGGCGAGCCGATCGGGCGGGTCAGCCCCGGCTCTTCTTGATTCCCGCGACGACGGCGACGACAACGGCGATACCGACGGCGATCCAGAGGGCGGTGCTCATGAGGTGCTCCTTCAGGTTTTTTCGGCAGGGGGTGGGCGGGGGACAACAGGGACGGCGGGGCACAGGAGAGGGTTGGCGGGGGACAACAGGGTCGGCGGGGCACAGGAGAGGGTTGGCGGGGACAGGAGGAGGTCGGTCGGGAACAGGAGGGGGTCGGTCGGGGATGGGGAACTAACGCACCCGCAGCGCCTCGGCGAGCGGTACCCGGGAGCCGCTGCGCAGCACGCTGCCCGCGTACATACGCCCGGCGACGCGGGTCATCCCCACCAGCGCGGCGACCGCCAGCACCAGGGAGAGAGCGACCTGCCAGGCGGGGGCGGTGCCCAGCAGCATGCGGGCCGGCATCAGGATCGGGCTGAGCGGCGGTACGAGCGACAGCCACTCGATCAACGGGTCGTGCGCGTCCTTGCTCAACAGGGCGATGCCCAGCACGAACGGCGTGGTGATGAGCAGCATCACCGGTTGCACCACCCCTTGCAGGTCCTCCTGCCGGGAGACCCGGGCGGCGGCTGCGGCCAGCAGGGCTGCGAAGAGGAAGAAGCCCAGCAGGAACCAGACGCCCATCGTCACCAGCGACCCGCCCACCGCACTCGGCAGGGTGAGGGCGCCGGTGCCCTGTGCGAGCGCCACCGCGGCTCCGCCGAGCAGCAGGAGCTGGGTCAGGCCGGCCACCGCGACACCGATGAGCTTTCCGGCGAGGAGCTGCCAGGGGCGGATGGTGGAGAGGAGCAACTCCACCACGCGGCTGCTCTTCTCCTCCACCACGCCCTGCGCCAGGGTGATCCCGTAGAAGACGAAGAAGAAGTACAGCAGCCCGGTGGAGGAGACGATCAGCGCGAACTGCTCGGCCGCGCTGTTCTCCGACGGCTCGAGTGCGTGGACCCGCACCGTGGACGATGCCACGCGCTCCCTGAACTCCACAGGGTCCACGCCGGCGCGTTCGAGTTCCCGGGTGGTGCGCTCTTCGGCGATCGTGGCGCGCACGACGCCGAGCAGGTTCTCGTCCGCCTCGTGTTCCACGGAGAGCGTGAGCCGCCCGTCGGTGCCGCCGAGCACGGCGGAGAGGTCCCCGTCGCGCAGCATCCGGTCCGTACGGTCGCCGTCGACGGTGACGAACTCGAAGTCGCCCCCGGCCTTTTCGGCCACTGCGGCGAGCACCGGGCGCATCGCCGCGACCTCCCGCTCGACGCCGACCCTGGCCGGACCGTCCTTGGCGAGGAGGATCACGAGGGCGTAGACGCCGAGGCCGAGCAGGAGCCCCAGGGTGCTCAGGACGAAGGATCGGGTCCGCATCCGGCTGTTGATCTCCCGCCGGGCGACCAGGCCGACGGCCCGGCGGGCCGGCAGCGCGCCGGTGCCGTTCCGGGGGCCGGAGGCGCCCCCGCCCGAGGCGGAGGTGCGCTCCCCGTCCGGGACCTGTGGGCCGTGCGTGCCGCCCGGTGCTGGTGCCACTGTGTTCATGTCTCGTCCCCGTCGGTTCCGTTCACTGTCGTCGCGACGCCTGCCGTGGTGTCCGTCTCCGACGTCCGTCCGGTGTCCTCCCCGTGTGCGCCGGTTGCGGTGAGCAGGTCGCGGTACAGGTCGGACAGCGGCGGTCGTTCGGACACGAAGGCGAAGACCGGCCCGGTGGCCAGCGCCGCGTGCAGGACCCGCTGGTCGTCGGCACCCTTGGCCAGGCGAAGCCGCGTACGGGAGCCCTCGCGGCTCACGACCGACACGCCGCGCAGCCCCGCGGCCCAGTCCTCGCCCGCCTCCGGGGCGTCGACCAGCAGCCGTCGCTCGGTGTTCTCGCTCAGCTCGTCGATCGTGCCGCAGGCGATGAGGCGCCCGCCCGAGACGATGCCGACCCGGTCGCAGACGCGCTCGACGAGCGACAGCTGGTGACTGGAGAACATGACGGGCACCCCGTCGGCGGCCCGTTCGACGAGCACGTCGTGCATGACGTCCACCGCCACCGGATCCAGGCCCGAGAACGGCTCGTCGAGCACCAGCACCTGAGGGTCGTGGACCAGTGCCGCGGCCAGCTGGACCCGCTGCTGGTTGCCGAGGCTGAGGTTCTGGACCTCCTCGGAGGCGTATCGGGAGAGCTCCAGCCGCTCGACCCACCGGTCGGCCGCCCTTCGCGCTGCGGCCGACGGCAGGCCGTGCAACTCGCCCAGGTACCGCAGGTGTTCGCCGACCTTCATCCGTGGATACAGGCCGCGCTCCTCGGGCATGTAGCCGAACTGCCTGCGGGCGGCGAAATCGACCGGGCGGCCGCGCCAGCGGACCTCTCCCTCGTCGGGTGTGAGGACGCCGAGGATCATCCGCATCGTGGTGGTCTTGCCCGCCCCGTTGCTCCCCACGAAGCCGAACAGCTCACCGGCGTGGATGCCGAAGGCCATGTCCGCGACTGCCTGACGTCTGCCGTACCTCTTGCGCAGGCCGTCGACCTCCAGCACAGGCGCAGTCATGCCGTACCTCCAGAGCGATGTACCAGAGTGATGCACTAACTCGATGAAGTATTGCGTTAACACATCACTCCGTCAAGGTAGTCATACGTTCTGCCGCTCTACCACGTAGACGTGCTTCTCTGAATGAACCGTGACCGGGCTGCGGTCCCAGTCCGCCCAGCGGTCCATCACGCGCAGTCCCGCGAGCCGGGCCATCACGTCGAATTCCGCAGGCCAGGCGTACCGGCTGACCTCGGGCACCTTCCGCAGCCCGCCGGCGCTCATGATCGTGTGGACGACCAGGACGGACTGGAGCGACTGGTTCACCTGGATCGTGTCGAGCAGCAGCGCGTCCGGCGCCAGATGACCGACCCGGGTCGTCGCCTCGGTGAGCCGGTGGTACACCTGCGGGTTGTAGGTCTCGAAGACCGCGACACCGTCGTCCGCGAGCGCGTCGTGAATGCCGCGCAGGCAACTGATCTGCTGTTCCTGGGTGGGCAGCATGAAGAAGGTGTTGAGCGCGGTGAGCACCAGGTCGTAACGCTCCTCGACGGCCAGCGCGCTGAAGTCGCCCACCGCGGTGGTGACACGGCCGGTGGAGTCGTTCTCGTGAAGTTTCGCCAGCATCGCGGGGGACGCGTCCACTCCGTGGACCCGATAGCCGCTCCCGGCCAGCGGGATGGCCAGCCGGCCGGTGCCGACCCCGAGTTCGAGCAGAGAGGCCGGGGCGGGGCGCAGCTCCTGGAGGAAGCCGACCATCGAGTCGATGGCGGGGCCGGCGGCGGGATAGAGCGAGTCGTAGACGTCGGCCAGCGACTCGCCGTACGCGCTGCTGTTCCCGCCCGGTGCGGCGCTCCCGCCGGAAGTCGCCTCGGCGCCGGTCGGCCGGTCTGTCTCGGTGGTCATCGTGCTGCCTCCGTGCGGTGTCAGGTGGATACGGTTTCCGGCTCGTGCCCGTCGGGGCCGCTGAGGGCCGGTTCCTCCAGCGCCGCCCGCAGCCGGTCGGCCGCGGACAGCACGTCGGGAAACGGCGCGGGCGCCCACGCCTCGCGTCTCCCGCTGGTCGTGCTGCGGCCGGGGTGGGGCGTCACGACGACCACGTTGTGACGCGCGCGGAGCTTGGCGGCGTGCTCCGCGTACGCCGCGCTCTCCGCGCCACCGGGCGGCAACGCGGGCGCCAGCGCGATCGCCGCCCGCGTGCACTGCAGCGCGAGGAGCGAAGGCGAGTCGCCCAGCCCCAGAGCAAGCCTGGCCAGGTAGTTCAGCGTCGCCGGGAAGACGACGACCGTGTCCGGCCACTCCGCGAGGTCCACATGCCGCGCCCTCGGCTCCGGCTCGTCGGGCCACCGGTCCGCCTGCACCTCACAGCCGCCGATGGCGGCCAGCGACTCCCGGGTGACGAACCTGCCGGCCGCCCCGGTCAGTACGTACCGCACCTCCGTCCCGGGGTGCCCGATCTTCAGCCAGCTCGCCCAGAAGGGCAGATGCGCGGCGGTGACCGAACCCGTCCCGATCACCAGCAGGCGCCGCGCCCCCACCGGCTGGACCGCGGTCGCCGCGCCGCTCACCGGACCACCGCCCCGACCGCCGGCGTGGCCGGCGCCCGCTCGCCGCCGGCCGGCTGCCGGACACCGCCGCCGCGCAGCGACTGTCCGTGCACCAGCTCCTGGTACAGCGCGGAGCGCGTCAGCAGCTCCTCGTGGGTGCCCCGGTCGACGGTGCGTCCCTCGTCCACGACCACGATCAGATCGGCGTCCTGCACCGTGGAGATACGGTGCGCGATCACGAGCACCGCGCGCTCCTCGGCGAGGGTGCGCATCAGGGTCCGCAGCCGTTCCTCGTTCTCGCTGTCGAGCTGGGACGTCGGTTCGTCGAACAGGACGACGCGCGAGTCCCGCAGCAGGACGCGCGCGGCCGCAAGCCGCTGCCGCTGACCGCCGGACAGATCCTCGGCCCGTCCCAGTTCGGTGTCCAGGCCGTCCGGCAGCGCTTCCACGGCCTCGCGCAGTGCCAGTGCCTCCAGCGCCCGCCACAGCTCCGTCTCCGGCGGGGCACCCGATGCGTCGTCCCGTCCGAGCAGGAGGTTCTGCCGTACCGTGCCTTCCACGAGGGTGAAGCTCTGGTCGACGTAGCTGATCGCGCCGCGCAACTGGTGCAGGGGCCACTGCTCGACAGGCAGTCCGCAGACGGCGATTCGGCCGGACTCCGGCAGAAGGAAGCGTTCGGTGAGGCCGAGCAGCGTTGTCTTTCCTGCCCCCGACGGCCCGACGATGGCGGTGAGCCCGCGCGTCGGGGCCGCGAACGTCGCCTCGTGGATGATGGTGCGCCCGCTGTCCCGGTAGGTGACCGACTCGAACTCCACCGCGGGTGCGATCGGTGACGGAACGACCGGGGAGAGGCCCCCGGGATGCTCCGGGGCGATCGTGAGCACGCTGTTCAGGCGGGCGCGCGCCGCCAGGCCACTCTGCATCCTGGCGACTCCCGAGACCAGCAGGGTCAGCGGCGCCACGAGTTGCAGCAGGTAGACGATGAAGGCGGCGAACTCGCCGATGCCCAGGGCGCCGGAGGCGAGCCGGGCGCCGCTGGTGACCATCACCGCGACGATCGACAGCTGCTGGCCGAGCTGCATCGTGGGTCCGACCAGGGCGGTCACCCGCGCGACCGACACGGCGGCCGTGCGGGCGTCCTCGATGCTGTGGCCCAGTGTGGCCGCCACCTGGCGTTCGGCGAGGAACGCCTTGACCGTGGGCAGTGACAGCACGGCCGCGGTCATGTTCTGGGACATGGTGCCGACGGCGTTCTGCTGGCGCTCGACACCGCTGCGGATCGACCGTACGCACAGGAAGATGCCGACGCCGGCGATGGTGAACGTGGCGAGCACGACGAGCAGCAGGACTCCGTCCAGCAGGCCCATGGCGATCAGGGTGCCGACGGCCAGGAACAGCGAGGACGGGATCTGCGCCACGCCGACGTCCACGACGGACCGCAGCTGTGTGCTGTCCGAGGTGGCCCGGGCGACCAGGTTGCCGGCCCCCTCCCGCCGAACCCGTCGCAGCGGGAGGGTCAGAATGTGCGAGGCGATGCGGAACCGAGCCTCGGAGACCAGGCCCTCACCCGCACGGGCGAGCAGGTAGGAGGACCCCGCCGACGCGAGCCCGGCGCCCACCGCGAGGCCCGCCATCGTCAGCAGCGGACCGACGGGACGTTCGTCCCCGGCGAGGGCCATCACCAGGTCGCGCACCTGAAGGGGGAGGACGAGGGTGGCGGCGGCGGAGAGCAGGCTCAGCACCACCGCGGCGGCGACGGTCGCCCTACGGCCCTTCAGGAGCTGTGCGAAGACACGCAGTTCGTCCGTGCCGTCCGGGCGTGGTGCTCTGGCCATGGTGAGGGACCTCCTGCAGTATGCGGTGACGTCCGGCCGGCCGTCGGAGGCACGGCGGACGGCTCAGATCGTGGACCGGAGAGCCGTCTTCCACGGCCAGTCGTCCGAGTCGAGATTGCGGGCGGGGTCGGCGGGGTCCACGTTCGCCGCGATGCACGCGGAGGCCAGTTCGGTGGCCGTCGGACGCTCACGGTGCCGTTCCGCGGCGTCCACGAAGGCCCGCGCGACCACATGCGCCCGGTGCTCGCCGAAGCTCAGGGCGCGCATGCCCGTCCGCTCGTCCTTCGGCTCCCACGCGGCCGTCACACCCGGCGCCAGCACATGGGCGAAAGCGGGGGCGGGCCCCTCCGGCAGAGCCGTGGCCAGGGCGCTTTCGACCACCGTGTCGACGGCGTCCCAGGAACCCGAGTTCAGATAGACGACCATGCCGTCGTTGCGCGGCAGACTCGCCGGATTGGAGATGATCTTCGCCCGGTAGGTCGCGGAACGGCCCTCCAGAGCGCTCAGCACGGCATGCCACAGCTCGGGCGCCGCGTCGGGGTCGGCCACCCTCAGATACAGCCGCAGCAGAGCCCCGCCGCCGGTGGCACGGCCTGCGCCGCTGTCCACGAGGAAGAACCCGGGAGAGACCAGGGGGCGGGCCGACGGGAGGTTCATCCGCACCACCGGGCGGGCGGGATCGCCCGCCGTACGCCCGCTGTCCCGCAGCGTGACCGAGTCAGGTACGTTCACGCGCAGGCCGTCGATCTGCACGACCTGCCGGCCGGCAGCCGTGCGCTGCCCGGTGAGGATCCCCGCGGCGACCGTCTCGCGGTGCGGAGTCGCCTGTGCCAGCCGCGCCTCGAAGTCCGGCGCGCGCAGGGTCCTGGGCGCCTCGCGGTCCTTGACACCCCGACCGGTGTGCAGCACTTCGTACAACGTGCGGGCCAGCAGGAAGCGCATCGCCGACGCGGACTCGGCGGTCACCTCGTCGTCGCGCACCCATGCGGTCCTGCCGTCCGGCGTGATCGTCACGTCCTCCAGCGCCCGGCGGAGCCCGGCCGCGAGCTCCGGCACCGCTGCTTCCCCGGCGTCGGCCTGCCCCGGCCGGCGCTCGGCCGCGACGGTCTGCCCGGCACGCGTGCTCATGCTGCCTCCCCGAGTCCGACCGTGGAGACGAAGCTCCGCGGATCCAGTAGTGCGGTCCTGCCGATGCCCGCCGCCGCCCGGACGATGGCCGACAGCCGGCCGCTCTCCCTGGTCGAGGCGATCAGACGGTCGATCAGGTGCCATCCGGCGTAGGACGTGGCACGCACCACGAACCCGTCGTCGTCGGGTCCGCCGCCCTCGCGGTAGCCCCGGTGGAAGGCGGAGATGAGAGGAAGCACCCGGGTCAGCTCCTCGGTGCCCCGCGCCACGACCTCCTCGTGGGTGAGCACGGCCGAGAACGCGTCGTCCGTCTCCTGCGCGGGAATGCGCAGCACCGCACGGTGCAGCCACTCGCCGACGTACGACCCGACATCGCGTGCCGGGTCGCCGAGCCGGAACTCCTCCCAGTCGTTGACGTAGAACGCCGTGTCGGTGATCAGGAACTGATCCAGCCGCACATCTCCGTGGATGGGCACGCGTGCGGCCCCGGCCTCGGTCGCGCGCAGCCGCTCCAGCTCCTCGACCAGCGGGGCGTCGCGCTGTAGCAGCCCCCACGCCTCGACGAAGGCACCGGTGGCGTTGACGTAACTCTCCAGCGGCAGGGACCGCAGGTCCTCGACCGGTGGGTACGGATGGGGATCCGCTTCCGGGAAATCCCCGGCCGAGTACGGGAGCCCGTGCAGCGCCGCCAGCGTCCGTCCGGCTTCGGCGGACATGGACTCGGTGAACTCCTGGTCCGCGGCGAGCTCGCTGCCGGACCTGATGCCGTCGAGCATCCGGAACACCAGCAGCCGCTGCTCCTCGTCGCCCCCGAGAAACTCGGGGCGAGGGAAGGGGCGTTCGCCCTCCCGCGCGAGGCGCTCGAAGAGCAGGATTCTCCGGTACCGCTTCAGGGATTCCTTGGGGTTCCCTTTGAGTCTTTTCGCGAATACCGAGTTTCCGGTGTCCGTGATACCTGACCAGTTCTCGTTCCGGCCGGGATAGGAGTAGATCTCCGAGGCGTTCAACGATCCCAGCCCGAGCCGGTTCAGCAGCTGTTCGACCGATGAGTCCACGGGACTGTCGACAGCCGACGCGGAAGACCGGCCCTGCGGATATGCAATCTTTTCTCCTGCCACATGGGCTTTCTATCGCGGGGCGCCGACGCCGGACAACGAATTGACCGGCATCGGCCACCGCCGGCGGGACCCCGGTGTGGCGGTTCGCGAGGCCGCCCGGCGGTGACAGGTCACGGAGCCGGGCGCGGTGAAGCGGGGCGCGGCGAGGTGGAAAGAGGGGCGGCGGGTGACGGTTTCCTCCGCTAACCGTCACCCGCCGCCGCATCGACCTGCCGGCCGTGCGCTCCCGGCTCAGATGATTCTTCGACGCACGGCCCACACCACTGCTTCTATGGGGGTTTCCACGTCGACGCGGTCGCAGATCGACCGAAGTTTACGACGGAGTGTGCGGTCGCTCATGTCCATGCGTCTGGCGACCTGCGTCATGGTGCAGCCCTGGGAGACGAGTTGCAATATTCTCAAGTGATCGTTCCCTAATCTGAGGTGGGGCTCTCTCAAGGAACTATTCAATGTCACCTGGCAAACCTCATTTTTCGTCCGACGGTGGGGCGTCGGAGCTCCGCCTGATGGCGTGAAAGTTGCGCTGCTCGCCTGTCCGCTCAGCTGTCCCGCGGACGCGCATGTCAAAAACGCCGGCTCTTCTCTCGGCGTCGATGCCAGCACCATATGTCCGCGGTCATTCGACCAGGCCGGCACGCCCATCACGCCGTCAACAAAGAGGAATTCGGTGGAGCGAAGATCCTCTGAGGCGCGTGTCAGGCGGAGCTACTGATCAGAAACTGAGCTGGTTCGGATTCATTGTGCGGGTCTTGGCGTGAAGCATGCTTCCCCCTAGCCGTTCGGTTCCGCGAACAGTGCGGACGCCCCTTCAGCAGCGCCTTTCGGGCGGGAGGTGGAAGGGGTGATTTGCACAGTGGAGTCACCCATCCGGGCAGTGACCGTCCGCCCCGACAGTATACGAAGAGCCGACTCGGCTTGATCAATGCTTTACCCATGTGATGGGCGTCACATCACAAATATTTTCGCGGAATTTGAGATTCCAATTGTGCTTTGTTCTCCCCTCGGGATTTGTTCGCATGTAAAAAGGGTGTCGGGTCGGTGCTCTGCTCACCGACTCCAAGGACAAAGGAATCCGAGTCGGCGGAGTGTCCCTGGTGGCGTACCGCGGACGCGGTATGCCGAGGAGCCCCGTACTCCCCTGGGAGGGGTGCCGGTTCGACCTGCGGTCGACAACTGTTCGACAGCTTCACCCCGTACCGTTGACGCATGGATCTTCGACTGCCCGGACTCCACGGGCTGCTGCGGAGGCCCCGGAGGCTCCTCGCCGCCGGGGCCGCCGTCGTCGTCCTCGCGGGCGCGGGCACGTGGACGGCCGTCGCGAACGACGAGACGCCCCCGGTCCACCGCGAAGACCGGTTCCTGGCCACCGGCGACGGCGTCCGCATCGACACCTCGTTCTTCACCTCCGGAGCAGACCGCCGCCGCCCCGCCGTGCTGCTCGGGCATGGCTTCGGCGGCAGCAAGAACGACGTACGGCAGCAGGCCGAGGACCTCGCCCGGGACGGCTACGCGGTCCTGACCTGGTCGGCCCGAGGCTTCGGCAAGTCCAACGGGAAGATCGGCCTCAACGACCCCGAGGGCGAGGTCGCCGACGTCTCGAAGCTCATCGACTGGCTGGCGAAGCAGCCCGATGTCGAACTCGACAAGAAGGGCGACCCCCGCGTCGGCCTGGCAGGCGCCTCCTACGGCGGCGCGATCGCCCTGCTCGCCGCGGGCCGTGACGACCGCGTCGACGCCATAGCCCCGGCGATCACGTACTGGAACCTCGCCGACGCCCTCTTCCCGAACGGCGTCTTCAAGAAGCTCTGGGCCGGCATCTTCGTCAACTCCGGTGGCGGCTGCGAGAAGTTCGAGCCCGCGCTGTGCCGGATGTACGAGCGGGTCGCCGAGGCGGGCAAGCCGGATGCCGAGGCGCGCAAGCTGCTTCAGGAGCGTTCGCCGTCCGCCGTCGGGAAGAACATCAAGGTGCCGACGCTGCTGATGCAGGGCCAGACCGACTCCCTCTTCCCGCTCGGCCAGGCCGACCAGGCCGCGAAGGCGATCCGGGCCAACGGCGCTCCCGTCGACGTCGACTGGATCGCCGGCGGCCACGACGGCGGCGACATGGAGACCGGCCGGGTCGAAGGCCGCGTGACATCCTGGTTCGACCGCTACCTCAAGGACGACGAGAGCGCCGACACCGGCCCCGCCTTCCGCGTCACCCGCACCCTCGGCACGGGCTCCGGCGACGGCGAACCCCGCCTGACCGGAGTGACGTCGGACCGCTACCCCGGTCTGGAGAGCAAGCAGCGTTCCGTCTCCCTGGCCGGCCGCGAGCAGAGCTTCGACAATCCGCCCGGCGCCAGCCCGCCCGGCGTCTCCGCCCTGCCCGGCCTCGGCGGCGCCGACGGCCTCAGCCAGCTGTCCACGCTCGGCATCGGCGTCTCCCTGGACTTCCCCGGCCAGTTCGCCGCGTTCGAGTCCGCGCCGATGCGCGAGGACCTCCAGATCACCGGCTCACCCACCGCGACCGTGCACGTGAAGTCCACCGGCGACGACGCCGTGCTCTTCGCCAAGCTCTACGACGTCGGCCCGGGCGGCGGCACCCAGCAGGTGCTGCCCTCCCAGCTCGTCACACCCCTCAGGGTCGACGGCGCCAAGGCCGGCAGGGACGTCACCATCACGCTCCCGGCGATCGACCACGAGATCGACGACGGCCACCGGCTCCGCCTGGTCCTCGCCTCCACCGACCTCGGTTACGCCTCCCCGACGGCCCCGGCGACGTACACCGTCTCCCTCGAGGGCGACCTGAAGGTCCCCTCGGCCCTCGGGCAGCGCGACTCCCAGGACGGGCTGCCCGCCTGGGTGTGGTGGCTGCCGCTCGCCGGTGCGGGAATCGCGCTCGCGCTGATCCTCACGGGCCGCCGCCGCACCGCCGCACCCGCACCGCCGGACCCGGCCCTCGCCGAAGTCCCCCTCCAGATCACGGACCTCACCAAGCGGTACGCGAAGTCCACCGACCGGTACGCGGTCAAGGACCTCTCCTTCCGCGTGGAGCAGGGCCAGGTCCTCGGCCTGCTCGGCCCCAACGGGGCGGGCAAGACCACCACCCTGCGCATGCTGATGGGCCTGATCAAGCCCGACGGCGGCGAGATCCGCGTCTTCGGCCACGCCATCGGCCCCGGCGCCCCGGTCCTCTCCCGGGTCGGCGCCTTCGTCGAAGGTGCCGGCTTCCTGCCCCACCTGTCCGGCCGCGAGAACCTGGAGCTGTACTGGCGCGCCACCGGCCGCCCGCCCGAGGACGCGCACCTGGAGGAGGCCCTGGAGATCGCGGGCCTGGGCGACGCCCTCGCCCGCGCCGTGCGCACCTACTCCCAGGGCATGCGCCAGCGCCTCGCCATCGCCCAGGCCATGCTCGGCCTGCCGGACCTGCTCATCCTCGACGAGCCGACCAACGGCCTCGACCCGCCCCAGATCCGCGAGATGCGCGAGGTGATGATCCGCTACGCCGCCGCCGGCCGCACGGTCATCGTCTCCAGCCACCTCCTCGCGGAGGTCGAACAGACCTGCACCCACCTCGTGGTGATGGACCACGGGCAGCTCGTCCAGGCGGGCCCGGTCGAGGACATCGTCGGCTCGGGCGACACCCTCCTCGTCGGCACGGCCACGCCCGTGGACGAGCCCGTCGTGGAGAAGGTCGCCGCCCTGCCCGGCGTCGCCTCGGCCGTGCGCACCGACGAGGGCCTCCTGATCCAGCTCGACGCCGACGGCACCCCGCAGCGCCTGGTCGCCGACCTCGTACGGCTGGACGTGGCGGTCGCGTCGGTCGGCCCCCACCGCCGCCTGGAGGACGCCTTCCTCACCCTGATCGGAGCCGAAGCATGAGCACGCTCGCCGAGCCGCCCGTCGAGGTCGCCGACGGCTACCGCGCGGGCCGCACCCTGCCCTTCCGCGTCGAGCTGGCCCGGCAGCTGAAGCGGCGCCGCACCATGGTCATGGGCGGCGTCCTGGTCGCCCTGCCGATCATCCTGCTGATCGCCTTCCAGGTCGGCGGTGACCCGGGCGGCAACAACAACCGCGTCAACCTCATGGACACGGCGACCGCGTCCGGGGCCAACTTCGCCGCCGTCAACCTCTTCTCCGCCGCGGGCTTCCTGCTCGTCATCCCCGTCGCCCTGTTCTGCGGCGACACCGTCGCCTCCGAGGCGAGCTGGTCGTCCCTGCGCTATCTGCTCGCGGCCCCCGTGCCCCGGGCCCGGCTGCTGTGGTCCAAGCTCGCCGTCGGACTCACCCTGAGTCTGGCCGCGATGGTCCTGCTCCCGGTCGTCGCCCTCGCCGTGGGCACGGCGGCCTACGGCTGGGGGCCGCTCGAACTGCCCACCGGCGGCATACTGCCCACCGGCACGGCCGCCCAGCGCCTGCTCATCGTGGTCGCGTACATCATGGTGTCCCAACTGGTCACCGCCGCACTGGCGTTCTACCTCTCGACCAGAACGGACGCCCCGCTGGGCGCGGTCGGCGGCGCGGTGTTCCTCACCATCATCGGCAGCGTCCTCGACGAGGTGACGGCCCTCGGCGACTGGCGCCACTTCCTGCCCGCGCACTGGCAGTACGCCTGGCTCGACGCCGTCCGGCCCCAGCCGGAGTGGTCGGACATGATCCAGGGCACGTCGATCTCCGTGACCTACGCACTCGTACTGTTCGCCCTGGCCTTCCGCGGTTTCGCCCGCAAGGACGTCGTCTCCTAGGCCGACGGACAGGCCAGCGGACAGGTCAACGGCCAGGCCAACGGCCAGGCCAGCGGACAGGTCAACGGAGGATCACCCACCGGTCTCGAAAGCCCGCCCCCGTGGCCGCTTCGAGACGCTTCCGCAACGCCCCGTACCGCACGTTAGGGCCCCCTGCACCGTCACAGTCGCAAGAAGCCGACACCAACGGATGCAGGGGGTACGGACGATGGAGCGGTTCCGGACACGAACAGCGCTGCTCGCCCTCACGGCCGCGAGCGGCCTGCTGCTCACCGCGTGCAGCGGCAGCGCCGACTCGGGCGGGAGCAGCAAGGCCGCCGACCGCCCCGGCTACGGAGCGGCCGAGCCCGCACCCGCCCACGGCGACGAGGACGGCACGAGCGAGCGGGACGACCGCCGGGAAGACCCCGACCACCTCTCCACCTTCGCCCTCGACGTCGACACCGCCTCCTACGACTACGCCCGCCGGGCCCTCGCCGACGGCCGGCTGCCCGACCCGTCGACCGTCCGCCCCGAGGAGTTCGTCAACAGCTTCCGCCAGGACTACGACCGCCCCGACGGCGACGGCTTCTCGGTCACCGTCGACGGCGCCCGCACCGACGACGAGGACTGGTCCCTGGTCCGCGTCGGCCTCGCCACCCGCACCACCGAGCGCACCGGCGAACGCCCGCCCGCCGCCCTCACCTTCGTCATCGACGTCTCGGGCTCCATGGACGAACCGGGCCGCCTGGACCTCGCCAAGGAGTCCCTCTCGGTGATGACGGACCGGCTGCGCGACGACGACTCGGTCGCGCTCGTCACCTTCAGCGACGAGGCCGAGACCGTCCTGCCCATGACCCGCCTCGACGGCAACCGCGACGAGATCCAGGACGCCGTCTCCGACCTGGACACCCAGGACTCCACGAACCTCGGCGCCGGCGTCGAGACGGGCTACGAGACGGCCGCCGAGGGCCTGCGCGAGGGCGCCACCAACCGGGTCGTCCTCATCTCCGACGCGCTCGCCAACACCGGCGACACCGACGCGGACGCCATCCTGGAGCGCATCGCCGGCGAACGCCGCGAGCACGGCATCACCCTCTTCGGCGTCGGCGTCGGCAGCGACTACGGCGACGCCCTGATGGAACGCCTCGCCGACAAGGGCGACGGCCACACCGCCTACGTGTCCGACTCCGAGGAGGCTCGCAAGGTCTTCTCCGAGCAGCTCCCGCGCAACGTCGACCTCACCGCCCGCGACGCGAAGGCCCAGGTCGCCTTCGACCCGGAGACGGTCGAGGAGTTCCACCTGGTCGGCTACGACGACCGGCGTGTCGCCGACGAGGACTTCCGTGACGACCGCGTCGACGGCGGCGAGGTCGGCCCGGGCCACACCGTCACCGCCCTGTACGCCGTGCGCACCCGGCCCGGCGCCGAGGGCCACCTCGCCACCGCCACCGTGCGCTGGCTCGACCCGGAGACCCGCGACCCGCACGAGGAGGCCGGCGACCTGGAGACCGACGCCCTCCACGGCTCCTTGCGCGCCGCCCCCGGCCGTTTCCAGGTCACCGCGGTGGCGGCCTACTTCGCCGACGCCCTCCGCTCGCGGGACGGCCGCTACGACCGCCTTCCGGGAGCTCCGGCCGGTTTCGCCGAACTCGCCGACCGGGCTCGCGTGTTGTCCGACACCACTGAGGACGGGGCAGTGCGCGCACTCGCCCGGGCCATCGAACAGGCGGACCGGCAGCGGGACTGAAGACCTCCCGGCGTCACGGGACGGGACGCGGGCCAACCGGGTGAACCTGCGGAACCAATTCTTCTGCACCGGGTTGATGAGGCAGTAGAGCATGCGGCGCCACGAGAAAGGAACGCGCAGTGCTCAAGGAGGCAATGATCGCTGCGGCGGCCGCCGCTTCCGCCATTGATGTGCCGGTGACGGCCGCTGTCCCGGCACTCGCCGGCGGACCGGCCGTCGCGCAGGGCAACGGCGAGTAACGCTGCCTCCGCAGCCCCTGTGCCGCGAGACGGCGTTCCACACGCCTGATTCCTGTTCAGCGCTGCGACCTGTTCATGCCGCCGCACCGTCGGCCCTGGATGTGGATCCCCGCACCGAGGCCGGCCGCCCCGATTCTTCAAGCAGGAGGACAACTGCAATGCGACAGACCCTGAGCAAGGGAGCGTTCGCGGCGGCCGCCGCCACGGGGCTTCTGTCCCTGTACGGCAGCCCCGCCCTCGCCGACTCCGATGCGTCGGGAGTGGCGAAGGATTCCCCTGGTGTGCTGTCCGGGAACAGCGTGCAGGTGCCGGTCGAGGTGCCGGTCAACGTGTGCGGCAACACCGTCAACGTGCTCGCGGCGCTCAACACCGCGTTCGGCAACTCCTGCAGGAACATCTCGCACAAGTCGTCGGGCCACGAGGCGGGCGCGGACGCGTCGGCGGTCGTCAAGGGTTCTCCCGGCGTGGGGTCCGGGAACAACGTGCAGGTGCCGCTCGATGTGCCCGTGAACGCCTGCGGCAACAGCGTCGACGGGGGCGCGCTGTTCAACGACGCGCTCGAGAACGACTGCGAGAACGGCTCCTACGGCGGCGGCTACGGCGACGACGACAAGCCGTCGACGGAGGAGAAGCCGAAGCCCCCGGCCAAGGACGGTTCCGTCCCGCCGCACAGCGAGACGCCGCGTTCCACGACTCCGGACACCGAGGACTCGTCCGTCACCGAAGAAGCGGAGGAGCAGGAGGAGCAGGAGGAGCCCAGCACCCTGCCCCAGCTGGCCGAGACCGGCAGCGAGGCCCTGGCGGCGGCATCGGCCGCCAGTGCCGTCCTGATCGCGGGCGGAGTGATGATGTACCGCCGCGCCCGCACCACCTCGTCCCGCTAGCCGTTCCCCCGGGTGGCCGGGTGCCGGACAGTTCTCCGGCACCCACACCCGCACGCCGGGGCCGCCCCGGACCGCATCACCCGCACCCCCCGTCGACCGAGGTCCGGGGGGTGTCGGCCGTCGCGTCACACCGGGTTGCCCGACCGCGCTCCGGCACAAGAGCGGGCCGCTGACGACGCTGTCGCCGTCAGCGGCCCACGGCTCACCGTGCGGGGTGCCCCGTCAGCGGTGCGCGGGCGACGGCGACTCGCTCCGGCTGCCGTCCACCGGCGCGGGGACGATGCCGCCCACCGGCGTCGCCCCGAGTCGGCGGCGTACCCCGCGGACGAGTGTCGACGCCGTGAAGGACGCGCCCTGCACGAAGCGCATGGCCGGGCCGAAGCCCGAGGCCGTCACCAGCCCCGCGAGGAACAGGCCGGGGTAGGAGGACTCGAAGCTGCGCCCGACCTCCGGGGAGCCGTCCGGCAGTGCCGCCAGCGTTCCGCGCAACTCGGGGGAGAGCAGTCCGAGCCGGTCGCAACGCGCCCGGAACCCCGTGGCGGCGATGACGTGTTCGGTCTCCAGACTGCGCAGGGCACCCGTACGGCTCGCCATGTCCAGCCGTACCCCGCCCGGCACCGCACAGGCCGCGGTGACCTCATGGCCCGGCAGCAGCTCCACCACGCCCTCCACCCGGTCCCGCACCCACCACGCGCCCGCCGGCCCCAGCGCCGTGGTCGCGATGCGTGCCCGGGTCGGCTCCGGCAGCCGCCGGAAGAGATTCGGGCGCTCCGCGTAGAACCAGTTCCGCCAGCCGGGGCCGAGGCCGCTGTGGGGGGAGCGGGCCGACTGGTACCAGGGGCGCTCCCAGGGCGGCGGCACGTCGTTCCACCGCAGCTGTTCCGCCCGCGCCAGCACACGGACACGCGTGCCCTGTTCGGCGAGCAGTGCCGCCGTTTCCAGGGCCGCCTGCCCGCCACCGATCACCGTGACGTCCTTGTCGCGGAAGCGGTCGAGGTCGCTGTGGTGGCTGCTGTGCGTCACCAGGGCGGGATGCAGTGCGCGCAGTGCCTGCGGTACCTCGACGAACGGCATCACGCCGACCGCCAGGGCCACCGTTCGCGCCTGCACCTCCTCCCCGTCCTCGGTGACCGCCGTGAAACCGCCGGGCCCGGCCGCCACACGGCTCACCGTGCGCTCGTCCACCTCCGGTACGGCATTGCGCGCGAACCACAGGCCGTACTCCGCGAACGCCTCGACCGGGATCGGCTGCGCATGACGTGCCGTCAGGCCGTGCTGCTCGCAGTAGACGTCCAGACGCCACTGCCCGGCCGGGTCGGAGAGGTTGGACGCCCACGGTTCCGACTTCAGGAACATGCCGCGGGGCATGTTGTCCCGCCAGGACGCCATGGGCCGGCCGAACACGCGCAGGTTCAGCCCGGCGGCCGCGGCGTGGGACGCGATCGACAGACCGTACGGGCCTGCGCCCACCACCAGAAGGTCGTACACCATCAACTGCTCGCTTTCTCGTTGTCGGTCCGGGAGGGCGAGGCCGCCCGGGGGATCAGCCGGGGCGTCGGCACCGCCGTCGTGCCCAGCCGCTCGTACAGCCGGCGGGACACGTGCCGGCACCACTGGGCCCACATGACCCGTCCGGGGGAGCGGTCGTCCGCGGCGTACCAGGCCAGTTCGCGCCCGCCCGGCGCCGCACGCAGCGCCGCCATCGGCGCGTAGTTCTCCACCACGAACGCCCGCCCGGCCATCGGGGCCCCGGCCGGCAGGGAACGGCCCGTCAGATCCAGATGCAGGGCCCGTACGACGTCCAGGCCCGTGCTGTCCGCGAAGAGCCGGAACTGGGCTCCGGCGCGTGGGTTGAAGTCGAGCAGGTGGTAACGGCCCGTCTCGCCGCAGCGGCGGAAGTCGAGGTCGAAGATGCCCCGGTAGCCCAGCTCGCCGGTGAGCCGCTCGGCCAGCGCCTGCACCTGGGGGTTGGGCGTCCAGCAGCCCACCGCGGTCAGGCCCGCGCCCCGCGGCCAGGCCTGCTGCTTGCGGCCCGGCCCGCCCGCGCGCACGCTGCCCGAGCGGTCGGCGTAGCCGTGGAAGAACCAGTCCCGGTCCGGACCCGGTGACAGGTACGCCTGGAGCAGCAGCCGGCTGCCCGCTTCCCCGGTACGCAGGAACAGGTCCCGGGCCTGCTGTGCGGACCGCACCAGGACCGTGCTGCGCAGCCCACTGCCGGTGGGCAGCAGCCAGGGACGGCTCCACTTCGCCACCACCGGCAGCCCGAGCCGCCGCACGGCCTCGTCGACCTCGGCCGGACCGTCCGGGGTCAGCGTCAGCGGGTGCGGGACCTCGGCGGACGCGCACACGGCGGCCAGTTCCGCCTTGTCGGCGACGCGCTCGGCCAGGGTGCCGGGCATGTCCGGCAGGAGGTAGCAGGACGCGAGTTCGTCGCGCGCCCGCGCCACGGTGATCGCGCTCGCGTCGTCCATCGGGACCAGGACGGCGGGCCGCGCGATCCGGTCGGCCACGCGGCGCAGCACGGCGAGGATGTCCTCCGTGGACGCTCCCGGAGGCGGCGGGGGGTGCATTTGACGTACGTAACGTGACGCTCCGACGGGACTTCCCGCGGTATCAGCGACGACGTGTACCTCCACTCCCGCCCTGCCGAGCGAGCGCACGGCACCCAGTGTTCCGTGGTGAAAAGGATTCCGGTCGATCCGCAGCACAACAGCGGGGACGCGGATGTCGAGCAGCGACACGAATTCTCTCTTTCTCTTCGATCGGCTCACCCGCACGGGCGAGCCCGGCACTCGAAAGCCGCAACGGCACTGGCGCTCCAGGCTTTTCTGTGACTCACTTATATGACTGCCCGTCAATAACACCAATTGCGGCAGCACTCCGGACGAGAGCGAAGAAAGGAACAGGCATGGCCCCACAGCACAGGCGGGCCAAGGCCCGCCGGCTGACCTTGGGCGCGGCAGCGGTCGCCGCGTCGGCCGCCCTGGCGTCCGGCCTCGTGTCGGAGGTGGGGGTGGCGCAGGCCGCCGAGCCCCGGGCCCCGGCGCCCACCCCGGTGGCGCCCGCCGCCACACCCTCGGCCCCCACACCTCCGGCCGTCGACCAGCCCCCGGCGCCCGTCGCCACACCCTCGGCCCCCACACCTCCGGCCGTCGACCAGCCCCCGGCGCCCGTCGCCACGCTTTCGGCCCTCACACCTCCGGCCGTCGACCAGCCCCCGGCGCCCGCCCCGGCCACCACCGCGGCGGCCGGTGAGGGGATTCCCGCCTTCGGCGTCTTCCTCAAGTCCGACGCCCGCGGCGTGGCGCGGATGCCGCTGTTCAGCCACTGGCTGGGCGGCACGGAACTCCGCGTCGGCCACACCTACCTGCCCGGACACCGCTGGCGCGACATCGAGGGTGCCGCCGACTTCCTGGACGTGTGGGCGCACTGGCGCAACGAGAAGGCCGACCGGATGCTGGTCCTCAACGTCCCCATGCAGGAGCGCAACGAGGAGGGTGTCTCCGACAGCGAGGTCAGACAGCTGCTGCGGCGCGGCGCGGCCGGGGAGTTCGATCACCACTTCCGTGTCCTCGCCGAGCGGTTGGTGAAGCTGAAGGTGCCGGACACGGTCATCGTGCTCGGCTGGGAAATGAATGGCACCACGTACACCCATCGCTGTGGGCCGGACCCGGAGGCCTGGAAGAAGTACTGGAACAGGATCGTCGCCACCATGCGTTCCGTGCCGGGCCAGCAGTTTCGGTTCGATTTCACGCCGAGCCGTGGCCAGGATGCCGTTCCCTGGACGAAATGCTATCCGGGAGACGACACGGTCGACGTCATCGGCATGGATTCCTATGACCAGCCGAACGGAATGTCGTTCGACCAGCAGGTGAAAGAGCCCTACGGGCTGCAGCACCACGTGGATTTCGCGAAGGCTCACGGCAAACCCATTTCCTACCCGGAATGGGGGCTCTTCCGCAACGGTGACAATCCCGAGTACATGCGGCGCATGCTCGCCTGGATGGACGAGTACAAGCCGCTCTACAACACGCTGACCGACTACTGCCCGCACGGTGTGTGGCAGTGCGGAGCCAACCCGAAGTCGTCCCACCTCTACCGGTCCGCCCTGTTCGGCCGCAGCGACCAGGCCGCACCGCCCCTCACGCCCACGCCCACGCCCACGCCGACCCCGCCCGGCACGACGCCGCCCCCGGCGGACTGCACCCCGCTGGACCTGGGCAGTTGGGTGGAGGAGTGGCTCGGCGGGAAGCTCTGCCTCCGCTTCGACTGGTGGTGATCCGCCAGGTCGGTGAAACACCGCTCCCCGGTGCCGTGCCGGTCCGGGCCCGCCGTCGTCACCGTTGTCCGCGCACATCGGCGGCGGCGGCCGGGCCGGGCACCGAGGGGGCCGGGGCGCTCTCGCCGTCCCGGCCGCCCTTCCTGGGCCGCGCGAGCAGGGCCAGGCCGCCCAGCAGACCGCCGGCGCTCGCCCCCACCAGACCGGTCACCGCCGGTGACGCGGACGTCGGCTCGCGCGGCTCCACCGCCCGGGAGAACTGCACGAGCCGCACATGGGTGCTGTCACTGCTGTCCTGCGCGTGGCGGGTCAGCGAGCGGGTGACCGCGTTGGCCATGTCGACGGCGAGGCCCGGCCGCGAGGACGTGGCCGAGACGGCGACCATCGGCGCGTCCGGCGACGTCGCCGTGCGCACACTGTGCTGCAGGGTGCGCACCGGAACGCCCGCGTACACCTGAGCGTCCCCGAGCACCGCGAGCTGCGTGGCGACCCGGCCGTACGCCTGGGCGAAACCGAGGGCGGCGTCCGGCGTGGACTTCTCGGTGGGTACGGCGATGACGTAGCTCGTGGCCGTGTACGTGGAGGGTGTGAGCAAGCCGTAGGAGCCGCCGAGCAGACCCCCGACGAGGGTGCCGGCCGCCAGCACGGTCCACAGGGGAAGGCCCCTGAGACGAGCCGGGGACAGGCGGTGCTGACGGGGCGGAGTGTCGGTCATGAGGAGGTGGCTCCCAGGGGTGAGAGGGACGGCGAACTGGAGACCGCTGTCGCGTACACGTCCGAGAGACGAGCCGCGCAGTGGGTGATGCTGTAGTGGCGGGCGACCTCCGAGGCCCTGCGCGGCCGGGCGCCGGCCGCCCGGACCTCGGCCATCGCGCGGGCGTACGCCTCGGGGCCACCGCGCACGCACCGGGCCCCGGCGGCAGCGGACGGCCGCACGTCCTCGATGGCCGGGCAGGAGGCGTAGAGCACCGGCAGTCCGGACGCCAGAGCCTCCACGGCCGCCAGACCGAAGGCCTCCTCCGTGGACGGGGACGCGAGCAGGTCCATCGCCGAGGTGAGTGAGGGCAGGTCCGGACCCGAGGAGTCGTCGCATACGTAGGGACGTTCGCCGGCGAAGACGACACGCTCGGCAACCCCGGCCTCGTGGGCCGTGCGACGCAGGGCGTGCTCCTCGGGGCCGCCGCCCACCAGCAGCAGCCGGCACTCGTCCGGAAGCAGGGCGAGCGCGCGGACGAGGACGTCGAACCGCTTCCCCGCGGTGAGCCGGCCGACACCGCCCACGACCCAGGCGTCCTCCGGCAGGCCGAAATGCCGGCGGGCGTGCGCGCGCCGCTCCGGGTCGAAGCGGAAGCGGTCGAGGTCGATGCCGTTCGGGACGACCTCGATGCGGGGCGCGGGCACGCCCCAGCGCTTCAGGCGCTCGGCCACCGTCGGGGAGACGGCGACCGTCGCCGAACCGAGCCGCTCACTGGCGAGGTACAGCCCCCGCACCCCCGCGGTCAGGCTGCGGCCCTCCATCTGTGAGTCGCCCAGGGAGTGTTCGGTGGCGACGACCGCCCGGACCCCGGCCAGGCGTGCGGCGAAGCGGCCGTAGACGCAGGCCCGGTAGAGGTGGGTGTGCACCAGGTCGTAGCCCCCGGTGCGAATCAGCCGGACCAGGCGCGGCAGCGCCGCCAGGTCACGGTTGCCGCCCATGCCGAGATGCGCGACACGGACGCCGTCGGCCGCCAGGCCCTCGGCTACCGCGCCGGGGTTGGTGAGCGTCACGACATCGCACTCGACGGGCAGATGACGCAGCAGCAGGCGCAACTGCTGCTCGGCCCCGCCGACCCCGAGGCCGGTGATGATGTGCAGAGCCCTCATCTCACAGGCCCTCCACCGGGCGCCGGCGCAGCCGGTGCAGCCAGTGCTTGAGACGCAGGCGCCACGCCGTGTCGTCCTGGCCGACGTACACGCGCGGCAGGGCGTGCGGACCGGTCAGCGGGCCCGGGTCGATGGCGCAGGCGTAGGTGTACCCCGCCTCCCGTACGGCCTGAACGGCGCGGGCGTCGATCGTGCCGTACGGGTAGCAGAAGCCGTCGACCGGGGTGCCGGTCAGCTCCTCGAGCTGTGCGCGGCTCTCGGCGACCTCGGCCCTGAGCGTCAGGTCGTCCGCCTTGGTGAGGTCGACGTGCGTCAGCCCGTGCGAGCCGATCTCCACACCTTCGGCGGCCGCCCGCCGGATGCCGTCGCCGGTCAGCAGCGGCTTGCGCGGGCCGAGCGGATCCCAGGCGTTGTCGCCGCCGAGCCGTCCGGGCAGCACGAAGAGGGTCGCGCCGCAGTCCCAGCGGTGCAGCAGCGGCAGGGCGTCGGTGACGAAGTCGGCGTACCCGTCGTCGAAGGTCAGCCCGACCAGGTCGTGCCCCTCGCCCCGGGCACGGGCCGCGAGCAGCTCGGTCACGGACACGCCCCGCAGCCCGCGCCGGCGCAGCCAGGCCAGCTGCTCCTCGAGCCGTGCGGGCGTGACCGTGATGCGGTACGGGTCGTCCGAGCAGTCGCCCACCGAGTGGTACATCGCCACCCAGGGGGCCGGGCCCTTGCGCGGGGCCCGGGGTCTGTCGGTGTCGAGGGAGTCAACGGAAACGGCCATGTGTCAGCCTTCGTGTGACGGCGCGTAGGGAGCGCAGAGCGGACGCGGAACTCTGGGCCCCGAAGGCCCAGCTGAGCGGGACGAAGACGAAGGTCACGGTCAGCAGGCCGGCCGTGAGGCCCGCCGCCGGCGACGGCAGCCGGCTCGCGGCGAACGCCCCCGCGGCCGTGGCGGCGGCCGCGGCGGCCACCAGCCTGCCCAGCTCGGCCAGCACCGGCCGGACTCGGACCGAGACGCCGTGCGTGCTGTCCGGCCGGCCCGTACGCAGCCCGGCGAGCAGCAGGGTCGCCGTGACCGTGATGCCGAGGGCGTTGGCGGCGGCGATACCCGCCACTCCCCAGGAGTGCACGGCGCCGGCGCCGAGCCAGGACGTCACGACGATGCCCGCCGCCATCGCGCCGAGGGGGTACCAGGTGGCCCGGCCCGCCGAGAAGTAGGACCGCACGAGGGCGCCCACCAGGGTCTGGCCCAGCAGCCCGAGGGCGTACACGCGCATGACGTCCGCTGTCGCGTCGGTGTCGCCCGGGGTGAACGCTCCCCGCTGGAAGAGCAGTTCGATCATCTGGGGGGCGCAGGCGACCACCGCGCACATGCCCAGCAGCACCAGCCACGAGGCGAGCGCCAGATCCCGCTCCACACGGCTGCGGGCCCGCGCCGTGTCGCCGTCCGCGAGAGCCCGCGCCACCACCGGGAAGGTGACGGTGCACACCATCAGCGACAGCGTCATCGGGATCTGGGCGACCTTCTGCGCGTAGTTCAGGTGCGAGATGGCACCGGCGGGCAGGCCGGAGGCGAGGAAGCGCTCCGCGAGGACCTGCGACTGGCGGCACAGGGCGAAGAGGAGCACCGCGGCGACCAGGGCGAGTTGCATCGGCCGCTCCTCGGCCACCGCCCCGGCCTTGGCGAGGTGCGGCGTGGGCGACGCCAGCCGCCGCCACAGCGACGGCAGTTGCACCGCCACCATCAGACAACCGCCCGCCGCGACCCCGACCGCGGCGGAGCGCACGCCCCAGCCCTCGCCGAGCAGGAACATCGCGGCGATGATGCCGGTGTTGTAGACGACGTAGATCGCCGCGGGCGCGAGGAAACAGCGGTGTGCCCGCAGGGCGGCACTGCAGTACCCGGCCAGCCCGAAGGCCAGCACGCAGACAGCTGTGATCCGGGTGCAGTCGGCGGCGAGCCCGGGGTCGGGCAGACCGGGGGCAAGAGCCTTGACCAGATAGGGAGCCGTGCCGGCGATCAGGGCGGCCACCGCGGCGAGGGCGAGGCAGAGCCGGGGCAGGGTGGCGCCGACCAGGGCGCGGACCGGGTCGCCCGGCGCGCCCCGGGCACGGCGGGCCAGCGCCATGCTGAACGCCGGGATCAGCGCGATCGCCAGCCCGTCCTCGATGAGCAGCGTGGCGGCGAACTCCGGAACCGTCCACGCCACCAGGAAGGCGTCGGTGTCGCTCCCGGCGCCGAACAGCCGCGCCAGTGACTGGTCGCGCACCAGGCCGAGCAGTGAACCGGCGATGGACAGCGATGCCGTGACGAGCGCGGCCCTGGCCAGGAAGCTCCCGGAGACCGACGACGGCGCCGAGGCCTGGTCGGTACCGTCGCCGGTCTTGGTGGCGGCCCGCGCCGGGGGCACGGTCACCGCGTCGTCCGTTTCGGAGCCGGGGGAATGCGAAGGCACCACCGTCATCGCGCCAGGGCCTCCTCGGCGCGCTCAGGCACCGTGCAGCGGGGCGCCTCCGCGCGCGCGTCGCCGGTCAGCGCCCACCAGGCCCCGAGCCCCATCGCCACGGCGATCAGCACGGTCGAGGGTCCGCCGATGTCGCCGTACATGAAGTCGGTCAGCAGCCAGATCAGCAGCCCGCAGGCGACGAGCCCGCAGTCGGCTCCCGGGCCGCGGTCGCGGACGCGCACGAGCCGCCGCACTCCGCACACCAGCAGCGCCAGCCAGCTTCCGGCGAGCGCGAGCAGCCCGATGAGGCCCTGCTCGCTCAGCACCAGCAGGTACATGTTGTGCGGAGACAGCAGCGGCTGCCGCTGGTACGCCGCTCCCGCGCCTTCGGTCTCGCTGCCCGACGACAGCGCGAGCGTGGCGTGTCCGTCCCGGTACTCGGGGAAACCCTTCAGCCCGACCCCTGTCAGCGGGTGCTGCCGCCAGATCTCCGTGGCGGACGCCCACAGGGTGTACCGGTCCACGACGGACTGGTCGGGGGCGTCGGCGACCTGGGCGATGCTGCCGATGCGCTGCTGCAGAAGAACCGAGCCCACCCCGAACCCGCCCACCAGGATCACACCGGCGGCGACCGCCGCCGCGGCCACCTTGAGAGCGCGCCGCCATCCGGTCAGGACCAGCTGCACGGCACACGTCAGGAACGTCGCGATCCATGCTCCCCGGCTGAAGGAGAGCGCGAGCGGCAGCAGCAGCACCGAAGCGCACGCGGCGGCGGCCGCCCGCTGCCGTACGGACACCCGGCCCAGCGCGAGACCGACCGCGCACACCAGGCCGAGGGAGACCGCCGTCGCCATGCCCATCACGTCGTGCGCCCCGAAGGTGCCCACCGCCCGGATGTTCGCGCCCTGGTAGGAAGCACCGGTCCGGGTGACGAACTGGTGGACGCCGAGGGCTCCCTGGCACAGACCGAGCCCCACACAGGCCCAGGCCACCATCCGGAAGCCGGTCCGGTCGCGCAGCAGCAGCAGGACGGCCGCCGGAACGAGAACGAAGGTCTGCAGATAGCGTCCGAGACCGGTGAGCCCGGCCTGCGGCGAGAACGCCCCCATGGTGGAGAGCGCCAGCCCCACGACCGGCAGGCCCAGAATCACCGCGGCGGCGGGCGAGAGCGGGCGCCGCCGTTCGAACACGAGACGGATCACGCAGTAGACCACCACCAGCCCGGAGAACACGTCGGCGGGCCCCGCTCCGTCCGACGTCAGTGGCAGCGCCAGCAAGGCCGGCACGGCCACCACGAGCAGGGCCGGTGTCAGCGCGGCGTCGCGCAGGGGAAGCGGTGTCAGTGCGAGGCTCACCTGTCTCAGCTCCCCGTGGGACGTACCACCGTGGCGGCGGTGCGCAGCAGAATGCAGACGTCCTGCCACAGGGACCAGTCGTCGATGTAGGCGTTGTCGAAACGGCAGCGGTCCTCGATCGAGGTGTCGCCGCGCAGGCCGTGGATCTGGGCCAGGCCGGTGATGCCGGTCCGCATGCGGTGGCGGACCGAGTAACCGGGATAGGTCTGGCCGAACTGAGCGACGAAGTAGGGGCGTTCGGGTCGGGGTCCGACCAGGCTCATGTCGCCCCGGAGCACGTTCCACAGCTGGAGCAGTTCGTCGAGCGAGGTGCGCCGCAGCATCCGGCAGAACCAGCGCATCTCGTTCTCGTTCGCCACGCTCCACCGGGTCGCCGACTCGTGCTCGTCGACCGGGCGGTGGGTACGGAACTTCAGCAGTGTGAACGGCTCGCCGCCCCTGCCGATGCGCTCCTGCCGGAACACCACACCCGGCCCGTCGCTGATCCGCAGCACCGCGGCGAAGGTCAGCAGCAGCGGGCTGACCAGCAACAACAGCGCCCCCGACACAAGGATGTCGAGCGTCCGTTTTGCCGCACTGTCACGCCGGGCCGGGGACATGTCCAGCCGTCGGCAGGAGAACCCGGCCAGCCGTTCCCGCGTCGCGTACGACGGGGTCTCGGCGTCGACTTCCCAGACCACGCAGCCCGACTCGGCCAGCGCCCGCAGCAGCGGCTCCTGTTCGGCGCGTACGGAGGGGTGCACGGCCAGCACCGCCCGCACCCCGTTCTGGATGACCGCGCGCTCGACCTCCTCGGCGGTCGTCAGCACCGGCAGCGTCTCGGTGCCCTCCGGCTGCTCCGCGACGATCCCCACCGGCCGGACCCCGCAGCGCGGGTGGCGAAGTACGGCGGCGGCCACCCGCTGCGCGGTCGTGACCGGGCCGAGGACGAGAGCCGTGTGCGGGTGGCGCAGCAGCGCGGCGCGACGCCGCGCGTGCACGGCTCCGCGCAGCGCGCAGCCGACCGCCGTGTGCAGGGCGAGGCCCGTCAGCACGGTACGCAGGGACAACGCGTGCTCCGGCCGGTACGCCGCGAGGAGCGCCGCGAGAGCCAGCCACGCCACCACGATGCGGCCGCACAGGGCGGGCAGTTCGTCCAGCAACCCGGGCACCGTCGGCCGCCCGTCGCGGCGGCGCAGCAGCGACGAGGCGATGATCAGCAGGGTGACGAGGAGGGGGTGGCGCTGGGCCCCGGTCAGCACGAGCGTGCCCGCGAGGGCGGCGAAGCCGTCGGCCAGGAGCAGCGGAACGGGTGAGGCCGGCCGGGCCGGGGGCCGCGGGGCGGACGACCGGAAACCGGTGGTCGTGCCGCGCGGGGGCATGACCGAGACTGGTGAGGACCCGTGGTCCCGCGGCGGTACGCCGGGGGAGGGCACGGTACGTTCGGCGGTCACGAGTGGATGGACTCCCTGTACTCGGTGGGCTCGACGCGCTGTGCCGGCCGGTTCGTCTCGGCGCGACGTCCGGTGTCGAGCGGCTGACCGTGCTCAGCGCTGGGGGTGGTGGCGGTCCATGGGCCGAGCAGGTCGCGATAGACGTCCGAGACGGCCTCGGCGGTGTGCCGCACGTCGTGGGCGGACAGCACGTGCCGGCGGCCCTGGTCGCCGAGGGTTTCGCGCAGCAGGGGGTCTGCCAGCAGCGCGGTGACGGCTTCGGCCAGGGCCGCCGGGTCCTCCGGCGGAACCAGGCACCGGGCGGAGGTGGAGGACGGCAGACTCTCGCGGGCGCCGTCGACGTCCGTGACCACGACCGGCCGCCCGCAGGCCATCGCCTCCAGCGGCGCCAGGGCCATGCCCTCCCAGCGGGACGGCAGCACGACGACATCGGCGGCCTGGTACCAGGGGGAGGCGTCGGCTACGGCGCCCGCGAACACCACGGATCGCGGGGCGCTCTCGCGAAGCCGGTCGTGGTCCGGCCCGTCGCCGACCAGGACGAGGCGCGCGTCGGGCACCTGCTGTTCGACGGTCTCCCACGCCTGCAGCAGGACGTCCTGCCCCTTCTGGCGGCACAGCCGCCCCACGCACACGGCGAGCGGTGCCGTGGGGTGGAGGCCGGCGAGCGGGGCGAGTCCGGCCCGTACGGCGCCCGCGGCGGCCGGGCGGAAGCGCTCCGGGTCGATGCCGTTGGGGACGACGGTCCAGCGGCCGGTGATCCTGGCGCCCATGCCGGTCGCGCGTTCCGCCTCGCTCACACACACCACGCGTGAGGCCCATCGCGCTCCCCAGCGCTCCCACATGAGCGCCAGGGTCGCGGTGCCCCCGCCGACCGCCTCGAACGACCAGGCGTGCGGCTGGAAGACCGTCGGGATCCGCCCGCGTACCGCGAGGCGTCCGGCGAGTCCGGCCTTCGCGCTGTGCGCGTGGATCAGATCCGGACGCACCTCGTCGATGACCCGGGCCAGGTGCCGTACCTCCCGGAAGAGCGACGTACCGGGAGACCGTGTGGCGTGCCAGTGCCGTACGCGCGCGCCGAGCGTCCGCAGTTTCGTGGTGAGCGCGCTGTCGGGGCAGGCCACGGTGACGTCCAGGCCGTCCGACAGCTGCGCCTGGACCAGGTCCGTGACGACGCGTGCGACACCGCCGTCCACCGGCTGGGTGAGGTGCAGGACTCTGGGATGAGGTGCGGCGGATGACAGGTGCATGTGCGCGGATTCCTCGCTCGCGAAGGCGTTCGGGGCGGGCGGCGACGTACTCACCGCCGTGCGTCGACGGCGGCGAAGAGCACGCCGGCCCACGCCGCGTCCTGCTGAGACTGGATCCGGAAGGTGGCTTGGTCCCCGCCGTTCTGCAGGGCGCTTCCGAGGTCGAACACGTCGGAGTCGTAACCGAGGGTGTTGGCGTGGGCGGGCACACGCGACGCGTCCGCCCCGGGCTCGCTGATGGTGGAGTTGAGGACGTCGTCGCGGGGGTTCGCGGAGTTGCTGAGGGCGGACGCGGACTGGCCGGCCGTCACGGTGAACGAGTCTCCGCCGGTGCCGCGGTCGCCGTTGTACGTCACCAGGCCCGCACGGCCCCACGCGCCCGCGGGGAAATCGAGGCCGCCCAGGCCGAGCTCCACGGCACCCAGGGGGGTGAAGCCGTCCCAGACCGTGAGGTGCCGCAGCGGCTCCGCCGGGTTCTCGTAGGCCACCACGAGCGTCCAGCCGCCCCAGGCCCCGGCCGTGGACCTGCCCATGGCGATGTTGATCTGCGCCACGGTGTACAGGCCCGCTCCGCCCTCCCGCACCAGCCGTGTCACGTCGGCCGAGGCCTGGAAGGCGTCCATGCCGTCCATGACGCGGTGTCCGACCGTCGTGTCCGCGAGCAACTCCTTGTACTCGCCGCCGGGTTCGGCGATCAGCACGCGCCCGTTGTCCTGCGGCGGCTTCTGTTCCCCCACGCGCAGATTTCCACCCCAGTAGAGGCGCGCGTACGTCACCCGGGAGCCGCTGGGCAGACGCACCTCCCCGCGGGAGGAGTTGTACGTGTTGGCGTCGCGGTCGACGTCGACGTAGAACATGTCGAAGTCGCCGTTCACACCGGGGCCGCCTGCCTGGGCCTCGGAACACGAAGAACCCTGGGCCGTGCGGCAGGTGATCGATGCGTTGGCGGCGCGTACGATGCCGCCGTGCTGGAGCGCGCGGTACCGCTCGGTGAAGCTGAGACGCTCGGCTTCCGGCGCGGGCGCGGCGGCCGGTGCGGCGGAGGGTGAACCGCCGGCCGCCCACATGGCGGCAAGGGCGAGGACGCCCACGGTCGCGCGGCGGAACAGCGGGCCCAAGGAATGACGCATGACCGGTCGTTGCCCTTTCGAACGGGGGGCCGTGGCAGAGCGCCACGAATGCGATGTGTCCGCGCTGAGAGTGCGTCGGGCGGTTCGCAACTCTAGTCACCAACCGGACATAGTCGATGAAATTCGATGAAATCTGACAAGTGTGTCGGAATCGTGAAACCGCACGTCTTTACCGGTTCCGGCCGCCGAGTCGCCCCCGGGGACGGCTGCCGCTCGGCGCGGGCCGCGGCCTTGCTCCATCAGGGTTCGAAAGGGTGCGCCCTGACAAACCGTCCGATCAGGCCGGACGCAGCAAACGGGGGAATTGTGAAATCCCGAAAAGCGTATGAGCGGTTGCAGGAAGTCGTGGGCGCTTTCACGGTGGGCTCAAGATCCAACGCCGTCGAAAGGAATCCCCATGTGCGCTCTGTCCGCACGGCGCATCGTGTCCGGCGCGCTCTGCGCCGCCCTTCTGGTCGGGATCACCGGCCCCGTCGCCATGGCGGCCGAATCGTCCCGGGGGCACGGCCACCGTGCGGCGCCCGAGGCCCGGCTTCCCGGCGCGGACGCGCGCCTCGCGCAGGTCGGGAAACTGAACTGGGGTGAGCTCACCCCCGTCGCCGACCTGCTGAACGCCGTGCTCCGGGACAGCGACGGGAAACTGCCCCCGGCCGAGGCCGCGCGGCTGGCAACCGCCGCGAAGGCCGCCCTGGCCGAGTCGGCCGCCCACGGTGTGCCGACCTCGCTCGTGTCGACGATGGTGCGACTGCCGGCTCCCGCCCTGCCCGCCGCGATGCCGGGCGTGTCGGTGCCGCGCGCCGCGGACCCCGTGACCGACCTGCTGGACCTCGTGGTCGGAGCGGTCGACGGCCTCCTGAAGACGATCACCTCTGGTGTCGGCGGCGTCCTTCCCGCGGTCGACGACCTGCTGGGCGGGGTCGACGACCTCCTCGCCGCGCTGCTCGGGGGCAACCCGTCGCTCCAGGAGGAACCCGCCGTGTCGACACCGTCCGACGATGTGGCCGGCGAGTCGTCCGCCCCGTCGCCGGCGGAACCCGAGGAGACGGCCGTCACGCTCCCCGGTCTGCCGCTGCTGGAGCCGGTGCTGCCACCGACATCCTGACCCCGCCCGGTCGTGGGGGGGGGGGGCCGCCGCCCGGGCCCCCCCCCGGGTGTGTGGGGGGTGTTTATTTTTTT
>NZ_JBIBAF010000002.1:266676-279401 GCF_042899705.1 Streptomyces sp. NPDC013187 | reverse complement strand
GCGCCCCCCGGGGCGCGGCCCGACCCGCGCCCGGGGGGGGGGGGGGGGGCGGGGGCCCCCCCCCCCCCCCCCCCCCCCCCCGGGGGGGGGGCGCCCCGCCCCCCCCCCCCCCCCCACGACTGTTGTTCTTCGGTCTTTTAATAGATTTCATATGAGGTATTGGCAATCTTCGGCATCTCCGGTTTCCGCCCAGGCCAGGGCTCGTTAGGCACGGCGACAGAATCCCCTCCGGCGACGCGCGTTGCCGAAGAAAGGAACACGATGAAGTCTCTGAAGGCTGCCGCCGTCTTTGCCGGATCCCTGATCGCCGCCGGTTCCGCCACGCCCGCGTTCGCGCAGGACGTCATGGTCGCTCCGAGTGCGCCCGCCGCTCAGAGCGCTCCGGACGTGCAGGCTGCTCCGATGGCTCAGGCTGCGCCGGCTCCTCAGGCTGCTCCGGTTCAGAGTGCTCCCGTCGCCCAGAGCGCTCCGGCTGTTCAGAGCGCCCCGGTTGCCCAGCCCGCTCCGGCCCCTCAGGTCGCTCCGGCCCCGCAGGCCGCTCCGGTCGCTCAGCCTGCTCCGGTCGCCCAGCCTGCTCCGGCCCCGGCCCCTCAGCCCGCCCCGGTTGCGCAGCCTGCTCCGGCCCCTGTCCCGCAGCCCGCTCCGGCCACGCAGAGCACGCGCGACCTGGCGTCCACCGACTTCACCGGAGGTGTGAGCACCAAGGTCCCCCTGGACGTCACCGCCGAGGGCAAGGAGTCGCTGGTCCACACGGCGAAGAACGCCGCGTCCGCGGTCAACGACGCCAAGCCGGTGCACGGCAACCTGTGGTTCTAGGGCGGCAACCACCCCGTACGGAGGGCCGGTCCTCGGAAAGTCCGAGGACCGGCCCTCCGTACGTGTCCGCCCGGTGACGCGGCCGGCTTCCTCCCCCGGAGGAACGAACGATCACTTGTCTGGCCGCACGGCGGTGACCGCGCGGGACGTCCGGCGGTTACGGCTACGACACCGGAACCGGACGAGGAGTGGACCATGGCCGTCGGCATCGGCGGAGGGCAGGCGGACGACGGGGTGCCGGCGGCCCCGGCGCGACCCGAACGGGGCAGTACACGGCGGGAGGTGGCGCGCGGTCTGCGGGTCTGCGCCCTCGCCGCCGCTGTGGGTGCCCCGGTGGCCGCCGCCCTCCGGTCACACAGCCCCGGAGCCGGGGACGCCCCGAGCGCCACCGTCTCCACCGAGACCCGTCACGGCCGCCGCATCGTCATGGTGTGGAACCCACCCCGCGACCCGGCCGGGCGGGGCCGGTGGCACATCACTGTGGACGGCCGCCCTCTGCATCTGATGCGCCGGGCCGACGGCACCTGGCTCAGCATGGTCGACCACTACTGCTCCTACCCTTCACCGATCGAGGCGGCCCGCGCCGCCGTCGACGCGCTCGGCCCCGGCCAGCGCCTGCGTGAGCCGGCCCCGGCAGGCGCGGGCCACGTCCACACGGAGAACCGGCGTGGCGTACGTACGTAGGGACGTCGGTACGCTCACCAGGTCCGAGCAGCGGCGGTTCGTCAAGGCGCTCCTGGAGGTCAAACGGCGGGGCGAGTACGACGAGTTCGTCCGTATGCACATCGAGTACTTCTCCGCGGACGGCGAGCACGGACTGCGCGCCGCGCACATGGCGCCGTCGTTCCTGCCCTGGCACCGCCGGTTCCTGCTCGACCTGGAGCGCGCCCTGCGCCGGGTGGACTCCTCGGTGACGGTGCCGTACTGGGACTGGACACGCGACCGCAGGACCACCTCCGCGCCCTGGACGGCCCGTCTCCTCGGAGGTGACGGGCGCCGTTCCGACCATCAGGTGATGACCGGTCCGTTCGCCTACCGGGAAGGCAACTGGACCATCAAGGTGAACGTGACCGACCGGGAGTTCCTCACCCGCAACCTCGGACGCCCCCGCAACCCGGTCGGCCTGCCCACCAAGAGCGAGCTGGAGCGGGCGCTGGAGGACCCTGTCTACGACGTGGCGCCCTGGGACTCGACGGTCACCCGGGGGTTCCGCAACAAGCTGGAGGGCTGGGGCACCGGCCGCGGCAACGCGCCCTGGCGCAACCACAATCGAGTGCACGGCTGGGTCGGTGGGGACATGCTCGGCGGCGCCTCCGTCAACGACCCGGTGTTCTGGTTGCACCACGCCTTCATCGACCTGCAGTGGTATCGCTGGCAGCGTCGGCACCGCGGTGCCGGCTACCTCCCCGCGACACCGCCGCGACGGGGCGACCGGCAGCACGGCCGGATCGTGGCACGGCACGAGCGCCTGCCGCCGTGGGACGTGACACCGGCGGAACTGGAGGACGTCGGCCGGATCTACCGCTACGCGTGAGGTGACACGGATTCCGCACCGGCACGACGGATTTCACCGGGCACGGGGAGGCCGGGCACGGGGAGGCCGGGCACAGGGAGGCCGGGCACAGGGAGGCCGGGCACAGGGAGGCCGGGCACAGGGAAAGCCCCGGCCTTGGGAGGCCGGGGCCCTCGGATCACGACAGCGGGAGTCAGTGGCGGTGGCCGCTCTTCTTGCTCTTCTTGTCGTGGTTCTTGTGGTCCTCGTTCTTGCACTCGTTGCCGACAGCCGGGTTCAGCAGGCCGACAAAGTTGACGGTGTTGCCGCACACGTTGATCGGCACGTGAACCGGCACCTGGACCACGTTGCCGGACAGGACGCCGGGCGAGCCGATAGCAGCGCCGTTGGCGCCGGCGCCCGCGGCGGCGAGACCGGCTCCACTGAGCACCACGGCGCCCGTGCCGAGAGCAACAGCGCCAACCTTCGCGATGCGAGACATCACGTTCTCCCTTACTGACTAGGTAAGTGCGGCAGCAGTACGAGCGGCCGCACTGCCCGTTCAACGCGTGGACCCTCAACCAGTCACGACAATTCTGCCGTGATCACCCTTTCCGGACAGGAGATCCGCCATTCGAGCGGTGGTTTCACATGAGGCACCGGACTGTTCCGGGGGTGGTCCGGCCGCATGTGTGCCCGTGGTCCGCACCCACCTGGCCGCAAGACGGGCCAAGGGCTGTGACCCGTCGGTCGGCCGCTGCGGTATTCCGTGAGCCCGCCGACCGGAAGTGCCGGCCCGGGCGCAGGTTGCCCCTCTGCCGGCAGGCGAGCCCCGGGCGGCTCATGTATGTGCACCCAGCTGCTTACGGTGGTTCGGCTTCCGGTCAGGCGTAAGTCGACATGCGAGTAGGTCCATCGGACTGGGCTGCTATGGGCCGGCCGGTTCGTAATGCGCTCCGCGAAGATCTCCGCAGGGAGCCGGTGCAGCGCGCTATCGTCGCCGCTACTCGACCTCACAGCATGTGAGCCGCGGTCTGCGGCCGTGGACGACGACTGCCTTGCGCAGTCGAGGGCTGCTGTCGAAGGGGTTCGGGCCCGCCAGGGAACGCCCGAAGCGACCATGGCATGCCATCTTCTACGACTCGCGCAACTCTGGGCGTTTCGCGTGGATAAATGGCGATCCATCCCTTACGTTAATAACTGTTGGTGACCGGTCCGGTGCGGACTGTGTCTACTCGAGAACGGAGAGGTAATGCGCAAGTACCAGAAGGCCGCAGTCGTCATGGCCATGCTTGGCAGCGTCAGCTTCCTGGGCGCCGGCATCGGCCACGCCTCGGACGGGCACAAGGTCAAGGTCGACAACGACCAGGACCAGTCCTGCTCGCAGAGCGAGACCATCACGGGTGGTCTCATCGCGGCTGAGGACGTCCTGGTCGGGATCAACGTCCTCGGCGTGCAGTCGAACGACCAGAGCGAGCGCGAGTCGATCACCTGCAGCCAGGCCTTCGCCTTCGGTGGCAAGTGACCGCTGACGCGGTGATGTAGGCAGTTCTCAGGGCTCAGACCTAGTGTCTGAGCCCTGAGGCGTGTCGCCGGGCTCTCAGGTGTCGCAGGGCCTGAGTCGGTTGCATGTGGCGCGATGAGCCGACGTGACGGGCCGTCGTCGTCCCCATGTCGACGTTCGGCCCCTCGGTGACGTTCGCGTGTCTGCGGCGACGGGCGTCTGTCGCAGACGCGCGACCTCGGCGACACCCTGTTGAGGGGTGGCCGCCCGAAGCGGTTGCCCGGTGTCTGTGTACATGGGTCGCAACGGGTTTTTTTTCTAGCAGTTGCGTGATTGGGCGTTTCGTCTGTCGAGAGCCGAATTCATCGCCTAGTGTTTGCCACTGTCAGTGACCAGCCCATCACGGGCTGTGTCGACAGATCGGAGAGGTAATGCGCAAGTACCAGAGGACCGCAGTCGTCGTGGCCATGCTCGGCAGTGTCAGCTTCCTGGGCGCCGGCGTCGGCCAGGCTGCGGACGAGGACGCGAAGCTCAAGGTCGACAACAAGCAGAACCAGTCGTGCGAGGCGAACGACTCGAAGACGGCTGGGCTCATCAGCATCGATGACCTGAACCTCGCCATCAACATCCTCGGCCTCCAGACCAACGACCAGAGCGAGCGCAAGTCCGTGACCTGCACGCAGAACTTCGCCCTCGGTGGTCGTTGATCGCTGATCAGGTGATCTACGCAGGTCCGGGGATTGCACCCGGAGTCCGATTCCCGGGCCTGCTGCCAGGCTTGTTTGCCGGTCCAAGCGTCGGAACGGCTCCGCCGTCCAGCCACGGGGGCCGACCGTAAAGGAATGGGTAGATGTTCAGTTCGAAGAAGTTCGCAGCGGCCGCGGGTGTCCTGGGGAGCTTTGCTTTGGTCGGTGTCGGTACCGTCCACGCCTTCGCCAGCGATGGCGCCGGCAAGTGTGTCGACGACGGCAAGGGCCACATTCGCTGCGTGCAGGTGAGCGAGTACCGCGTCAACAGCGACAAGCACGGGAACGTCGAGGTCGTCAACGAGTCAACGCAGTCGTGTCCGACCTCGCACGGTGAGGTCACCTGCGTCAACAGCGTCGTCGTCCCTGGCCAGAAGTCCTGACGTTCGTCCCCGGCGGCCAAAACAGCACTTGGCCACCTCCGCACCGTCGTGTCGGACGACCTGCGCATCAGAGGATGGCCGGGGCCCGTTAACGGGCCCCGGCCATCCTCGTGTTTTCACTGTCCCCGCGCTTAGTGGTCCCTGGCTCGAGTGCGGCGACGGACGGGATCAAAGCACCCGTAAATGCACGTCAAGGCAGCCGTCGCACCGGCGCGCCCGCGAGGAACGCGCGGATGTTCTCGACCGCCTGCCCGTAGTACGTCGCGTAGTTGGCCCGCGAGACGTAGCCGAGGTGCGGCGTGGCGAGGAGCCGGGGTGCCGTACGCATCGGGTGGTCCGCGGGAAGGGGCTCGATGTCGAAGACATCCACGCCGGCGCCGGCGATACGGCCCGCGTGCAGGGCGTCGAGGAGAGCGTCCTGGTCGACGATCGCCGCGCGTGAGGTGTTGATCAGGTAGGCGGACGGCTTGAGGAGGGCGAGTTCGGACCGGCCGAGCAGGCCGCGGGTGCGGTCGCCGAGGGCGAGGTGGACCGACACGAAGTCGCTGTCCGTCAGCAGCTCCTCCTTGGAGGCCGCGAGTTCCACGCCGACCTCGTCGGCACGCTCCCGGGTGAGGTTCTGACTCCAGGCGCTCACGTGCATGCCGAAGGCGAGCCCGACCTGGGCGACCTTGCTGCCGATCTTCCCCAGGCCGAGCAGCCCGAGACGTCGGCCGTGCAGATCGGCACCGACCGTGCTCTGCCAGGGGCCGCCGGAGCGCAGGGCGTTGCTCTCCTCGACGACCCCGCGTGCGAGGCCGAGCAGCAGTGCCCAGGTCAGTTCGACCGGCGGGGTGGAGGAACTGGCCGTGCCGCACACCGTGACGCCGTGGGCCTCGGCGGCCGCGTAGTCGATGACGGAGTTCCGCATGCCGGAGGCGACGATCAGCTTCAGCCGGGGCAGCCGGGCGATCAACGATCCGGGGAACGGCACGCGTTCCCGCAGGGTCACGACGATGTCGAAGCCGGCCAGCGCCGCGGCCAGGTCGTCCGCGCCCTCGATGTGCCGATCGAACGTCACGACCTCCACGTCGTCCGCGACCTCCGCCCAGTCGGCGACCTCGGTCGCCACCTTCTGGAAGTCGTCCAGTACAGCGCATCGCAGCCGCACGGCTTGCCTCTTTCACGGTGCAGGGTCCGGGTTCGGGTTGGCGTTCGGGGACCATGATCGCGCGTGCCCCGGGCTGCGAAAAGGGGCAGAACCTCGACACCGCCTCGCGCGGCCCCCTTCGTCTTCGTCCCGAAGCGCTGGGGTGGGCCCTCGATCCGGACCAGGACTGCGCCTGGCCCTGTTGGCCAGGGAGGTCAGCACGGGACTGGTCACGGAACTCGTCGAGCAGCTCGAAGAACAGCTCCAACGCAGGCCGATCGGTGGCCTCGGCTTCCGGGCGGTGGACACGAGGCCCGAAAGCAGGTCTATGTCTTCCAGGGCAGCGTGACCGTCGCGGCGATCCGGCTCTGGCTTCGGGGGTGGATCCATTATCTCCGTGCGGGGAGGCGCCTGTCACCGTTCTCCGGAATGATCTTTACGTCCGATGTGCACCTCTAGGCTTGCGGGCGGATGCACAGCACGGATTGACCGGGGGGGCGAGAGTGGCGCACGACGTTGCCGCACTGGCGGTGGAACTCACGGACATGGCTGCGGCCGATCACCAGTTAGCCGTCCGCGCGAACAGTGATGACCCCGCCGAGCAGCTGGCGTGGCGGCGGCTGACCGTTCGGCACGGTGACCGGCTCGGCGAGATCATGGACGAGTACGGCTGGCCGACGGAGGAACTGGTCGGTGAGGAGGCCGCACGCGCTGCATGGCTGATCGCCCAGCACGCCGACCGCCAGCTCGACGTTCAGCGTCGCGCCCTCCAGCTGATGCAGCAGGCGGTGTCGGCAGGCTCGGCCGGCATGCGTGAGCTGGCCTTCTTGCGCGACCGCACGCTGGTCAACGAGGGCCGCAAGCAGATCTACGGCACTCAGATCGCCGGTGTGAAGGACGGAGCACCGGTTCCGTGGCCCTGCGAAGAGCCCGAGCGCATGGACGCACTCCGTGCGGAAGTCGGCATCGAGCCCTTCGACGAGCATGTCGCCAAGTTCTCCGTGAACTGACACCCCGTTCCAGCCGCGTCCGGTGATCACTGACCGGGCTCCGGCAGCCGGCAAGTTGTGCAACGGCTCCCCGGCCAGCGGCCACAGCCACGGGACACTCCGACCGCTACGGATCCACGGCGATCGGCAGCTCGGCGAAAGTGCGTCTGCGTCGGTCTGCTTGGATACCGGGGATGACGACGAGTGTTCCTGCTCCCCGCACCGATGACGCCGATTCCGACCGCCTGAAGTCGCTGCTGGAACGTGCCGCTACGGGGCGGGAGGGTCAGGCGTGGAGCGACCTGTGGACGGAGCTCTATCACAACGGCACTTTGGATGTAGCCGATCCTCTGGTGCTGCACACGCTCGCCGACATGGCGGAGGCCGAGAAGGCCGACGTGGCAGCTTCGGCCCTCCACTTGGCCGGCGCCCTTCTCGTCCAGGCCGACCGGCGCTACGAGACCCGTAACCTGCGGCACCGGTATGCGCCGGAGACTGCGCGCCTGCTGGGCGCCGCGAACCGGTGGCGGCAGCACACCGCCGGCCGGAATGACTACTGCCACCTGCTTGAGGCGGTTTTGAACCTGGAGGGCGACATCCACTGGGCGGAGGACCTGCTCTGGGGCGTGGTCAGCGAGGAGTACGAGCTTGAGTGCCCCGAACCCGAGGGGTGCGTGTCGCTGTGGGTGGTTCTCGGAGAGCGAGGCTTCTTCAGCACCGCGGAGGACTACGCCCTCTCCGACGACGTCGAGACGTTCCCTCTCCACCCGGCCGATCCCCGCGCCCTGGAAGGCCTCGGCCGGCGCCTCTACGACCTTGCCCTGACCGACGGCCACGAGGAAGTCGCGCGCGCCCTGACTTATGCCTTCGGTGAGGCGACGTGCCCGGAGTGTCGGCAGCGCTTCTCCGTCGTCGGGCAGGTGGCCGCCTGTTCCGGCTGAGAACCGCGTTGTCCAGGATCCGGTAGAGGTTCGGGCGAAGGTGTCGCGCGTGGCAACGCCAGCAGCGGCAAGCTCGGCATCACTGCCGGGGAGAATCTGCTGGGCTTCCTCGCATCCGCTGGCATACACCCTGACCAGCAAAAAGCCCTCCCCGAGGGGAGGGCGGAGACTTGCGCCCCCGGCAGGACTCGAACCTGCGGCCAAGCGCTTAGAAGATGCGGGCACCCCTGTGCCGCACGTCCGGTTCGGCTGGCGCCGCAGCCATGACCGGCTGCTGACGGCTACCGCCGTCTGTCTTCGTTGCCGTCAGCGCTGCCGTCATTGCCGTCGCGTAGGGCTCCGGTCGCTGCTGGTCGCGCGGCCACGGATGCGCGGGCTCCAGCCGATCGGAATGAGAGCATGGTCGAGTGGACGTAGCGACGCAACTGCGCAGCCTTATAGGTTCCTTGGCACGGGGAAGCGGCGTCTTCGGCTGCGTGGTCGCCAGGCAGGGCACATCAGTTCCGGACCTCGTTCGAGAAGTGGCCGCAAAGGCGGAACGGGCCTGGAAGGACTACGCCGTAGCGGGGGCAGTCGGTCCTGATACACCAGAAGAGGTCAAGGAGGCGCTCTCGCAGATCGACGGTGTGCGAGCTGTGGACCTCCTGACCTACCTGGCGGCTGAGGACCTCGTGTTCCCGGGTACGCCACGCCGCGATCGTGCCCATGTTCACCGAGTGGCTGAGCGGGTCGTGCGTCTGCTCGGCTACCAGTCTGACTGGTACACGAACATCAGCGACCTTTCGCCCCGGGCGCGTGCGTGGGACCCGGTCACCCGGCATACCTTCGACGGAGTCGTCGCGGGGATCAGCAATGACTTCGCCGTCGTGCTATTGCAGGTGGGCGAAGACTGACCATCCTCATGGCGAGGCCCCACAGGCAGCGAGCGGCCCGGGTCTTAGAAGGCGCTTGGTGTATGTCGTGCCCTACTCTTGCTGACCTGGTTCTTCTCCCGCGCCGGGCGCCTCGTCGATCGGCCTTCGGCACGCATTCGACACGCCCTGGCTAGGGCCCTGGCGCCGTGGCACCCGTGGCTAGCCTTCTTGGAGTTCAGTGCGCATGAGCTCCCCGAACTGCCTGACAAGCCGCTGCATTGTGTCCAGGTCGCTGGCCTCTGTCGCCACCTGCCATTCCTCAGCGAAGTGGCGGGCCTCCTCGCTGCCGAACGCGTGCAAGGCGATGAGGGCCTCCATGCTCATTTCGATGCGTTTGGTCTTAGTCCAATAGTGCTCGACTTCTCGGAGCTTCTCGGTCTTGCCAGACCGTTCGTACCTCAGGCGGCGCACATCGAGGACGGCCACGCGGAGCGCCTCGAAGTAGGCATCGCGCCGCTCCTTTCGTAGGTGAGTGCGCTGCTCGGCTTCTCGTGACTGCGCAACCATGCGCTCTGCGTGTGCTCTACCTTGAGCTCCGGCGAGCCACGTGAAAGTGACTCCGAGGGCTCCTGAGACTCCGGTGACCACAGCGGGGACCCACTCCGATGCCATGCGCCCATTTTGCCCAGATGAGTCGGCACCCAAGACGATTTAGAGCTAGCGGTTGATCGGGATCTCGTACACGATCTCGCAGTGTGCAGCGGGCACAACGATGTCCGCCGTTTCGACGGGCCGCCCGTCGTCGCTGTAGTACGTCCGCCGGATGTGCGTCACGAGAGCAGCCTTCTGGATACCGAGAAGTGACGCTTCCTCGGCGGTTGCTTGCCTCGGCTCCGGCTGCTCCACGGCGTGGCTGACGGTGACGCCGATCGCCGCCATGCGGTTCACGACACCTGCCCCGGCGTGCGGTCCTCCCTCGGGGAGAACGACGAGAGTGCCGGCGGTGAGGTCGTACGGCTCCCAACTCGTCGACAGCTGCACCGGCCTGCCGTCGGCCAGAAACTCGTACAAGGTCCGAACGCACAGGTCGCCCTCGGCGATGCCGAGCCGCGCAGCGATGTCCGCAGGAGCCGGCACCTTGGCCTCGGTCCGGCTCTCCCAATCGCCTTGTCTTCCCAGGGCCTTCATGTCTGCCCGGAAGGGTGATCCGCTGGGCTGTTCTCGCGCTGATGACCGGACCATCCGGACCCGCTGTCGGGGCTCGGCGACGTACGTGCCCGAACCGGCGCGCCCATCAAGCACACCTTGGGAAATCAGGAGTTCCTGAGCGCGGCGGACCACGTTCTCGCCCACGCCGCACTCCTGTCCGATCTGGGCACGGGAGGGCAGGCGGTCACCGGGCTCCCATACGTGCTCCGCGATCCGTCGCCGGAGTTCGTCGGCGATGCGGAGGTAGGGCGGCTGCTCAGGCATATGGAAAATCTAGTCCACTAGCTCTAATCTAGTTAACTAGCTTCACTGAAAGTGATCAATGGTGACGGAGGCTGCCCTGTGCCCGCTTCGGGAGTACTCGCGGCGGCCATCGCTGCCCGGCTGTCCGACCTCGGATTCCCCGCGCGTGTGGAGGAACACGACCGGCACACGTCGGTCCAAGCGGCGGTGTCGGAATCTCTCTCTGCCGACTTATGGCGGGAGGTCCTTGAAGCGGTGGCCGAGGCCGATCGGTTCGGACTCCTCGCCACCAGCCTGAACGACCGCACTCTCTGGGCGGTCGTAAACAAAGCGGTCCCCACGACGGGCGATGTCGGGGGACCGAGCCATCAGCGATAGGAGCTGAGCAGCGTGTTCGACCGTATCCGCCGTGCCGCCTTGCTCACCAGAGCGCGCTACTTCCCCAAGGGCAGGCACCGCCGTCCCTTACGGCCGTCTCGGCCCCAGGCGACCCCCGTTCTCTCCACGTCCGCTGACGCACCGATGGCCCTCCTGGACCGGTCTCCCAACACCACGAGCCACCGTCACCCGCTCGCGGGGGAGGACAACGCGCTTGTTCGCCCGTACATGCTCGCTCGGGAGAGGCGAGTACAGCCGCGCGAGGTGGTCGTCGCTGCACACCTCCCGCTGAAGCCTGGTCGTCCCTCGATGACTCCTCGCCAACAGCCCCGCATCACCGAGGCTTCGGTCGTTCCCTACCGGTCGACCGCCTGTCGCATCGGCACGCATCTTGCTTGCACGGAGTCCTCCCCGGCCTCCGCACCGATTGACCTGCCGGTTGTCGTCGAGACATGCGCCTGCGAGCGAAGGGGCCGTCAAGGTGACGAAGACGCGCGGGTGGTCGCGGACCTCGCGGCCCGCAGAAACTTCGACACGCATTCGACACGGCCACCCGCAGAAACCCCAGCAAAAGCCGGACAGCCCCAGATCCCGCCCTTGATCATCAAGGGGGCGTCTGGGGCTTCGTCGCATCAGCTGGCACCCGCCATGAGCAGCAGAACGCCCTCCCAAACGGGAGGGCGGAGACTTGCGCTCCGGCAGGACTCGAACCTGCGGCCGGCAAGTTCCTGGGGGAGTATTGGTGACTCCAGATCCCACGGCTGACAGACGCGACATCGTGGTCATCTGGCGAGGCCCGGTTCCTGTGCGCCTACGGTGATCACCCTAGTGATCACCGTAGTTGCGGAATGGTCCCCCTCGGCCGGGCGCCGTCTTCACCGCCGTTGCTGGGCTCGCAGTCCATGGCATTGCTCATGCAGGTTCATGATTCATTCCCGTTCGGCGCTATGAGAGACCATGTGACGGGTATGTTCAGGGTCGTGACTTCGGGGGAATTGTTGATACCACCGCCTGCGCCGAACTGGCGAACTCGTACGCGCCGTTTGTGGCGATCCCGCGAGGCCCTGCCGCGCCTCCAGCGTTGGCTCCTACGCCTCGTTCCTGGGTTCCTCGGTCTAGTCGCCCTCTACCTGCTCAACGGCTTCTTGAACGGCTGGGCCCAGGCTTACAACCTTCTCGTTACCATCACCTCTCCCGGAGACGTCAGGCAGCAATTGTGCGCCTGGCCGCTTTCACTCGCAGGCTGGGCGGTGATGCCAGCACTTATCGGGGGAGCAGTCGGCTACATCGTGACCACACAGATCGACACCCACCGGACACAAGAACTGGCAGAGGTACTTGATGAGTTGCGTCGTTACTCCATCCCGCAAACTGACGAGGAAGGGTGAACGTGCTCTCGCTTTACGACCTCTGTGCAGCCGGAGGGGATGACGCCAAGCTGGCGAAACAGTTCGCGGATCAGTGGCACGGGAGTGATTGGGCGGTGGCAGAGGACCACTGGGAGCAACTCGTTAGTCGGGTGCTCCAGACGTCAGAGATGGACCGCTATGCGCCGAGGGCTGCGTTGCGAGCGAGTGAGCGGATGACGCTCAACATACTCAAGGTGTACTTGCCCCATCAGCGCAGCACCTGCCCCATATGCAGGCATAGGAACGACCAGCTACCACCGAGCGGTGAAAGGGAGGCGTGATGGCGGACAGGACTATTGAGGAAGAGCTGCGCGGCCTTCTCTACTTGACATGCCCCGACGCCCCGGACGATGCCCGCAGGGAGGCACTTACCCTGCTTGCCGATTTCAATCACCCGCTCTCGGATGATGAGGCCGCGCACATCGGTAGAAGGCTGAGTCCCCCTGCGACCAAGCGGGCTCCCGTCGATCTACGGCGCGCCGACCTGCGCGGCACCGACCTCAGGAACGCCGACCTGCACCGTGCCAACCTGGCCGGCGCCGACCTGCGCGGCACCGACCTCAGGAACGCCGACCTGCACCGTGCCAACCTGGCCGGCGCCGACCTGCGCGGCACCGACCTCAGGAACGCCG
>NZ_JBIBAF010000002.1:0-266578 GCF_042899705.1 Streptomyces sp. NPDC013187 | reverse complement strand
CGACCTACGCCATGCCAAATGGGTGGCTCACCATGAGGCTGGAGCAGGGCTAGTTGGTGCAGCTGCGCTGGCGGCAGGAGTATTGCTTCCTCCTACTCGACTGCTTTACGGAGCACTGCTGGCGGCTGGCAGTGTGGCCAAGCTACGCCGTGTCTTGGCCGCTTTGAAAGGCGCTCAATGGTCTACGGGGACTCGTTGGCCGAGAGCCTTGAAACCGATCATTCTATGGGTGTCGGTAGAAACTTCACCTACTACATACGTAGTCGGGGAGGGCCAGGAGCAGCAGGCAGGCGAACGCGTCCTACTGTGACGAGGTCGTCGTTCCGGCGCACCGTTGGCGAGTGCTGGCCGCGGAGGCAAGCGGCTCCACGCCTTCTTCGCCACGCTGGACTCAATGCGGTCACCAACCCGCGGAGGCCGTAGCGATGCGAGTGGAGGACGTGACGTTGCCCGAGCCCGAGTCGACGACCAAGTTGTGCGAGCTGCTGATCCACACGGCGACCCCTGGGGTCGGAAAGCAGTGGACGGACACGGGTGAGGGGCACGAGCAACGGGACCTGAGAGGCCGAGCGGAAGGGCGAGACGCACACCGTGCCGGGGCATCTCGCCCACCCACCGGACAGCGCGTCTACGGCAACCGGAACACGCGTGACCAGGTGGCTCAACGACGGAATCCCACCCGCCCAAGTGTCGGAGTGGGCCGGGAACAGCGTGGCCGTGCTCCTCGCGACCTACGCCCGATGCATCGAGGGCCAGCTACCCGACCTGAAGCGGCGACTTGAAGCTGCCGGAGATCTCCCCGAGCCGCCGTCCGCCGGTTGACCTCGCGGCCCGAAAACTTCGACACGTATTCGACACGGCCACCCGCACAAACCCGGTAACAGCCGGACAGCCCCGGAGCCCATCCTTGATCACCAAGAGGGCGTCCGGGGCCTCGCCATGCTGTCTGGTATGCACCCTGACCAGCAAAAAGCCCTCCCCAAAGGGAGGGCGGAGACTTGCGCCCCCGGCAGGACTCGAACCTGCGGCCAAGCGCTTAGAAGGCGCCTGCTCTATCCACTGAGCTACGGGGGCCGGGTGTGGTGGCCTCTGTCCTGGTGCCCGGGTGTGGGCCGAACCGTGACGTTGCCGGGGACAAGGATAGGGCTCCCGCGTCCTTGTCCCTGTTGCTTCGCCTCCGTGGCTCGATGTGGAGGTTCGGTGAAGCGGTCCTGATAATCGCAGGCAGGTACGAATCGTGCACCGCTTTTGGCGTCTGTGGCATCGGGTGTTGTGCACTCGTTATGCCTGGAGTGTGCCCGTGTCCCACTCGCCCCTTCCGTCCCTTCTGCTCCGTCGGCGCGCAGACATGCTCATATGCTTCAGAATTCCCCTAAAATTGGGCATTCTTCACATGTGGTGACCTTGGACGTACGGCCTCAGCTGCTCGACGCACTCTCCGCCCTGCGCGACCGTGTCGCCGCCGCACGCTTCCCGCTGCCCCTGGCGGGGGCCCCACGCGCGCGTGCCAACCGCGACGAACTCCTCGCGCAGCTCGACGACTACTTGGTGCCCCGCCTGCGGGACCCCGAAGCGCCGCTTCTGGCCGTCGTGGGCGGGTCGACCGGAGCCGGGAAATCGACACTGGTGAACTCCCTCGTGGGACGGCGGGTCAGCGAGGCGGGCGTGCTGCGGCCGACGACACGCACCCCCGTACTGGTCTGCCATCCGGAGGACCACCACTGGTTCAGCGGAATGAGGGTGCTGCCCGATCTCACGCGCGTGTGGGTGTCCCAGCAGGAATCCACCGAAGACCTGCTGCTCCCCGGCGAGAACCCCGCGCGCGTGCTGCGCGTCGAGACCGCCGAGACCCTCCCGCCCGGCCTCGCCCTCCTCGACGCGCCCGACATCGACTCCCTGGTGTCCGACAACCGGGTCCTGGCCGCCGAACTCATCTGCGCCGCCGACATCTGGGTCATGGTCACCACCGCCGCCCGCTACGCCGACGCCGTCCCCTGGCACATGCTGCGCACCGCCAAGGAGTACGACGTCACCCTCGTGACCGTGCTCGACCGTGTGCCCCACCAGGTGGTGAACGAGGTGTCACGGCAGTACGGGGCCCTGCTCACCAAGGCCGGACTCGGCGAGGTGCCACGCTTCACCGTGCCCGAGCTGCCCGAGTCCGCCTGGGGCGGCGGGCTCCTGCCGGCCTCCGCCGTCCTCCAGTTGCGCACCTGGCTGATCCACCAGGCCCAGGACCCCGCAGCCCGGCAGCACGTCCTCGCCCGCACGGCGTACGGCGTCCTCGACTCCCTCAAGTCCCGCATGCCCGAACTGGCCGGCGCAGCCGCCGCGCAGTACGCCGCCGCGCTGCGGCTCACCTCCGCCGTCGAGGGGGCGTACGACAGCGAGCACGCGCGCGTGCGGGGCCGGTTGCAGAGCGGGGCGGTCCTCGCCGGGGACGCGCTCAAGCGGTGGCGCGCCTTCCCCCTGGACTGCACCGCCGCCGAACTGCTCGACGCGCTCGTGGAAAGCCTCAGCGCGCTGCTGCTCTGTGCCGTCACCGCCGCCGACGAGCGCGTCGACGACGCCTGGCGGCGCGAACCGGCGTCGGCCGCACCGGAACTCGCCGCACGCGACTCCGATGCGAACGGCGCCGAACAACGCATCGGGCTGGCCGTACGGCGATGGCGGCGGGAGCTGGAGGAGCACGCCGAGGACGAGGTGCGCGAACTCGACCGCACCCTCGCGCCCGACCCCGAACTGGTCGCCGCCCTGGTCGCCACCTCCCTGCTGGGCGGCCGCCGGGGCCGGATGGCCGGGGAGGGGCTCGCCGAGCGGATCGGCGCCCATGGCGCGCTCCGGCTGCGCGACCGGGCCGGGCGGCTGCTCACCGAGCACGTGGACCGCGTCCTGCACGCCGAACGCGAGCGCCGGCTCGCCCCGCTCGACGCGCTGGACGTCCACGCCGAGCCACAGGCCGAACTCATCGCCGCGCTGTCCGTACTGCAGAAGGAGAGGTGACCGGTGACCGCCGTCACTGACCAGGACCCCACCGAGCGCGCCGATCAGCCGGACGACGGCGCCCGCAAGGCGGCAGGCACCGTCGGCCGGAACACCCCGGAAGCCGAACGCGCGATGCGCACCGACTCTACGGAAACCTGGGACGACGGGCTCATCGCGCGCCGGGTCAACGAGACGGCCGAAGGAGACCGGTTCCCCATGACGGACAGCCGCTCAGCCGCCCCGCCCACGGTGACCCCACTGGTGTACGAGGGGTCGCTGCGCTCCCGGCTGGAGGCGCTGCGCCAACTGGTGGGGCTCTCCCGTACCCGGCTCGACAGCCGGACGCTGTCGCAGGCCGGCCGGGTGCTCGACGAGGCGTCCGCGCGGCGCAGGCTCTCCGGGCAGCACACCGTCGTCGCCATCGCGGGCGCCACCGGAAGCGGCAAATCGCAACTGTTCAACGCGCTCGCGGGGGTGACCATCTCGGAGACCGGCGTACGCCGTCCCACCACCGCGGCGCCCATCGCGTGCAGTTGGAGCGACGGGGCGGCCGGCCTCATCGAACGGCTCGGCATCCCGCCCCGGCTGCGCCGCCGGCCGCTGCCGTCCGGGGACGGCGAGTCGCCACTGCGCGGACTCGTCCTGATCGACCTGCCCGACCACGACTCCGCCGCAGTGCAGCACCGCCAGCACGTGGACCGGATCCTGGCGCTCGTCGACGCGGTCATCTGGGTCGTCGACCCGGAGAAGTACGCCGACGCCGTCCTCCACGAGCGATACCTGCGGCCCATGGCGGCCCACGCCGAGGTCATGTTCGTCGTCCTCAACCAGATCGACCGGCTGCCCGGGGAAGCCGCCGAACAGGTCCTCGACGATCTGCGGCGGCTCCTCGACGAGGACGGCATCGCCCTCGGGGAGTACGGCGAACCGGGCACCACCGTGCTCGCGCTGTCCGCGCTCACCGGGGACGGTGTGGGGGAACTGCGTGAGACGCTCGGGCAGTTCGTCTCGGAGCGCGGGGCGGCGAACCGTCGCATCTCGGCCGATGTGGACATCGCCGCGGCCCGGCTGTGGCCCGTCTACGCCACCCAGCGGCGGACCGGGCTCAGCGAGCAGGCCCGGGAGGAGTTCTCCGACCGGCTCGCGGACGCGGTGGGCGCCACGGCGGCGGGCGAGGCGGCCGAGCGGGCGTGGCTGCGCAACGCCAACCGGGCCTGCGGTACGCCCTGGCTGCGGTTGTGGCGCTGGTACCAGGACCGCGGCGAGCCCACCACGGGACGGCTCCCCGGGCGCACGCAGGCCGATGAGGAGGCGACCGCCCGTCAGCGAGTCGAGCAGGCCGTGCGGACGGTGGCCGACCGGGCGTCGGCCGGGCTGCCCGTGCCCTGGGCGCAGGCGGTGCGCGAGGCGGCCGTGCGGGGCTCGCAGGGGTTGCCGGAGGCGCTGGACGAGCTGACCGTGCGTGCGGGTGTGCCGACGGGGCGGCCGCCGCGGCCCGGGTGGTGGCCGGTGGCCGTACTGGTCCAGGCGTCCATGACGATCCTGCAGTTCCTGGGCGGGCTGTGGCTGCTGGGCCAGATCATCGGGGTGGTGTCGCCCAACCTGGGGGTGCCGGTGCTGCTGATGGTGATCGGCATCGTCGGCGGCCCGCTCATCGAGTGGAGCTGCCGGATGGCGGCCCGCGGCCCGGCCCGGCGCTACGGCCTGGAGGCGGAACGCCGGTTGCGAGAGGCGGCGTCCGGATGCGGCAGGGCCCGGGTGCTGGACCCGGTGGCGGCGGAGCTGCTGCGCTACCGGGAAGTCAGGGAGCAGTACGGGCGGGTGGTGGGAGCGGGACGGTGACGCTACGGCGGTGAGGTGCCGGTGGGGCGGTGAGGCGCCGAGTGGGGTTCGGTGACGCGCCCGGTGGAGTGATGAGGTGCCGGATGGGGCGGTGAGGTGCCGCGCCGGGTGGGGCGGTGAGGTGCCGGATGGACCGCTGACGCGCCGGATGGGGCGGTGAGGTGCCGGATGGACCGCTGATGCGTGCGGTGGGCCGGTGAGGTGCCGGGGTGAAGTGAGGCGCCGGGGGTGGGAGCGGTGGCTTCGGGGGTGGCGGCTGTGACGGGCCGCAGGTGTTGCCGTCGCTCCTCCGGCGCCCACCCGCCGTCACCCCTGCGGGTTGCGGCGTTTTCCACAGGCCGGCTGTGGTCCACAGCGCTCAGCGGGCTCGGCCCGGCGGCGGCAGTCTGGCAGACGCAGCCGTACGGGACGAGCCCGTACGCGTGTCGGCCCGGTGCGTTGCCGCAGTCCGGGCGAGGGAGGGTATGCGATGAACGAGACGATGGTCTGTGCGGTGGGCAGGGTGGCGACGCAGCCGGTGTACCGGGAGGTGGCGTCCGGCCCGTCGGCGAGGTTCCGGCTGGCGGTGACCGCGCGCTACTGGGACCGTGAGAAGAACACGTGGACCGACGGGCACACCAACTTCTTCACGGTGTGGGCCAACCGCCAGCTCGCCACGAACACGGCGGCGTCGTTGACGGTCGGTGAGCCCGTGATCGTGCAGGGCAGGCTGAAGGTGCGGACCGACGTACGCGAGGGGCAGAGCTGGACGTCGGCGGACATCGACGCGGTGGCGATCGGTCACGATCTGGCGTGGGGCACGGCGGCCTTCAGGCGCGCGGGGAAGCCGGAGGCCGCCGCCCCCTCGCAGACACAGCCCGAGCCCAACTGGGAGACACCACCGGAGGGTTCGGACGAGGTGGCGGCCACTCGCGCACAATCAGGCTCAGCTGCAGCTGTTCTGACGTAACGTCATGTCGCAGGACTGCCCGAACTGCGGCATATCGACGCGTGCGCACCGAACGACCCAGGGGTGATTTGTCGATAAGCCCTGCTCGCCGGGGGTGTTGGCGATAACGATTCCGAGTCGGATCACTCGTCCGACCGTCTGACCTGGCGGGCGGGGTCTCCCGCGTCCCTAGGATGCCGGACATGGCTCTCGGGACTTCTGTGTCCGGTGAGGCTTCTGATTCTGCAGGTGGGACCGTCCCCCCACGTCAACCGGTCCTGCTCGAAGGGGAATTTGGTGTTTGCTTCGTTCTCTGAGCTGTTCGTACGCAGGCGAGGCGCGGCCCGCCTCGCCACCGCGACGGTGGTGTCCGGACTTGTCGCCGCGGGCGGGCTGGCCGGTGCCGGCCGGGCGGCCGCCGACGATACGACGCAGAGTCAGGGCGGGGCGGCCGCGACGATAGGCGGCCTCAAGACGTTCGGCGCGGCGGTGATACACGCCGGCACCGGTGACCAGGAGATCTCGGCGGGCCTGTTCGAGATGTCCGTCGACGGTGGCGGCATGCTGCAGACGTACTGCGTCGACCTCCACAACCCCACGCAGCGGGACGCCAAGTACCACGAGACGCCCTGGAGCGGCACGTCCCTCGGGGCCAACAAGGACGCCGGCAAGATCCGTTGGATCCTGCAGAACTCCTACCCCCAGGTGAACGACCTCGCGACGCTGGCACGCAAGGCGGGCGTGCGGGGCGCGCTGACCGAGCAGGACGCGGCGGCCGGCACGCAGGTCGCGATCTGGCGCTACTCGGACGACGTGGCCGTCGACGCCCTCGACCCGCAGGCCGAGCAGCTCGCGGACCACCTGGAGAAGAGCGCCCGCAACCTGCCCGAGCCCCGTGCCTCGCTCACCCTCGAACCCTCCGCGGTCTCCGGCCGGCCGGGTGAGCTGCTCGGACCGGTGACGGTGCGCACCAACGCCGGCAGCGCGACGGTCACCCCGCCCGCTGACGCCGCCACGAGCGGGGTGCGGGTCGTCGACAAGCAGGGCAAGGCCGTCACCTCCACGTCCGACGGCGGGCAGGTGTACTTCGACGTGCCCGAGGACGCGGCGGCGGGCACGTCGGAACTGACCGTGCAGGCCTCGACCACCGTCCCGGTCGGCCGGGCCTTCACCTCCGAGAGCCGCAGCCAGACGCAGATCCTGGCCGGTTCCAGCGAGTCGACGGTGTCCGCGACGGCCGGGGCGACATGGGCGAAGCAGGGCCCGGTCCCGGCACTGTCGGCGGCGAAGAACTGCGCCGAGGGCGGCGTCGACATCATCGCGTCCAACAAGGGCGACGAGCCGTTCACCTTCGAACTGGCCGGGCTGCAGCACACCATCGCCGCGGGCGAGTCCCGCACGGTGACGGTCCCGCTCCAGGAGGACCAGGCCTACGACTTCACGATTCACGGCCCCGGCGGATTGGAGAAGCGCTTCACCGGCATGCTGGACTGCCAGACCCGCGGCAGCGACACCGGCACGACCACCCAGACCCTGAGCGAACCGGTCCCGGCGACGGTGGGCGGCGCGGCCACCGACACCAACCTCGCCGAGACGGGCGGCTCGGCCATCACGCCCCTGGTCGCGGGCGTGGCCATCGGCTTCGTCCTGATCGGCGGCGCGACGCTGATCGTGCTGCGACGCAGGGAGTCGACGGCGGGGGAGTGACGCGGGCGGGCTCGGCCCAGGACGCCGACGTCCGGCGCCGCGCCGCGGCGCACGTCAGGCGGCGAGCGGTACCTGCTCGCCCTCGGCCGGGATCTGGTAGTGGGCCCAGATCTGGTTCAACTCGTGCTGGTAGTAGAGCGGATACAGACCGGCCACGATGAGGAGGATGACGCCGATCCAGGGGTTGCACTCCTGCTCAAGCCCGGCGGACCGCTGCATACGCGCAATGCGCACACCGGTGTTGTAGACCGAGATGAAGGGGGGAACGATCAGTACCCATCCGAGAGCGAGAGCCACGACTGACACGGCCGGATTGACCTCGATCCGCTGATCGAAGTCCCGCGCTTCGCGATTGATCTTGTAGTACCAGACCAGGTGGTAGATCCCCAGTGTGATCAGCGGCCAGATCAGCCAGACGAGAAATATGTTGCGGGTCTTACCGGCGCTACCTGACATGGCACACCTCCCATACGTCCAGTGCATCACGATGAGGTGCCGGACGCGCGTGGTGAGGTCCGCGGCAGCTCCCGGCGACGGGCAGTGACAGGCGTGCCTCTGTCGCCCCCGGTGAAACCGCAGGTCACAGCCCCCGCCCCTAACGCGTTTCCGCCGAGGGGTGGCGGTACGGCAAGATGGGGTGTATCTGCCCACTGCCAGTTTCAAGCTGCCGGACGGTTTCTCTTGGCTGAGTTCATTTACACCATGCGCAAGGCGCGCAAAGCGCACGGCGACAAGGTGATCCTCGACGACGTGACGACGAGCTTCCTCCCGGGAGCGAAGATCGGCGTCGTCGGCCCGAACGGCGCCGGCAAGTCGACGATCCTGAAGATCATGGCCGGTATCGAGCAGCCGTCCAACGGTGACGCCTTCCTCACGCCCGGTTACACGGTCGGCATCCTGCTCCAGGAGCCTCCGCTGACCGAGGACAAGACCGTCCTGGAGAACGTCCAGGAGGGCGTCGCCGGGATCAAGGGCAAGCTCGACCGGTTCAACGAGATCGCCGAGCAGATGGCGACCGAATACACCGACGCGCTCATGGAGGAGATGGGCAAGCTCCAGGAGGACCTCGACCACGCCAACGCGTGGGACCTGGACGCCCAGCTGGAGCAGGCCATGGACGCCCTGGGCTGCCCGCCCGGCGACTGGCCCGTCACCAACCTGTCCGGTGGTGAGCGCCGCCGCGTCGCGCTGTGCAAGCTGCTGCTGGAGCAGCCCGACCTGCTGTTGCTCGACGAGCCCACCAACCACCTCGACGCCGAGTCGGTGAACTGGCTGGAGCAGCACCTGGCCAAGTACCCGGGCACCGTCGTCGCGGTCACCCACGACCGGTACTTCCTGGACAACGTCGCCCAGTGGATCTGCGAGGTCGACCGCGGTCGCCTCTACCCCTACGAGGGCAACTACTCCAAGTACCTGGAGACCAAGGCCGCCCGCCTCAAGGTCGAGGGCCAGAAGGACGCCAAGCGGCAGAAGAGGCTGAAGGAGGAGCTCGAATGGGTTCGCTCCAACGCCAAGGGGCGGCAGGCCAAGTCCAAGGCGCGTCTGGCCCGCTACGAGGAGATGGCCGCCGAGGCCGACAAGATGCGGAAGCTGGACTTCGAGGAGATCCAGATCCCGCCGGGCCCGCGCCTGGGCAACGTCGTCGTCGAGGTCAGCAACCTCAGCAAGGGCTTCGGTGAGAAGCTGCTCATCGACGACCTCAGCTTCACGCTCCCGCGCAACGGCATCGTCGGCATCATCGGCCCGAACGGCGCCGGCAAGACGACCCTGTTCAAGATGATCCAGGGCATCGAGGAGCCGGACTCCGGCGCCATCAAGGTCGGCGACACCGTCAAGATCTCCTACGTCGACCAGAGCCGCGAGAACATCGACCCGAAGAAGTCGCTGTGGGCCGTCGTCAGCGACGAGCTCGACTACATCAACGTCGGACAGGTCGAGATGCCGTCCCGCGCCTACGTCTCCGCGTTCGGGTTCAAGGGGCCGGACCAGCAGAAGCCGGCGGGCGTGCTCTCTGGCGGTGAGCGCAACCGCCTGAACCTCGCGCTCACCCTCAAGCAGGGCGGCAACCTGCTGCTCCTCGACGAGCCGACCAACGACCTCGACGTCGAGACTCTCTCCAGCCTGGAGAACGCGCTGCTGGAGTTCCCGGGTGCGGCCGTGGTCGTCTCCCACGACCGGTGGTTCCTGGACCGGGTCGCCACGCACATCCTCGCCTACGAGGGCGAGTCCAAGTGGTTCTGGTTCGAGGGCAACTTCGAGTCGTACGAGAAGAACAAGATCGAGCGGCTCGGTCCGGACGCCGCCCGTCCGCACCGCGCCACCTACAAGAAGCTGACCCGGGGCTGATCGATCTTGCGGCACATCTACCGCTGCCCGCTGCGCTGGGCGGACATGGACGCGTACGGCCACGTCAACAACGTGGTGTTCCTCCGCTACCTGGAGGAAGCCCGTATCGACTTCCTGTTCCGCCCGGAGAAGGACTTCAAGCAGGGGTCCGTGGTGGCACGCCATGAGATCGACTACAAGCGGCAGCTCGTGCACCGGCACCACCCGGTGGACGTCGAGCTGTGGGTCACCGAGATAAGGGCCGCGTCCTTCACCCTCACCTACGAGGTGAAGGACGACGACCAGGTCTATGTGCGGGCCTCGACGGTGATCGTGCCGTTCGACTTCGAGGCGCAGCGCCCGCGCCGGATCACCGCCGAGGAGCGGGAGTTCCTGCGCGAGTACATGGATGACGCCGAGGAGGCCGTCGCCGCATGACGGTGCTCCACCTCGCCGACGAGGGGGAGGCGGCGGATCTCGCGGCCTTCCTCTCCCGGCTGCTCCACTACGACCGTGGAGCCGCGGTGCGGCTGCAGGCCGCGGGCACCGCACTGGCCGTCTTCGGGCGGCCGCCGTCCTTCGAGGTGCTCGCCGTGCGGGCGGTGCGGCTGGCGAAGCCGTACGAGAAGGGGCTGGAGGTCACGCTGGACGTGACCGTGTCCGCCGGTGAGTTCCTGGAGACGGTGGACGAGAAGGCCGGCACGGCCGTCGTGCCGGGCGCCGTGACCGGGCCGCCGTGGGCGGGTGTGCTGCCGCCCCGTGGCGACTGGCGGGCCGAGCCGGGGCTGCCGACGCCGGAGGCGCTGCGCGACCTCGTGGCCGCCGTGATCGCCGAGTTCCGCTCGCGTACGCAGGAGTTGCCCCCCGAGGGGCGGACGCGGGCCGAGCTGGACCGGATCGGCCGGGACGTCTGGTCCCGTACCGTCGGGGACACCCGGCTGCCCGTCCGGGCGGTGCACGCGGCGCAGTCCCTCGGCTTCCTGCGCCCCGGTGTGCCGCTGGGACTGTTCTCGTCGGGCGCATGGCTGAGACTGCGCACGCCGTACGGGTCCGTCGCCGTACGACGTGCCGGGCTCGGGGCGCTGGACGTCAGCGTCCGCTGAGCACCGCCGCCCGACCACGCCCGCAGGCGTCGGCGTCCGTTGAGCAGCGCCTCCTCACAACGCCCCGCAGGCGTCGGCGTCCGTTGAGGCGTGCCCCGGCACCGCCCCGCAGGCGTCAGCCGGCGGTGTTGACCATCGAGGCCGCCGCGTACGTCAGGTAGTTCCACAACGTGTGTTCGTGCTCCTCGGACAGGCCGAGCTCCTCGACGGCGACGCGCATGTGCTTCAGCCACGCGTCGTGCGCCGCCCGGTCGACCGCGAAGGGCGCGTGCCGCATCCGCAGCCGGGGGTGGCCGCGGTTGTCGCTGTACGTCGTGGGGCCGCCCCAGTACTGGATGAGGAACAGCACGAGGCGCTCCTCCGCCGGGCCCAGGTCCTCCTCGGGGTACATCGGCCGCAGCAGCGGATCCTCGGCGACTCCCTCGTAGAAACGGTGAACGAGCCGACGGAAGGTCTCCTCCCCGCCGACCTGCTCGTAGAAGGTCTGCTCCTGAAGCGTGCCGCGCCGAATCTCATTCACGCGATCCATGGTCTCAGACGCCCCGGCATAGGACTCAAGACCTAGGACCCCACCTCTGTTGTCAGGACCCTGCCGCCGAGACCCTGCCCCTACTGTGGAGACATGGGCGGGAACGAACCCGGCAGGGACATCGACGGTCTCGCCGCCGTCGCGCAGGCGGCGCTGCTGCGGCGGATCGAGGCGAGCGGGGCCTGGGCCGCCGACCCGGGCTGGCGGGAGGCCTTCGCGGCGGTTCCGAGGCACCTCTTCGTGCCGTACTACTACGTCGGTGTCGCCGGTGGCTACGAGCGCCGCTGGGGCGAGAGCGCCGACCCCGCGGCGCGGGAGCGGTGGCTGCGCGGCGCCTACGAGGACACCCCGCTGGCCACCCGGTTGCGCGACGGCGAGCTGCTGTCCTCCAGCAGCCAGCCGTCCCTGATGGCGGACATGCTGGCCGCGCTGGAGGTGGAGGACGGGCATACGGTCCTGGAGATCGGCGCCGGCACCGGCTACAACGCGGCCCTGCTGGCCCACCGGCTGGGCGACGACAAGGTCACGACCGTCGACCTCGACCCGGAGATCACCGAGTCGGCCCGCCGGCACCTGGCCGCGGCCGGGTACCACCCGGTCGTCGTCACCGGCGACGGCGCCCGGGGCGTGCCCGAGCGCGCGCCGTTCGACCGGATCATCGCCACCTGCGCCCTGGGCGGCGTCCCGCGCGCCTGGGTGGCCCAGAGCCGCCCCGGGGGCCGGATCCTCATGCCGCTGGCCACCGGTCTGATCCTGCTGACGGTGACCGGTGCGGGGCACGCCGAGGGACGTTTCCTGCACACGCCCGCCTACTTCGTGCCGCTGCGCGGTGCGGGCCGGCCCGGGGGCGAGCCGATCCAGCTGGGCGGGGTGCCGCACCGGGCCCGGGAGGACGACCTGTTCCGGTTCCTGCTGGCTCTGACCCGGGGCAGCCTGGACCCGCAAGAGGCCCACGCGCTGTGGGAGCAGGAGGGCAGGCCGCAGCGCGAGCGCTACGGCATCACGGTCGACGAGGAGGCGGAGTGGGCCTGGCTGGACGACCCGGAGGGGCCGTACGCCTGGCCCCTCCCGTCGTGAAAGGCCTTCCGTCGCGGCGGCTCAGCCGCGGCGGATCGTGATCGTCGTCCAGGCGCCCACGTGCACCCGGTCGCCGTCCTGGAGCGGTACGGGGACGAAGGGCTGGATCGGTTCCTCCGAGCCGTTGACCGTCGTGCCGTTCGTCGAGTTCTGGTCGACGACCGCCCAGCTGCCGTCCGGCTGCTGGACCAGCACCGCGTGCTGGTGCGAGACGCCCGGGTCCTCCGGCGGCGTCGACAGGTCGATGTCGGGGGTGTCGCCGGTGGAGTGCCGGCGGCGACCGATCGTGAGCTGGTTGCCGGTGAGCGTGCGCTGCTGCTCGGGCGAGTACGCGGGCAGGTTCAGGCCCGCCGCCTCGGGGCCGGAGCGCTGCATCATCGCCATGAAGTAGTCGCGGTCCGGGCCGATGGTCGCAGTCCATGTCGCGGGTCCCTGCGGCGCCTGCGGCTGCTGCGGGAAGCCGCCCGGGCCGGGCGGGGCCTGGGTCGCGCCGGGCTGCGGGTAGCCGTAGCCGCCCTGACCGGGGCCGCCGGGGCCACCCGGGCCGGACGTCGGCGGGGAGATCACCCAGTCGTCGTCACCGCCGCCGAAGGACGGACCGCCCTGCTGCGGGGGCCGCTGGGTCTCCTGCGGGAATCCGGGCGGGGCCGGCGGGCCGGACTGGTGGAACGCCTGCGGAGCACCGGGTCCACCGGGACCGCCGGGGCCACCGGGACCGGGCGGGGGCGGGACCGGCCGCGAGGGGTCGGCACCGAAGCCGCCGGGGCCACTAGGGCCACCGGGACCACCCGGGCCGGGAGGGCCACCGAAGCCACCAGGGCCGCCGGGGCCGGGCGAGGTCGGGGCAGGGCCGGGCTGCGGGTAGCCGTAGCCGCCGCCCTGCGGGCCACCAGGGCCGCCGGTGCCACCAGGGCCGCCGGGGCCGGGCGAGGTCGGGGCAGGGCCGGGCTGCGGGTAGCCGTAGCCGCCGCCCTGCGGGCCACCGGGGCCACCGGGCCCGCTGGGGCCACCCGGGCCGGGGCGGCCGGACGGGTCGCCGCCGAACGGCGGGATCGGCTCAGCCGGGCGGTTCACCTGCGACGGGCGGGAGCCCTGGTACTCGTAGGAGTCACCGCCGCCGTACGACGGGCCGGGGGGCGGGCCACCCTGCTGGCCCGGCGGCTGGAAACGCACGCCCGGGCCGGGCGGCGGGGCCGCGGGGGTGTACGACGTCGCCGTGTTCGTCAGGAAGTTCCACCGGCACTCCTCGCAGAACGGGGCGCCGCCCTCACGCGGCGTGCGGCACTGCGGGCAGAGCTCCGGCTCGGAGTTCGGTACGGCGGACAGGTGCGGCGGGCGTCCACCGGGCTGGCCGCCGGGGCCCTGCGGGCCACCCTGGCCGGGCGGGGGCGGGAAGCCGTAGCCGCCGGGCGGGGGCGGTGGGGGAGGAGGCGGAGGCACGGCACCCGCCATGCGGTGACCGCAGACCTCGCACCAGTCGTCGGAACCCGACTGGTGTCCGTTCGGGCAGGTCGGCATGTCGGCGCGTCCCTCCTTCGATCTCTTCTAGGTCACTTCTTGACGCGAACGGTCTTGGTGGAACGGGTTTCGAGCGTCATCTCGTCAGCCTCCGCGACCTTCGCCTTCAGTCGCACAGTACCGGTCGCGGCATCGACCACGTCCACCACCTTCGCAAGCAGTTTCGCAGTATCGGCGTTCCCGGAGGCACTCGCGAGCTGAACGGCCCGGCCCAGTTTGGCCGTTGCTCCATCCATATCGCCTGACTTGCGGAGGTCCAGCCCTTGTTGGATGACTTGGGCCAGTTCGGCCTGTCCGGTGTAGTGGGCGACCTGAGGGTTGATCGACGTCGAGGCGACCATGTCGTCCGTCCACACGGCCCGCACGAGGCCCTGTGCGCCGAGGTTCTGGACGCTGCCGTCGGGCTGTGGAATGACCAGTGAGATCCGGCCCGCCAGCATCTCCTGCCCGATGTTCGCGACCGGGACCTCGATGCAGACGTGGTAGTCACGCGACTCGTCCCCCCAGGAACCGAGGGGGTAGTCGCCGGCGCGCGGGCCCGCCTCGGTGCGCCGGCCGGTCAGGTCCTCGACCGTCGGTGCCACCTGCTTGACGAACTTCACGGTCGTGTCGACGGGGGTCCACAGCCGCAGCGAGACGTCCGCGACCTCCTTGCCCATCGCCGTCTCCATCATCCGCGTGAAGTCCGCGGCGAGCGCGGCCGGATCGGCGACGATGTCGGCGGTGCCGAGCAGGGCGGAGGCGATCCCTGTGACTTCTTTCACTTCCCAGTCGGTGCCCACGCCGCGTGCGTCGCATGTGAAGCGCCCGGCGCACGCGTCGAGCGCGGCCTTCAGGTCCTGGGGTGACTCGTGTTCGTTGCGGCCGTCGGTGAGCAGGATGCCGTGCCGGATCGCGACCTCGGCGGAGGACAGCAGACGGTCGGCCAGTTTCAGCCAGGTGCCGATGGCCGTGCCGCCGCCCGCGCTGAGCGAGCGCAGCGCCTGCTTGGCCTGCTCGCGGGTGGTGGCGTCGGCGACCGCGACACGGCCGCCGCCCGGGTAGACCTCCTTCGCCACGTGCGTCCCGCCGATCACGGCGAAGTGCACGCCGTCGCGCAGGGTGTCGATCGCGGCGGCCGTGGCGTCGCGGGCGTTGCGCATCTTGGTCGGCGGGTAGTCCATCGACCCGGAGCAGTCGACCATGATCGCCACGGCCGCGGACGGGCCCTGGCCGGGCGAGTAGAGGTGGGGCGCCGCGACCGCGCTGCCGACCGTGCCGCCGCCGGTCGCCGTCACCGTGACGATGGCGTTGACCTCGCCGGCGCCCTCCGGCAGGTACTCGTTCTGGTACACGTCCACCGAGAACTGGGGCACGTTCGACTTCGAGAAATTGGCCATGCCTGCTTCGATCCCCCTCCAAAGCCCCCGCCGCGGCGGGGTGATGACGGTGGGCGGACCGGTCCCCTCCGGTCCGCCGAGGCATCCCCGTACGTGGCCTCAGGCCGATCCTGCCCCCTGGGGCACGGCGGGGAACGGCACGAGCGCCACTGTTACGTTGTCGTGGCCCCCGCCGTCCAGCGCGTGGCCCAGGAGCACCCGGGCGCTGTGCAGCGGATGCGTGGCCGCGTCGAGCGGGACGACCCGGGCCATCTCCTCGGCCGCCTCCGCGTAGTTCCACAGGCCGTCCGTGCAGACCACCACCACGCCGGGCCGGTCCGGCTTGAACGCGGCGGTGTGCGGTTCGAGCTCGTAGGCGTCCGCGCCGAGCCAGCCGGTGATCGCGTGGGCGCGTTCGTCGGCGTAGGCCTCGGCCTCGTTCATCAGGCCCGCGGCGACCATCTGGGCGGCCCAGGAGTCGTCCTCGGTGAGCCGGGCCGGGGGAGCGCTCCGGTCGACCGGAACCCAGTAGGCGCGGCTGTCGCCGACCCAGCCGACGATCAGCAGGCCGGACGTCACCACGGCGCCGACGATGGTGCAGGCGGGGGCGTTCTGGTGAGGGGCCTGCTCCAGGGCCGTGGCGGGCTCCGCGGCGAGCGAGTTGACGGCACGTGAGGCGGCGAGGATCGCGTCGTGCATCGCCTGCTGCGGATGCGTGCCGCGAGGCAGGGCCGCCAGCAGCGTCTCGCCCGCCGCCTTCGACGCCGCCGCGGAGGCGTCGTCGGGGCGGGTCGCCGAGGAGACGCCGTCGCAGACGATCGCGACATAGGCGGGGGAGCCGTCGGGCAGCGCGGTGGTGCCGATGGCGAACGCGTCCTCGTTGCGGTGGTGGCGCAGACCGCGGTCGCTGACCGCGGCCACCGGGCCGGTCTCCTGCTCCATGTGGTCCCGTTCGCGCGGCTGGGCGTGGCCGCAGTTCTCGCAGTAGCCGTCGTCGTCCACGCGGCCGGCCCGGCAGGCGACGCAGACCTTGCCGCCGGTGCCCGCGGCCTGGGCCGCCGGCTCGGCGGACACCCGTGGGTCCGGCGCCTGGAGGAGGTACTCGTCGGGCTGTGTCTGGTAGATCTCCGGTGACGCGGCGGACCCGTCGGTCTGCGGCGGCCGGTCGAACCGCACGCCCCCGCCCGCGGCCGGCGGGGCGCTCGGCGGCGGGGGTGTCTCCGGTGGCAGGGCGGAGCCGCCCGAGTCCGTGCCCGGGAGGTCCGTCGGCAGGTGCACCGCGTCCGGGGCACCCGCGCCGTCCGGCCCGGGCGCGGGCCAGGCGGTGCCGGCGGGGGGCGCCGACGGCGGCTCGGGATACTCGCCGGCCGGAACGCCCTGGGCGGGCACCGAGCCGTTCATGGTGATGGTCGGGTTGTCCTGCGGCCGTTCCGGCACGGCGGACAGGTCGTATCCGCACGCGCCGCAGAAACGGTCACCCGACTCGAGGGGTTCCTCGCAACTCGGGCAGGCGGACAACTGGGGCATCTGCGACATCAACTACACCCACGTCCGGGGGCGGTAACGATTGGCACGTTCCACCAGGTCGATCCTCTCCTCGCCGCCCCGCGCCAGCCGGGCCAGCGTGCGGTACGTGCGTTCCAGGCCGAAACGCAGGCCCCGCTCGTCCAGGCCGCTGCCGAGCAGCGTCCGTCCTCCGGCGGCGGGAGGGGCGGAACCCTGGCCCCCGGAGAGTACCCAGTCCAGCGCACAACCGAGGACTTCGGCCGACAACTGCTCGCGCCGCGCCGGATCAAGACCGTACGCCTCCAGCGCCTCGACCTGCGCGGCGGCCGCCGTCAGATCACCCAGGAACGCCGCGTCGGCGGCGGTCGCCGTGCGCTGTCGCAGCCGCGCCCGGACGGCCGCGACCCGCGCCGCCGTGTAGTGGATGGAGGACTCCGGCACCGACTCCAGGGTGCGTACGGCGCCACGCCGGTCCCCGGTCGCCAGCTGGACGCGAGCCAGACCGAACGCTGCGCTCACATGGCTCGGGTCGGTCGACCACACCAGCCGGTAGTACTCGGCGGCGTTGTCGAGCTGGCCCAGCACCTCCGCGCACAGGCCCAGCGCCAGCTTGGGCGCGATCTCACCCGGGAAGGCGTCGTAGATCGCGTCGAAGGCGAGGGCGGCGCCCTCGTCGTCGCCCGTCACCAGCGCGGCCAGGCCCCGGTACCAGACCACCCGCCAGTCGTCGGGCCGCTCACCCTCCAGCGAGACCAGCGCCTGCAAGGCCGCGGCCGGATCGCCGGTCTCCAGCCAGGCCCGGATCTGCCTGAGCCGCGTCTCGATGGACGGGGCCGGGGCGGCCGCCAGGGCGCCGAGCAGCTCGCCCGGCGCCGAGGTCATCAGACCGGCCAGGAAACCGGCGTTGGGGTCGGTCGGTTCGACACGCGGGACGGGCAGGGCGAACGCGGCGGCGGGGGTGTCGACGGGCTTGACGAGGCTGTGCGCGGGCCCGGGCCGCTGCGGACCGGGCAAGGCGGCGGCAGCGCCGGCACGAGCCCGGGCGCGCGGCACCCGGGCCCCCAGGCGGGACACCTCGCCGTCCAGTCTCGGGAACAACTCCGTGTCCGTGACCCGCAGTTCCGGACCGAAGAGCGTGGACACGGCGGGGCGGGCGCGGCCCGTCTGGAGGGAGACGACCTCCCGCAGGACGCCCGTCAGCTGCTCGGTCATCTCCTGCGCGGAGGCGAACCGGCGCGCCGGGTCGGGGTCCGTGGCCCGGACCAGGAGCCGGTAGAACGACTCGTACTGCCGGAACACCTCGATGTGGTCCGGGTCGGGCAGGGAGTCGGCGTAGACGTTCGTGTAGCCCTGGAAGTCGAAGGTCATGACCGCGAGGGTGCGGGCGACGGTGTAGAGGTCGCTCGCCACCGACGGGCCCGCCTCGGCCACCTCGGGGGCCTGGTAGCCGACCGTGCCGTAGATGGCCGACTCCTCGTCGTCCATCCTGCGCACCGCGCCCATGTCGATCAGCTTGAGCTGGTCTTCGGTCTGGATCGCGTTGTCGACCTTGAAGTCGCAGTACAGCAGGTTCCGGCTGTGCAGGTGCCCGAGCGCCTCCAGCGCCTCGATGCCGTAGGCGCAGGCCTGCTCCACCGGCAGCGGGTCGCGTCTGCCCTGCGCGGTGCGGCGGGCGTTGGCGATCTCCTTGAGGGACTTGCCGCCGACGTACTCCATGACGATGTAGCCGTCGAGCGAACCCGTGCGCTGGTCCAGGTGCTCCACGAAGTTGTAGATCCGCACGATGTTGGCGTGCTCGATCTCCGCGAGGAAGCGCCGCTCGGAGATCGCCGCGGCCATCGCGTCCTGGTCGCCCGTGTCCAGCAGGCCCTTCAGGACCACCCACCGGTCGGACACCGCCCGGTCGACGGCGAGGTAGATCCAGCCGAGCCCGCCGTGCGCCAGGCAGCCGACCACCTCGTACTGGCCGTGCACGACGTCCAGGGCCTTCAGCTTCGGCACGAACGAGTACGGGTGGCCGCACTTGGTGCAGAAGCCCTCCGTACGGCCCGGCCGGTCGCCGCGTGCCCGGCCCACCGGGGCGCCGCAGTCGGAGCGCGAGCAGAACCGCTTCCGCTCGGGCACCTCCGGGTTGTCCAGGACCATCTCGCGCGGGTCGGGCCGCGGGATCGGCGGCACCTGCACAAGACCCGCGCCCAGCCGTCCCCGGGACCCGGAACCGGCGCTCGAGCCGGAGCTGCGCACCGACACCGAGCGGCCCGTCGACGTGCCCGACAGGGACCGCGAAAGACGCCCCGACACCGAGCGGCGGGACTTCGACGACTGGGACGACGTCCTCGAACTGCGGCCGGTGGAGCGGGAACTGCCGCTGCCGGCGGACCCACGGGAGCCGCTCCCGGCGGTGATGCCGGTGGGAGGCGAACCGACCATGCCGTCCCCGGAGGGGGGACCCACGGCCGCGACGACCGGAGCCAGACCGCAGGTGTCGCAGTACAGTTCACCGCCGCCCACGTCCTCGTACGCGCCCTCGCAGCCGGGGCGCTGACAAGCTCGTGGCGGCGCGCCGGCCGGCTCGTGCGGTGCCTGACTCATGGACTCCCCCTCGTCGCTCATGCGCCCGGTCCCCTCCGGTCGTCCTCCGGCACGCCCTGCTCCGGCGGCCGCGGGCCCCCGCCCAGCAGGTCCGCGGCCGCGTGCTGGAAGCGCAGCACCGCCTGCTCGGCGGCGCGCAGGTCGCAGGGGGCGCTCCACAGCATGCGGCGCGCCTTCTCGTACCGCTCCACCAGCAGCGTGTCCTCGGCGAAGCCGTGCCGGGCGACCTTCGCCTTGTAGGCGTCGAGACGGCCGCGCAGCTCGGCGCGGACCGCCAGCGGGGCGGTGACCGCCGTCAACGACTCGCGGGCGCGCAGCAGTTCGTCCTCGGCCTTCTGCTCCAGGGACTCCAGCAGCGGGGACAGCCGGTGCCACTGCGCCTGCCTGCGGTACTCGGCCGCCGCCGCCAGCTGCTCCTGCAGCACGGTCGGCGGCCCGCTGACCACCGGCACCTCGGTCGCCGCGATCTTCGCGAGGACCTCGCCGCGTGCCGTGCGCGCCTCGGCGAGGGTGCGGTCCGCGCGGCTGAGGAGGTCCCGTAGCCGCACGATCCGCTTCTCGGCGTCCTGACGGACCGTCAGTACGGCGTCGATCTCACGGCGTACGTCCTCCAGGGCGCGGGCCTCGCGGTCGTACACCGTCGTGTCCGGTCTGCCGCCGCCCGGCGCCGAACTGCCCTCCGCGGCCAGCCAGAACGCCAGCGGGTCCGAGACCACCTGCTCGCGCAGCTTGGTCAGTACCCGCGTGATGCGCTCCAGGTCGTCACCGGCCGGGTGCTCGCCGGGGCGCACGCCGACCGAGTGCGCGAGCCGGCGGGTGCGCTGGAGTTCGGCCGCGAGCAGGTCTATCCGGGCCGGCAGCGCCGACCAGACCACGTCCGCGGCGATCACCATGTCCAGACTCGCCGCGTACAGCTCGTTCATCCGGTCGACGAGGCCGCTGAGCGAGTGGCGTTCGCTCAGTCTGGTCGGACCGGAGTGCAGCGTCGGGGCGTTGGCCGTCGCCGTGGCGCTGCCCGCGACGGTGACCGAGTCGCCGTTCAGGAGCTCCGTCAGCTCCACCAGGTCCTCGCGGCTGGACCAGCGGCGGCGGGCCCGGATGTCGCGGGCGGAGCGCAGCGCGTCGGTGTACGCGTCGAAGTAGGTCCACAGCAGCGTGATCGACGCCTCCGTGGACGTCCAGCGCTCCTGGGTGACGCCGGTGAGCTCGGCGCCCTCCAGGAGTCTGCGGCCCGCGTGGTCCTGCAGGGCGAGGAGCGAGGTCTCGATCGCCTCGTGCTCCGCGCCGAGCCGCGCCAGCGCACGGTCCACCTCGTCCCGGTCCATCACCGGCCCGGTGGGTCCCGTGGCGCCCATCGATCACCTCTCGCTGCGGTAGTGCCCGTCGGGGCGTTCTCGGTCGTGGTCCGGCTGTGTGCCGGTCGTCAGCTCGTGCGGAGGTACTGCGGTGCCGGTGGTTCCGAGTTCTTCGCATCCTTGCCCAAAGTCGCCGACAGCCATCGGTCGTACGAGGCCTGCCAGCCGTTCGCGGTGTCCTTGCGATAGTCGACCAGGATCTGGTTGACCCGGCGTACCAGATCGTCCGCGTCCTTCTTCATCGCCACGCCGTAGTACTCGGCAGTGAAGGCGTCGCCCTTGAGCTCGACCGTCGGATCCTGTGCCGCCTGGCTCGCCGCGAGAGCGCCGTCGGTGATCACGGCGTCGACCTCGCCGAGCTGGAGCCGCACCAGACAGTCGAGTTGGTTCGGCACCGCGATCGACATGTCGGTGTCGGCGGGCAGTTCGCCGGCCTTCTTGTCCGCCTCCAGCGTGGAGTAGGCCGTGGAGCCGGCCGCGGTGCAGACCTTGCGGCCCGCGAGCGTGTCGTCGTAGCCCTTGACGGGCGAGGACTTCGGGGCCAGGACCTGCTGGCCCGTCTTGAAGTAGGGCGCGGAGAAGGCCACGTCGGGGATGCGGTCGCAGTTGATCGTCATCGTACGGACGACCATGTCCACGCTGCCGTTCTGGATCGCCGGGATGCGCTGGTTGGTCGGGATCGCCTTGAACTGGACGGCGTCCGGGTCGCCGAGGATGTCCTCGGCGATGCGGTGGACCAGGTCGATGTCGAAGCCTTCGAGCTCCGCGGTCTTGCCGCTGTTGGGGTTGCGGTAGCCCCACCGGTAGCTGTTCTGGTCGACGCCGACGATCAGTTTGCGCTTCCCGCCCTCGCGGTCCTTGATCTTCCGGATGGTGTCGCCGTCGGCGGAGGAAGGGGAGAGGGTCTGCTTCTCGGGGGCCTCGCAGTCCTCCTCCGCCTTGGTCACGGCGGTACGGGTGGTCGCGGTGGTGTTCTGGGCCGACGTGGTGGTCGTGGTGAGCGGCAGGCAGAGGGCCACCAGCGCCACCAGGGCGCAGACGACTGCCATCGCGGTCACTCCGCCCCAGCCCCTGAGCCTGTCTCGCACGGTCGTTCCTCCCTTCGCCTCCGGCCCGTTCATCGGTACTCCGACAGCCTGCGGCCGATGCCCAGGACCGCGCCCGCGGCGCCCAGCACCGCCAGTACGGCCACGCCCGCCGGCATGCCGGTCAGCGCGTCACGGCCGTCGCCCGCCGCGCGCTTGAACTCCGTCTCCTCGTGCGCGAGTGCCCTGCGCAGGTTCTCGTCGACACTGTCGAAGCACTCGCCGGTCGCGCCCTCGGTGCCGATGACCCGTTCCAGCGCCTGCTGGTAGTTGCCGTTCTCGTCCTGGTGGCGAGCCGCGGTGTGGCGCTTCTTCCACTCCCGCATGTTGCCCATGGCTGCGGTGACGGGGCGCTCGCCCGAGGCGTCGTCGGCGAGCTTCTCGGCTGCCGCCAGATACCCGGCCAGGTCCTTGATGTCCGTGCCGAAGTCGTAGTCGTAGGCGTCGTACGTCCTTTCGCCGACCTTCTTCGTCTCCGCGCCGCGGGCCACCAGGGTGAGGTTCTCGTTGCCCCGGGCCTTGAGGGAGGCGATGCGCGCGTCGTGCAGCACGTTCAGGGAGCGGACGCCGTGGTCGAACGAGTCGTTCAGGCCCGCGCGGGCGAGGGTGTGGCCGACGACCAGCCAGAGGAGGACGACCGTGGCGGTGGCGGTGGCGGCCACCAGGCCGTGATTCAGGACCCGGTTCGTCCGCTGGTAGTTGCGGTGCTGGGCCCAGGCGAGGGCCGCCAGGGCGGCGACGCCGAGGGCGATGGCCGCCCAGGGGTAGGGCGTGGCGGCCGCGTAGTCCGCGCTGAGGCGCTGGTTCTCCTTCTTGTAGAGGTCCTCCGCCGCCGGGAGCATCTGCTCCTGCATCTTCTCGTTGGCGTAGCGGAGGTAGGCGCCGCCGACGGGGAAGCCCTGCCGGTTGTACGTACGGGCGCGCTCCACCAGGCCCTTGTACTCCGGGAGGAGTCGGTTGAGCTTGGCGATCGTCGCCGTGGAGGGGGAGCCGGGGTCGGCGTTCGCGGCGGCGTTGACGAGCTTCTCCGCAGCCGTGCGGATGTCCCGCTCGTAGCGGTCGCGGGTGGCGGCCGACTCCTGACCGCCGGCGAGGAAGCCGCTGGACGCGGCGGTGTTGGCGTCCGCGAGGGAGCGGTAGATGTCGGCGGCGTCCGAGCTGAGGGGCTGGCTGCGGGTGAGGACGTCGTCGGCGGCGGCCGCGCGGTCGGTCATCTGCCAGGCGGTGACGGCACCGAAGGCGATGACGAGGAGGGCCAGCAGGGCGCCGATGACGCGCAGGCGGCCGGGCTCGGTGGTGGCGGCGGAGCGGAGCTGGTCGAGGCCCTCGGCGAACGCGGTGCGGCGGGGGCCCGTCGGAGGTGCCGGGGGCGTCGGAGCTTTTCCGGGCGGTCGGGCGGGGGGCGCTGCCTGTGCCGGGACCGCCGGCAGGACGGGCAGGCCCTTGCCCGGTGGTGGCGGGCTGCTCTTCGGCGTGTGCGTCACTGTGACCTCCCCCATGGTCATCCGTCGCCGCAAGTATCGCTGCCGGGACCGACATCCGCACCGGCCTTGCCCCGATCTTGATCGGATCGCAGCGTGGCGCGCGCCCCCTCGCACCACCCCTTGTCCAGGAACACGTACGGGGGGTTGGTTCGGTTCCCGTGGGGTGGTGCGGGGTGCTGGGGGGTGGTGCGGGGGTGGTGGGGGTGCGCGTCCTCTCGCCTGTCGCCGGGTGTGGGTCGGGGCCGCGCCGGGGGTGTCCGTCCTCGGAACGGCGCGATGGACCCCTATACCGACTGACTGTTCGTCGACGCGCCAACCGCTGCGGGCGGACACCCCCCGACACGTCCCCCTCTCGCCGTACGCGGGTGCGGGAGCGTCGTGGGGGTCGCGTTTCTACGCGCCGTAGTACGACCGCAGCCTCTCCTGCGCTCCCTCCTTCGGCCCGACCTCGTCCAGTCCCAGCAGTGCCGCGCCCAGGACCGGGCTGGACGTGACCACCTGTGGGACCGCCTTGGGGGCGCGGTCGGTCAGCAAGTGCTCGATGTGCCCGTTCAGTTGGGCGTGCCGGGCCGCGAGGACGCCGCCGCCGAGGAGGACCGGTGCCGGCTCGTCCAGGAGGTCCAGCCGGGTCAGGGCGACCACCGCCATGGAGACCACCTCTTCGGCCTGGCGCTCGACGATCGTCCGGGCGATCGGATCTCCGCCGGCGGCCGTCGCGAAGAGGACCGGGGTCAGTTCGTGGCGGCGCGGCGTCGGGATGTGCTCCAGGTGGAGCGCTTCGACGAGGGCGTGCACGGACGGCAGGCCGAAGTGGGCGGGGAGCGTGCGGGCCAGGGCGGTGGGGGCGCCGCGGCCGTCCTCCGCCCGCGACGCGTGCCACAGGGCCTCCTCGGACAGGCCCCAGCCGCCGCCCCAGTCGCCGGAGACGCGGCCGAGGGCCGGGAAGCGGGCCGTGCGGCCGTCGGGGCGCATGCCCACGCAGTTGATGCCGGCGCCGCAGACGACCGCCACGCCCCGGGGTTCGGTGACTCCGGCCCGCAGGATGGCGAAGGTGTCGTTGCGGACCGCCACCGTTTCACCCCAGGCGCGTGCCCGCAGCGCCGCGGTCAGGCGCTCCTCCTCGACGGGGAAGTCGGCGTTGGCGAGGCAGGCCGAGACGTGGGTGACCGAGGTGAGTTCCGAGGCGGTGAGGGCCCGCGTCACCGTTTCGGCGAGGGCGTCCATCGCCGTGTCGACCCCCACGGCCGGGGGACGGAAGCCGCCTCCGCGTGCCGTGGCGAGGACGTCCCCGTCCGCAGTGACGATCGCGACGTCCGTCTTGCTGTTGCCCGCGTCGATGGCGAGGACTCGTGCGGTCAGGCCCACGCGAGGTGCTCCCGGTTGTGTGCGATCAGCCGGTCGGTGAGCGTCTCGGCGTACGCGTACTGGCCGATGAGGGGGTGGGAGAGGAGGGCGCGGAAGACGCGGTCCCTGCCGCCGTGCAGGGCGGCCTGGAGGGCCAGGTCCTCGTAGGCCGTGACGTGGGCCATCAGACCCGCGTGGAGCGGGTTCACGGGCTGGACGGGGAGCGGTGACGCGCCCTCGGCCCCTACCGCCGCCTGGACCTCGATCACCGCGTCGTCGGGGAGGAAGGGGAGCGTGCCCCGGTTGTACGTGTTCACCACCTGGTACGGCGAGCCGCCGCCGCCCAGCAGGGCCGCCGCCAGGTCCACCGCCGCCTCCGAGTAGAAGGCACCGCCCCGCTCGGCGAGCAGCTCCGGCTTCTCGTCCAGGGCCGGATCGGCGTACATCGCGAGCAATCGGCGTTCCATCGCCGCCACTTCGGCCGCGCGGGACGGCTTCGTCCGGAGTTCCCCGACCACCTCGTCGTGCGCGTAGTAGTAGCGCAGGTAGTAGGACGGGACCACGCCCAGGGTGTCCAGCAGGGGGCGGGGCAGGCGGAGGCCGGCCGCGATCGTGTCGCCGTGCTCGCCCAGCAGTTTCGGCAGGACGTCCTCGCCCTCCGGGCCGCCGAGGCGTACGGCCGTCTCCCAGGTGAGGTGGTTCAGGCCCACGTGGTCGAGGTGGATCCCGGAAGGCTCCGTGGCCAGCAGGGCCGCGAACTTGCGCTGGAGGCCGATCGCCACGTTGCACAGGCCCACCGCCTTGTGGCCCGCCTGGAGAAGGGCCCGGGTCACGATGCCGACCGGGTTCGTGAAGTCGATGATCCAGGCGTGGGGGTTGGTGCGGCGGACTCGGTCCGCGATGTCGAGGACGACCGGGACGGTGCGCAGGGCCTTGGCCAGGCCGCCGGCGCCGGTGGTCTCCTGGCCCACGCAGCCGCATTCCAGGGGCCAGGTCTCGTCCTGTTCGCGGGCCGCCTGTCCGCCCACGCGGAGCTGGAGGAGGACCGCGTCCGCGCCGTCCACCGCCTCGTCGAGGTCGCTGGTCGTTGTGACGCGGGCCGCGTGGTCCTGGCGGGCGAGGATGCGCCGTGCCAGGCCACCGACCAGGTCGAGGCGGTCCTGGGCGGGGTCCATCAGGACCAGTTCCTCTACGGGCAGGGTGTCCCTCAGACGGGCGAAGCCGTCCACGAGTTCGGGGGTGTAGGTCGAGCCTCCGCCGACCACGGTGAGTTTCATACGTGTCTAACCCTTTACTCCGGTGAGCGTGACACCCTCGACGAACGCCTTCTGGGCGAGGAAGAACACGAGGATCACGGGGGCCATGACCAGCACGGTGGCGGCCATGGTGAGGTTCCAGTCGGTGTGGTGGGCGCCCTTGAACGACTCCAGGCCGTAGGAGAGCGTCCAGGCACCCGGGTTCTCCGAGGCGTAGATCTGCGGGCCGAAGTAGTCGTTCCACGCGTAGAAGAACTGGAAGAGCGCCACTGCGGCTATGCCCGGTCTGGCCATCGGGAGAACGACCTTGAGGAGGGTGCGCAGGTCGCCGCAGCCGTCGACCCTCGCCGCGTCCAGGTACTCGTCGGGGATCGTGGTGAGGAACTGGCGCAGCAGGAAGATCGAGAACGCGTCGCCGAACGCCATGGGGATGATCAGCGGCCAGAGCGAGCCGGACAGGTCCAGTTGCTTCGCCCAGAACAGGTACATCGGGATGACGACCACCTGCGGCGGCAGCATCATCATCGAGATGACCAGCATCAGGGCCGGACTGCGGCCCCGGAAACGGAACTTGGCCAGGGCGTAGGCCACGGGGATCGAGGAGACGACCGTGAGGACCGTGCCCAGGCCCGCGTAGATCAAGGTGTTCTTCCACCAGGTCAGGAAGCCGGGGGTGGCGAAGACCTTCGCGTAGTTGCCCCACTCCCAGGTGCGCGGGATCAGGTCCCGGCTGAGCGCCTGGCTGTCGCTCATGAGGGAGGTGAGGAAGACGAACACGAAGGGGAGCGTGAAGAAGAGGGCCGCCGCGATGCCGAGGGAGTGGACCGCGATCCACTCCAGCAGCGCCCTGCGGTGGGCCGTGCGTTCCGCCGGCGAGGGGGGTGTCTTCAGCTCCAGGGGCCTGTCGAGTACCTGCGTCATCGTTCACCTGCCTGGATCAGGCCGCCCCTGCGGCGCATCAGAAGGGCCGTGAAGGCCATGGAGAGGGCGAAGAGCACCAGGGCGACCACGCAGGCCGAGCCGTAGTCGAAGCGCTGGAAGCCCAGGTTGTAGACGAGCTGGGGGAGGGTGAGGGTCGACTTGTCGGGGTAGCCGGGCTCGAACAGCGTTCCGGCGCCCTGGATCACGCCCGAGGCGACCTTTCCGGCGATCAGCGGCTGGGTGTAGTACTGCATCGTCTGTATCACTCCCGTGACGACCGCGAACACGACGATCGGCGAGATGTTCGGGAGGGTGACGTAGCGGAAGCGCTGCCAGGGGCTCGCGCCGTCCAGTTCGGCCGCCTCGTACTGCTCCTTCGGCACGTCGAGCAGGGCCGCCATGAAGATGACCATCAGGTCGCCGATGCCCCACAGGGCCAGGAGGGTCAGGGCCGGTTTCGACCAGGTGGGGTCGTTGAACCAGCCGGGGGTGGGGAGTCCGGCCTTCTCCAGGACCGAGTTGACCGGGCCGGTACCGGGGTTGAGGAGGAACGCGAAGGCCATCGTGGCCGCGACGGGTGGGGCCAGGTAGGGCAGGTAGAAGAGGGTGCGGAAGACGCCCGTGGCCGTCTTGATCCTGGTGATGAGCAGGCCCACGCCCAGGCCGAAGGCGACCCGGAGCGTGACCATGACGACGACCAGCCACAGGGTGTTGCGCAGGGCGGGCCAGAAGAGGGGGTAGTGCTCGAAGACGTAACTCCAGTTCTGCGTGCCGCTCCACACGGGCGGCTTGAAGCCGTCGTAGTGCATGAAGGAGAAGTAGACGGTGGAGAGCAGGGGGTAGGCGAAGAAGACCGTGAAGCCGATCAGCCAGGGGGAGAGGAAGGCGAGGGTGCGCAGGGTCGAGCGGCGGTGTTTCGCCCGCAGGGTGTGGGTGCTCATGGCTTACTTCGCCTGCGCGATGTCCGTGTCGATCTGCCGAGCGGCTTCCTGAAGGCCCTTCTTCAGGTCGGTCGCCTTGCCGCTCTCGTAGTCGTAGCCGAACTGCTGGATCGTGGTGAGGTAGACACCGCCGTTGACGGAGGCGGGGGCCGTGGTGGAGTCCGGGTTCGCGGCGATCTCCAGGAACGTCTTGAAGCGCGGGTCGTACTTCAGCTTCGGGGACTTCAGGGCCGCCAGCGTCGAGGGCACGTTGTGGATGGCGTTGGAGAAGTTCACCACCGCGTCCGTGTTCGTGGTGATGTACTTCACCAGCTCCCAGGCCGCGTTCTGCTTCCTGCTGGTCGCCGCGATACCGGCGACGGTGCCGGTGATGTAGCCCTTGCCGTACTGGTCGGCCCGGTCGTCGGGGACGGGCAGCGGGGCGACGCCGATGTCGAACTTCGGCTTGGTGGCGAGGGCCATGCCCAGGCGCCACTCGCCGTCGAGCTGCATGGCCACTTGGCCGGTGTGGAACGGGTGCTTGGGGCCCCACTCGTCGCCGAGCCGGGAGCGGTAGGTCTCCAGCTTCCGGTAGCCGCCGAGTTCGTCCACCAGCTTCTTCTGGACCGTGAACGCCTCGGCGAAAGCGGGGTCCTTCGCGACGTTGGACTTGCCGTTCTTGTCGAAGTACGTGGGGGAGAACTGGCCGAGGTAGTGCTCGGTGGTGGTTTCCCAGCCGTGGTAGTTCGGCATGAAGCCGAGCTGCTTGTACGAGTCGCCCTGGGGGATCGTCAGTTTCTTGGCGACCCGCTCGAACTCCGGCCAGGTCTTCGGCGGGGCGGTGATGCCGGCCCTCTTGAACGCCGTCTTGTTGTAGTAGAGGCCGTAGGCGTCACCGAGGAGGGGGACCGCGCAGCGGTTGCCCTCGAACCGGGTGTACTCGTTCATGGCCTTCGGGAAGGTCTTCCGCGGGTCGATGCCCGACTTCTCGAAGAAGGGGTCGAGGTCCACCAGTGCGCCCGAGGAGCAGAACTTGCCGACGCTGTTCGTGGTGAACGACGAGATCACGTCCGGGGCCTTGGCGCCGCCGGTGCGCAGGGCCTGGTTCATCTTGTCGTCCGTCATGTTGCCGACGACATCGACGTGGATGTCGGGGTGCGCCTTCTGGAATCCGGCGACCAGGTCCTTGACGGCCTTCACCTCCGACGGCGCGCTCCAGGCGTGCCAGAAGGTGACGGTCGTCTCCTTGGAGGCGTCGTCGCTCGCGCCGGCCTCCGGCTGGCCGGTGCAGGACGTGGCGAGGAGGGCGACGGAGGCGGAGGCGGCGAGAGCGATGGTGTTTTTTCTCGATATTTCGGGCATGGCAGGGCTCCCTGAGGCACGGGGGAAGAGGAGAGGAAGGGAATCGCGGGAGGGGGGTGGCGTGAGGGGTGCAGCCTGAGGTGGCTCAGCGGGAGGTGTCGAAGACCTCGTCGCGGGTGGTCGCGAGCGCGCTCTCCAGCGCGCCGCGCAGCACGGGGTGTTCACGGACGTCGCCCACGACCAGGCGCGGGCGGGACGCGGCCAGCTCTTCCAGTTCGGCCTGGACGAGGGCGCGCAGCGGCTCGCCGCCCGCGGTGAGGACGGCTCCGCTCAGCACGACGAGCTCGGGGTCGAGGACCGAGACCAGCGAGGCCAGACCGGTGGCCAGCCGGGTCGCGTAGGTCCGCAGGAGCTGCCGGTGGGCGTCGTCGCCGGCCTGTGCCGCGCGGGCCACCAGGTGGGCGGCGGCCTCGGCGTACGGCCCGGGCGGGACGTCCTCGATGCCGAGTTCACGGGCCAGGCGCGGGACGGCCTGGGAGCCGGCCAGCTCCTGGTAGCCGCCGCTGTTGGCCTTGGTCACCTGGCGGACCAGGGGTGTGCCCGGCACCGGAAGGAAGCCGACCTCGCCGGCGCCGCCGGTCCAGCCGCGGTGCAGCCGGCCGCCGAGGACCAGGGCGGCGCCCAGACCCTCCTGGTTCCACAGCAGCACGAAGTCCGCGTGGCCCCGGGCCGCCCCGAGGCGCTGCTCGGCGAGCGCGACCAGATTGACGTCGTTCTCGTACTCGAACGGCATCGGCAGAGCGGCGGCGAGCTCGTCCAGCAGGGTGGGGGAGTGCCAGCCGGGGAGGTGGGAGGCGTAGCGCAGCCGGCCCGTGGTGGGGTCGAAGGCGCCGGGGGTGCCGATGACGAGGCGGTGGATGTCGTCCCGGGCGAGACCGGCCGCCTTCACCGCGCCGTCCAGGGCGTCGGTGACCTGCTGGACGACCGGGGTGCCGGTGCGCCTGCCGGGGGTGGGCAGCTCGTGGCGGCCGACCGTGCGGCCGGTGATGTCGGCGACCGCGGCGAGGATCCGCTGGGGGGTGACGTCGAGTCCGGCGGCGTATCCGGCCGCCGGGTTGACCTCGTAGAGCTGGGCGCTCGGGCCGGGCCGGCCTTCGGTGGTGCCGGTGGCCAGGACGAGGCCCGCCGCCTCCAGACGGGCCAGGAGCTGGGAGGCGGTCGGCTTGGACAGGCCGGTGAGCTTGCCGATCCGGGTACGGGACAGCGGTCCGTGCTCCAGCAGCAGGTCCAGGGCGGCCCGGTCGTTCATGGCGCGCAGGACGCGTGGGGTGCCCGGCGTGCCGGCGGTTCCTGCCATGCGTGTCCACACCTGCCCTTCGGCTGCTCAGCTTCTCAGTGATCAGGCGGGGAAGTCCATCGGGAGGCCGCTCCCCGGGATCACTGTTAGGAAAGTTTCCTATCGGTGGGAGGAAGGTAGGCCCGGTGCCACGCGGGCGTCAATAGAGGACGGCCTGCCGTCATCCGGACATGCGGGAGGGCGGTGCCCGGCCGGACCGGACACCGCCCTCTCCGTAAGGGTGTGCGCTGCTACTTCGTGGTGCTCGTCGGCGTCGGCGGCGCGAGCGGGGAGGCCGCCGCGGACTGCGGGGACGCCGTGTTCGCGTACACCGACGGCGCCGCCATGCCCGCCGTCGGGTCCGCGGGCTGCTCCTCCACCGGGGCCGTGGCGCCGCCGACGATCCGGATGCCCGCCGCGTCGAAGGCCCGCTTGATGCGCCAGCGCAGCTCGCGCTCCACGGTCAGGGACTTGCCGGGCATGGTCTTGGCCGTGACGCGCACGACCATCGAGTCCAGCAGCACGCTGTCCAGGCCGAGGACCTCGATCGGGCCCCACAGCAGTTCGTTCCAGGGCTCCTCGGCGCCCATCTTCTCGGCGACCTCGTCCAGGGTGGCCTTCACCTTGTCCAGATCCTCGCCGGAGTGGACCGTGACGTCGACGTTGGCCGTCGCCCAGCCCTGCGAGAGGTTGCCGATGCGCTTGACCTCGCCGTTGCGGACGTACCAGATCTCGCCGCCGTCGCCGCGCAGCTTGGTCACGCGCAGGCCGACCTCGATCACCTCGCCGGAGGCGACGCCCGCGTCGATCGTGTCGCCGACGCCGTACTGGTCCTCCAGGATCATGAAGACGCCGGACAGGAAGTCCGTGACGAGGTTGCGGGCGCCGAAGCCGATCGCCACACCGGCGACACCGGCCGAGGCCAGCAGCGGGGCGAGGTTGATCTGGAAGGTGCCCAGGATCATCAGCGCGGCGGTGCCGATGATCAGGAACGACGCCACCGAGCGCAGCACCGAGCCGATGGCCTGCGAACGCTGCCGACGGCGTTCGACGTTGACCAGCAGCCCGCCGAGCGCGCTGCCGTCCACGGACTGCACGGTCCGGTTCATGCGGTCGATCAGCTTGGTGATCGCCCGGCGCACGAAGACCCTCAGCACCGCGGCTATCACCACGATGAGCAGGACCCTGAGGCCGATCGCGAGCCACGTCGACCAGTTCTGCTCGACCCAGCCGGCGGCGTTCGTCGCGCTCTCCTGGGCGTCCTGGAGCGAGGGCACTCTCGGGGTTTCCGAGTCCGAGGGGGTCGGCGACGGCGACGGGCCGGCGGCGAGCAGGACGGCGGACAGGGACACGGCAGGTACCTCCAGGTGCAGCGGTCTGCCCCGGTGCGGTGGTTCACGGGGTCAAGGTCACGGCTGGGTCACCGAAGGGGCAGAACCACCACACTAACGGGGCATTGTGTGTGCTTCGGCAGGATGTGTGAAGGAGAGACCGTGCTCACCTGGGCTTGAACAGGCCATGGTCCGGGGGATGAATCAGATGTGGTCGAAAACACTCCCAGCCCGTTACGGGGACATGGTGGCGCTTCCACCAGGCATGAGGGGAGACTGGCTACGAATCGTCCCGGCGCGAGCCACGCGCCGCCGGCGTCCAAGGAGGCATCCGTGCCGCATGTCCTGGTCCTCAACGCGTCGTACGAGCCGCTAGGTGTCGTACCGCTCCGCCGCGCGCTCGTCCTCGTCCTCGAGAACAAGGCCGTATGCCTCGAGGAGTCCGGCGCCTATCTGCACAGCGCGACCGTCACAGTCCCCGCACCCAGCGTGGTCCGGCTCAAGCGATTCGTCCGGGTTCCCTATCGGGGGCCCGTTCCTCTGACCCGCCGGGCGCTGTTCGCCCGCGACGGGGGCCGGTGCATGTACTGCGGTGGCGTCGCAACCAGCGTCGACCACGTCATCCCGCGCAGCCGCGGGGGCAAGCACGTCTGGGACAACGTGGTGGCGTCCTGCCGCCGCTGCAACCATGTGAAGGCCGACCGGCACCTCTTCGAGATCGGCTGGCGACTGCGCCACAAACCCGCTCCGCCGTCCGGCCTGGCCTGGCGCATCATCGGGACCGGCCATAGGGACCCGCGCTGGATGCCGTACCTGCAGCCGTACGGCGCGGAGGACGCCATGGCCCGGATCGACGGCATTTCCGCCTGACGATCCGGGCCTTCGTGTCGGCGCACACGGCACGGGGCCGGCCCCCGGGGAACCCCCGTTCCCCCGGGGTCGGCCGCTCTTTGTGCGGTGCCGGGCGGTCCTACGTCATGCGTAGCGCAGTTCCCCCGGCCGCACCGTGCGGCTCAGCAGCGGCAGCGAGGTCGCCGCGGCGAGCAGGCAGGCGGCGTAGACCGCGAGGGGCGCCAGAACCATCACCCACGGGACCGGGTGGTGGCCGAGCCACGCGTACCAGGTGCCGATGGCCATCCCGCCCAGGCCCGCGAGCAGCACCGCCGGTGCCAGCGGCAGCGCGGTCTCCAGCAGCAGGGCCCGGCCGAGCACCGCGCGCGGCACCCCGGCGGCGACCTGCGCGGCCAGACCACGGCGGCGGGTGGCCAGGGACTCGGCCGTGCCGACGGCGAGGCCGGACAGGACGATCGCGAAGGCGAGGGCGATGGCGGCGCCGGTGAGGTCGAGGCCGGTGAGGTAGTAGTCCGCACGCTCGGAGAACCCCTGGGTGCGCACCACATCGCCCATGACCTGCCGGATCCCCAGGAAGCCGGTCCCGACGACCGTCACCAGCAGCACCGCCGCGTGGGTGCGGGCGGCCGACCAGGGGTCAGCGCGCAGCCGCTGCGCCGCGATCAGCGTCGCCGCCGAACGGGCCCGGGCCGCCAGGACCCGACCGGTGACCTCGGCCATGGCCCCGGAGAGCCACACCGCGCCCGCGCCGCCGGCGAGGACGATGCCCACCACCGTCAGCGGCAGTCCGTTGCCCGGCCGGTTGGACGCGGCCGGGGACGTGGTGGCCAGGGCGAGCAGCGCCACCACCCCGACCAGCAGCAGCCCCGCCAGAAACAACAGCCCCGGTCCCCGTCCGGTGCGTGGCGCGACCCTGCGGACCCAGCCCAGGGGCGAGGCGACCACTCGGCGCAGGGCCAGCACGCTCACCGCCGCGCCCAGCAGCGGCACGGCGATGGCGACCAAGGCGATCCCCGCCCAGGCCAGGGCCGTGGGCCGGTCCCACAGGCGCAGCAGGAGCAGCACGGAGAAGACGGTGGCGACCGCCGAGCCCAGCAGACCGGCCAGCCCGGTCTCCAGCGCGGCGATCCGCCGCACCTGCCAGGGTGCCGCCCCGGCCAGCCGCAGCCCGGCCAGCCGGCGGTCACGGTGCACCGCCCCGATGCGCGCGCACTGGCCGAGGAACCCGAGCACCGGCACGAGCAGGAGCAGCAGGCCGGCGATCACCCCCGACCGCGTCCCGGGCTGGTTCAGCAGGCCCGCGGCCACGGGCACGGCGTACTGGCCGCGCAGCGCGGCCAGAGCGACGGCGGCCAGTGCGAACCCGGTCGCGAGCGCCGCTCCCGCCGCCGTCAGGGCCACACGCCACCATTCGCCGCGGTCGGAACCCCGGGTGAGGTCCCAGGCGAGCCGCAGATCGGCCCTCAGCGACGTCATGCCGTCACCCCCAGCGCCGCCACGGTCCCGTCCCGCAGCTGGACCTCGCGGTCCGCGTACGCGGCCACCTGGGCGTCGTGCGTGATCAGCAGGACGGCCGTGCCCGACTCGCGGGCCGTGTGGACGAGGGCCGTCATGACCTGCTCGCCGGCCAGGGAGTCCAGCGCACCCGTCGGCTCGTCGGCGAAGACCACCCTCGGCCCGGTGACCAGGGCCCGGGCCAGCGCGGCCCGCTGCGCCTGGCCGCCGCTCAGCTCGCCCGGCCGCAGGTCCTCCTGGCCCCGCACCCCGAACCGCTCCAGCCACTCCCCGGCCCGGGCCCGGGCCTCGGCCCGGCCGGTGCCCGCCAGCAGCAGGGGCAGGGCGGCGTTGTCGAGGACCGTCAGCTCGGGGATGAGCTGCCCGAACTGGAACACCACGCCGAACTCGGTTCGCCGCAGCTCGCTCAGCCGCTTCTCGGGCAGGTCCTCCAGCCGCCGGCCGTCGTAGGTCACCGAGCCGGCGTCCGGGCGGACGATGCCGGCCAGGCAGTGCAGCAGCGTCGACTTGCCGCTGCCGCTCGCGCCGGTCACGGCGAGGATCTCGCCGGCGTGCAGGGTGACCGAGGCGCCGCGCAGGGCCGGGGTCCGGCCGTGCGCCTTGGTGAGACCACCGGCCGTGAGAAGGGGCACGGGTCTGCTCATGCTGCGTCGACCTCCGCGGTCAGGGTGGTGAGCCGGGCCGCCGTGGTGTTCATCCAGCGGAGGTCGGCGTCGAGGTGGTTGAGGGCGTAGTCCGCCGAGAGCACGGTCGCCAGATCGGCGCCCTTGGCGGCCTTGACCGCCGTGAGTTCCCGCATGCGCTCCATGTGCGCGGCGCGCTGGGCGCTCAGGTACCGGGCCGGGTCACCGCCGGAGAGGATCGCGACCACGACCTTGGCGAAGATCTCGTTCGCCACGAAGGGTGCCGGTGGTGCGATCTCCCCGGCCCATCGGGCCAGTTCCCGGGTCCCCTCGTCGGTCGTCCGGTACGCCGTGCGCTCCGGGCCGCCGTCCGAGCCGGTGCCGTCGACCTCGGCGAGGCCGTCCCGCACGAGGCGCTGCAGGGTCGTGTAGACCTGCCCGTAGGCCAGCGGGCGGGCCTGCGGGAAGCGTTCGTCGTGGCGTCGCTTGAGGTCGTAACCATGGCTGGGACCCGTCGCGAGCAGGCCCAGCAGGATGTGGCGGGTGCTCATGCCGATCATTATGCACTGAGTACATGTACTGAGTGAATAGTGAACCGGAGAAGTCCACCGCCGGACCCCGGAAGGCTCACTCCGAGACGGCGTACGCCTCCGCCGACCACAGCGAATACCCGTACTGCGTCGCCCGCTTGTCGCCCTGCACGCGCAGGAAACGCACGTCACGTTCGTCCATCGGGACGCTCTCCCGGCCGCCCCGGCTGTCCCGCACGGTGGCGGCGGTCCGCCAGCGGCGGCCGTCCGGGGAGACCTGGACGCGGTAGGACGAGGGATGGGCGTCCTGCCAGTGCAGCGCGACCCGGCCGAGCCGCGCCGGGCGGGCCAGCTCGACCTGCCACCAGGCGCCGTCGTCCACCGGCGACGACCAGCGGGTCTCCGGGTCGCCGTCGTTCGCCGCCGACGCGGGGAAGTCGGGCGTCTCGTCGCCCGAGGAACGGGCGGTGCCGGAGCGGGCCAGGTCGGGGCCGCCGGTGGGCGGGACGGCACGGACGGTGAGCGTGCGCTCCGCTCCCGCGAACCCCAGCCGGACCTCGTACGACCGCATCGGGGCACCGCGCTCCACGGTCACCTCGACCGGGACCTCCACCGTCGTGCCGCGCCGCACGGCCAGTTCACCCTTCGGCACCCTGACCCGGACGCCCTCGGGCGCCTCGGCGGTGAGCCTGCCGCGGGCGTCGGCGGGGCGCAGCGACCCGAGCCGCGCCGTCAGCCGCTCGGTCCGGCCGGTCTCGACGTCCGCCCGGTCGCGGGGCAGACCGAGCGACGTGGCGGGGGATTCGCCGAACCAGGGGATGAGGTGGTGCACGCGGGAAGGTGCGGGGCCGGTGACCCGCAGGGCGTCGGCGCGTTCCGCCGGCCGCACTTCGGTCGCTCCGGACCCGTCCAGCCGGGCCGCCTCCCGCCAGCCCTGACCCGGCACGTGCACCTCGACGACTCCCTCGGTGCCCGGCTCCGTCAGGGCCGTCACGGCGGTCAGTGCCCGCGCCTGCGGGAAACGCAGGGTACGGCCGTCGCCGGGATTGCGGGGAGGCTCGTGGTGGATGCCCGACCAGGCCGCGTACGACTTCTGCGCCCGCTGCAGGAACGGGTCCAGCACGTCCGTGCCGACCTCGACCGGCGCCGACTCCAGCCGGGCCCGCAGCGCGCCCAGCCTGCGGTACGCGCTCCAGGCCGCCGCCGCGTCCCCGGCGCGCTGCGCGTCCAGCATGCCGAGCGCGGCCGTGCCCGCCTCGCCGTACGAAGCCAGCTGCCGCGCCCAGGGGGCGACCTCGGAGCCGAGGCCGGTACCCGACAGCCGCCGGGGCAGCTCGCGCAGCACGGTGAAGGCCTCGCGCAGCCGCCGCGTGGCCTCGCGGTCGGTTCCGGTTCCGCTTCCGCCCGCCGTCCGCGACGCCCAGTACGCCTCGGTCAGCGGGCGCAGATACGCCGACTCCCCGTCGTCCAGGACCGACGAGGCGTCGTTGCCGGCGAGCGCGGCCAGGGCCTGCTCGCGGCGCCGGTCCCCGCCCGCGAGGTCGGCGATCGCGGCGCGCCAGGACTCGCCGGGCCGGTAGGCGCGCGGGTTCCAGGCGTAGTCGGCGGCGGTGAACAGCGGGATGCGGGACGCCTCCGGCTGCTGCATCGCGTTGGCGAGCAGGGCGGCCGAACCGGTCCCGACGGCCGGCTCACGGCCCCGGTACGGGCCGAGGAAGAGGCGGCCGGGGGCGTAGTCGTTGACCGGGTAGTTGTCCATGGTGACCAGCGGGTGCCCGAACGCCTTGCGGGCGTCGGCCAGTTCGCCGCCCGTGATGGTGCGGGGCACCACCCCGACGCCCGTCCACGCCACCTCGACGGGCGCGGCCAGCTCGCTCGCCAGTGCCCGCCGGTAGTCGGTGGTGCCGTCCTCGTAGTACTCGGTCGGCATCAGGGACAGGCCCGCTGCGCCGGGGTGCCGCTGCGCCAGGTGCCGGGCCACCGCGTTCGCCACCCGGGCCTGCGCCCGCGCCGCCGCCTCGGGGCCCGAGCCGAACCGGTCGGCGTCCTCCCCGCAGTGCCACTCGCTGTAGCTGACGTCCTGGAACTGGAGCTGGAACGCCCGGAAGCCCAGCGCCCACATCGCGTCCAGCTTGCGCGTCAGCGCCCGCACGTCGGCGTCCGAGGCGAAGCACATGGCCTGGCCCGGGGCCACGGCCCAGCCGAGCGTGACGTGGTTGCGGCGCGCCCGCTCGGCCAGCTCCCGGAACCGGGCCCGCTGCGCTTCCGGGTAGGGCTCACGCCAGCGGGCCTGCCGGTAGAGGTCCTCCCCGGGGGCGTACAGATAGCGGTTCTGCTTGGTGCGCCCCATGAAGTCGAGCTGCGCCAGCCGCTGCCCGTGCGTCCAGGCGGTGCCGTAGAAGCCCTCGGTGACGCCGCGTACGGCGGTGCCGGGCCAGTCGCGGACGACGGCCGACGCGATGGTGCTGCCGGGGCGCAGGAGCTGCCGCAGCGTCTGCGCGGCGTGGAAGAGACCGTCCTCGCCGGTGCCGGTGAGGGAGATGCCGTCCTGGCCCACGGACAGCTCGTAACCCCCGGAGGGCAGGGCGTGGCGGTCGCCCCGGCGGACGGGCTCCGTGCGCGCGTGCACGACCAGGGCGCCCGGCCGGGCCGTGTCCGTGATCCGGCGCGCCCCGGCCTGTCGCAGCAGCCCGCGCAGGGTCGCGACCGCGTGGGGGTCCGCCTGTGCGTCGGTGACCAGGGCGACCTCGTCCGGCACCGCGACCGGGGCGCCGTTCGCGCGCAGCGACTGTGGGCGCGGCCAGACGGAGAGACCCTCACCGGCGGTGTCGGGAACCGTTCGCGCGGCCGCGCCCGGGGGAGACGGAGCCGCCAGGGCGGCGGGCGGGGCGACGAGGCTCCCGGCGACGACGGCGACCGCGAGGGCCACGGTCCGCTTCCCACGCCGCAGTCCCACAGGCCCCCTCCAGATGCGTTCGCCCGGCGGAACGAGCCCACCACCCGTCCGGCCGGGTGTCAACGAGAGTGGCCGTTGTGACCGCAATGCCGGAATCTTGAAGGTGTGGAGGGAAGCGGAATGTGAGCAGAAGCACGATGTTGAGTCCGGGGCGTCTGCCTTCGCGTCGACTGGGTAGGGCTGCGATGACCCGTTAAGCCGAACCAGACAAGGAGGCCCCCGTGGCTGCGATGACTTTCCTTCCGCTCCCGGTCCCGTCCAAACCCGTGGCGGACCCGTCCGCCGACCTCGACGACACCCACCACGACGACCCGCGCTACTGCGTCTTCAGCTCCGAGAGCACCCACACCGAACTGCCGCTGACCAGCGAGCCCCCGCTGCCCGACGCCGAGCCCCTCACCAGTGAGCCGCCGCTCGCCGAAGCCGCCCCCCTGACCAGCGAGCCCCCGGCCTTCGTCCCGGACTTCACGAGGATGTAGATGACCGCACCCCGGCCGGCCGACCCGCCCTCCGAGGACCTGTCCCGCCTCGCCGTCCTGCACGGCGTCGCCACTTCCTACAGTCCGTCCCCGGACCGCTCGGTCGCGGCCTCGGCCACCGCGGTCACCCTGACCCTGGCCGCCCTCGGCGTGGACGCGAGCACGCCCGGCGCCGTCCGCGCCGCGCTCGCGGCCCGCGAGGGGGAACTGGCCGAACGGCTGCTGCCGCCGACCGTCGTCGGCTGGGGCGGCAGCCCCCCGGCCGCCCTGGCCGCGCTCCCCGAGGGGACCCGGCTGCGCATCGACACCGAGCAGGGCGAGAGCCGCACCGCGGCGGACGGCCTCCCACCCGGCGTCCACCGGCTGACCGCCACCACCCCCGACGGCCGCACCGCCACCGCCCACCTGATCGTCGCCCCGCCCCGCCTGCCCGCCCCGCCCGGACGCTCCTACGGACTCCTCGTCCAGCTCTACTCCCTGCTGTCCGGCCGCTCCTGGGGCATGGGCGACCTCGGCGACCTCGCCGAACTGGCCGGCTGGGCCGGACGGTCGCTCGGCGCCGGATTCATCCAGGTCAACCCGCTGCACGCGGCCGTACCCGGAGCCCCCACCGACCCCTCCCCCTACCGCCCCTCCTCGCGCCGCTTCCCCGACCCCGTGCACCTGCGCGTCGAGGACGTCCCCGAGGCCGCCTACGTCCGCGACCCCGAGCGCCTGCGCGCCCTGCTCGAGAGATCCGGCCGGCTGCGTGAAGCGGTGCTGCAGCACGGCGCGCTGATCGACCGGGACGCCGTGTGGGAGCTCAAGCGGGAGGCGCTGGAACTGCTCGGCGAGGTCCCCCTCGGACCCGGCCGGCGCGCCGCCTACTGCGACTTCCTCGCCGGGCAGGGCCAGGCCCTGGAGGACCACGCCACCTGGTGCGCGCTCGCCGAGGTGCACGGCTCCGACTGGCACCGCTGGCCGACCGGCCTGCGCGACCCGCGCTCGGCCGAGACCGTCCGGGCCCGCAACGGCCTCATGGACCGGGTCGACTTCTGGTCCCGGCTCGCCTGGCTCACCGACACCCAGCTGACCGCCGCCCAGCGCGCCGGGCGCGAGGCCGGGATGCCGGTCGGGATCGTCCATGACCTCGCGGTCGGCGTGCACCCCGGCGGCGCCGACGCCTGGGCGCAGCAGGAGTACTTCGCCGCGGGCATGTCCGTGGGCGCCCCGCCGGACGCCTTCAACGCCCGCGGCCAGGACTGGGGCCTGCCGCCCTGGCGGCCCGACCGCCTGGCCGCGTCCGGCTACGCCCCCTTCCGCGAGCTGCTGCGTGCCCTGTTCCGCTACGCCGGAGCACTGCGCATCGACCACGTCATGGGCCTGTTCCGCCTGTGGTGGGTCCCCCAGGGCCACCCGCCCACCGAGGGCACCTACGTCCGCTACGACGCCGAGGCCATGCTGGCCGTCCTCGTCCTGGAGGCGTCCCGGGCCGGGGCGCTGGTGATCGGCGAGGATCTCGGCACCGTCGAGCCCGGCGTCCGTGAGGCGCTGCGCGAGCGCGGTGTGCTCGGCACCTCCGTGCTGTGGTTCGAGCGCGACTGGGAGGGCGACGGCCATCCCCTGCCCCCCGAGAGCTGGCGCGCCGACTGCCTGGCCACCGCCACCACCCACGACCTGCCCTCCACGGCCGCCCGTCTCACCGGCGAGCACGTCGAGCTCCGCGACAGCCTGGGTCTGCTGACCCGCCCTCTGGAGGAGGAACGCGCCGAGGCCGCCGCCGACGCGGGGGAGTGGCTGTCCCTGCTGTCCCGGCTCGGCCTGCTGCGGGGCACGGGCGGCGGCAGCGACACCTCCTCGGAGGAGGCCCAGATCCAGGCCGTCCACCGCTTCCTGCTGCGCACCCCGGCCCGCATGGTCGGCGTCTGGCTGCCCGACGGCGTCGGCGACCGCCGCCCGCAGAACCTCCCGGGAACCTGGGACCAGTACCCGAACTGGCGGCTGCCCATCGCGGACGCGCAGGGACGGCCCGTGACGCTGGAGGACCTCGCGGCCTCGCCGCGGCTGCACGCGCTGATGGAGGTCCTCAGGGACGGCGGCCGATGAGCCGGGGGCCTCTGAGGGGCCTGTTCACCATGAGCGCCCGACCCGGGCGGGCACCGTGAAAGGGCGCCTTACGGCACCCCGGGCGCGCGGGCCCGGTCGGCGTTGGATATTTTGACACCGTGGACAAGAAGAACGCCCTGCGCGCCGGCGCCCTGGCAGCCGGTACGACGCTGATGATGCTGCTCATGTCGTCCCCCGCGAGCGCGCTGACCCGCGACGACGGTGACGACCCCGGCCCGGGCCTGAGCGTCATCGAGACGCTGGGCCTCTTCGTCGTGGCCCCGATCGTGCTGTACCTGGTCATCGCCGGTCTGGTGATGGTCGGCGACAAGACGCACAAGAAGAAGGACCCGACCAGCTCCAACATCGCCACCAAGGCCGAGGCGAAGAGCGAAGTCAAGGCCTGATCAGCGTTCTCCCCGAGGGCGTCGTCGCGAGGACCGCGACGGCGCCCTCGTCGCGTCAGGGCCCGTGTCAGGCCCGGTCCGTGCCCGCCAGCAGGTCCCGCAGCAGATCGGCGAGCTGCCCGGCCCGCCGCGGCCCCAGGGCGGACAGCGCCTCCGTCTGGACCGCCAGCCCCGCCCCGACCGCCTCGTCGACCAGCGCGAGGCCTTCATCGGTGAGCGTGACGTGCAGCCCGCGCCGGTCGTGCGGGTCGGGGGAGCGGCGCAGCAGCCCCGCCCGCTCCAGCTTGTCCAGGCGCCCCGTCATGCCGCCGGTGGTGAGCATCAGCGTCGCGGACAGCTGCCGGGGCGAGAGCGTGTAGGGCTCGCCGGAGCGGCGCAGGGTCGCCAGGACGTCGAACTCCCCGCGGGAGATGCCGAACGCCGCGTACGCCTGCCCCACCCGTTCGCCGATCGCGTGGGAGAGCCGGTTGATCCGGCCGAAGACCTCCATGGCGGCGGTGTCGAGGTCGGGCCGGACCGCCGCCCACTGGCCGATGATCGCGTCGACGGGGTCCTTGCGCTGCTCGGGGCGTTCGCTCATGCCATGAGTATCGGCCGCCTCTCGGTCACCCGCAAGAAAGTAGCTTGACTGAAAGTTGCTTAGTAGTAAGCTACTTTCTGCTGACCTACTCCGAAGGGTGTCTCCCATGGCCCTCTCCCGCCCGGCCCTCATCACCCTCACCGCCCTCGCGCCCGTCTCCTGGGGCACGACCTACGCGGTCACCACCGAGTTCCTCCCGTCCGACCGCCCCCTGTTCACCGCCCTGGTGCGCGCCCTGCCCGCCGGTCTGCTGCTGCTCGCGCTCGCCCGGGTGCTGCCGCGCGGTGCCTGGTGGTGGAAGGCGGCGGTGCTCGGCGCGCTGAACATCGGCGCCTTCTTCCCGCTGCTGTTCCTCTCCGCGTACCGGCTGCCCGGCGGTCTGGCGGCGGTCGTCGGCTCCGCCGGTCCACTGTTCGTGGCCGGGCTCTCGGCGCTGCTGCTCGGGCAGCGGCCGTCGGCGTGGACGCTGGCGACCGGGGTCGTGGCCGCGTTCGGGGTCAGCCTCGTCGTCCTGCGGGCGGCCGGGGCGCTGGACGCGATCGGTCTGCTGGCCGCCGTCGCCTCCACGGCGTCGATGTCGACCGGCACCGTGCTCACGAAGCGGTGGGGCCGCCCCGAGGGCGTCGGACCGCTGGCGCTGACCGGCTGGCAGCTGACCGCGGGCGGCCTGCTCATCGCGCCGCTCGCCTTCCTGATCGAGGGCGCCCCGCCGGCACTGGACGGCCGGGCGGTCGGCGGTTACCTCTACCTCGCCCTCGCGAACACGGCCCTCGCGTACTGGCTGTGGTTCCGCGGCATCGGCCGCATGACCGCCACCCAGGTCACCTTCCTCGGCCCGCTCTCCCCGCTGACCGCGGCCGTCGTCGGCTGGGCGGCCCTCGGGCAGGCGCTGACGCCGGTGCAACTGGTGGGCATGGGGCTGGCGTTCGGGGCGACGGTGGCGGGGCAGTTCGTCACCCGGACGCCGCGCACCACCGACCACACCGCGAAGGTCCGCGCCGAACCGGCGCGCGTGCCGGACGGAGCGCTGCGGCGGTAGGCGGGCAGCTCCGGCGGCCGCGGCCGGAGAGCAGGCGGAAGGGGCGCCCGGCACACACCGGACGCCCCTTCCGCCGTACGGGAAACCGCCGGATTACTCCCCGGCCGCCGCGTCCGCCCGCTGGGCCCGCAGGGCGCGCTCGACGCCCGCGCGGGACTCCGAGACCAGGCGGCGCAGGGCCGCGCTCGGCTCGGCGGAGGCCAGCCAGGCGTCCGTCTTGTCCAAGGTCTCCTGCGAGACCTGGACCGTCGGGTAGAGGCCGACGGCGATCTGCTGGGCCATCTCGTGGGAGCGGGACTCCCAGATGTCCTTGACGACCTCGAAGTACCGGTCCGCGTAGGGGGCGAGCACCTCGCGCTGGTCGGTCTGGACGAAGCCGCCGATGACCGCCTCCTGCACGGCGTTCGGCAGCTTGTCGGAGTCCACGACCGACGCCCACGCCTCGGCCTTGGCCTCCTCGGTGGGGCGCGCCGCGCGGGCCGTGGCCGCGTGACGCTCACCGGCGGCCGTCCGGTCCCGTTCGTACTCGCCGGCGATCTCCGCCTCGTCGAACCGGCCGACCGCCGCGAGCCGCTGCACGAACGCCCACCGCAGCTCCGTGTCGACGACCAGGCCCTCGATCGTCTGCGAGCCCTCCAGCAGCGCGTCCAGCACGTCCAGCTGCTCCGGCGTGCGGGCCGTCGCGGCGAACGCGCGCGCCCACGCCAGCTGGTGGTCGCTGCCCGGAGCAGCCGCCCGCAGGTGCGCCAGCGTCGCGTCGGTCCAGCGGGCCAGCAGCGCTTCGCGGGCGGCCGGGTCGGCGTACAGGTCGATCGCCAGCTTCACCTGGCGGTGCAGCGACTGCACGACACCGATGTCGGACTCCTTGCCGATGCCGGACAGCACCAGCGACAGGTAGTCACGGGCCGCGAGCTCGGCGTCCCGCGTCATGTCCCAGGCCGACGCCCAGCACAGGGCGCGCGGCAGGGAGGACTCGAAGTCACCGAGGTGCTCCGTGACGAAGGCCAGCGACTGCTCGTCCAGGCGGACCTTGGCGTACGACAGGTCGTCGTCGTTGAGCAGGATCACGGCCGGGCGCTGCTGTCCCACCAGCTGCGGTACGGCCGTCAGCTCGCCGTCCACGTCCAGCTCGATCCGCTCCCGGCGGACCAGCTTGCCGCTCGCCCCGTCGAGGTCGTACAGGCCGACGGCGATGCGGTGGGGGCGCAGCGTGGGCTCGCCCTTGGCGCCGGCGGGCAGGGCCGGGGCCTCCTGGCGGATCGCGAAAGCGGTGACGACCCCGTCGGCGTCCGTCTCGATCTCCGGGCGCAGCACGTTGATGCCGGCCGCCTGGAGCCACTTCTCGGACCAGGTCTTCAGGTCGCGGCCGGAGGTCTCCTCCAGCGCGCCCAGCAGGTCCGACAGGCGCGTGTTGCCGAAGGCGTGACGCTTGAAGTACGCCTGCACGCCCCGGAAGAACTCGTCCATTCCGACATAGGCGACGAGCTGCTTCAGGACGCTGGCGCCCTTGGCGTACGTGATGCCGTCGAAGTTGACGAGGACGTCGTCCAGGTCGCGGATCTCGGCCATGATCGGGTGGGTGGACGGCAGCTGGTCCTGCCGGTACGCCCACGTCTTCATGGAGTTGGCGAACGTCGTCCACGCGTGCGGCCAGCGCGACCCGGGCGCGTGCGCCTGGCAGGCGATGGAGGTGTACGTGGCGAACGACTCGTTCAGCCACAGGTCGTTCCACCACTCCATGGTCACGAGGTCGCCGAACCACATGTGGGCCAGCTCGTGCAGGATGGTCTCGCCGCGCACCTCGTACGCCGCGTCCGTCACCTTCGAGCGGAACACGTACTGGTCGCGGATGGTCACCGCGCCCGCGTTCTCCATCGCGCCCGCGTTGAACTCCGGCACGAACAGCTGGTCGTACTTCTCGAACGGATACGCGTAGTCGAACTTCTCCTGGAACCACTCGAAGCCCTGCCGGGTCACCTCGAAGATGGCGTCCGAGTCGAGGTACTCGGCCAGGGAGGGCCGGCAGTAGATGCCGAGCGGGACGGACTGGCCGTCCTTCTCGTACACGCTGTGCACCGAGTGGTACGGGCCGACGATCAGCGCCGTGATGTACGTCGAGATGCGCGGCGTCGGCTCGAAGACCCAGACGTTGTCCTGGGGCTCGGGGGTCGGCGAGTTGGAGACGACGGTCCAGCCCTCGGGGGCCTTCACGGTGAACTGGAAGGTCGCCTTCAGATCCGGCTGCTCGAAGCTCGCGAACACCCGGCGGGCGTCCGGGACCTCGAACTGGGTGTAGAGGTAGGCCTGGTCGTCGACCGGGTCGACGAACCGGTGCAGGCCCTCACCGGTGTTGGTGTACGCGCAGTCGGCGACGACCCGGAGGATGTTGCGACCCTGGAGCAGGCCGGGCAGGGCGATCCGGGAGTCCGCGAAGACCTCGGCCGGGTCGAGGGAGTCCCCGTTCAGGGTCACCTCGTGCACGGCCGGCGCCACCAGGTCGATGAACGACTCCGCGCCGTTCCCGGCGCTCACGTCGAAGCGCACCGTGGTCACGGACCGGTAGGTGCCGCCCTCCTGCGCGCCGGAGAGGTCGAGTTCGATCTCGTACGAGTCAACGGCGAGCAGCTGCGCCCGCTGCTGCGCCTCTTCGCGGGTCAGGTTTGTGCCAGGCACGCGGTCATCTCCTCGTTATGGGTGGGTTGCGTCATCTTTCCACGACGGCTCGGCGTCAGGCGACGGCCCGGGCGTCTCCTAGGGATACCCCTCGGGAGGCGAGGGCCCGGGCGAACTGGCGCACCCCGGCCGACTCCCCGTCCCGGTGCCGCACCAGGCCGAGCGCCGACTCCGGCACGCCCTTCACCGGCACGAACGCCACGTCCTCGCGCCGGTGGTGCGCGGCCGTGGGCCGGCACAGCAGCATGCCCGCCCTCCACCGGCACGAACGCCACGTTCTCGCGCCGGTGGTGCGCGGCCGTGGGCCGGCACAGCAGCATGTCCGCCCGTCCGGCGGCGACCTGGGGCAGCCCCTCCTGCAGGGTGGTCACGCCGCCGCCACGTTCTCCGTCGTCACCACCGAGATGCTCCCCGTCGGCCTGCTCACCCCGCTCGGTGACGGCCTGCGGGTCTCCGCCGGCACCGCAGGGCTCGCCGTCACCCTGCCCGGCCTGGTCGCCGCGGCGAGCGCGCCGCTGCTGCCGCCCGCCGGGCCGACCGGCGCACGGTCCTGTGCGCCCTGTTGCTCCTGCTGACGGCAGCGAACCTGCTCTCGGCCCTCGCCCCGCACATCGCCGTCCTGCTGCTCGCCCGCGCCCTGGTCGGGGTGTGCATCGGCGGGGTGTGGGCGATCGCGGCCGGACTCGGCACGCGGCTGATGCCACCGCACCGGGCCGGCCGGGCGGCCGCGCTGATCTTCAGCGGGACAGCGGTCGCCTCGGTGCTGGGCGTCCCGGCCGGCACGTTCCTCGGCTCGCTCGCCGGCTGGCGCTGGACCTTCGCGGCACTGGCCGGCGTGACCCTGGCGGTTAGCGCGGCGCTGTCCCTCGTGCTGCCGCCGCTCCCGCCCGGCACGCCCGTCGGCCCGGGCACGTTCGCGGGCGGCGCACTGGCGGCCCGCGACCCCCGCAGGGCCCTGCTCGTCATCGCGGCCGGACTCGGCTCGTCGGTCCTGCTGCTGATCCCCGCGGCGGATTCACTGGCTGCCTCCACGGCCCTGCTGCTCCTGTGGGGCCTGGTCTACGGAGGCGTCTCGGTCTGCGCCCAGAGCCGGCTGTCGGCCGCGGCACCCCGGGCGCGGGAAGCGGGGTCGGCGCTCTTCGCGGGGGTCTTCGACACGGCCGTCGCGCTGGGGCGTTCGCCGGCGGCCGGCCGGCGGACGCGCTGGGACCTGCGGCGGTGCTGGGTGTGGGCGGCGCGCCGGCACTGCTGGCCGTGCCGGCCGTGCCGAGCGCGGGAACGTGACGTCCGGATCCCTCCGGTGCCCCGGCCCCGCGCGAGCGAGCCAGATGAGCATGACGACGACGACCCTGTACTCCGCACGCCCCATCGCTCCGCGCGCCCTGGAGGAACTGCGCACGACCGACGACTCGGGCCGCCCCACGGCCCCGTTCACCGACACCGAGGGCGGCTCCCCGCTCCGCTGCTGCCTGCGCCGCAGCGAGCCGGGCGAACGCATCGCCCTGGTGTCCTACGCCCCGCTGCGCCGCTGGGCCGCGGAGACGGGCGCCACGCCGGGTGCCTACGACGAACAGGGCCCGGTCTTCATCCACACCGAGGACTGCGTGGGGCCGGACACCGGCACCCGCCCCTTCACCGACAGCCACCGCACGGTCCGCCGCTACTCGGCCGAGGGGCACATCCTGGGCGGACGGCTGGTCGAAGGCACCGCCGCCTTCCCGCGAGCCCTCACGGAAACGTTCGACGACCCGGCCGTGGCACTGGTCCACGTCCGGGCCGTCGAGTACGGCTGTTTCCTCTACGAGGTGCGCAGGGGGTCCGAGGAGGGCGGGGACTAGCCCTTCAGCTCCGCCGCCACCAGCTCCGCGATCTGGACCGCGTTCAGCGCGGCGCCCTTGCGGAGGTTGTCGTTGGAGACGAAGAGGGCCAGGCCGTTGTCCACCGTCTCGTCGCGGCGGATGCGGCCGACGTAGGACGGGTCCTTGCCGGCGGCCTGCAGGGGGGTCGGGATGTCGGAGAGCTCGACGCCCGGGGCGTCCTTCAGCAGCTCCGCCGCGCGCTCCGGGGAGATCGGGCGGGCGAAGCGGGCGTTGATCTGGAGGGAGTGGCCGGAGAAGACCGGGACGCGCACACAGGTGCCGGAGACCCTCAGCCCGGGGATCTCCAGGATCTTGCGGGACTCGTTGCGGAGCTTCTGCTCCTCGTCGGTCTCGTTCAGCCCGTCGTCGACGATGTTGCCCGCGAGCGGCAGCACGTTGAAGGCGATGGGGCGCTTGTAGACGCCCGGCTCGGGGAAGTCGACCGCCTCACCGTCGTGGGTGAGCTTCTCGGCGTCGGCGACGACCTTCTGCGTCTGGCCGTGCAGCTCGGCCACGCCCGCGAGGCCCGAACCGGAGACGGCCTGGTACGTGGCGACGACGAGGGCCTCGAGGCCCGCCTCGGCGTGCAGCGGACGCAGCACCGGCATCGCGGCCATGGTCGTGCAGTTCGGGTTCGCGATGATGCCCTTGGGGCGGTTCGCGATCGCGTGCGGGTTGACCTCGGAGACGACCAGGGGTACCTCCGGGTGCTTGCGCCACGCGGAGGAGTTGTCGATCACCACGGCGCCCTGGGAGGCGACCTTTTCGGCCAGCGCCTTGGACGTGGCGCCGCCCGCGGAGAACAGCACGATGTCGAGGCCGGTGTAGTCGGCGGTGGAGGCGTCCTCCACCGTCACGCCGTCCAGCTCCGACCCCGCGGAACGGGCCGAGGCGAACAGGCGCAGCTCGGTGACCGGGAAGTTCCGCTCCGCGAGGATCCTGCGCATGACCGTGCCCACCTGTCCGGTGGCTCCGACGATTCCGACCCTCACGGTGACTCCCTCTCCTGCGTCTCTTCACGTACTCGTTGCTTGGCCGAGGCTTTTCCATCATGCGGCCGACCACGGCCCGCCTGTCCACTTCTTTCCCCGGTCTGCCCGGAGAGTGGGACGGCTCGTCCCGCTCCATGGTTGCGGACCTGCGGTGTCGACCCCGCTGAGCTGGAGGAATTCGTCCGGCAGGGGTCGTGCGCCGCAAGCTCGCCTGCCCATGCCGGTCCCGGCCACACGGAAGTGTGATGTACGCCTCGGCGGGCCGTGACGGGTCTCGGGCGGGCCGTGACGGGTCTCGGGCGGGCCGTGGCGGGTCTCGGGCGGACAGTGAGGGGGCTCGGGTGGACCGTGACGGGGCTCGGCGGGCCGCGACCGGGCTCGCTGTAACTCGGCGGAAAGACCACCGAACGTTCCGGGCCGTCCCGGCGTCGTAGGAGAAACACGGCTAGGGGGGTGGCTTGTGCTGTTGCGCGGGAGGGCCCGGCGCGCCCGGGAGGCGCACGCCGGGTCCGGCAACGTTCCGCTGAGACAAGGCGATCGCCGGGGGGAGGCCGATCCGCTGGACGCGGCACAGGAGCGCAGGGTGCGGGCGGTGCTCGCACTCGGCGGGGTGCCGCAGGCGGACCTGCCGGACGGGGTGCAGCAGGTCCGCCTGCGGCTGCTGGAGCGGGCCGCGAGCGGCCGCGAGGCGCCGCGGGACGTCTCGGCGTGGGCGGCGGTCGTCGCCTCCAACCTCGCGATGGACTGGCACCGGGCCAAGCGCCGCCAGGAGCGGCTCGGGGAGCGGCTGGCCGCCCTGCGCCAGACGGAGCATCCCTCCGGCGAGGACAGCAGCGTGCTGTCCGTCGCCGTCGCCCAGGGCCTGGACGAGCTGCCCGACGCCCAGCGGCAGGTCGTCGTCCTGCGCTTCTACGCCGACCTGCCGGTCCGGTCCATCGCCGAGCAGCTCGGCATCCCGGAGGGCACGGTCAAGAGCCGGCTGCACACAGCGGTACGGGCCCTGCGCGCCCGCCTGCACGAGGACGAGGTGGTGTGACGTGACCGCCCAACAGGACCAGGCCGGGCGCGACGGGGCCGATGCGCTGATGGCGGCGATCACCGGCGAGGCGCCACCGCGCGAGGCCCGTGCGAGCGAGACCTTCATGGCCGAGTACCGGGCCGCGACCGCCGACGTGGGATTGCTGCGCGAGCAGCTGGGTCTCATCGGGCACGCCCTCGCGGAGCCCCCGGAGGTACCCGGATCCGAGTCCGGCGGCGGCGCCTCCGTGATGCCGCTGGCGGCCCGCCGTAAGAGGCCCGACCCTCTGGCAGTGGCCGTGAAGGGCCTCGTCGCCGCCGTCGGGGCCAGTCTCGTGATCGGCATGGGCTGGCTCGTCGTCCAGAGCGGCGACATGAACGCCGGGAGTGATCAAGGCGGGTCGTCCGCCGCCGACAGTTCCGCCGGGCGGCCGCATGCCGAAGGGGACGCCAAGCTCAGCGACGCCGGGTATCTCGCCTGCGCCCGGATCGTCGTCGAGGGCACCGTCGCCGAGGTCGAGACCGTTCCCGGTACCGGCCAGGACCGGATCACCCTGGACGTGACGCGCTACTACAAGCCCGACAAGGGCGGGAAGCGGATCACTTTCCCCCTGGAGACCGGCGCCGTGCCCTCGCTCCGAGCCGGTGACCACATGCTCGTCGGTGTCTCCGGCGACCGGGCCCACCCGGACGTGTGGGCGACGGGGGAGAAGGAGATCGCCCGTGAACGGGCGTGGATCACCGACGCGCTGCCCGCCTCACGCACCCTCCCGTGCCGGTAGAAGACACAGCAAGGGCGGGCGCCCGTACGGACGCCCGCCCCCACCTGTTCCCCGTCGCGGCAACTCCGAGGCAAGGCCCCGCCCCTTCCCCCTCTCCCGCGACCGGGAAGCAGAGCCTTACGGCTTCTCCTTGTCCCACACCCAGCTGCCCTTGCCGTCGCCGGGATCCTTCGGCTTCGGCAACGTGAGCTCGACCGGCTCCTCGGTTCCCTCGGCATCGGCGCCCACCGCCTCCCCGGCCTGGACGACGGATGCTCCCGTGGCCGGCTCGGAAGCGGCTGCGTAAACGCTTCCGGATACAAGGGGCAGTCCCACAGCGGCGATGGCCGCCGTGGTGCCCACAGCCAGTCGGACGGCTCGCCCGGTGATGTGTCTCATCTGTGCCTCTGTCTTCCTTGCTTCGTGTGGCGCAGCGCGTTTGTCTGAGCACGATCATGCAGAGTGCGGCTGCCGGTGTCAGCAGGTCTCGCTGGCCTCAGGGGGACTTGGCACCGTCATGCCACGTGGCGGAGGAGGTTCCCGGCGGCGCGCGTTGAGGTAGCGATCAGCCTCACAGCCCTCCATTACCCAGCCGGGCAACGCCCCGGGCCGGCTCAGCCACCGGTCCCAGGCGTGCCGGGCCAGGAACAGGGCCTCGTCGAGATCCGTGGCCTCGACGAAGGTCATGCCGACCAGGCGTCCCCCCCAATGGGCCAGCGCCACATGGACGATGCCCGGTTGCGGGTCGGTGCGGCGCTGTTCGGCCAGTTCGCTGAGCTCGCGGTCACCGGGCATCACCACGGGCAGGCCGGGAATCTCGGGGGCGGCGGGCCAGGGCGAGGGCCGGAGAAGGACCTTGACTGCGTACACCCGTCCGACCTTAGGAACGAGACACAGCCGGGCGGCCATCCGGAATCTGTCAGCCCCCGGTCATGGCAGAGAGCGGCCAATGCGGGCGACGTCATGAGGCCGGCCCCGGCAGGTCACATCCAGCCGCGCCGGACGGCCTCGGCGCCTGCCTGAAACCGGCTCTGCACCCCAAGACGCCTCTGCAGGTCCGCGGTGTTGCGGCGGACCGTGCGCAGCGAGACCCCCATCTTGCGGGCGATTCCCTCATCGGTCAGCCCTGCCGCGAGCATCCGGAGCAGGGCCGCCTCCCGGTCGGTGGGGGCGCTCTCGGAAACGTCCTGTGGCGTGGTGCCGAGCGGCCGCGCGCTCTCCCAGACCAGATCGAACAGTTCCTCCAACGCGCGCACCATGCTGGGGTAGCGGATCAGCAGGGCGCCCTTCTTGCTGTCGTCGGCGTCTATGGGGATCACGGCCGCCTCGCGGTCGCAGAGGATCATGCGCATGGGCAGCGTCGGCGCGGTGCGGGTCTCACCGCCGACGGAGGTGAGCCACGTGGCGTACTCGACGGTCGCCGAGTCGTTGCGGACGCTGTCCAGATAGACGGTCCGCATCCGGACCCCGCGAGCGAGGTGCTGCTCGTCGAGCGGCCTGCCGGCCTGGAGAGCCGCGGCGCTGAGCGCCCCGCCGGGCACGAAGGTGAGTACCTCGGAGTGGGCCCGGTGTGCCAGTTCCATCAGCCGCACCCGCACGGCCTCGACTCCTTCGAGTCGCTCCACCCCACTGTCGGTGCGGCCCGTGGCGCAGGCGGCGTACTCGGAGGTGAGAGCGGCCAGTGCGGCTCGTTCCTGGGAAAGCCGCGCACGCCGCTCGTCCAGTTCGGCCTCCTTGCGCAGCAGCAGGGGGGAGAGGGCGACATCGGGGCTGACGGGAACGAACTGATGATCGGCGGCTTCATGCAGCAGGGACAGCTGGGCGAGCCGATCGAGGGCCGAGCGGACCTCGTCGTCGGTGAGGCCGGTGTCCTGGGAGATGTCCTTCAGCGTCCAGGACGGATGGAGCAGCAGGGCGCGGTAGACGTCGTGGGCGGCGGTGTCGATGCCGATGGTCTCCAGCACGGTTCCCCTCTGGGCAAGGTCGTTGACTGGTCAGGTCAGTGGGCTGACGCTACCCGATCAGACGTACGAACCCCTGGGATGCGGGGCGTTGGCATCCCTGTGCCATGGCCCCCGTGTGCCAGGCGACGGGGGCTCCGGAGCCCACTCGGCGGGCCTAGTGTCAAAGGCACCGGAAAGCGAACACGGTTTCGCTTCGTCTCCGGCTCTCACAGTCCCCCAACCCCGGAGGAGTACACGCATGTCTCAGCGCTCGTCCAGATCCGCCTGGCGCAAGGCCACTCAGATCGCCGTGACGGTCGCCGCCGCCACCACACTGGCAGCCGTCGGGCCGGCGACCGCCCACGCGGACGGGACGGACCCGGCCACCGACGAGATCGTCATCGGTACGGAGCCGCCGGCGGAGCCGGAGGAGGAAGTCGTCGATGTGCCCGAGGGGCAGGTGGATCAGGAGCCGGCGACGGAACCTGAGGTACCGCTGCCGGGCAAGCCTCCCGGCGACAAGCCCGACGCGGAGCACTGCGGCGGCACCACGAACGTCTACACCCCGCAGACCAAGGGCAAGCAGTACCACAAGGGCGTCGGGGCGACTCAGTCCAACTACAACGGCACCCCCCGCACCGCCAAGTCGACCTTCACCTCCGAGGTGACCGGCACGGTCGGCGTCAGTGTCACGGGTGGTCTCACGGTCAGTGTCAAGGCGATGCTCGCCAAGATCGAGGGGAAGTACGACGTCAACCTGTCGGCCTCGCTGACCGCCAAGCTCGGCAACAAGATCAGCGTCAGCACCCCGGCGAAGAGGACGACGAACGCCAAGTACGGCGTGTACCGGCTCAAGAACACCGGCGTCAGCTACACCATCTACAGCAACTGCCGGACCTCGCCGAAGAAGACGATCACCAGCTATTCGCCGATGAAGGTGGGCTGGTACTTGTGGGAGAGCTGAGTTCGCGAACTCCTCGCCGGGCCGCCGTCCTCGCGGTGGTCGCCCTTGCGATGGCGGTGAGCGGCGCCTGTACTCGGGACGGCTCCGGGCAGGAGACGGCGCCTGCGGCCACGGCTCACAAGAGCACGCCCTCCGAGGAGTCCTCCAAGCCCACGGACCGGGCCGAGCACATCGAGGGCGAGACCGTGACCGAAGCGCCCAAGGTCGTCGACGGTGAGCTGATCACGTCGGTGAAGGACGCACGCGGCAACCGGACCGTGCCGTTGGAGGGCGGGGTGCGGAGCGGCCCGGTGTCCATCGCCGTGAACTGCCAGGGCGAGGGCACACTGAAGGTGGAACTGCGGCCCGTGGGGCTGGACTTCCCCCTGGAGTGTGTCGACGGTGAGGTAAGCAGCACCTACAACCAGATCGCCCTGAAGAAGGCGCGCGAAGACGCGGTGCTTCAGGTGACGGCCGGCTCCGGGGTCCGTTGGGCGCTGTCCGTCGGGCAGTGAGCGTGGCGCCGGCGAGAAGAGGCCCCGCGCCGGCAGTAGGGCGGGGCAGGTGAGGGGCGGGTGCCGCAGGGGAGCACCCGCCCCTCATCATGTGGCGGGGACAGGCGTCAGCCGGTCACCTTCTCGATGACGACCGTGCCCAGGCCCGCCGCGCTGCCGCGGGCGTTGACCAGCTTGACCTCGCCGAAGAACTGACGGCCCGCCGGACCGGCCGCCTTGACCAGCACGTCGGCGGTGACCTTGGCGGAGGCGCCGGCGGGCAGCGAGACCTTGCCGCCGGGGGCGACGTTCACCGAGCCCAGGGCTGAGGTGAAGTAGACGTCCTGGTAGGCGTACGTCGTCGAACCGGACGGCACGCTGTAGCCCTCCACCCGGATCGTGTACGTACCGGCGGCGGGCTTGTCCAGACGGACGGACTCCTCCGAGTCGCCGTCGGCGGACTGACCGACCGTCACGCCGTCCTTGACCACCGCCAGATCGAGGTCTGCTCCCTGGTCGGAGACCTTGCCGATGGAGACGTCCAGTCGCTCCGCGCCCGCGGGCACCTCGACGGTCGTCGTCCGCACCTGCTGGTGACCGATGCTCGGCGTGTCGAGCACGGCGGAACCCAGCGAGCCGCCCTCCAGCTTGCCCTCCAGAGCCGCGAAGTCGTTGCTCACGGTCCACGTGGCGGCGACCGGCGTGCCGGGCTTCACTTCGGCAATCCTGGTCACCGCCGGATCGAAGGCGGTACCGAGCACCGACACGTCCAGCTTGAAGGGGTTGTCGAGGTCGGGGGAGGTACGCCGCGACTCGATCTCGACCTCCCAGACGCCGGGCAGCGGGTCGGTGTAGGTCCGCAGGTCGGGACGGCAGGTGTTGGGGTCGGAAGGCAGCGAGTAGTGCGGGTAGCAGTAGATCGTCGCCGAGTCCTCGACGGGCAGCCCCGCCGGCTGCAGGGAGATGAAGCGCGTCTGGCTCTTCTCCTTCAGACCGCTCAGCGCCACCTCCAGTGTCTTCGCACCCTGGGGGACCGTGATGAAGTAGGACACGCTGTTGTTGCGCTGCACCGAGGAGGCGGCGCTGAAGGAGTGCGAAGGCTTCGCCAGGGGGTGTGCCGCGACCACGGTGGCGAGCATCTGGTGGTCCACGCCCTCGGTACGCTCGTCATCCACCTGCAGGATGGCGCTGTGCAGGCCCGCGGTCTTCGCCCGGGCCTGGACCTTGACGGTGACCGGCTTGTTCAGCGGCAGCACGACGTCGTCGCCGCCGAGAAGCCGGAAGGTGCCGTCGTTGTTCTCCCACTCCAGCTCGTGCCGCAGCGGGCGGTCGGGACCGGTGGTACGGGTGACGGTCACCTCGTACGTCTTCTTCTGACCGGCCTTGAGGCCGCCCTCACGGTCGTAGAGTCCGGTGCCGAAGCCGGGCTCCTTCAGGGACTGGTCGAGCGCGGTGTCGACCGGGGCCCTCACCGTGTAGCTGTGGGCGGTGGCGCCGTCTTTGATGGCGTCCCAGGCCTGCACGATGCGGATCAGACCGGCACCCTGCTCATGGGCCTGCTCACCCTTGATCTGACGGGCCGTGCTGGTCAGCGCGGTGCGGAGGGCGAGCGGGGACAGATCGATCTTCCGCTGCTTGGCGGCGGACAGGAGCAGCGCGCTGGCGCCGGCGGCCTGCGGGGAGGACATCGAGGTGCCCTGGAGCATGCCGTAGCCGGGCGGCAGGGAGTAGCCGGCCTCAGCGACCGGGGCGCCCGGCGCCCACGTCTGAATGGTGTTGACGGCCGCACCCGGCGCCGTGAGGGTCGGCGCGAAGCCGCCGTCCTCGCGGGGGCCTCGCGAGGAGAACGGCATCATCGCGTACTTCTTCTCCACCACCGAGCCGTAGTTGGCGGCCCAGGTCTCCTTGGAGGCGGAGGCACCGACGGAGATGACCTTGTCGGCGAGGGCGGGGTCGCCGATGGTGTTGGTGCCCGGCCCGGAGTTGCCGGCGGAGATCACCAGCTGAACGCCGTACTCGTCGATGAGCCGCGTGTAGAGGCGGGCACGGGCGTTGTTGCCGTCGTTCAGTGGCGGCAGGCCGCCGATGGACATGTTGACGATGTCGACGCCACGCTTGGTGACGAGGTCGATCATGCCTTCGGTGAGGGCGATGTTGGTGCAGCCACCGGTCCAGTTGCAGGCACGGGAGGAGACGAGCTTCGCGCCGGGTGCGGCGCCGTTCATCTTCCCGCCGAACAGGCTGCGGGCGGCAGCGATACCGGCGACGTGGGTGCCGTGCCGGCCGGTGATGACGCCGATGCTGACGTAGTCCGCCTTGTCGCCGGCCGGGTTGTAGGCGACGTCCTTGCGGATCTCGATCACGAAGGGGATGCGTTCGGCGACCGCCGTGTTCGGGTCATCCGTGCCGAAGTAGCCGATCTGGAAGCCGTCCTTGTACGGCTTCATCGCCTCGTCGTCGGTGAAGTCACCGTCGTTGTCGAGGTCAACCCGGACCGTGCTCGCGGCCTGGTCGTAGAGCACGCCCCAGACGTCCGTCTTGTCGCCGTCCCGGTTCAGGTCACCGGCCACGTCGCCGCCCGCGGCCGCCGACTCCGCGAAGGTCCGGAACTGGAAGGAGCCCGCGGGCGCCTTCCAGGTGCGGCCGGCGGCGGTGAACACCGGACCGGTCACCGAGCCGGTCATCTGAAGCCACGTTCCGTCCCGGTCGGAGACCGGGTCGGTGGCCGTGACCCAGTCGACGATCTTTCTGTCGCCGGTGGTGGTCTTCTGCAGTGCGGGGTGGGCGATGTCAACACCGGAGTCCAGGATGCCGATGGTCACCCCGCGTCCGTCGTACTTCGGGTGGTCCTGGACGAAGGAGACGGCACCGGTCTCGAACGACGGGTTGTACGGGTTGGTGGCCGGCGTGTTCTTGTCAGGTGCCGCGTACCCCGCTCCCTCAGCCATGGTCCCGCCGGAGTTCGCTCCCGCCGGTACCGGGTCGTCCAGCTCGATCTCTTCCTTGAGGTCGATCGCCTGCACGGAGGAGAGCTTCTGCGCCGACTCGATGGTCTTGTCGGCCTTGCTGATGGGGACGGTGACGCGGACGTAACCGAGCCGGTCGTCGGTCTTGCCGATCAGCGAACTGCCCACCGCGTCCAGCTGCCCGGCGATCTGCTCGGTCTTCCCGGGCGCGGTGGCGATCATCATCGTGACGGTCTTGTCGCCGTCGGCCTTGGCCTCCGCGAGCAGGTCCGCGTCGTCCGAACCGAGCTTGGCGTGCGCGGACTTGACGCTCGGCTCGGCCGGGGCGTCAGCGCCCGGGCCGTCGGCGGAGAACGCCATGGGGATCGGCCCGGCCGCGGAGAGCGCGGCGACGAGACCGGCGGCCACGGCGATGCGTGCCACACGTCTCGGGCCCGATATCTGATCGCGCGGGGTGGGAGGGGTCATCGGCATCCCTTGTAGGTAAAGGAACGAGCGGGAAGCGACCTGGGCCCGATCGGTCCTGGTCGCAGATGGTCCGAACGGGAAGCCCGGACGATCGCACAGCCTTACCCAAGGTGAAGTCCTTTGGGGAGCGTTGACCGAAACGAGATGGATGTATGGGGAAAACCCGCGATGCGATTTGTGGACATCAGTCCCGAAGGTGGCGAAGAAATCGGTTAACGTCCCGGAGTGCGACAGAAGTTGAGGGTGGCGGCCTACGCCATATGCGTCCGGGACGGACAGATCCTGCTCGCCCGCTCGCCCGCCTGGGACGGCACGCTCGAGTGGGTCGTGCCGGGCGGCGGCATGGAGCACGGTGAGGATCCTTACGACACCGTCCGGCGGGAGGTGGAGGAGGAGACGGGGTACCGCATCGAGGTGACCGGGCTGCTCGGCGTGGACTCCTCCCACCGCGTCTTCCGCAACGGCTTCGGACCCGCCGTCGACCATCACGGCGTCCGGCTCGTCTACGAGGGCCGGATCACCGGCGGCGAACTGCGCAACGAGGTGAACGGCTCGACCGACCTCGCCGCCTGGCACGACCTGGACGCGGTCCCCGGGCTGGTGCGGATCTCGATGGTCGACATCGCGCTGCGGATGTGGCGCGAACGCCCGGCCACCGGACGCCTGGCCGACCGGCAGAACTAGGTGCAGTACCCCGGAAGGTGAACGCCGCGTGACCTGCTCCGGGACGTATCCGGAGCAGGCGGCGACGCGCAGGGTAGTCCAAGATCCACGTTCGGTGATCGGCGCTGCGCGTTGCCGCCTCGTTTACGCGCAGGTCATTCCCGTTGCCAACGATCCAGTACGAGCGGGGTGTTCACGTCGTGAAGGCCCCGCGACCACTGCCGACGCGTTCGCACTCGGGGAGAGAAGCGCATGTCGCGCACACGCTCAGTCGCCGGCTCCGGCCAGGGCATCCACCGTCGTTCCGTCCTCGCCGCCACCGGCGCGGTCGCCCTCTCCGCGGGCGTCGGCTACGCCCTGCGGCCCAGCGACAGCCAGGCCGCCACCGCCCAGGAGAGCACCACCGCCGTGGCCGCGTCCTCGCGCCGGGCGCCGGCCGCACCACTCGCCCCCTACACCAAGGGCACCACCGTGGCGTCCGTCGCCGCCCCGCGCGGCGGCTCCGGCTACCGGCGCCTGGGCGACGGACCCGGCTGGCAGCGGGTCGTCCGCTCCGACCTGGCCGCGCCCAAGCCCGGCCGTGCCGGGCGCCGTACCGCGCTCGCCGCGTTCGTGCAGCTCACCGATCTGCACATCATCGACGCCCAGCACCCGCTGCGCCTGGAGTACCTGCGCTCGGCCGACATCCATGCCTGGCGGCCGCACGAGGCGCTGACCGTGCAGGGCGCGATCGCGCTCGTGGAGCGGATCAACGCGCTGCGCGGCGCCCCCGTCACCGGCGCCCCGCTGCACTTCGCCATGACCACCGGCGACAACACGGACAACAACGCCAAGTCCGAGCTGGACTGGTTCATGAAGATCATGAGCGGCGGGCGCATCACCCCCAACACCGGTGACCCGCGCCGCTACGAGGGCGTCCAGAACAGCGGCCTCAAGCAGTACTGGCAGCCCGACGCCGCCGTCCGCGACAGCGACAAGCAGGCCGGCTTCCCTCACCTCGACGGTTTCCTGAAGGCCGCGATCCGCGAGGTGCGCAGTCCCGGCCTCAACCTGCCCTGGTACTCGACCGTGGGCAACCACGACTCCCTGCCGATGGGCTGCTACGCCTCGCACGGCGACTCCTACCTCACCGAACTCGCCGTCGGCGGCAAGAAGCTGATGAACGTGTCCGCGGCCGAGGCGCAGCAGTTGCAGGCGCAGATCAAGAAGGCCCGCGACCCCCGGGGCGTCCGGTACCACGACTTCCTGAAGTCCCACGCCCGCTCCATGCGTTCGGTCACCCCCGACGAGAGGCGCGCCCCCTTCACACCGGCCGAGTACGTCGAGGCGCACCTGGACCCGGCCCATCGCGGCCTCGGCCCGGCCGGACACGGCTACTCCTCCGCCAACCTGGACGCGGGCACCCAGTACTACGCCTTCCGTATCTCCGACGACGTGATCGGTATCAGCCTGGACACCACCGACTCCGGCGGCCACTACGAGGGGTCCATCGGCACGGCCCAGCTGAAGTGGCTGGACAAGACACTGCGGGACAACAAGGACTCCTACGCGGTGATCTTCAGCCACCACACCAGCAAGACGATGACGAACCTCCGCAGCGACCCGGCGAGGCCGAACGAGCGCCGCCACGACGGCCAGGAGGTCCTCGCCCTGCTCGGCGGCCACCGCAGGGTGCTCGCCTGGGTGAACGGCCACATCCACAAGAACGTCATCACCCCGCACGCCCTGGCGAGCGGCGGCTCCTTCTGGGAGATCTCCACGGCCTCCCACGTCGACTTCCCACAGCTCGCCCGGATCATCGAGCTGACCGACAACAAGGACGGCACGATCTCTGTCTTCACCACCCTCGTCGAGTCCTCGGCCCCGCACAGCACGGACTTCTCCGACCTCTCCCAGACCGGCCTCGCCGCGCTCTACCGCGAGCTGTCCCTCAACGCCCCAGGCGCGAGCACGACCCTGGGCGGCGACCCGAACGACCGCAACACCGAACTGGTGCTCAAGAAGGGCTGAAGCCCTCGCCACCCGGGACCGGTGTTCTCCCCGCTCGGGGCCCCCACAGACGCCCGGACGACGGAGCGTAGTAGAGGCTGAGTCGGCGGCGGGGCGCGGGTGAGGACGTGCCGGGCCGCTCCGGCCGCTGCTCGGCGGAGGCAGTACGGAGCGTCGGAGTCGCCGGTGCCCGCGGTCTCGGGGCACTCGCCGCTGAAGTAGCAGTACGTACCGTCCATCGCGGCGACTCCGTCATGAGCGGGTTTTACGCGGGTTTCCCTGAGACGCTGCAGAATCTCATCGATCAGCAGGTGGCCCGCCGCGCGAAGTTCCTCGCCGCGCAGAAGGCGGAAAGGGGTAGTCGCACATGATCCTTATGGGCGCGTTGCTCGTCGTGAGCGGGGTCACTGCGGCGGTGGGCGTCGTAGTGATCTTCATGCTGCTGAGCCATCCGCCGCCTCTGCCGGAACTCTGTGCGCTCATCGCCCTGATCCTCCTTTCCCTTTCGGTGGCGCTGTACTGCTGCGGCTGGTTCTCGGTCAGCTTGGGTGGACCCTTTCCCGAACTGTGCAAGAGCGAGAACGACGCCGGAGCCGAACTGGCAGCGATCAGGCAGCAGTACTGGCCCCTTCGCAGTGCCTGCCTGTACTCCGACGGCTCCACCGTGGAGTACGTCTCGAGGTCGATCAACTTGGTCGTGTGCCTGTTGGCGGGTGTCGGCCTCGTCTCGGCCGGCACCTCCGTGTTCCTGCGCAAGCGTGTCGGACCAGATCCCGGAGCTACTTAGGGCAGGTCATCGGGTACAGCGACGCTCTGCACGTGAAGGCGGTGGCCTGATCACGGGCACGGGCACAGGTGGCCGGGACGACCTTTCCCGGCCACCTGCGCGGCCCCTTCCGAGGTCGTCGGCAGACCCGCCCCCTGCGTGTCCGAGTACATCGACGTGCCGGCGGCTCCCCCCCCAACGGGCCCGCCCCCGCCCGTCCCTACCGGGGCAGCACCACCACGAACGCCGCCGGTTCGCGGTCGGCCGAGGCCATCAGGGCTGTGCGGATCACCGTCGCCTGCTGCTCCGGGGAGTCGCGGAGCTTCCTCGGCGTGATGTGGACGACCGTGATCCCCAGTCGCTCCAAGTGCTCGCGCTTGCGGGCGTACTCCGACCACACGGCGTCGTCGTCCTGCCGGGGCGCCCGGGTGTCGAGTTCCACCGCCACCGCCTGGTCGGGCCAGTACGCGTCGAGGCCGCCGAGATAGGGGCCGCCGGGCAGGCGCAGGTCGACGTTCCAGACCGGGTCGGGCAGGCCGTACTCGGCGATCATGCGGTACAGGCGGTCCTCCGCGCGGGCACGGCCCTCGGCGAGCAGGGACTCCACCGCGTCCACGACGTGCGGACGGCTCAGCAGCCGGGCCTGGTTCAGCTCGCGGACCACCGCCGTCGGGTCGCAGTGGGCGCCGCGGACCGCCTCCGTGAGCAGCCGGCGCACGGCGACGGCGTCGGCGAGTCCGGCCACCGCGTCGGCCAGCGCGCGGGCCACCGGTGCCACCGGCACCCCCGTGACCTGTTCGGGGTCGGGCATGACGGGCGTGCGGACGATGCGCGCGCAGCCCGTGGAGCGCAGCCGTCGCAGCCGCGGGACCAGGACGTCGATCGCGTCCAGGGACGGCAGCGGGGGAGTGGAGGAGAAGCCGTGCAGCGTCAGCGCCGCCAGGCCGGTGATCATGACCTCGGGGTAGGCGGGGGCGTGCGGCCGGCTCGCACCGGGCTGGGCGGGCACCCCCGTGCCGCGCTCCCGCGCCGCGTACATGAGCACCGCGTGCAGCCGCTCCTCGCTGGTCGGCGGGCCCGGGTGGAGCAGGACGACGCCCGGCAGGAGCTGCTGCCAGGGGCCGCCCGCACGGCACTGCTCGTTCGTCTCGGCCGTGGAGACACCGTGCGCGCGGAGCTGGGCCGTCGTCAGCACGCGGGGGCGGCCACCGCCCGACAGGTCGTGCAGGGGGCGGGGGGAGAGCGGGGCGTTGTGGGTCATGACCCGCAATTTCCCGCGTTCCGACCCTCCTTGAACCGCTGTTACAGGTCCGTCGACAAATACGGACAACCCGGCACTAAAGGACGAGTGTTCGGATGCCGAAAGCCCCTGGTCCGTTCGGGTGCGGGCCAGGGGTTACGGCTCAGAGGGCACTCGTCTCGTAACGAAGGCGGAACGCCCCGATCTCAGGCCAAAGCTACTGGTCAGCGGCCTCGTCGCACGCCTGTCCACGCAACGCGCGTGCCAGATCGTCACGGGATTCCAGTACCAGCCGACGCAGTGCCGGGGCCGCCTCCTTGTGGGCGTCCAGCCACGCGTCCGTGGCGTGAAGCGTCTCCTGGGACTGCTGGAGCGACGGGAACAGTCCCTGCACCACGTGCATGCCGATCTGGATCGACCGCTCGGCCCACACCCGCTCGATCGCCGCGAAGTACTTCCCGGCGTACGGCGCGATCAGCTCCCGCTGCGAGCCCTGGGAGAAGCCCGCGATGGTCGCCTCGACCATGGCGTTGGACAGCGCGTCCGACTCCACGACCTGCGCCCAGGCCTGCGCCTTGACCGCCTCGGACGGGCGGGCGGCCAGGCAGCGCACCTGGTGGCGCTTGCCGGAGGCCGTGTCGTCCCTGGCCAGCTCCTCGGCCAGCGCCTTCTCGTCCACCACCCCGTGCGCGGCCAGCGGCTCCAGGAACACCCAGCGCAGCTCCTGGTCCAGGTCGAGGCCCTCGACCGTCGCCGTGCCCGCGAGCAGGTCCCGCAGCAGCTCGAAGTCGGCCTCTGTGGTGGCCGTCCGGGCGAAGAAGCGCGCCCAGGCCAGCTGGTGCTCGCTGCCCGGCCCGGCCGCGTACAGCTCGCGCCGGGCGCCCTCGGCGAGCAGCGCGGCGGCCGTCTCGCGCCGGGCGGGCGCCGTGTAGTGCGTGACCGCCGACTCCGCCCACGCGTGCAGCATCTGCACGACGCCGATCTCGGACTCGCGCCCGCCGAAGCGCAGCACCAGGTCCACGAAGTCCCGCGCGGGGAGCAGGGCGTCACGCGTCATGTTCCACAGCGCCGACCAGCACAGGGCGCGCGCGAGCGGGTCGGTGACCGCGCCGAGGTGCTCGCGCAGGGTCGCCAGCGAGGTTTCGTCGAAGCGGATCTTGCAGTAGGTCAGGTCGTCGTCGTTGACCAGGACCAGATCGGGCGCCTCGGCCCCGGCGAGTTCCGCCACGATCGTCCGCGCGCCGTCGACGTCCGTCTCGACGCGCGCGTAGCGCTCCAGCGTGCCGCCGTCGGTCACCCGGTACAGGCCCACGGCCACCCGGTGCGGTCGCAGCTCCGGGTGCGACTCGGCCGCCTCCTGGACCACCGCCAGTTCCTCGACGCGGCCGTCCGCGCCCAGCAGTACCTGCGGGGTCAGCGAGTTCACCCCGGCCGTCTGCAGCCAGGACCGCGACCAGGCGCTCATGTCCCGGCCGCTGGTCTCCTCCAGCACCGACAGCAGGTCACCGAGGCGCGTGTTGCCGTAGGCGTGCCGCTTGAAGTAGCGCCGGGCGCCCTCCAGGAACGCCTCCTCGCCGACGTACGCCACGAGCTGCTTCAGCACCGACGCGCCCTTGGCGTACGTGATGCCGTCGAAGTTGAGCTTGGCGTCCTGCAGGTCGCGGATGTCCGCCGTGACCGGGTGCGTGGAGGGCAGCTGGTCGGCGCGGTAGGCCCACGCCTTGCGGCGGTTGGCGAAGGTGATCCAGCCGTTGACGAATCGGGTCGCGCCGACCAGGGAGAACTCGCCCATGAAGTCCGCGAAGGACTCCTTCAGCCACAGGTCGTCCCACCACTCCATGGTGACCAGGTCGCCGAACCACATGTGGGCCATCTCGTGCAGGATGACGTTGGCCCGGCCCTCGTAGGACGCCTGCGTCACCTTCCCGCGGAAGATGAACTCCTCCCGGAACGTCACCAGCCCCGGGTTCTCCATCGCGCCGAGGTTGTACTCGGGCACGAACGCCTGGTCGTACTTCCCGAACGGGTACGGGAAGTCGAAGTGGTCGTGGAAGAAGTCCAGGCCCTGCTTGGTGACCAGGAAGACGTCGTCGGAGTCGAAGTAGGGCGCGAGGCCCTTGCGGCACAGGGCGCCGAGCGGGATCTCCAGCGTCGTGCCGTCCTCGAACGTACGCGAGTAGGAGTCCGTCACGTAGTGGTACGGGCCCGCCACCACGCACGTGATGTACGTCGAGATCGGCTTGGTCTCGGCGAACCGCCACACGCCGTCGGCCTGCTCACCGGCCCCGTTGCTCCACACCGTCCAGCCCTCGGGGGCCCGCACCTCGAAGCGGTACGGGGCCTTGAGGTCGGGCTGCTCGAAGTTCGCGAAGACCCGGCGGGAGTCGGCCGGCTCGTACTGCGTGTACAGGTACACCTCGCCGTCCTCGGGGTCGACGAAGCGGTGCAGGCCCTCACCGGTGCGCGAGTAGGCGCACTGGGCGTCGACCACCAGCTCGTTGTCCGCGGCCAGGTCCTCCAGGGCGATCCGGGAGCCGTCGAAGACCTCTCCCGGGTCCAGATCACGGCCGTTGAGTGATACGGCCGTCACACTCGGCGCGATCAGGTCCGCGAAGGTGCTCGCCCCGGGCTCGTTGCAGCGGAAGCGGACCGTCGTGACGGAGCGGAAGGTGCGGGGCCCGTCCCCCTGGTCCTCACCGACCGCGGACCGCAGGTCGAGGGACACCTCGTACCCGTCGACGCTCAGCAGGGCGGCCCGCTCCCGGGCCTCGTCGCGGGACAGATTCTCACCGGGCACGGGCGGCACTCCTCGGATGTCGTGGGGTACGGCTGAACAGGACCGATCCTGCCACGCGCACCTGACACGGGGCAGCCGGGAATGAGGCGAGCAAGTACCGGCGTTGCGGGAGAAACGGTTGCCTTTCGAGGAGAGACATGTCGGACAAGACCCCCGTAGACTTCTGGTTCGACCCGCTGTGCCCCTGGGCCTGGATGACCTCCCGCTGGGTGCTGGAGGTGGAGAAGGTCCGGGACATCGAGGTCCGCTGGCATGTCATGAGCCTCGCCGTCCTGAACGAGGACAAGCTGGACGAGCTGCCCGAGGAGTACCGCGAACTGCTGGAGACCAAGGCGTGGGGCCCCGTCCGGGTCGTCATAGCGGCGCAGCAGGAGCACGGCAAAGAGGTCCTCGGTGACTTCTACACCGCGCTCGGTACCCGCATCCACAACCAGGCCGAGGGCCCCGGCAAGGAGACGGTCGCCGCCGCCCTGAAGGACGCGGGCCTGCCCGAGTCGCTCCTGGAGCACTGGGACTCCACCCCGTACGAGCCGGAGCTGCGCGCCTCCCACCAGGAGGGCATCGACAAGGTCGGCCAGGACGTCGGCACCCCGGTCATCGCCGTGCCCGGCCCCGACGGCGAGCAGATCGCCTTCTTCGGCCCGGTCGTCACCCCGGCCCCGCAGGGCGAGGAGGCCGGCCGCCTCTGGGACGGCACCCTCGCCGTGGCCTCGGTCCCCGGCTTCTACGAGATCAAGCGCACCCGCACCAAGGGCCCGGACTTCTCCAACCTGTAGGGCTCACTCGGCGGGGACGGCCTGGATCTTGAGTTCTTCCGGGAGCAGGCCGTCCTCACCGCGGTTGAGGTAGCGCTGGTACCACCGGCAGCCGGCGGCGGTGCAGCGCCACTAGTCGTCCACGAAGTGCCCGTGACCCTTCTCCGCCCGGACCGCCGCCCGCTCGGCGGCGTTGAACATCCGGAACTCCTGCATGGTGCCGCAGGTCCGGCACGCCCGGCTCACCGTCATCAGCTCCTCCTCGCGATCACCGCCAAGTCCGGGAAGTCGGTCACGACCGCATCGACCCCCATGCGGTAGTACAGCGTGTATTCGGCGAAAGCGTCCCCGAAATCGTTCGGTCCGCTCCCGCGCCGGAATTGCGCGGGAAGGAACTGGTTCTCCGCGCGGAAGGTGTACGGCCCGATCCGCAGCCCCGCCGCGTGCGCGTCCGCGACGAGAGTCGTGCCGGCGACGGAGGACTTGTCCGGCCCGATCCAGTCCGCGTACTCCGCGATCCCCGCCAGGCCCGCCGGCGTCATCATGTCCCGGTAGGTGGTCGAGGGCAGGTCGTACGGACCGCCCGTCGTCCCCAGCGCCTGCCACAGCGGCACACCCAGGCCCGTCATGCGCTTGAGGCTCGTCGGCTCGAAGGACTGCACGACACACTCGCGCCGGCCGAGCCGGTTGCGCCGGATCGCGGCCGCCAGCTTCGGCTCCAACGGCAGGCCGAGGGAGCGGAAGTACGTCGGGTGCTTGGTCTCCGGGAACACCGCGACGGTCCGGCCGTGCTCCCGCGACAGCCGCCGCGCCAGGTCGACGACCTCCTGGAAGGTCATGACCTCCGCGCGCCCGTCGAAGACGGTGTTGCGGTTGCGGACCGCGGGCAGCCGCTCCACAGCCCGCAGCGTCTTCAGCTCGGCCAGCGTGAAGTCCTCCGTGAACCAGCCGGTGACCGCCCGCCCGTCGACGGTCTTCGTCGTACGGCGGTCCGCGAACTCCGGGTGCCGGGCCACGTCGGTCGTCTGGGAGATCTCGTTCTCGTGCCGGACCACCAGCACATGGTCCTTCGTCGGCACCAGGTCCGGTTCGATCCAGTCGGCGCCCGTCTGCACGGCGTGCGTGTACGAGGGCGCCGTGTGTTCCGGGCGCCAGCCGGCCGCGCCGCGGTGACCGATGACGACCGGGCCGCCGCCCTTGCGGGGTTCGACCGCCGCCGAAGCGGCCGAAGCGGCCGTCGCGGCCGTGGCGGTCCCCGCGGCCGCCGCCAGCAGGAGGGATCTCCGTCCGAGCTGCATGCAACTCCCCTTCGTCGATGCCAGGTTCACTGACGGGCCCGGGCCCGGGCTCCGGCCAGCCGGTCCAGGTGCTCCTCGTAACCCCTCGCGTAGAAAGCCGCCCGCTCCGGGTCCGGCTCGACCACCGCCGTCGGTGTCGTCCACGCCCCCGCGTCCAGCGGCACCGCGTACCGTTCGGCGGCCGCCAGGACCGCGCCCCGCGCCCCCACCTCGCCCTCGACGACCCGCAGCGGCCGCCCGAGCACATCGGCCAGCAGCCGCATCCAGGCGGAGCTGCGGGTGCCGCCGCCGCAGACGGCCAGGTTCCCGGTGAGGCCCGCCGCCTCCAGGCAGTGCCGGGCCGCGTACCCGATGCCCTCGCAGGTGGCGCGGACCAGATCACCCCGGGTCGACTCCAGACAGACGCCCGTGAGCTCGGCGCGAAGACGCGGTTCGACGAAGGGAGCGCGTTCGCCGGAGGGCGCGAAGTACGGCAGCACCCGCACGCCGTGCGCCCCCGGCGGGGTCCCGGCCAGCAGGCCGTCCACCTCCTCGTGCCGTACTCCGGTCGTCGACAGCACCCAGTCCAGCGCCGCCGTGCCGACCATGGCGGGCATGGCGCGCAGCCAGTGCCCGGGCCGGTCCGTGGAGATGTACAGGCCGGCCGGTTCGCCGGTCAGGTCGAGATCGGTGGTGGCGACCAGACTGGCCAGACAGGTGCCGACGATCAGCAGACCGTCCCCGGGGGACGTCACTCCGGCTCCCAGCGCGCAGGCCGGCAGATCGTACGGCCCGTTCGCGATGCGCGTCCCCGACGGCAGGCCCTCGCCCCGCGTCTCGGCGGTCGCGACCGGGTCGCTGACCGGGGCGAGCAGACCCCGGCGGTGCGCCAGCCCCAGCAATTCGACGACCCGGTTGTCGTACGTCCTTGTCCGCGGGTCCAGGAACGGCATCGACGCGTCCGACACATCCGTCGTCGCAGCGGCTCCCGTCAGCCGCTGGAACACCATGTCCTTGCAGTACAGGGCGGCTTTCGCGGCGTCCAGCGCCTTCGGTTCACGACGGTCCAGCCAGGCCAGCAGCGGACCCGGGCAGCCGGGGAACATCGCGCTGCCCGTGCGCCGGAACACCGACTCGAACGTGCCGTCCGCCAGCCAGCCGTCGACCAGTTCGTGCGCCCGCCCGTCCATCCAGGAGGCGGCGGGGCGCACCGGCCGGCCCTCGCCGTCGACCAGCCACACCCCGTCGCCCTGCCCGGTGAGCCCGGCCAGCTCGACGGGCTCGTCCACGGCGGAGGTCAGCGCTTCGAGCACCTCGACGACCGCCCCGTACACCTCCTCCATGTCCTGCTCGACGACCCCGCCGTGCAGGTCCAGGCCCACCGGCCGGGATTCCACGGCCAGTTGGCGGCCCGTGGCGTCGAAGGCAGCCGCCTTGACCATGGACGTCCCCACATCGATACCGACGTACATGCGGCTCTCCTCCCGGTCCTCAGGTCAGACAGTGCGCGAGCGGCTCCCCGCGCACCCAGCGGCCCACCTCTTCGGCGGCGATCCGGGCGGCCTTCTCCGCGACCGCCCGTGACGCCCCGCCCAAGTGGGGGGTGAGGACCACGCGGTCGGCGAGTCCCAGCAGCCGGGACCGCGCCGGCAGCGGCTCCCGCTCGTAGGTGTCCAGTGCCGCCGCCGACACCCGCCCGCTCTCCAGCGCGTCGCACAGCGCGCCCTCGTCCAGCAGCGGGCCCCGGGCCACGTTCACCACCACCGCGCCGGACGGCAGCAGCCCCAGCTCCCGGGCGCCGATCAGCCCCCGTGTCTCGGGGGTGAGCCGGGCGTGCAGGGTGATCACCCGGGAGCGGCCCAGGAGGTCGTCCAGCGAGGTGACGCGCAGACCGTGGATCTCGCCGTGCACGTACGGGTCGTGCACCATCACCCGCGCCCCGAACGCGCACAGCACCCGCGCGACCCGGCTGCCGACGGCCCCGTACCCGACCAGCCCGACGGGCAGGTCCTCCAGTTCCAGTCCGCTCCGCTCGTACGTGTAGTACGTCGCGCCCTCCCAGCTGCCCCTCCCGGCGAGCGGTTCGTGGGCCTGGGGGATGCGGCGCAGGGCCGCCAGCATCATGCCGACGGTGAACTCGGCGGTGGCGGCGGCGTTGCGGCCCGGCGCGAAACACACCCGTACGTCACGGTTCCTCGCCGCGTCCAGGTTGACGTTGACCGGTCCGCCCCGGCAGACCACGACCAGCCTCAGATCCGGGCAGGCGGCGAGGACCTTCTCGGTGACCGGGCCCATCTGCGTGACCAGGACCTCCGCCCCGGCCAGCGCCTCGATCATCGCGTCCTCGGCGTCACTGGCCTCCTGCACCTCGGCGACCGGCCCGAACGGCTCCAGCGGCCAGCCGAGCCGCAGTTCAGTCACGTCGGCCCGCTCCACCTCGTGCTCCACCGCCCGCGTGATCAGCGAGGGCAGGACGAAGTGGTCACCGGCGGCCACGACACGCACGCTGTTCCGTTCGGTCATCGCAGTGAGGCTCCTGTCTCGGCGTCGAAGACATGGGTGTGCCGGGGGTCGGCGGCGACCCGGACCCGTTCGTCGTGGGCGAGCCGCACCTCGGGGTCGGTGAGGACGACCAGATGCCGTTCGACCCCGTCCAGGGCGAGGGTCGCCAGGCCCGACTCCAGAAGCGGCTCGTGTGCGACGACCCGGGCGGGCAGGCCGCCCTCGGCTGTGAGCCGGACGTCCTCGGGGCGCACCCCGACCACCACCTCCCGCCCACGGTCCACCGGCACGGGCAGCGCGATGCGCACGGAGTCGGAGAGGCGGGCGTGCCCGTCGCCCCCGGCGATGCCGGGCAACAGGGTGATCGCGGGCTCGCCGACGAAGTCCGCGACGAACACGTTGGCCGGGCTGTCGTAGATCTCGTAGGGGGTTCCGAGCTGCTGGATGACGCCGTCCTTCATCACGGCGATCCGGTCGGCGAGGGAGAGGGCCTCCTCCTGGTCGTGGGTGACCAGGATCGTGGTATGGCCCAGGTCCTTCTGGATGCGCTTGAGTTCACGGCGGGTGGTGTCGCGCTGGGCCGCGTCCAGGTGGGAGAGGGGCTCGTCGAGGAGCAGCACGTCGGGTTCGCGGATCAGGGCCCGGGCCAGGGAGACGCGCTGCTTCTGGCCGCTGGAGAGGCCGGCCGGGCGGGCACCGAGGAGGTCGGTCAGACCGACCCGCTCGGCGATCTCCTTCACCCTGCGCTCGACGTCCCCCCTGGAGCCCCGGGCTGCCCTGCGCCGGGCCTTCAGGCCGAACGCCAGGTTCTCCGCGACCGACAGCGGCGGATACAGCGCGTAGTTCTCGAAGGCCACCCCGATGTTCCGCTCCTGCGCGGGCCGCTCCACGACCGACGCGCCGCCGACGAGGATGTCCCCGCCGGTGACGGACTCCAGACCGGCGATCATCCGTAAGGTGGTCGACTTGCCGCAGCCGGACGGTCCGAGCAGCCCGAGCAGCTCCCCGGAGCGGAGGCTCAGGTCGATCCCGCGGACGGCGTCCACCCCTGGCCGCCCGCGCGACCGATAGGTCTTCCTCAGCTCACGTAGTTCCAGTCCCGTCATGGCCGCCCTTCATCGCGCAAACCTCGTAACGGACCTTGTGTTCGTCCAGATCCCGCAGTGCCTCCGGCGTCGCCCCGTCGTCCACGAGGACCGTGTCGAAGCGGGACAGCGGGACGACCCGGTGCAGGGCGACCCGGCCGAGCTTGGTGTGGTCGATCAGCAGGACGTTGCGTGCCGCGGCGTCGAGCATCGCCCGCTTCACCGACACGATGTGCTGCTCCTGGTGGTAGGCGTACCCCCCGTGCACGGCCGACGTCGACGCGAAGCACACGTCCACCCGCAGCTGCTCGACGGCCTCCACGCACGACACCCCGAGAAACGAGGAGTGCAGCGGGTCGTAGTCGCCGCCCAGCGCCATCAGGTGGATGCCCCGCTGGTCGGACAGCAGGTTGATGGCCTCCAGGAAGTTGGTCACGACCGTCAGCGGTGTCACCTCGGCCGTGCGCAGCCGCCTGGCTATCTCCAGGGTGGACGTGGAGTCGTCCAGCAGGATCGCCATCCCGGGCTCCACCATGCGCAGCGCGTGCTCGGCGACGGCGGCCTTCTCGGCCCGCATGGTCTTCAGCCGGTACTGCACGTTCGACTCGAAGACCCCCGACGGCTGCGCGGTCACCCCGCCCCGGAACTTCCGTACGATGCCCTGCCGTTCGAGCTCGTCGAGGTCCCGGTGGATGGTCATCAGGCTCACCCCGAACCGCTCGGCGAGCTCCGCCGCCGTCGCCGAACCGTCGGCCAGCACCTGCTCGGCCATGGCGGCCTGGCGCGCCGCGGGCCCCTGCTGTCCACCACTGCTGTTGCTGCTCATGACTCGGTCTCTATCCGTCGTCCCGGTCGCTCCGGCCGGTCGGCCTCGAACAGCAGCAGGTTCTCAGGCCGGACCACGAGCCGTACCGGATCGTCGGTGTGAAGGCGCGCCGCGTCCGCCCGGGGGGCCACCAGCGACACCCGCTGCTCCCCGGTCCCGAGCCGGACGGTGACCTCGACGGACCGGCCGAGCACCTCGGTGACGTACACGGTCCCGGTCACTTCGTGGCCCTCGCCGTGCAGGGCGATGTCCCGGGGCCGCAGACCGACCAGGACGTCCGTGCCGGGGGCGGCCCGCGATCGGACCGGCAGCTCGACCCCGCCGTCCGCGCGCACGCCGCTCTCCGTCACCACGCCCGGCAGCAGATTGATCCGGGGCCGGCCGAACGCCCGGGCGACCTCCGTGTCGTACGGCTCGTACCAGATCTCCTCCCGGGTGCCGGTCTGCACGATCCGGCCCTCCCGGATGACACCGATCCGGTCACCGAGCGCGAGTGCCTCGACGGAGTCATGGGTGACGTAGAGGGTGGTGGTGTGCTGCACGGCCCCGATCGCCTTCAGCTCGGCCCGCATCTGCTGACGGAGCTTGGCGTCCAGGTGGGACAGTGGCTCGTCGAGCAGGAAGGCCCGGGCCGGGCGGACCAGTACCCGGCCGAGCGCCACGCGCTGCCGCTGGCCGTTCGACAGCCGGCCCACGGGCCGGTCCAGCAGCGCGGAGATGCCGAGCAGTTCGGCGATCGCGCCGATCCGCTGCCGGGCCTCGGCGGCGGGCAGCCGGTGCCGGGGCGAGCGCAGCGGAGAGGCGAGGTTGTCGTAGGCCGAGCGGTGCGGGTAGAGGGCGTAGCTCTCGAAGCACATCGCCACGCCCCGGTCGTACGGCTCGACCCCCCGCATGTCCTCGCCGTCGAGCACGACCGTGCCGGAGTCGGGCTGTTCGAGTCCGGCGACGGTTTTCAGGGTGGTGGTCTTGCCCGCGCCGGACGGTCCGAGCAGGCAGAAGAACTCGCCTTCCCGCACGTCCAGTTCGAGCCCGTCGAGCGCGAGCGTCTTGCCGTACGCCTTGCTTATCCCGCTCAGCCGGATCAAGACTTCACCGCCCCGAACGACAGGCCCCGCACCAGGTACCGCTGGATCGTCAGCGCCAGCAGCAGCGGCGGTACGACCGACACCAGCGCCGCGGCGGCCGTGAGGTTGTACTTGGGCCGGTCCCCGCCGAGGAACGACAGGGCGCCCACGGTCACCGTCTGGGCCTCGTTGGAGGTGAGGATCAGCGGGAAGACGAAGTTGTTCCAGGCGAAGATGAACGCCAGCAGCGACACGGCCGCGATGCCCGGCTTGACCAGCGGGAGCGCCACCTTGAAGAACGCCTGCTTGCGGGTGTAGCCGTCCAGCAGGGCCGCCTGCTCCAGCTCCGGTGTCAGATCGGCGAAGTAGGACCGCATGATCCACACGACCAGCGGCAGCGTGACGAGTTGCAGCACCCACACCATGCCGACGTACGTGTCGAACAGCCCGAGCTTCTGGTACAGCACGAACAGCGGGATGATCACCGTCAGTTCGGGCGCGAAGCGGAACGACAGCAGCGTGAACATCAGGTTCTCGGAGCCCTTGAACCGCCAGCGGGCCGAGGCGTAGGCGGCCGGCAGCCCGACCACCAGCGACAGCACGACCGCCCCCACCGACACCACCAGGCTGTTGACGAAGAACCGCACGAACGGGATGCCCTCGCTGTCGCCGAGGACCGTGCGGTAGCCGTCGAGGGTGGGGGAGAAGGAGAAGTAGGTGGAGAACAGCTGGTCGGCCGGCTTCAGCGACAGGATCACCATCCAGGCGATCGGGAACAGCGCGAAGACGAAGTAGAGGATCAGGGCGGCGTCGCCCAGCCACCCCAGGACGCGTTTGTTCATGTGGTGACCTCCGCGGCCTTCCGCTGGATCTTCCCCAGGTGCTTCACCAGCACCATCGCGGCCAGGTACACCACGGCCCACAGCACGATCGTGTAGCTGATGCCGAAGGAATAGCGCTGGAAGCGGATGGCCTCCAGATACGCCCGGATCTGCAGGACGACGGTCGAGTCACCCGGCCCGCCCTCGGTCAGGGCGTAGATGATGTCGAACACCTTCAGCGAGTCCATGAACCGGAAGATCACCGCCACCAGTACGTACGGCCACAGCATCGGCAGGGTCAGGCGCCGGAAGGTGTACCACCACCCCGCGCCGTCCACGGCCGCCGCCTCGAACGGGGAGGTGGGCAGCGACCGCAGACCGGCCAGGGCGAGGATCGCCACGAACGGGGTGTAGACCCACACGTCGACGGCGATCGACGACAGCAGCGCACCCGTCGGGGTGTCGGTCCACTGCACGCCGCCCAGGCCGAAGGGCCTGAGCAGATGGTTGACGACCCCGACCGACGGCTGGAGCATCAGCTTCCAGATGATCGCCGCGATCACCGGGGCGATCATCAGCGGCAGGATCAGGATCTTCTCCAGGACCCGGCCGATGACCGTCGACCGGTGCAGCAGCAGGGCGACGGCCACCCCGAGCACGGTCTCGGCGACGGCAGCCCCGACCGCGTACAGCACCGTCACCCACGCCGAGTTCCAGAACGCCTCCTGGGAGAAGACCGTGGTGTAGTTCTCGAACCCCACCATGTCCGGCTGCGGTTTGCTCGCCGAGAAGTCGAACAGCGTGTAGTACAGCCCGAGGCCGAAGGGGTAGAGGATCCCGCAGGTCAGGAGCAGCGCCGGGACGATCAGGAAGTACGGGCGCAGGGTGAGCCGCCACCCCATCGCTCTAGCCCACCTTGCCGGCGAGGTCGTCCGCCAGCCCGTCCAGGACCGACTTCGCTCCCTTGCCGCCGTAGATCTCCTGGAGGGCCGCCGCCCAGCTGGTCGTCGCGTCGAAGAACTGGGCCTGCGGGGTGAACTGGATCTTCGTCTGGTCGACGACCGTCTCGAAGGTCTCCAGGAAGCCCGGCAGATGCCGCATCTTGTCCTTGTAGGCGGCGTCGTCGGCGACGGACTTGCGCACCGGGTCGATGTGGTTGTGCGTGATCGCGCTCTTGCGCAGGTGCTCCTTGCCGGTGGCCCACTGCAGGAACAGCCAGCTGGCGCTCTTCTTCTTGCTCTTGGCGTTCATGCCGAGCGACCAGATCCACATGTTGGTGGCGAGCGACCCGTCCGGCCCCTTCGGCCCGGGGTGGAAGGCGATCTTCCCGGAGGCGGGGCTGGCGCCCTTCACCGCCTGGAAGTAGGCGGCCGTGTCGGCGTCGAACAGCATCCCGGCCTTCTTCGCGCCGAGGTCGCTGGAGCACTGGTACCAGGTGTACGACGTCCAGGACGGCGGCCCGCCCCGCTTGACCATCCGCGCCCAGTCCTCCGTGAAGGCGACGGCCTCGGGGCTGTTCATGGCCGGGGTGAGCTTCCCGCCGTCGACCGTGAAGTCCCGCAGCCCGTTGCGGGCGTACATCGTCATGAAGCCCGGGTGGATGGTGGCCCAGCTGCGGGACCCGCGTACGGCGATCCCGTACATGCCGTCGAAGCCCGCGCCCGGCGCCCGCTGCTTGATGGTGCCGGCGAGTTCGGCCAGTTCGTCGAAGGAATCGGCGGGCTTCAGGCCGAGTTTCCGGAAGACCTCGGTGTTGTAGGCGACGACGTTCGTCTCCCAGCCCCACGGCAGGGCGTACTGCCCGCCCTTGCCGAGCGGCGCGCCCGCCTTGAGGGACCACTGGTCGGCCTGGAGCAGGTTCGGGAAGAAGTCCGCCTGGTCCCATTCGGCGCCCGTGGCCGAGGAGTTGCGCATCCAGGGGCCGAGGTCCTCGAGCCAGCCCGGCGGCCCGTACTGCCACACCATGTACGCGCCGAGCATGAAAACGTCGTAGGAGGCACGCCCGCTGGACAGGTCCACGGTGAGCTTGTCGAAGTAGTTGTCCTCGGGGAACACGTCGTACTCGACCTTGATGCCGGTCTCCTCGGTGAACGACTTCAGGTCGGCGATGAGGGCGTCGGTGTACGGGTGCTTGTTGAGCAGGGCCTTGACGGTGGTGCCCTTCTCCCGCTTCCAGTCGAAGGAACCGGTGACGTCGTCCGCCGCCGAGCCGTCGCTCTTGTCGTCGTTCCCGCCGAAACCGGCGCCACAGGCCGTGAGTAACGGGGCCGCCGCCGCCCCGGCGGCGAGGGCGAGGAAGCGTCGGCGGTCGTGCACGTGCGTGTCCATCCGTACCTCCGCGTGGAGCCTGGTTAACACGTCGAGTCGACTCGTTAACAGAGGGTGGAACGGCTGAAGTTGGGCGTCAATCCCTCGCGCACGGGAAAATATCGGGGCACAGTGAGAAGTTCACAGATCCGGCTGCGACGGCGTGGGAGGTTCCGGATGGTGAACGACGGTGCGGGCGAGGGCGAGGGCGAGGGCGAGGGCAAGGGCGAGGGCTGGCTGGGCGTCGACCTGGGCACGCAGAGCGTCCGCGTGCTGCTCGTCACCGCCGACGGCACGGTCCTCGGCAGCGGCTCGGCCCCGCTGACGGGGCGGCGGGACGGCGTGCGGCACGAGCAGGACCCGTTGCTCTGGTGGGCGGCCCTGTGCGACGCGTCCCGGGCGGCCCTGCGCACCGCGCCCCCGGGCCTGCCGATCGGCGGACTCGCGGTGTGCGGCACGTCCGGCACGGTCCTGCTGACGGACGGCTCGGGCCGGCCGGTCGGCCCCGCGCTGATGTACGACGACGGGCGGGCGAAGGCCCAGGCCGCGCGGGCCCGCGAGGCGGGGCTCGCGGTGCAGGACACCTGGGCGCTGCCGAAGGCGCTGTGGCTGCTGGGCGAGTACGGCGGAGCCTCGCTGCGCCTGACCCACCAGCCCGACCTGATCGTCTCCCGGCTCACGGGCGAGCCGCCCCCGGCCGACTCCAGCCATGCCCTGAAGACGGGCTACGACCTGGAGCGCGACCGCTGGCCGGAGGCCGCCCTGGCCGAACTGGGCGCGCCCGGCGACCTGTTCCCGGACGTCGTCCGCCCGGGGACGCGCCTCGGCGAGGTCGGCCGGCGCGCCGCCGACGCCACCGGCATCCCGGCCGGCACCCCGGTCTTCGCGGGGATGACCGACGGCTGCGCCGCCCAGATCGCGTCCGGCGCGCTGCGGCCCGGCTCCTGGAACTCCGTGCTCGGCACCACGCTCGTGCTGAAGGGCGCCGCCCGCGACCCGGTCCGCGACCCCACCGGCGTGGTCTACAACCACCGTGCCCCGGACGGCACCTGGCTGCCCGGCGGGGCGTCGAGCGTCGGGGCCGGGGCGCTCGCGGCGCACTTCCCGGAGGCCGACCCGGCCGAGATGGACGCACCGGCCATGGCGTTCGAGCCGTCGCGCGTGATCGCCTACCCGCTCGTCTCGCCGGGGGAGCGGTTCCCGTTCCGGGCACCCCGGGCGACCCCGTTCGTCCTGGGCGATCCCGCGGAGGACGCCGAGCTGTGGGCCGCGCTGCTCCAGGGCGTCGGCTTCACCGAACGCCTGTGCCTGGACTACCTGCACCACCTCGGCGCCCCCCTGGACGGCCCGCTCACCTTCACCGGCGGCGGCGCCCGCAGCCCGTACTGGAACCAGCTGCGCGCCGACATCCTGGGCCGCCCGGCCCGCGTCCCCGAACAGACCGAACCGGCCCTGGGCATGGCGGCGCTGGCCGCGTACGGAGCGTCCGGGACGGGCGTGCTCGCGGACGTCACCGCACGGATGGTCCGTGTCCGGACCGTCGTAGAACCCCGCCCCGGGCGCACCGCGGTCTTCGCCGAGCCGTACGCGCGTCTCGTCGACGCCCTGCGGGACCGCGGCTGGCTGCCCGGCCCGGTGGCCGCGCACGCGCACGGCCGGCTGAACCGGGATACTTCCGCCTCATGAGTACGACCCTCCTGCTGGTCCGCCACGGACAGACCGTCTGGCACGCCGAGAACCGCTACGCCGGCATCAGCGACATCGACCTCACCGACACCGGCCGCACCCAGGCCGACGCCCTCGGCCGCTGGGCCGCCGCCCACCCCGTGGACGCGGTCTGGACGTCCCCGCTGTCGCGAGCCGTGGCCACCGCCGAGCCCGCCTGCCGCGCCCTCGGCCTCACCGCCCAGAGCGAACCCCACCTGCGCGAATGCGACTTCGGGGTGCTCGAAGGCCGTACGCTCGCCGAGTTCGAGGCCGAGGACCCCGAGTGGGCCGCGGCCTACCGGGCCGACCCGGTGGAGCACTCCTTTCCCGGTGCCGAGGACCCGCTGGCCGCGGCGGCCCGCGGCGTGCGGGCCCTGCGGGACATCGCCGCCGCCCACCCCGGCGAACGCGTCCTGGTCGTCGCCCACAACACCCTGCTGCGGCTGGTGCTGTGCACCCTGCTGTCGATCCCGGTGAGCGAGTACCGCAGAGTGCTCCCGCGGTTGCGGAACGCGGCGATCAGCGAACTGCGCATGAACACCGACGGTTCCGCCGCACTCCTCTCACTCAATGTGCCGTGCGAGGCTCATGTGCCGTAGCACTATGGGCACATGACGCAGATCGACACATCGGTGCCGCACTCGGCCCGGATCTGGAACTACTGGCTGGGCGGCAAGGACAACTACCCGGTGGACGAGGCGGCCGGTGACGCGTACACCGCCGTCTTCCCCGGCATCGTCACCATCGCCCGCAGCAGCCGCGCCTTCCTGGGCCGCAGCATCCGCTACCTCGTCCAGGAGGCCGGCGTACGGCAGTTCCTCGACGTCGGCACCGGCCTGCCGACCGTCGACAACACCCACGAGGTCGCCCAGCGGCTCGCCCCGGACGCGCGGATCGTCTACGTGGACAACGACCCGCTGGTCCTCGCGCACGCCCGCGCCCTGCTCACCTCCGCCCCCGAGGGCGCGACGGCCTACGAGCCCATCAGCCTCTTCGAGCCCGAGGAGATCCTCGCGGCCGCCGGCAAGACCCTCGACCTCACCCGTCCCACCGCCCTGATCCTCAGCGGCATCCTGGGCCACGTGGCCGACTACGACCAGGCCCGCGACCTGGTCCGCCGCCTCCTGGCCGGTCTCGCCCCGGGCAGCCACCTCTCCCTCAACGAGGGCTCCCGCGGCACGGATCCGGCCTATGAGCAGGCCCAGGACGCTTACAACGAGACGGGCGCGGTCCCGTACTTCCTGCGGCCGGTCGAGCAGATCGAGGCGTTCTTCGAGGGCCTGGAGCTGGTGGAACCGGGCGTGGTCTCGGTGCCGCTGTGGCATCCCGAGCCGGGCGCCCCCACGGACCCGATCGGCCAGCACGGCGGCTTGGGCCGCAAGCCGTAGCACGCCCATGGGAAACCCCCGCGAGTCACGTCCTCGCGGGGGCTTCCTTTCTTCCGCCTGCCGTGCGTGAAGGGTGAGAAGACGATCACGAGGCAGGACGCTTCACGGCCTCAGGGGGCCAGCAGCAGCACATCCGCCCGGGACTTGGCGGCCTCGTAACGCCGGGCCACGTCCTGCCAGTTGACGACCTGCCACATCGCCTCGATGAAGTCGACCTTCTGGTTCTTGTACTGCAGGTAGAAGGCGTGTTCCCAGGCGTCGAAGACCAGGATCGGGGTGGCGCCCTGGCCGACGTTGCCCTGGTGGTCGTAGACCTGCTCCACGATCAGCCGCCCGCTCAGCGGCTCGTGGGCGAGCACGCCCCAGCCCGAACCCTGCGTGGTCGCGGAGGCCTTGGTCAGCTGGGCCTTGAAGCCGGCGAACGACCCGAACGACTCGACGATGGCGTCGGCGAGCTCCCCCACACCGTCGGCGGCCAGCGGCTCACCGCCACCGTCCTTCGGGCCGGTCATGTTCTGCCAATAGATGCTGTGCAGGATGTGCCCGGACAGGTGGAAGGCCAGGTTCTTCTCCAGCCCGTTGACCGCCCCCCACGTCTCCTTGTCCCGCGCCTCGGCCAGCTGCTCCAGCGTGTCGTTGGCGCCCTTCACATAGGCGGCGTGGTGCTTGTCGTGGTGCAGCTCGATGATCTCGGGGCTGATCACGGGGGCGAGCGCGGAGTAGTCGTAGGGCAGTTCAGGCAGCGTGTAGACGGGCATGGGCGGGATCCCCTCCGGACCTCTTATTGCAACTAGCTTGCAACTGCACGCTAGCAGCAGGAGGGTGCCGGTGGGTGGTCCGGGCATGCGAAAGGCCCCCGCGTGTGTCGCGGGGGCCTTCGGCGGTGGTTCTCCTACTGCTTGGCGCGGGCCTTCTGCCACCCGTACCCGATGGCCGCCAGGACCAGGATCATCCCGCCCGTCGAGTACAGCTGCACCCGCGTGTCCGGCTCCCGGGCCATCAGGACGAAGACCGCGGCCATGCCGGCCAGGGCGACCCAGGTCAGCCAGGGGAACGCCCACATGCGCACGGCCAGCTTCTCGGGCGCCTCACGCTCCAGGCGGCGGCGTAGGCGCAGCTGGGAGACGGCGATGAAGATCCAGACGGCCAGGATGACCGCGCCGATCATGTTCAGCAGCCAGGCGAAGACGTCGTCGGGCCGCCAGTAGCTCAGCAGCACGCACAGGAACCCGAAGACGGAGGACGCCAGCACGGCGATCCGCGGCACCCCGCCCGAGACCCGGCCCAGCCCCTTCGGGCCCTGCCCGCGCTCCACCAGCGAGTAGGCGATGCGGGAGGCGCCGTAGACGTTGGCGTTCATGGCGGACAGCAGGGCCACCAGGACGACCACGTTCATCAGCTGGCCGGCGCCGGGGATGCCGAGCTCGTCGAGGGCGGCGACGTACGGGCCCTTCTCGACGACCTCCTTGGAGTCCCAGGGGACGAGCGTGACGATGACGGCCATCGAGCCGATGTAGAACAGCGCGATGCGCCACATCGCGGTGCGGACCGCGCTCGCGACGCCCTTGACGGGGTTCTCCGACTCGGCCGCCGCGATGGTGACCGTCTCCAGGCCGCCGTAGGCGAAGACCGAGGCGAGCAGGCCGATGACCAGGCCCTCACCGCCGTTCGGCAGGAAGTCGGTCAGGTGGCTCACGCCGGGCGAGTCCGTGCCGGGCAGGACACCCGCGATCGCCAGGACGCCGAGCACCAGGAACAGGGTGATCGCGCCGACCTTCAGCGCCGCGAACCAGAACTCGAACTCGCCGAAGTTCTTCACGGCGGCCAGGTTCGTGCCGCAGAAGACCACCATGAACAGCGCCACCCACGCCCACTCCGGCGTACCCGGCAGCCAGCCGCTGACGATCTTCGCGGCGCCGATGCCCTCCAGGCCGACGGCCGTGCACAGCAGCACCCAGAACGACCAGCCGGCGGTGAATCCCGCCCAGGGGCCGATCGCCCGCTCGGCGTGCGCCGAGAACGACCCCGACGACGGATACGCGGCCGACATCTCGCCGAGCATCCGCATCACCAGCATCACGAGGGCGCCGGAGAGGGCGTAGGCGACCACGATCGACGGACCGGCCGCGGCGATACCGGCGCCGGAGCCGACGAACAGACCGGCCCCGATCACCCCGCCGAGGGCGATCATCGACAGGTGGCGCTGCTTCAGGCCATGGGAGAGGGAGACGTCGTCCGCGCTGGGCGGCGTCCCCGTGGTGGTGCTGCTGGGCATGGGCGCGGCTCGTCCTATGCGTGAGAGGCGTACGAGGGCAAAAACGCCGCCAGTCTCGGATGCCTCTCCGCCGGACGAAGAGGCATCCCACCATGTGGACGGAAGCGTCGCTCTGTGTGGCTAGGCGGCGACCGGCGTGTAGTGCGAGGCGTCGCCCTCGATGACGTAGCTCTCCTTACCCTCGATCCCGACGGGGATGTCCCCCGCGACCGTGACCCGGTGCAGGCGGCGCGGCAGGCCGTCGTAGTTGTCGATGGCGTAGTGCTGGGTGATGCGGTTGTCGAACAGGACGAGCTGGTTCGGCGACCAGCGGTGGCGCAGGATGTTCTCCGGCCGGGTGACGTACGCCTGGAGCAGATCGAGGATCTTGCGGGACTCGCCCGGCGACAGACCCACGATCCGCTGCGCGAAGCCGCCGATGAACAGGCCGCGCTCGCCCGTCAGCGGATGCACGCGGACCACCGGGTGGACCGTGCGGTACTTGATGGAGGTGAACTGGGCGCGCCGGGCGGCCTGCTCCTCGTCGATCTCCTCGTCCGGGACGGCGTAGTCGTAGTCGTTGGTGTGCTCGGCCCACAGGCTGTCGGCGAGGTTCCGCAGCGACTCGGGCAGGCTGCGGTAGGCGGCGGCCGAGCTGGCGATCAGCGTCTCGCCGCCGTACGGCGGGACCGTGATGCTGCGCAGGGTGCTGGCCTGCGGCGGGTTGAGGACGAAGGTGACGTCGGTGTGCCAATTGTTGGCGGCCCGGCCCCGCTCGCTGTCGACGGGCAGGACATTCGGGGCGCCGTTCACGGCCGACACCGTCGGGTGGGCGGTGGTGATGTCGCCGAAGTGGCGGGCGAAGGCCTGCTGGCCGGCGTCGTCGAGGCCCTCAGCGTCGAAGACCAGGGTCTTGTGGGCGTTGAGCGCCTCGCGCAGGGCGGTGTAGGTCTCCTGGCCGAGGGGTTTGGTGATGTCCACGCCCTCGACGCGGGCGCCGATGTTCGCGGTGACCTTGTGGATCTCGATGGCCATGACGGGTTCCTTCCGGACGAGAGGGATCAGCCGAGGGGGATCAGACGAGGGCGGGGGCGGGGGCGGCGACGTGCTGGTTGGCGGGGCGCGGGAGGCCGTAGCGCTCTCGCAGGGTGCGGCGGGCGCCGCCGTACTCGGTGCGGAGCAGACCGCGGGCTCGCAGGAGCGGGACGACGTGGTCGACGAAGACCTCCAGGCCGGACGGCAGCACCGCGGGCATGATGTTGAAGCCGTCCGCGGCGCCCGACTCGAACCACAGCTCGATGGTGTCGGCGACCTGCTCGGGCGTCCCGGCGAAGGTGAGGTGCCCGCGCCCGCCGCCCAGCCGCCCGATCAGCTGCCGCACGGTGAGCCGGTCACGCCGGGCCAGCTCCACGACGAGCGTGTAGCGGCTCTTGGCGCCCTCGATGGCGCTCTCCGGCGGCAGGTCGGCGGGGAGCGGGCCGTCCAGTTCCAGGGTGCCGGGGGCGAGTTGCAGCAGCCGCTCCAGGCGGTCCACGCCGTGCGCGTGCACGATGTGGTCCTCCAGGAGCCGCTCGTTCGCCAGCGCCTCGGCCTCCGTGGAGCCGATCACCGGGACGATGCCCGGCAGCACCTTGATGTGGTCGGCGTCCCGGCCGGCCGCGACGGCCCGGGACTTGAGGTCGGCGTAGAAGGCCCGGGCGTCCTCGACGGTCTGCTGCGCGGTGAACACCGCCTCCGCGTACCGCGCGGCGAACCGCTTGCCGTCCTCGGAGGAGCCGGCCTGCACGAGCAGGGGGTAACCCTGAGGCGTGCGCGGCACGTTGAGCGCTCCCTCGACGCTGAAGTACCGGCCCTGGTGCCGGGGCGGGTGGATCTTCGCGTCGTCGCCCCACACGCCCGCCGCCTTGTCGGCGACGATCACGTCGTCCTCCCAGCTGTCCCACAGCTTCAGCGCCACGTCGAGGAACTCGGCGGCCCGGGCGTACCGCTCCGCGTGCGCCGGCTCGGCGTCCAGACCGAAATTACGGGCGGCCTCGGCACCGGCGGTCGTGACGATGTTCCAGCCCGCCCGCCCGCCGCTGAGGTGGTCCAGCGTGGCGAACTTCCGGGCCAGGTTGTACGGCGAGTTGTACGAGGTGGAGGCCGTGGCGATCAGGCCGATGTGCTCGGTCGCCGTCGCCAGCGCCGTCAGCAGCGTGATCGGCTCCAGCGCCCCGGCGGGCCGCTGTGCGAGGCTGTTCCACAGCTGCGGACCGTCGGCGAGGAACAGCGAGTCGAAGGTGCCGCGCTCGGCGATCCGCGCGAGCCGTACGTAGTGGGCCAGGTCCACATGCGCGTACGGGTCGCTCTCCGGCAGCCGCCACGACGCCTCGTGGTGGCCGGTGTTCATCAGGAACGCGTTGAGGTGCAGCTGTCTGCCGGTCATCGATGGTCCTCCGTGACACCGAGCGCGGCCAGCAGCCGCTCCCGGTACTCGCCGAGCAGGGGGTCGCGGTACGACCGCGGGTGCGCGCGGTCGACGGTGAGGTCGAGGCCGATCCGGCCGTTCTCCAGGACGAGCACCCGGTCGGCGAGCACGATCGCCTCGTCCACGTCGTGGGTGACCAGCAGCACCGAGGGCCGGTGGCGCTCCCACAGCTCCCTCAGCAGGCCGTGCATCCGGATCCGGGTGAGCGCGTCCAGCGCCCCGAACGGCTCGTCGGCCAGCAGCAGTTCCGGCTCGCGCACCAGGGACCGGGCCAGGGCGGCCCGCTGGGCCTCCCCGCCGGACAGCTGGCCCGGCCAGGCCCGCTCGCGGCCCTTCAGCCCCACCTCTTCCAGCGCCTCACGGCCCTTGCGCCCGGCGTCCTTGCCCTCCGCGCCGAGCAGCACGTTGTCGAGCACGCGCCGCCAGGGCAGCAGCCGGGAGTCCTGGAAGACCACCGACACCCGCTCGGGGGCGGTGAGCTGACCGGAGCCCGTGACGCCGTGGTCGAGTCCGGCGATCGCCCGCAGCAGCGTGCTCTTGCCGGAGCCGCTGTGCCCGAGCAGGGCCGTCAGCTGCCCGGCGGGCAGATCGAGGTCGATGCCGTCGAGGACCGTGCGCCCGTCGAACGACCTGGTCAGGCCGCGCAGTTGGACGGCGGGCCGGGTCAGCTGCTCAGTGTGCGGCGCCATGACAGCACCCTCCGTTCGACGATACGGACCGCGCTGTCGGAGAGGAGGCCGAAGACGCCGTAGACGACCAGGCCGACGAGGATGACGTCCGTCTGGCCGTAGTTCTGCGCCTGGAACATCATGTAGCCGAGGCCGCTGGTGGCGTTGATCTGCTCCAGCACCACCAGGCCCAGCCAGGAGCCGGTGACGCCGAGCCGCAGTCCGACGAAGAAGCCGGGCAGGGCGCCGGGGACGACGACCTGCCGGATGAACTGGTACTTCGACAGGCCTTGGACTTCGGCGAGTTCGACGAAGCGGCTGTCGATGCCGGACAGCGCGGCGTGCGTGTTGAGGTAGATCGGGATGTAGACGACGATCGCGATGATGGCGATCTTGAAGGTCTCCCCGATGCCCAGCCACAGGATGAACAGCGGGATCAGACCGAGGGTGGGGATCGCCCGGTTGAGGTTGACCGTCCCGTCGATCAGGGCCTCACCGGTCCGGGTCAGCCCGGACGCCAGCGCCAGCAGGATCCCCACGGCCAGACCGATCGAGAAACCGGTGGCCGCGCGCTGCAGGGAGGTCAGGATGTCGTCCGGCAGCGTGCCCGCGGTCCACAGCCGGCTGCCGGTCTCCAGCACCGTCCAGGGCGCCGGGATCGCGCCCGTGTCGAGCACCCCGGCGGCGGAGGAGACGCTCCACAGCACGAGGACGGCCGCGGGCCCGATGAGCCGGGTGGCGGGCAGCCGCTTGCCGGGAGCGAGCCGCCGGCGCCTGCGCACCTGGTGCGTCCCCTCCACCGGGGCGAGCGCCACGCGAGCCTGCGCGGTCGTGTGCGTCGTGTGCGTCGTGTGCGTCGTCGTGGTCACGGCGGTCACCTCCGGTACTCCGCGGGCACGGCCTTGGCCGCGAGGGACTCGAAGCGGTGGTCGAAGAGCTCGGAGACGTCGAACTTCTTCACGAAGCCGCCCTCCGCGAGCAGATCGGCGGTCTCCTGCTCCCACCTGATGGCCTCGTCCCAGCGGGGCGGGAACAGTGGCTTGTTGGCCAACGCGGTGATGGCCTTCGCCTGGGGGAGCGTCAGGTTCTGCGTCCCGACGTAGAACTGCTCGTTCCACTCGTCGGGGTGCTCGTAGGCCCACACCTGGCCCTTCGCCCAGTACGGGATGTACGCGGCGATCGCGGCGGCCTTCGCCTCGTCGTTCAGCACCGAGACCGGCGCCCACAACAGGTTGAGCAGGTCCACCACGTCCGTGGTGATGGTGCGGGCCGACTTGTACTGCGCCAGATACGCCGGTGCCTGGGTGTTGGCGAGCGGGGCGATGTCCACCTGCCCGGACTGCAGAGCCGTGAGGAACTGGTTGCTGGTCAGCGGCACCAGCTCCACGTCGTCGTACGCCAGCCCGGCCTGCTTCAGCGCCCGCAGCAGGACCACGCCCTGCGCCTGGCCCTGCGAGAAGGCGAGCCGCTTGCCCTTGAAACCGGCGACCGTACGGATGTCGCTGCCCGGCTTGGTGGCGAACAGGTAGTTGGGCTTCCGGGTGATGTTGATCGCGACGATCTTCGCGTCGAAGCCCTGATAGTGCGCCTGGATCGGCGGAATACCCGCGTTGTTGGCGACCTCCAGGGACTTCGCGCGGAAGGCGTTGATGACATCGGGACCCGCGCCGATGTTCAGCCAGTCGGCGACCTTGAACGGCAGATCCCGGAATCCGGCCAGCTTGAACTGGAGTTGCTGCGCGTTCTGGTACGAGGCGATCTTCAGGCTCGTACCGGCGGGCACCTTGGAGGCCAGGGGAGCGTCGGAGGCCTCTTCGGCGGCGGCACTGCTGTCCGCGCAGCCGCTCAGTCCGGCCGCCGCGGCCGTCACGCCGAGCAGTGAGGTCAGGAACAGACGCCGGTCGAGACCGGGCAGGGGAGGAGAGGACATGGGAGGACTCCCTGGGTATGGAAGGCGGCACGGCACGCGGAATTCCGGACAGGAATAACCAGGCAGGGGAATTCACGTGAATTTCACACGGGGAAGAAGAAGGCGCTCCGTGAACGGGCGCCTGGGCGCGTCAACGGGTCAGCAACAGAGAGTGCGACAGCTCGTGAGCGGGGTCATGAACAGGATGTTCCTGGTCATCGGCCCGTCCTGTCAACATTCCGAGTTTCTGAATTAAATAGCCTCAGGTGACGCGGCCAGCGGATCGCGGTAGAGAACGTCGAGCGCCACCGCCCCGCCGGCCACGGCCAGTACGGAATCCGTGAAACTGATCGGTGAGACGGTCGCGGCGCGATCCGCTCCGACCTCTTCCCGCAGCGCTGCCAGACAGTCCGCCCGGTGCATGGCCCCGATCTCCGTCACGACCACCCGCTCGGGGTTGAGCACGTCCTGCAGGAGCCCGACCGCGCGACCCACCCGCCGCGACCGCTCCCGCAGCAGCCGCCCCGCCACCGGGTCACCGGCCGCCGCGGCCGTGACCACGTGCATCGGGTTCACCCCGTCGACGACCCCCGCCTCCCGGGCCAGCCGGCACAGCGTCCGCTCGCTCAACTCGACCTGGAGGCAGCCCACCCGGCCGCACGCGCAGGGCTCCGTGCCGCCCGGCACCGGCAGATGGGCGATCGCCCCCGCCTGCGAGCGCGGCCCGTGGTGCACCTCGTCATGGGTGGCGAACGCCGAGTCGACCACATTGCCCGCGAACAGATGCAGCACACTGCGGCTGCCCCGCGCCCGCCCGAACAACCGCTCCGCGTTCACCAACGCCCGTGCGTGCCCGTCGACATGCACCGGCAGTCCGGTACGCGCCCCGAGTACGTTCCGCACCTGCACCTCGCGCCAGCCGAGCAGTTGATGCTCCACGACGGTGCCCGAGTCCCGGTCCACCCAGCCGCCCGCCGCGAACCCGACGCCCAGCGCCCTGCTGCGGGGAGCGCCGGCGAGCAGCGCCGCCAGCGCGTCGGCGGCCCGGCCCAGCACCCGCGCGGGATCGGTGCCCAAGTGCTTCACCTCGCTGCGGGCCACCACCCGCCCGCGCAGGTCCAGCAGCGCGACCGTGGTGTACGGCACCGCAACATGCACCCCGCCCACCACGAACCGGGTGTCGTCCAGGTCGACCGGCAGATGCGGCCGTCCCACGCCCTTGGACCGCCGCAGCACGGCGGATTCGCGGATGAGCCCCAACTCGCTGAAGCGGGCGCAGTAGTCGGTCACCGACGCCGGCGACAGGCCGGTCAGCCGGGCGATGGTGCTGCGCGCGACCGGCCCGTGCTCCAGCACGGACCGCAGGACGACGCTCGCGCTGGTGCGGCGCCGGTCGCTGTCGGCGACACGGGGGATGGGGGACGTCAGAAGGGGAGCCGCGGTACGGGGCATGGGAATCTTCCTGGAGGCCGGTCCGACACTGCGCCGTTTCGATCGGCGAGCCGGATCCCTCCGCCTCGCCTCACCGAGGGCGGCGACAGGTGGCCGCGCCCTGGCGTCGCAGGTCGACGTAGCGACGCGACGAGAAGTACCGGGCCTGGGCAACCATGTCCGCGACGCTAGCAAAACGGCCCCGGGCTGCCCAGACGGCGACCGACGGGCGAGACAGCGCAGTCGGTGCCTTTGGGGGAAACCTACAGACGCCCGATCTCCGGCTCCCGTGGCGCACGGCACCCCATCACCGTGACCGGCATCACGCCTGACTCGCTGTAACCCGCACCCTTTGTTCGAAGCCGACCAACGGCCGGTCCACGCCTTTGTGGACGGCTGACGGTGATCGGGGCGAGGGCGCTGGGATAGCGTCACGGTGTCCCGACCGGCCCTCACCTCGCGGAGTCCCCATGAGCACCGCCGCCGCCACACCGTCCCGCACCGGACAGGTCCTCGCCGACCTGCTTCCCTCCTCCCGAGTCCGGGACGCGGCCCTCGTGCTCGGCGGCGCCGCGCTCACCGGCCTCGCCGCCCAGATCTCCGTGCCCGTGCCGGGCTCCCCGGTACCGGTGACCGGCCAGACCTTCGCCGCGCTGCTCGTCGGCACGTCCCTCGGAGCCGGCCGCGGCTTCCTGGCGCTCGCGCTGTACGCCGTGGCGGGCATCGCCGGCGTGCCGTGGTTCGCGCAGGGCACCTCGGGCGTCGCCCCCTCCTTCGGCTACATCCTCGGCATGATCCTCGCCTCCACCGTCGTCGGCGCCCTGGCCCGCCGCGGCGCCGACCGCTCGGTGCTGCGCATGGCCGGCACGATGCTGGTGGGCGAGGCGATCATCTACGCCGTCGGTGTGCCCTACCTGGCCCTCGCCACCGGCATGTCCGCCACCGCCGCGATCGCGGCCGGCCTCACGCCGTTCCTCATCGGCGACGCCCTGAAGGCGGCGCTGGCCATGGGCGCCTTGCCGACGGCCTGGAAGTTCGCGAACAAGCGCTGACACCGCAGGCGTTGCCGAGCGCCGACAGCGTTGGTGTTGCCGAGCGCCGACAGCGTAGGTGTTGCCGAGAGGCCCGTCGGGGGCACGATGCCCCCGGCGGGCCTCTCGGCGTACGAGCTGACGCGACAGGCGGCCGATTCAGCCCTCCTGGGCCGCCGGCCGCCGCCGTTGCGACCACCACATTCCGGCCACGCCCGCCGCGACCAGCGACGCGCCGGCCGCGCCGAGCGGCAGCAGATCACGGGCCGGACCGGTCTTCGGCAGTTCCTTGCCGCCCGGGCCCGCCGGTTCGTTGTCGGTGCCGAGCAGCAGGGGCGTGGCGGGGGCGTCCGGCGACGGGTTGCTCGTGCCGAACGGCACCGGTCCCTGCTGCCAGAAGGTCTTCGTCCCGTCACTCGTCTGCACCGGCAGACAGATCTTCCCGGTCTTGCCGAGGTCGTACGTCGCGTCGACGGCGTACGACTTCGACTTACCGGCCGCGAGATTGTCGATCGGGCATGCGAATCCGCTGTTCGAACCTTCCGGAAGTCCCTTGTCGGGTATCGCCGAACACCCCTCGACGCCCTTGACGACAAGCCCGTCGAAACCGACGACCAAGAGCCTGATTTTCCCGCTGTCCTTGCTCCCCTCGTTCTTCACCGTGGCGGTGATCGCCGTCTTTTCGGAACCGTTGTCGACCGAGATCTTCCCGGGCAGCGTCGTGGTGAGCTTCACCCCGGCCGGCGCCGCGTCAACCGCCTTTCCCCCCTTGCCGCTTGCGGGCCCTTCGTCCTCCGCGCCGGCCGTACCGGAAAGGATCATCACCGCCGAGAAAGATGCCATGACCAGCGATCCGGCGACCGCTGTCGTACGACGAGAACTCATGTTCGTCCCCCTTGCGTCCCCCTGGACTGCGCCTGAATTCGCAGCACTGAAAGAGGTACCACAAGATTTCCCCGCACTATCCTGGTACGGCACGAAGTGTGACCGTTGTGTTTCACTGGAGCCGGTCACGGCGTCGTGGAGGGGGTGCAGCGAATTGCCGGGGAATGCGAACAGCGGCGGTGTTCCAGGGGTATTGGTGACGGGGCGCTATCGGTTGGTCGAGAGTATCGGCCAGGGGGGAATGGGGCGGGTGTGGCGAGCCGCCGACGAAATACTCGACCGGCCGGTCGCGGTCAAGGAAATGCGGATAGACGGTCTCGACGCGGAGGACAGCGGGACCCGCCGTGAACGGACCCTGCGCGAGGCCAGGGCCACGGCACGGATCGACCACCCCAACGTCGTACGGGTCTACGACGTGGTCGACGAGGGCGAACGCCTTTGGATCGTCATGGAGTTGGTGGCGGGCCGCTCCCTCGAACGGATCCTCGCGGAGACGGGCCCGCTGAGCCCCGGCGAGACGGCCCGCATCGGACTCGGTCTGGTCGCGGCGCTGCGGCAGGTGCACGAACGCGGCGTACTGCACCGCGACATCAAGCCCGGAAACGTACTCGTGGAGCACGCGGACGGCGTGGCCGGATCCGGACGCGGCGACGGCACCGGTTCCGGCCCCGGACGGCGCGTCGTCCTCACGGACTTCGGCATCGCGGCGATCCAGGACGCCAAGGCCCTCACGATGGTCGGCATGCTGGTCGGCTCGCCCGACTACATGGCCCCCGAGCGCATCTCCGGCCGCCCCCAGGGCCCACCGTCCGACATCTGGTCCCTAGGCGCGACTCTCTGCGCGGCTCTGGGCGGCCGCTCCCCGTTCTCCCGCGACACCACACTGGCGACCCTGCACGCGGTCCTGTACGAGGAGCCGGAACTCCCCGCCGCGTCGGGTCCGTTGCGGGACATCCTGACGTCCCTGCTGGCCAAGGAGCCGTCGGCCCGCCCGGACCTGGAGGCTCTGCAGACGGCATTGGAGCCGGTGGCGTACCTGGCGGATGAGGGGCCCGCGCCCCGTCCGGAGCCCGCGCCCCCTCTTGAGCCCGCGCCCCCTCCGGCGCCCGCCCCTGACCTGCCGGCCTCCCTCGGCGGACGACCAGCGGCCCCGGAGCCGCAGTCGCGGACACCCCTGCCCGCACCGGCGCCCGAATCACCCACCCCCGCCTACCTTCTCGCGCCCCCGGACCCCCGCAGCCCGGCCTCCGCCCGGGAGCCGCACCAGCACCCACACCCCGCACCCGTGAAGACGTCCGCGAGTTCTCAGACCCCCGTCTCCCTCATCCGCGCACAGGCGGAGACCGAGCGCCGCCCCCAACCCACCCCTCTGCCGATGCCGCCGGGCGAACTCCCCGGGCCGGCCGTCCCGGTCACTCCCCGCGCACACCCGCACCCCCGTCGCCGTCGCCGTACGGCGCTCACGGCCGCGGCGGCCACCCTCGCCACCGCGGGCACCGTCGCGGGGATCCTGCTGGCGACGTCGTCCGGCTCACCCGGCGACGGTGACGAGACTCCCCGCGCGGGTTCCTCGGCGTCCGCGCCGGCCACCACCGGGGACACCACTGGAGCCACCTCCGGGGTCACTCCCGGCGACACCACTCCCTCACCCACCGTCGAGGGCACGACCAGGCCGCGGACCCTCCCGCCCGGTACGCACCGGGAGGCCGGTGGGTTCGCCTGGGCGACACCCGACGGCTGGCGGCGGGACGTGAAGACGGGTGCGGAAGTGCACTACACCTCCCCCGACGGGTCCCAGGAGCTGGTCGGCAAGTCCTCCCTGGCCCGCGGCGACCTGCTGGAGACCTGGCAGACCTCGGAACGCAACGCCCACCAGGGCCAGGACTACCGCAAGATCCGCCTGGAGGAGACCACGTTCCGCGGCCACCCGGCGGTGGTCTGGGAGTACACGTTCACGCTGAAGGGCGTCCACTGGCACGCCCATCTGCTCGGCTTCAACGTGACCGGCAAGTCGTACCAGGTCAACACGTGGTACGAGGCAGGGATCGAGCAGGCGGCACTCGCCACCTACGAGCAGGTCAGGGACGGTTTCACGGTGCTGTAGGCGGCAGCCGCAGGCACGCGGGGGCAAACGGAAGGGGCCTGCGGCACGCGCGGCGGCACGCACCACAGGCCCCCGTCCACGACGAACGGCGAGCGGCCGGAGGATCAGCCGGCCGACACCTCGCTCCGCTCCTCACCCTCGGCCTGCGGAACCTCGGCGGCCGGACGGCCCCCGCGCAGCCCCTTCTTCACGAAGGCGATGACGAGCACCACGGCCGCGACGAGCAGCGACAGCAGGATGGTCTGGCGTCCGTCGTGCTCGGTGTCGGTGAGCATGTAGCCGAGGATGAACACGATCAGCGCGGCGGTCGCCCAGGTCAGGTACGGATACAGCCACATCTTCACGACGAGCTTCTCGGGCGCCTCGGCCTTGATGATCTTCCGCATGCGCAGCTGGGAGAAGCAGATCACCAGCCACACGAACAGCGCGACCGCGCCGCTGGAGTTCACGAGGAAGAGGAAGACGGAGTCCGGGAACTTGTAGTTGAAGAACACGGCCACGAAGCCGAAGGCGACCGATGCGAGGATCGCCGTGCGCGGCACGCCGTTGGAGGTCGTGCGGGCGAAGGACTTCGGTGCGTCGCCGCGCCGGCCGAGGGAGAAGGCCATGCGGGAGGCGGTGTAGAGGCCGGAGTTCAGGCAGGACAGCACCGAGGTCAGCACGATGAAGTTCATGATCTGACCGGCGTGCGCGATGCCGAGGGAGTCCAGCGCGGCGACGTAGGAGCCGTCCTTGGTGATGGACTTGCTGTCCCACGGCAGCAGGCACACGACCACGGCGATCGAGCCGAGGTAGAAGACGGCGACACGCCAGATGATGCTGTTGGTGGCCTTGGTGACGGCCTGCTGCGGGTTCTCGGACTCACCGGCGGCCAGGGTGGCGATCTCGCTGCCCATGAAGGAGAAGACGACGAGCAGCACACCGGTGAGGATGGCGCCGGCCCCGTTGGGCAGGAAGCCGCCGTGCGCGGTCAGGTTGCTCACCCCGGCCTGCTCGCTGTCCACGCCGGGCAGCAGCCCGAACACGGCCAGTCCGCCGATGACGATGAACGCGGCGATCGCGACGACCTTGATGCCCGCGAACCAGAACTCGAACTCGCCGTAGGAGCCGACGGAGACCAGGTTGGTGGCGGTCAGCACCAGCATCACGATCAGGGCCCAGCCCCACTGGGGCACGGCCGGTATCCAGCCCTCCAGGATCACCGCACCGGCGGTCGCCTCGACCGCCAGCACGACGACCCAGAAGAACCAGTACAGCCAGCCGATGGAGAAACCGGCCCAGGACCCCAGGGCCCGGTCGGCGTGCGCGGAGAAGGAACCCGAGGTGGGGTTGGCGGCCGACATCTCACCGAGCATCCGCATCACCAGCACCACGAGCGTGCCGACGAGTGCGTACGACAGCAGGATGCCGGGCCCGGCGGTGGCGATACCGGAGCTGGACCCCACGAAGAGGCCGGCGCCGATGACACCGCCGATGGCGATCATCGAAAGATGCCGGTTCTTGAGCCCGGCCTGCAGCCCGGAGCCCTCGGCTCCGGGTTCTCCGGGCCCTCCGGGGTCGTTTCCGGTCTTGTTCAGAGTCGGCTGCGAGGTCATGGAACGGATTTCCTTTGCGCCGGGGAGCTGTACTTCCGTACGAAACGCACGAGCCGCACGAACGGGGTGTTTCGCGGCATGGCGGTGCACGGGGGGCTCGCACGAGCGGTGTACGAGCCGGTCCAGTGAATCGGAGGTGAACGTCTAGGAGAACCTTTGAATCCAGATTGTTACTTGAGGTTTTCCTGAGGTTCCGTAATGGGGCTCACATTCGCCTCAGGTTTTTGTGAGCGCCACCCCGCGCGCCTTCCCCGAAACACCCGTGTCACACTCGTCCCATGCGCGTGTACCTCGGCTCGGACCATGCGGGCTACGAACTCAAGAACCACCTCGTCGAGTGGCTGAAGGCGGCGGGTCACGACCCCGTCGACTGCGGCCCGCACATCTACGACGCCCAGGACGACTACCCGCCCTTCTGCCTCCGCGCAGCGGAGCGCACGGCCGCGGACCCCGACGCCCTCGGCGTCGTCATCGGCGGCTCGGGCAACGGCGAGCAGATCGCCGCGAACAAGGTCAAGGGCGTCCGCGCGGCCCTCGCCTGGAGCGAGGAGACGGCGTCCCTGGGCCGCCAGCACAACAACGCGAACGTCGTCGCGGTGGGCGCGCGCATGCACTCGCAGGACGAGGCGACGAAGTTCGTGGAGACCTTCCTCGGCACCCCGTTCTCCGGTGACGAACGCCACATCCGCCGCATCGACATGCTGTCGTCCTACGAAACGACCGGCGACCTGCCCCCCATCCCCCCGCACCACCCACAGCAGTAACCCCCGGCCCCGAGAGGCTCCGACAGCGGAGCCTCAGGGCCGACCGGAGGGGCCGGGCAAGCCGAAAGAGGGCACGGCAAAGCCCCGCAGGCCACAAGGACAAAGCCCCGAAGCGACCCGGGACGGAGATCCCCAGAGGGTGCGGGGACGGACTGCCGGAGGGTGCGGGGACGGCCCGCCGGAGGGTGCGGGGACGGACCGCCGGAGGGTGCGGGGACGGACCGCCGGAGGGTGCGGGGACGGCCCGCCGGAGGGTGCGGGCACGGCTCCCCGGAGAGCGCGAGGGCGAAGCCCCGAAGCGAGCCGGGACGGATCTTCGGAGGGTGCGGGGACGTATCTTCGGAGGGTGTGGCGACGGATCCACGGATCCCCGAAGATCACGGGGACGGATCCTCGGCGGGCGCGGGCGACGGATCCTCGGAGAGCGCGAGGGCGAAGCTCCGGAGGGAGCCGGGACGGATGCCCGAAGGGGGCAGGGGCGAAGCCCCGGAGGGGTGCAGGGGACGCAGTCCCCGCCGGGGCCCGGGGCGGAGCCCCGAGGCCTTTCGGCCGAAGCCTCTCCACTGACCGTGTCGGGTGGGCGGGTGGGCGAGCTCCGGGGTCCGGGGCGAAGCCCCGTGGCCTCAGCCTCGTGACGCCCCCCCCGGCCCGATCGGCAAGGCAACGATCACAGGGAGCACCCGTGCCGGAAGGCCACACCATCCACCGCCTCGCCCAGGACTACGCCGCCGCTTTCCTCGGCACAAAACCCCGCACGACCAGCCCCCAGGGCAAGTTCACCCCCGCCGCCACCCTCCTCACCGGCACCGAACTCACCCACACCGAAGCCCACGGCAAGCACCTCTTCCTCGGCTTCCGCGACACCGACTGGATCCACATCCACCTCGGCCTGTTCGGCAAGGTCACCTTCGGCCCGGCCCCCGAGCCGCCCCCCACCGACACCGTCCGCCTCCGTCTAGCGAACGACACCACCTACGTGGACCTCCGCGGCCCCACCACCTGCGCCCTCATCACGCCCCCGGAGAAGCAGGCGATACACGACCGTCTGGGCCCCGACCCCCTCCGCGACGACGCCGACCCGGACACCGCCTACCGCCGCATCACCCGCAGCCGTACGACGATCGCCGCCCTACTCATGGACCAGAAGGTCATCGCCGGTGTCGGAAACGTCTACCGCGCGGAGGTCCTCTTCCGGCACCGCATCGACCCGTACCGCCCCGGCAAGGACATCACCCCCGCCGAGTGGCACGCGATATGGACCGACCTCGTCGCCCTCATGCACGAGGGCGTCCGCAACAACCGCATCGACACCGTCCGCCCGGAACACACCCCGGAGGCGATGGGCCGCCCCCCGCGCGTGGACGACCACGGCGGCGAGGTGTACGTCTACCGCAGGGCCAACCTGCCCTGCCACATCTGCGGCGGCGAGATCCGCACCGCCGACCTCGCCGCCCGCAACCTCTTCTGGTGCCCGGCCTGCCAACGCCCCTGACAGGGGCCCGCGTCCGTCAGAACCCGTGCGGCAGCCACGGCGGCACGGCCGTCCCGAACCCGAGCGACGCCTCCGCCAGCGCCCCCCGCCGGATCTCCCGTACCCGCCCCGCCGCCGCCAACGAGGCCAGCGACACACCCCCGAGGTACGCCGCTCCCAACTCCCGTACGGACAGCGCGACATCTGCCGCATCCGTCGTACGCTCGCAGGACGCTCCCTTCGGATCCCCGGTCAGCCGCCAACGCCCGGCGTTCCAGGGGCAGAACGCGTCCTCCACCTCGAACACCACATCGACCGGGGTCTGGTACGTCCGCGCCTCCAGCGCGGCGCCCACCTCCACCGGCCGCACGTACAGGGAGTCCCGGAACCACGGATGGCACCGTCGCTGGTCGGACACCAGGTACTGCCACGCGTCGTCCACCGGACGCGACCGCACGGTCACCTTCGAGGTCAGGTCGATCCCGAACAGGAAACGCCACAGCGCCGCGTCCGCCGCAGGGTCCAGCGCCGCCAGGTCGTCCACGCTCACCGTGCCGTTGGACCCGGCCGGCTCCCACTCCGGCTTGACGCGGAACCGCGCGTACCCGACCGTCTCGCCGTCCCGCTCGGCGAGCACGCACTGCAGGGGCGACGCCCCCTCCCGCTCGCTCTCCGGATCGAGCACCCCCAGCCGTTCCCAGCCGGGCCGCCGGGCCAGCATCCCGGGCCGCGCCGGAACCAGCCGGGCGTACAACGCCTCGCACACATCGAGCACATCGGCCGGCACCGCGTACCGCACCCGTACGTCATCCGTACCGTCCGGCACCGACAGCCCCACCCGGGTCGTGTCGATCTCGGCGGCCAACGACAGGGTCGCGTTGCCGTATCCGAACCGCCCGTAGATCGCCGGCTCCGACGCGGTGAGCACGGCCAGCGGCTCGCCCCACGCACGCACATCGTCCAGCTGCCGCCGCATCATCGACGTCAGCAGGCCGCGCCGGCGATGCGTGGCGGCGACGCTGACCATCGTGACGCCCGCGACCGGCAGTGACGCGCCGCCGGGCACGGTCAGCCGGAAGCTGAACGCCCCGGCCGTCCCCACGCACTCGTCCCCGTCCCAGATGCCGAGGGAACGGTCGTGCTCGGTCAGCGAGCGCCACAACTCCCGCTCCTCGGCGGACTCCGGCACCCCTCCGAAGCCCCGGAGCAGGGTGTCGTACCACTTGTCCCAATCGTCTGGCCGCAGGACTCGCAGACCGGGCGTGAGGCCGTTCGCGTCAGTTGCCATGAGGCATGCCTACCAGGGCGATACGAGGCGGGCGAGGCAATTTCTGCGGGGCGGCGGCGGGGCGGAGCACGCTGAAGTTCACTGTGATGTCGGCCCTCGGACGGGGGACAAGTGGGACCTCCCGTGCCAAGGGGCTGGTCCGATGGATAGGGTCCCGAACTAATGGCATCAGGACGAGAGCGGCGCGCGGAAGCCGAGACGTTCACGGCCCGGTTGAAGAAGCAGTGGCACCGGGTCCGCGTCGGCGTGCGCCGGGCCGCGGTGGACTACTTCCGCGGCAACGGCTCGGACTGGATCGCCCTGGCCGGTCTGATCCTCACCGTCCCGCTGATCGCGACGGCCACGCTGGCGAACTCGGTGTGGTTCTCACCGGCCGCGCTGGTGCTGCCCGTCGTCGTCGGCGGTCTGCTGCTGCGGCCCGCCAGTCTGCTCGGCCTGTACGCGGCGGCGGCCACGGCACTGATCGTGGAGTCGGTGCAGCTCGGCCCGTACACGGAGGGCCCCTCGCGGGTCACCCCGGGCGTCGTGCTCGTGGTCGCGGCCTGCGGCTTCTTCGGTCTGCTGCTGGCCCAGTTCCGCAGCCGGGTCGGCGTTCCCTGGCGGCGCGGCGGCACGATGCTCTTCGACCTGCGCGAACGCATTCGGGTGCAGAGCAAGCTGCCCGACCTGCCGGACGGCTGGCACCGGGAGATGGCGCTGCGCCCGGCGGGTGGCCAGTCCTTCTCGGGCGACTTCGTGGTGGCGGCGCGCACCAACGGCGGCCGTACGCTGGAGGTCGTCCTCACCGACGTCTCCGGCAAGGGCATGGACGCGGGGTCCCGGGCCCTGCTGCTGTCCGGGGCGTTCGGCGGCCTGCTCGGCTCCCTCCCACCGCACGCCTTCCTCCCCGCCGCGAACGGCTACCTGCTCCGCCAGGACTGGGACGAGGGCTTCGCCACCTCCATCCACCTGGTCCTCGACCTGGACTCCGGCGACTACGAGCTCTACTCCGCGGGTCACCCGCCGGGCCTCCAGCTCAGCGCCGGCACCGGCCGCTGGGAGGAGAAGGCCGCCGAGGGCCCGCTCCTCGGGGTGTACGACGGTGCCCAGTTCGACCCGGTGAAGGGCTCCCTGCGGCCCGGGGACGTGCTGATGCTGTTCACGGACGGCCTGGTGGAGACCGCCGAACGCGACATCGTCGAGGGCATCGACCGCCTCACCGGGGAGGCCGACCGCTATGTGGCCGGCGGCTTCCACGGCGCCGCCTGGCACCTCATCGAGGCCGTGGCCAAGGACGTCAACGACGACCGGGCCCTGCTGCTGATCTGCCGCGAGGGCCCGACGGCCGCCGCGAACCGCTGAGACACTGGAGCGGTGAGCGAGACAACCCGTATGACCCTGGCCCAGGTCGAGGCCACCGCCCGCGCCGCACACACCGGCCAGACCGACAAAGCGGGACGGCCCTACGCGGAACACCTCCAGGCCGTGGCGGAGGGCGTACGGGCGCGGGGCGGCGACGAGGAGCAGATCGCGGCGGCCTGGCTGCACGACGCCGTCGAGGACGACGCCCTCTCCGCGCAGTGGCTGCGCGAGGCCGCCCTGAGCAGCCGTACGAAGGACATCGTCCTCGCCGTCACCAAGAGGGCGGGGGAGTCGCCGGAGGCGTACGCCACGCGGATCCTCGCCACGCCCGGCGCGTTGCTGGTGAAGGAGTCGGACCTGGCGCACAACGCGGACCCGGCCCGCCTCGCGGTCCTCGACGAGGCGACCCGGAAACGACTGACCGAGAAGTACGCGCGGATGCGCGCACTTCTCGGTCTCGTCGGATGAATTCCGCTGTGGAGGTCAGGCGTTGACCTTCTCGCGCTCACGCTCACGCTCGCGCCGCTCGGCGCTCTGGCGTTCGCGGGCGAGTTCGGCGGCGTCCTTCTTGAAGGCCCAGTCCATCTTCGGCTCCATCGCGAACCGGAAGACGCGCTGTACCGGCTTGGTGCACAGCACCGTCACGACGGCGGCCGCGAGGACGGTGACGAGGATCTCACCGGCCGGGTGGTGCAGCCAAGACGCCTCGAACCAGCCCTGGTAGTCGCCGGCCTTCACCAGGAAGCCGTGCAGCAGGTAGCCGTAGAGCGTGCCGGCGCCGAGGGCGGTGAACCACATGTGGCGGCGCGGCACCCAGGCGAAGAAGCAGGCGGTCAGCACCAGGGAGCAGCCGAACATCGCGAGCACCATGACCGGTCCGGTCCACCACGGGGCGCCCAGTTCCTGTGCGGCGTCACGGTGGTAGAACCACGCGGTGTTCATGCGCGGCACCGCCCACCAGCTGAAGGCCAGGGCGACGGCGAACACCGGCACCGAGGCGATCCGCACCGCACGGGTGCGCACCATGTGGAAGTGCTCGGGCTTCATGACCAGGCCGAGCACGAAGAACGGCAGGAACTGCAGGACGCGCTGCAGGTCCAGGTCGTCGCCGATCTCCGGGGTGACGGTCGCCAGCATGGCGAGACCCAGGGCGAGCGGCAGCGGCCAGCGCACCAGGTTCCAGATGGGGGTGGTCAGACGCCAGACGAACAGCGCGACCAGGAACCAGGTCAGGTACCAGGGGTCGAGGAGGCTGATCTCCTGATGCGGGTCGTTGTCGATGACCCGCTTGAAGAGCGGATAGGCCGTCTCGAAGATGATGTACGGCACGGCCACACCGGTGATCAGGCGCTTCAGCCGGTCGGGCCGCATGTCGAAACTGCGTGAGAAGTAGCCGGAGATGAGGATGAACGCCGGCATGTGGAAGGCGTAGACGACCTGGTAGGCGGCTTCGAGTATCCGGCTGTCGCCCTTGAGCGGCTCCCAGGCGTGGCCCATGGCCACCAGCACGATCGCAAGGTACTTGGCGTTGTCGAAGAACGCGTCGCGTTGCTTGCCGTTCTGCTTCTTCTGCGTGCTCTGCGGCGAGCGCGGGCTCGGCACTCCGCCGGCCGGCGAATGTGCCGGGGGAAGTGGCGCCCTGCGGTCGCCGTTCGGTCGCAGCGAGTTCGTCACAGACCCTCCCACCAGGAGCTCGGGGAGACGATCCGGGACCTCGCTGCGCGTGCGGGGGACGAGGCAGCGTGGAACATCTGAGGCACCCTAGCGTTCCGCGCGGGTATTCGTAAAACGCCGGACGTCATTCCTGGTTATTCGCTGCGAGTACCCCGGATTACAGGTAGTTGGCGTCACTGTCGGCGTGATGGCCAACACATCACCCACTGGCGGATTGCGTGCACTGCTCCCGGCCCTGCTTATGGTGATACTTCCGGACTAAGCGACGCATAAGACCAGCAGGCGACTCCAGTGGAATGTCCGATTCCGCCCTCTTCCGGCCCTGCCTCATAGGGGTGTTGATGGCTCTGTGGCAACAATTCGAATTAGCTGCGAACGCGTTGTGTGGAGACGGAAACGATTCGATCGAATTCCCTGCGCGGGTGGCTCGTCGAATTGCCGTGCGAGGGCTGGGAGTCGGGTCCCCACGCGCGGGCGGCTCACACATGAGGGGGCGACACGGGTGTGGTCGATGTGTCAGCGCCCGCATAGCCCGGCCGCGTTGGTGGCACGATGGTTCTGGCGGGGTGCGCGGGTCGCGTCCCGGGCCGGGAGAGCGGACCGACCGAGGGTGTGATCAGTTGTGGCCATTTCACTGTCTGTGGTGCTGCTGTTGGCGATCATCCTTGTGGTGTTGCTGAGAGGCGGCTCCATCAAGGCCGGTCCCGCGATCGTGGCGGTCCTCTTCGGCTTCTTCCTCGCCTCGACCGGCATGGCCGACGACATCCAGCGGTTCCTCAACTCGATAGCGGAGACGATCAACTCCATCAGCTTCTGACCGGGACGACGCACCCTCCTGAGCCCCGCGCCACGCGCCCGGGGTACGGGCGGTTACGCTCGCCCCGACCGCAGGACGGTGCGTGACGGGGGGAACGTACAGGGATGGCGCTGCGCGATTCCGACCCGGCGGAAGTGGGCGGCTACCAGATCGAGGACCGCCTCGGCTCCGGCGGCATGGGCGTGGTGTTCCTGGCCCGCTCGGCCTCCGGCCGCCGCCTCGCGATCAAGGTCGTGCACAGCCAGTACGCCGACGACGACGAGTTCCGCGCCCGGTTCCGCCGCGAGGTGGCCGCCGCCCGCCGGGTCAGCGGAGCCTTCACGGCCCCCGTCGTGGACGCGGACGCCGACGCCACGCACCCCTGGATGGCAACGCTCTACATACCGGGCGCGGACCTCGGCACCCACGTCCGCGGGCACGGCCCGCTCCCGCTGCCCCGCCTGCGCGGTCTCGCCGCCGGTCTCGCCGAAGCGCTGCGCGACATCCATCGCGCCGGCGTCGTCCACCGCGACCTGAAGCCGGCCAACGTGATGCTCGCCGAGGACGGCCCCCGCGTCATCGACTTCGGCATCTCCCGCGCCGCCGAGTTCGCCGCCTCGGACGCCCTCACGCAGACCGGCCGCGTCATGGGCACCCCGCCCTTCATGTCCCCGGAGCAGTTCGCCTCCCCGCAGGACGTCGGCCCCGCCGCCGACATGTTCTCCCTCGGCTCGGTCCTCACCTACGCCGCCACCTGCCGCGGCCCCTTCGACAGCCCGAGCCCGTACGAGACGGCCCTGCGCGTCGTCGAGGGCGAACCGGACCTGACCGGCGTCCCCGAGGAGCTGCTCCCCTTCATCCGCGTCTGCCTGGAGAAGCACCAGAAGTCCCGCCCCGCCGCGGACGAACTGTTCACGCTGCTCCGTGAAGGCGGCACCCCCGGCACACTCACCCTGCCCGGCACCGGCGCGCCCCGTCCCGTTCGTCCGTGGCCGGGCGCACGGCCGACCGAACCGGTCGGCACGGCCTGGCCCGACGCGGCCCGCACGGGGCGGAGCGCGACGTCCCGAGCCTTGCCCGCCGAAGCGGACGGCGAAGCGGCCGGAGGGGTGCACGACGTTGCGGACGGGGGGCCGGACGACGTTGGGAACGGAGGGCCGGACGACGAAGTGCGCGACGGGGCGCACGCCGGGCGGGACGAGGCGCCGCGCGGCGGCCCGGGCCGCCCCCGGCCGGACACAACCCCGACGGCACAGCCCCAGCCGCCACGCGACCCGGCCGGGACACGGCTGCCCGGGCCCGGGTCCGGGCGCACCCGCAGCCGCCGCCGACACGGACTGCTGCTGATCTCGGCCGCCGTGGCCGTCGCGCTCGCCGCGATCGTCACCACCACCCTCACCCTGATCCGCGACCACGACCGCCCGCCTTCGTCCACCGCCCAGGTCGCCGACCCTCCCGAAGGCGCGGCCGACCTCCCGGAGGGCTGGCAGCCGTGGGTCGCCACCGCGAAGGCCCCCACAAGCAGCGACGCAGGCCTGGCCGGGACGGACACCTCCTTCAAAGGCTGCTCCGTCGTCGGCGCCTCCCTCGTCTGCGCCGGCTCCGACCTCATGGCGACCCGCTTCGCTCTCGCCGACGGCCGCAACACCTGGAGCCGGCCCGTCGACCCCACGCCCGACGGCGCCTCCGGTGACGAGGGCGCAGTCATCGGCACCGGCGACGGCCGCGTCTACGCCTACGGGTCCGAGGACGCGGAGGGCACCAGCGGCGTGGGCTCCAGCTACACGGTCCACGCCCTGGCCGCCGACACCGGCAAGGAGCTCTGGCGGACCCCGACCGGCAGCGGCGAGATGGCGAGAGTCCCCGAGGGACCCCAGGGCGCTGCCACGGCGGTGTCCGAGGGCGTCATCACCTTCTACGGATCGCAGGGCGACCAGTACGCCCTGCTGGACGCCGAGACGGGCAAGGTCCGCTGGCGGCAGCCGGAGCCGCAGACCCGCGGCGACTGCGTGCTGGACGCGGCGGCCGACCGCGCCTACCTGCTCTGCACCACCAGTGCGGACGACGAGAAAGCCGCCGAGACCACCGTCTCGCAGATCGATCCGGCCACCGGAAAGACCCGCTGGACCGTCGAGGCCGAGGGGTCCCTGCAGCTGCTCGGCAGGCACGGGGGACGCCTGGTGCTCGCGGACGGCTACTCCACGGCCCGAGGCCTCGCCCTGATCGACGTCGCCTCGCACGAGCTCACCGTGCGCCGACTGGCGAAGCCCCGGCCCGAGGGGTCGAGGGCGTACCTGGCCCGCGGCACCGTCTACTTCACGCGCAGCAGCGGCGGCGTCCGCGCCGTCGCGCCGCTCACCGGGCGCACGCTGTGGGAATCCAACTCCACCCTGGAGCGGCAGGGGCCCCCGACCGCCTCGGCCACCCACGTGTACTTCGCGTCGCCCAGCGGCCGCATGGCCGCGCTGAACGCGCGCAGCGGCAGGGTCGAGGACACCCGAGACGGCCGCGACGACGGCGGCCGGGTCGACAGCATGCTCATCACTTCCGGGGCACCGCCCCTGCTCGTCGGCGACGCCCTGTACGTCCCCTACGGCATCCGCTCCGTCTACACGGTGGACGTACGCCACCTCTGAGCCGGGAGCGCGCCGGAGCACGGAAACGCGCCGGAGCACGGAAAAGGGCCGGAGCACGGAAAAGCGCCGGAAAAACACGTCGGGCCCGGTTCCGGAGAACCGGGCCCGAGCGGTGCAGGACGGGCGACGGAAACCTCAGGCGGCCGTCCGCGGTTGCCGCGCCGACACGGCTCTCACCGCCGAGCCCGAGACGAGCACTCCCGACAGAGCGATCAGACTGGTCAGGATGTCCTGGATCTGTGCCGCCGGGGCGTAGACGATCACGATGACGACGAGCAGGGCCGCCCAGTCCCTCGGGCGTGCGATTGACAGTACAGAGCGGGTGGGAACCACACTCATAGCGGTACCTCCTGGTACTCGGTGCCCGCCCCACCGATCACGCCGCCAAGCCCGTTCGGTGGTGCGGGCCTCCTGCTTGAGCCCCATAGTGGCGCCTCCACCGGCAGGAGATATCCAGAGCGCCTCGGACAAGGCCCAGCGTCCCCCGGACGGGCGAAAGCCCCTGGCATGCGGAAGGCCCAGGGAGAGGAAGACAACCTCTCGCCTGGGCCTTCGGCGTCAAGAGCGGGCGACGGGAATCGAACCCGCGTAGCTAGTTTGGAAGACTAGGGCTCTACCATTGAGCTACGCCCGCACAGCACGCGCCGCAGGTCGGGCGACCGCGGCACACAAAGCATCGTAGCGGGTCGGACCCTCCGGCCGCACACCGCATTCCGGCCCGGGCCGGCGAGGCGGAGCTCCGGTGGAAATGCGGCGGCCACACCGCTCGTCGGCATGTACCCTACGTGTCGCACCAGACGGGGTGTGGCGCAGCTTGGTAGCGCGTCCGCTTTGGGAGCGGAAGGCCGTGGGTTCAAATCCCGCCACCCCGACCAGCCACCCGATCACCTCGCGTGATCGCCCATCGGGTCACTCATGTGATCGCCTTTTGGGCGGTGTAGTCGCTGCCGTTACTATGCAAGCTGCACGCCCGTGTGTCTCAGCGTCTGAAGTCTCCGGGCGGCGAAATCCGCCGGGCCGTTCTGGCCCCGGCAGAAACCAAGAAGTCAGCCACAAGGAGACCGAACCGTGAAGAGCGCCGTGGAGACCCTGAACCCGACCCGGGTTCGGCTGACTGTCGAGGTGCCCTTCGAGGAGCTCAAGGACAGCCTCGACGCGGCGTACAAGAAGATCAACCAGCAGGTCACGGTGAAGGGCTTCCGCAAGGGCAAGGTCCCGGCCCGGGTCATCGACCAGCGGTTCGGCCGCGGTGCGGTTCTGGAGGAGGCGGTCAACGACGCGCTTCCGAAGTTCTACACCGACGCGGTCAACGAGGCCGAGCTCAGCGTGCTGGGCCAGCCCGAGGTCGACATCACGGAGCTGAAGGACGGCGAGACGCTGAACTTCACCGCCGAGGTCGACATCCGCCCGACCATCGAGATCCCGGACTTCTCCGGCATCGAGGTCGAGGTCGACGCGGTCGAGGTCACCGACGAGGACGTCGACAAGGCCGTCGAGGAGCTGCGTGAGCGCTTCGCCTCCACCGCCCCGGTCGAGCGTGCCGCCGAGGACGGCGACGTCGTGACGATCGACCTGCAGGCCAAGGTCGACGGCGAGGTCCTGGAGGACGGCGTCGCCGACGGCGTCTCCTACACCATCGGCTCCGGCGAGCTGCTGGACGGCATCGACGACGCCGTGAAGGGCCTGGAGGCCGGTGGCGAGGCCACCTTCACCTCCGAGCTGAAGGGCGGCTCGGCCGCCGGCAAGGAGGCCGAGGTCACCGTCAAGGTCACCCAGGTCGCCAAGCGTGAACTGCCCGAGCTGGACGACGAGTTCGCGCAGCTCGCCTCCGAGTTCGACACCATCGAGGAGCTCCGCGCGGACAGCCGCAAGCGCCTCGAGAACATGAAGCAGTACGACCAGGCCACGCAGGCCCAGGAGCGTGTCCTGGAGAAGCTGCTCGAGCTGGTCGAGGTCCCCGTCCCCGAGAAGCTGCTCGAGGACGAGGTCAACACCCGCAAGCACAACCTCGAGCACCACCAGCTCGGCCAGATGGGTCTCGACCTCGCGAAGTACCTGGAGATCCAGGGCAAGAGCGAGGAGGAGTTCGAGACCGAGACCCGTGAGGCCGCGGTCAAGGGCATCAAGACCCAGTTCGTCCTCGACGAGCTGGTCAAGCAGGAGAAGCTGAACGTCAACCAGGAGGAGCTCACCGAGCACCTCATGCGCCGTGCGGCCTCCTCCGGCATGTCGCCCGACCAGTTCGCCCAGGCGGTCGTCGAGGGCGGCCAGGTTCCGCTCCTGGTCGGCGAGGTCGCCCGCGGCAAGGCCCTGGCCGTCGTGGTCGAGAAGGCCACCGTCAAGGACACCAACGGCGAGATCATCGACCTCGACGACGAAGAGGACGAGGCCGAGACGGAGTCCGCCGAGGCCGAGGCCACGGAGGCCTCCGCCGAGGAGAAGACCGAGGGCTGAGTCCCGGCAGCGGTGAGTTCGTGAGGAAGGCCCTGGGGCATGCCCCAGGGCCTTCTTGCGACCCGAGCGGGACTACGCCCCTCAGGGGCGCGGGGAACTGCGCGGGCGACCCCGACGACCCGCAGCCCGGTGACGGCCGGACCACCCCGGCGTGACCGCACGGCCCCTCCGGCGGAGCCCACCGCGCTACGCCCCCGGCGAACACTCCCATCTCCGGGATTCCCCGAAGGGACCCGCGCGTTAGGGTCCATGAATACGAGGGCAGTGGAGTCCCCGAACGGCTCCTAGCCCCTAGGGAAACGTGAGACGGCCCGGCGCCGTCGTAAGACGAGCAGGTGGATACGTGACGAATCTGATGCCCTCAGCCGCCGGCGAGCCTTCCATCGGTGGTGGCCTCGGTGACCAGGTCTACAACCGGCTGCTCAACGAGCGGATCATCTTCCTCGGCCAGCCGGTCGACGACGACATCGCGAACAAGATCACCGCACAGCTGCTGCTCCTTGCCGCCGACCCGGACAAGGACATCTACCTGTACATCAACAGCCCCGGCGGTTCGATCACGGCCGGCATGGCGATCTACGACACGATGCAGTTCATCAAGAACGACGTGGTGACCATCGCCATGGGTCTCGCGGCTTCCATGGGCCAGTTCCTGCTCAGCGCGGGCACCCCCGGCAAGCGCTTCGCGCTGCCGAACGCCGAGATCCTGATCCACCAGCCCTCCGCCGGCCTCGCCGGCTCGGCCTCGGACATCAAGATCCACGCCGAGCGGCTGCTGCACACCAAGAAGCGCATGGCCGAGCTCACGTCCCAGCACACGGGGCAGTCGGTCGAGCAGATCACCCGCGACTCGGACCGCGACCGCTGGTTCGACGCCTTCGAGGCCAAGGAGTACGGCCTCATCGACGACGTGATTCCCACGGCCGCCGGTATGCCGGGCGGCGGCGGCACCGGGGCCTGAGCGGTCCCCACGGGGCCTGTGGCGCCCCGTGAGGCCCACGGAGCCCTCCCGGGCCCCAGCGACCCCAGACAGCCCCAGCCGACCGCCTCAGCCCTTTTCAGGAGACACCGTGAACCAGTTCCCCGGCAGTGGGATCTACGACCGTATGCACGCCGTGCAGGACATGAGCGCCTCGCAGGGCCGCTACACCGGCCCGCAGGCCGAGTCCCGCTACATCATCCCGCGCTTCGTCGAGCGCACCTCCCAGGGCATCCGCGAGTACGACCCGTACGCGAAGCTCTTCGAGGAGCGCGTGATCTTCCTCGGCGTCCAGATCGACGATGCCTCCGCCAACGACGTCATGGCGCAGCTGCTGTGCCTGGAGTCGATGGACCCCGACCGTGACATCTCGGTCTACATCAACAGCCCCGGCGGCTCCTTCACGGCGCTCACGGCGATCTACGACACGATGCAGTACGTGAAGCCGGACATCCAGACGGTCTGCATGGGCCAGGCCGCCTCCGCCGCCGCCGTCCTGCTGGCCGCCGGCACGGCGGGCAAGCGCATGGCCCTGCCGAACGCGCGCGTGCTGATCCACCAGCCGTACAGCGAGACCGGCCGCGGTCAGGTCTCCGACCTGGAGATCGCCGCGAACGAGATCCTCCGGATGCGCTCGCAGCTGGAGGAGATGCTGGCCAAGCACTCCACCACGCCGGTCGAGAAGATCCGCGAGGACATCGAGCGCGACAAGATCCTCACGGCCGAGGACGCGCTGAGCTACGGCCTGATCGACCAGGTCATCAGCACCCGGAAGATGGACAACTCGAGCCTGCGTTAGAGGCGAGAGGCTGTAACGTCTGCCGCCCCTTGGCACGGTTTGGCTCGGTTCACGTCAAAGCGAACCGCGCCAAGGGGGGCCCGGACGGGGGGCCCGGCAAGGTACCGTCGGACATAAGGCAGCACCAGGAGTCCGCTTGGACGTCGACGTCCAGGAGTCTCCCAGGCGAAGGGGAAGCACACCGTGGCACGCATCGGTGACGGCGGCGATCTGCTCAAGTGCTCGTTCTGCGGCAAGAGCCAGAAGCAGGTCAAGAAGCTCATCGCAGGGCCCGGTGTGTACATCTGCGACGAGTGCATCGATCTCTGCAACGAGATCATCGAGGAAGAGCTCGCGGAGACCAGCGAGGTCCGCTGGGAGGAACTCCCGAAGCCCCGCGAGATCTACGAGTTCCTCGAGGGCTACGTGGTCGGCCAGGAAGCCGCCAAGAAGGCCCTCTCCGTAGCGGTGTACAACCACTACAAGCGCGTCCAGGCCGGCGAGAACGGCGGGGCGAACGGCCGGGACGACGCCATCGAGTTGGCGAAGTCCAACATCCTGCTCCTCGGCCCCACGGGCTCCGGCAAGACCCTCCTCGCGCAGACCCTCGCGCGCATGCTGAACGTCCCCTTCGCGATCGCCGACGCCACGGCCCTCACGGAGGCCGGTTACGTCGGCGAGGACGTCGAGAACATCCTGCTCAAGCTGATCCAGGCGGCCGACTACGACGTCAAGAAGGCCGAGACCGGGATCATCTACATCGACGAGATCGACAAGGTCGCGAGGAAGAGTGAAAACCCCTCCATCACGCGCGACGTCTCGGGCGAGGGTGTCCAGCAGGCCCTGCTGAAGATCCTGGAGGGCACCACGGCCTCGGTCCCGCCGCAGGGCGGCCGCAAGCACCCCCACCAGGAGTTCATCCAGATCGACACGACGAACGTGCTGTTCATCGTGGGCGGTGCCTTCGCCGGACTGGAGAAGATCATCGAGTCCCGGGCCGGCGCCAAGGGCATCGGCTTCGGCGCGCAGATCCGCTCCAAGCGCGAGATGGAGTCCAAGGACCAGTTCCAGGAGGTCATGCCGGAGGACCTGGTCAAGTTCGGCATGATCCCCGAGTTCATCGGCCGTCTCCCGGTCATCACCTCGGTCCACAACCTCGACCGCGAGGCCCTGCTCCAGATCCTCGTCGAGCCGCGCAACGCGCTGGTGAAGCAGTACCAGCGCCTCTTCGAACTCGACGGCGTGGAGCTGGACTTCGAGCGCGAGGCCCTCGAAGCCATCGCCGACCAGGCCATCCTCCGCCAGACCGGCGCGCGCGGCCTGCGCGCCATCATGGAGGAAGTCCTCCAGGGCGTGATGTATGAGGTCCCGTCCCGCAAGGACGTGGCCCGGGTCGTCATCACGGCGGACGTCGTCCAGTCGAACGTCAACCCGACCCTGATCCCGCGGGACGCGCGGGGGCGGGGGCCGGGCGAGCAGAAGACGGCGTGACACAGACGTAAAGGAAGGACCCCGGTCGACGACCGGGGTCCTTCCTTTTGTGGCTTCGGCGTCGTCAGGCCTTGACGCGGACCTCTGGGCGGACCTTGGTGGTGAGGTCGATCGCGACGTCCTTCGTGACGCCCTGGGCCGCGTCACCCGGCGACACGATGGCGATGGTGCTGTAGTCGGCCCACGCGCAGAACCAGTTGGTCTTCTCTGTCTTGGTCAGCTGGTCCTGCCCCTTGACCGACTGGCACTTCATGACCGCGCCGTCCAAGTCCGCGGCCTCGGGCTCGCCGACCAGCTCGGGCTTGCCGGATCCGGTGGCGGACTCCTTGTCGGCCGCCTTCTTGAAGTTGGCGAAGAACAGGTCCAGCGTCGCCTCCGGGTCGGAGATCTCACCGTAGGCGCCGGCCACCGAGAGGGTCTTGGCCGTTGCCATCTTCGCCGCGGACGCCGGATCGTTCGGGTCGTAGTCGCTCAGATCCACCGTGGAGTAGAGGCCGGTCGCGGACTTGGCGTTCTTGACGCCGCTCTTCTCCAGCTCCGCCGTCGTTTCCGTGCCGGCGGTCGCTCCGTCCTTCGAGGTGCGCTTGTACTCGCTGAGCACGGTCGCCGGCGTGGCCAGCTTGTGCGGACCGTCGTCCTCCAGCGCGCCCGCGCCGCCACCCCCGCCGATCACGAAGTACGCACCCACGCCGATCGCCGCCACGACCGCGACCGCGCCGATGATGAGGCCGGTCTTCTTCTTGCCGCCGCCCGGCGCGGGCGGCTGGGGCACGCCGTACGGGGCCTGACCGTAGGGCGGCTGCGGCTGCTGGCCGTACGGGGGCTGCTGGCCGTAGGGCGCCTGCTGGGGCGGGACGCCCTGCGGGGGCTGCTGCGGGTAGCCGTAGCCGGGCTGGGGCGGAGGGGCCTGCTGGGGGTAGCCGTAGCCGGGCTGGGGCGCCTGCGGCTGCTGGCCGTACGGGCCGGGCTGGCCGTACGGACCGGGCTGCTGGGGCTGCCCGCCGTACGGGCCCGGCTGGTTGTAACTCATGTTCTGGGTTCCCCTCCAGATGCTTATGTCTTCCGGACATCCTGGCGCAGACCCGCCGTGTGCATGGCATCGGGGCCCCCACCGTTACAAACGAAACGCGTTTCGGGACGGGTCGGTGACACCTCTAAACTGACCTGCGTGACCGAGAACGCTCAGCAGCAGCCACCAGCGCCCAGCACCGACCTGCCGACCCAGTACGCGCCGGCCGACGTAGAGGGGCCGCTGTACGAGCGCTGGGTAGAGCGGGGTTACTTCGAGGCGGACGCGAAGAGCGACAAGCCGCCGTACACCATCGTCATCCCGCCGCCGAACGTCACGGGCAGCCTGCACCTGGGGCACGCCTTCCAGCACACCCTCATGGACGCCCTCACGCGCCGCAAGCGCATGCAGGGCTACGAGGCGCTGTGGCTGCCCGGTATGGACCACGCCGGTATCGCGACGCAGAACAAGGTCGAGCAGCAGCTCGCCGAAGAGGGCAAGTCCCGACACGACCTGGGACGCGAGGAGTTCGTCGAGCGCGTCTGGCAGTGGAAGGAGGAGTACGGCGGCCGGATCCTCGGCCAGATGCGTCGCCTCGGTGACGGCGTCGACTGGAGCCGTGAGCGCTTCACGATGGACGAAGGCCTCTCCAAGGCCGTCCTCACCATCTTCAAGCGGCTCTACGATGACGAGCTGATCTACCGCGCCGAGCGCATCATCAACTGGTGCCCGCGCTGTCTGACGGCCATCTCCGACATCGAGGTGGAATACCAGGAGGACGCGGGCGAGTTGGTCTCCATCCGCTACGGCGAGGGCGAGGACAGCCTCGTCGTCGCGACCACGCGCGCCGAGACGATGCTCGGTGACACGGCCGTCGCCGTCCACCCCGACGACGAGCGCTACCAGCACCTCATCGGCAAGCAGATCAAGCTCCCGCTGACCGACCGCACCATCCCGGTCGTCGCCGACACCCACGTCGACCCCGAGTTCGGCACCGGCGCGGTCAAGGTGACCCCGGCGCACGACCCGAACGACTTCGAGATCGGCCGCCGCCACGACCTGCCGTCCCTGACGATCATGGACGAGCACGGCGTGATCACGGTTCACGGCCCCTTCGTCGGCCTGGACCGCTTCGAGGCCCGCTCGGCCGTGGTCGGCGCCCTCAAGGAGCAGGGCCGCATCGTCGCCGAGAAGCGCCCGTACATGCACTCCGTCGGTCACTGCTCGCGCTGCAAGACCACGGTCGAGCCGCGCCTGTCCATGCAGTGGTGGGTCAAGGTCGGCCCGCTCGCCAAGGCGGCCGGTGACGCGGTCCGCGACGGCCGCGTCAAGATCCACCCCGAGGACATGTCGAAGCGCTACTTCGACTGGGTCGACAACATGCACGACTGGTGCATCTCGCGCCAGCTGTGGTGGGGCCACCGCATCCCGATCTGGTACGGCCCGGACGGCGAGGTCGTCTGCGTCGGTCCGGACGACGAGCCGCCCACCGGCGAGGGCTGGACCCAGGACTCCGACGTCCTGGACACCTGGTTCTCCTCCGGCCTGTGGCCGTTCTCCACGCTCGGCTGGCCGGAGAAGACCCCGGACCTCAAGAAGTTCTACCCGACCGACGTCCTGCTCACCGGCCACGACATCATCTTCTTCTGGGTCGCCCGGATGATGATGTTCGGCCTGTACGCCATGGACGGCGAGGCCCCCTTCCACACCATCGCGCTGACCGGCCTGGTGCGTGACGAGTTCGGCAAGAAGATGTCGAAGTCGAACCCGAACGCTGTGGACCCGCTGGTCTGGATGGACGCCTACGGCTCCGACGCCGTCCGCTTCACCCTTGCCAACGGCGCCAACCCGGGCGCGGACGTGCCGATCGGCGAGGACTGGGTCAAGGCTTCCCGGAACTTCACCAACAAGATCTGGAACGCCACCCGCTTCGCCCTCATGAACGGCGCCACGATCGAGGGGCCGCTGCCGGACGCCTCCGAGATGTCCGCGACGGACCGCTGGATCCTTTCGCGCCTGAACACCACGGTCGCCCAGGTCGACGCCTACTACGACGACTACCAGTTCGCCAAGCTCGCCGACGCGCTCTACCACTTCGCGTGGGACGAGGTCTTCGACTGGTACGTCGAGCTGTCCAAGACCACGTTCTTCGCGGGCGGCGAGCCGGCCAGGGTCTCCGGGCGGGTCCTCGGCGAGGTCCTGGACGTGATGCTGCGTCTGCTGCACCCGGTCATCCCGTTCGTCACGGACGCCCTGTGGACCACCCTGACCGGCGGCGAGTCCCTGGTCATCGGTGACTGGCCCAAGGACTCCGGGTTCCGTGACAAGGCCGCCGAGCAGGAGATCGAGCTGGTTCAGCGGGTCGTCACGGAGGTCCGCCGGTTCCGCAAGGACCAGGGCCTCAAGGACGGCCAGAAGGTCCCGGCCCGTCTGGAGCTGACCGGCACCGCCCTGGCCCCCCACGAGGCGGCCATCCGCCAGCTGCTCCGCCTCCAGCCGGAGGGCGACGCCTTCACCGCCACGGCGACCCTCCCGGTCGCCGGTGCGGAGGTCGCGCTCGACCTGTCGGGCACGATCGACGTGGCGGCGGAGCGCAAGCGCCTGGCCAAGGACCTCGCGGCGGCCGAGAAGGAGAAGGCCCAGGCGAACGCCAAGCTCGGCAATGAGGCGTTCCTGGCGAAGGCCCCCGACCACGTCGTCGACAAGATCCGAACCCGCCTCGCCAAGGCGGAGGAGGACATCGCCCGCATCCAGGCCCAGCTGGAGAGGCTGCCGCAGGGTTAAGGGTTCGTACGGTGTGTGAGGCCCCCGGAGCCGTCAGGCCCGGGGGCCTCACACATGTCTCACGGACACGTGCTCAGGGGCGCGGGGAACCGCGCGAGCGACCCCCGCGGACCCGCAGCCGCCCAGGGACATAAGCCACCGCAAGCAATGTCAGCCGGTCTCCGTAGACTGGCCCCGTGAGCGAGCTCCCTCCAGACCACAACGCCGACGACCAGCCCGACCCCCTCGACAGCTTCGACGAGATCATCGCGGAGGAAACCACCCGCGACCCCGACCTCGCCGTCATCGAAGCCGGCAGCCGAACCCTGCGCACCCAGGGCGGCCCGCCCGACGCCGACATCCCGACGCGCCCCGCCGACCCCGAGGTCGACAAGGCCCTGCGCGAGGTCGAGACCGAGCTCGCCACCCGGTGGGGCGAGACCAAGCTGGAGCCCTCCGTCAGCCGTATCGCCGCGCTGATGGACGTCCTGGGGGAGCCGCAGCGGTCGTACCCGTCGATCCACATCACGGGGACGAACGGCAAGACCTCCACGGCCCGCATGATCGAGGCTCTGCTCGGCGCCTTCGAGCTGCGCACCGGCCGCTACACCTCGCCGCACGTGCAGTCGATCACCGAGCGCATCAGTCTCGACGGCGCCCCCATCGCGCCCGAGCGGTTCATCGAGACGTACCAGGACATCAAGCCGTACGTGGAGATGGTCGACGCCGCGCAGGAGTACCGGCTGTCGTTCTTCGAGGTGCTCACCGGCATGGCGTACGCGGCGTTCGCCGACGCCCCCGCGGACGTGGCCGTCGTCGAGGTAGGCATGGGCGGCTCCTGGGACGCCACGAACGTGATCGACGGGGACGTCGCCGTGGTCACGCCCATAGACCTCGACCACACCGACCGCCTCGGCACCACGCACGCCGAGATCGCCACGGAGAAGGCCGGCATCATCAAGCAGGGTGCGACGGTCATCATGGCGCAGCAGCCGGTCGACGCGGCGCAGGTGCTGCTGAAGAAGGCCGTCGAGGTGGACGCGACCGTGGCCCGGGAGGGGCTGGAGTTCGGCGTCGTCGAGCGGCAGGTGGCCGTCGGCGGGCAGCTGGTGACGCTGCGCGGGCTCGGCGGCGAGTACCCCGAGGTGTACCTGCCGTTGCACGGCGCGCACCAGGCGCACAACGCGGCCGTCGCGCTCGCCGCCGTCGAGGCGTTCTTCGGCGTCGGTGCGCAGCGGGCGGACGCGCTGGACCTGGACACCGTCCGCAAGGCGTTCGCGGCCGTGGCGTCGCCGGGCCGGCTGGAGGTCGTGCGCAGGTCGCCGACGGTCGTGCTGGACGCCGCCCACAACCCGGCGGGTGCCCGGGCGGCGGCCGCGGCGATCGGGGAGGCCTTCCAGTTCAGCCGTCTCATCGGCGTGGTCGGCGCGAGCGGCGACAAGAACGTGCGGGAGCTGCTGGAGGCCTTCGAGCCGGTGTTCGCCGAGGTCGTGGTCACGCAGAACTCCAGCCACCGCGCGATGGACGCCGACGAGCTCGCCGGTATCGCCGTGGAGGTGTTCGGCGAGGAGCGCGTCCAGGTCGAACCGCGGCTGCCGGACGCCTTGGAGGCCGCCATCACGCTGGCCGAGGAGGAGGGCGAGTTCTCCGGCGGTGGTGTGCTCGTCACCGGTTCCGTCATCACCGTCGGCGAGGCCCGACTGCTCCTGGGGAGGGGCTGAGTCCCGTGCGCACGCTCTGTTCTTCGACGCTGATCGGCGAGTTCTTCGTCATCGGGTTCGCCGGTCTGGTCGCCATGAAGGACCCGGACCTGTCCATGACGACCGTGTGGACGGTCAGCGGCATCGCGATGTTCCTGTGCCTGGTGCTGTGCGGTCTGGTGACGCGGCCGGGCGGGGTCGCCCTCGGCTGGGCGCTGCAGATCGCGCTCATCGCGTCGGGGTTCATCGTGCCGACCATGTACTTCCTGGGCGCGATCTTCGCGGCGCTGTGGTGGGCGTCCGTGCACTACGGGCGGAAGGTGGACGAGGCGAAGGCGAGATTCGCGGCCCAGGCGAGCTCGTCCACACCTGACGCTGCGTAACAGCCCTCCCGACACGCCGGGTAATCTCGTCCCACCGCAAGACCTTCACCTCTAAGGAGCCCGTCGTGAGCCAGCGCACCCTCGTCCTCCTCAAGCCCGACGCCGTCCGTCGTGGCCTGACCGGCGAGATCATCAGCCGCATCGAGCGCAAGGCGGGCTGGCAGATCACCGCGCTGGAGCTGCGCACCCTGGACCAGGACACGCTGGAGCAGCACTACGGCGAGCACAAGGGCAAGCCCTTCTACGAGCCGCTGGTGGAGTTCATGGCGTCCGGCCCCGTCGTGGCGCTGATCGTCGAGGGCGAGCGGGTCATCGAGGGGCTGCGCGCGCTCGCCGGCCCGACCGATCCGATCGCCGCCGCCCCCGGATCCATCCGCGGCGACTACGGCGTCATCGTCCGGGAGAACCTGATCCACGCCTCCGACTCCGAGGAGTCCGCCGAGCGCGAGGTGAAGATTTTCTTCCCCGGCCGGGCGTAGCGTCCGCACCTCACCAGCACATCCGGCGGAGTCTGGGGGCGAGTCCCCCGGACTTTGCGGCATATGCGTGGCGATCGAGGGAACGATGGGCCCCGAACGCCCGTCTCCAGAAGCGAATGCGGACGGCATCTGCTGACAATGGCGGAGACCCTCCCGCAGTGTTCGCGAAGGCGCGTCTACGATGGAAGCCTTCACGTCACAGCACCCACCTTTGCCTACCTGAAAAGCCCTCAAAAGCTAGTGGGAAGGCCAGACGAATCCTGATGGGGAACTCAATGTCGTTCATCGGCCGTGACATGGCTGTCGACCTCGGGACCGCCAACACGCTGGTGTACGTCAGGGGTCGCGGGATCGTACTCAACGAGCCGTCCGTCGTCGCCATCAACACCAACACCGGTGGCATCCTCGCGGTCGGTGCCGAAGCTAAGAAGATGATCGGGCGCACGCCCGGCAACATCGTTGCCGTTCGTCCGCTGAAGGACGGCGTGATCGCCGACTTCGAGATCACCGAGCGGATGCTGCGCTACTTCATCCTGAAGATCCACAAGCGGCGGTATCTGGCTCGTCCGCGGGTCGTCGTCTGTGTGCCCTCGGGCATCACGGGCGTCGAGCGCCGCGCCGTCATCGAGGCGTCGTCCCAGGCCGGCGCCCGTCAGGTGCACATCATCGAGGAGCCCATGGCCGCGGCCATCGGCTCCGGCCTGCCGGTCCACGAGGCCACGGGCAACATGGTGGTCGACATCGGCGGCGGCACCACGGAGGTCGCGGTCATCTCCCTCGGCGGCATCGTCACCGCCCAGTCCATCCGGGTCGCGGGCGACGAACTGGACAACGCGATCATCCAGCACATCAAGAAGGAGTACTCCCTCCTGCTGGGTGAGCGCACGGCCGAGCAGATCAAGATCACGATCGGTTCGGCGTACGACCTCGACTCCGACGAGCACACCGAGATCCGCGGGCGGGACCTCGTCTCCGGACTGCCGAAGACCGTGGTCATCTCCGCGGCGGAGGTCCGCAAGGCGATCGAGGAGCCGGTCAACGCGATCGTCGACGCCGTCAAGACGACCCTCGACAAGTGTCCGCCGGAGCTGTCCGGCGACATCATGGACCGGGGAATCGTTCTGACCGGCGGCGGAGCGCTGTTGCGTGGCCTCGACGAGCGGCTGCGCCGGGAGACCGGTATGCCGATCCACATCGCCGAGGACCCGTTGGACAGTGTGGCGCTCGGATCCGGAAAGTGCGTCGAGGAGTTCGAGGCGCTCCAGCAGGTGCTGGACGCCCAGCCGCGCAGATGACATAACTCTTCGATTCCGCCGTACGGGACGATCTCCTCTCGTGCGGCGGATCGTTGATACAGCTGCATAAGCTCCCACAAAGCAGCCCCTCGGGTTTCCCTGGGGCTTCCCGAATTCCTATGAGGAAGGGCACGGCCGCCGCACGTGAGGGACACACGAGAGAGTCGGCTGCTCCTGGTGCTGCTGATCGCCGTCGCGTTCGCGTTGATCACGGTGGACATCCGCGGTGGGGAGGACTCGCCGGTCGACGGTGCCCGGCAGGGCGCGGCGACGGTCTTCGGCCCGATCGAGAGCGGCGTCTCGGCCGCGGTCGACCCGGTCGGCAACGCGGTCTCCGCCATCCGTGACTCCGGCGACCGGCACGACCGGCTCGCCGTGCTGGAAGAGGAGAACGCGGCCCTGAAGGCCCGGCTCGGCAGCGACGACCGCAGCCGCAGCCGCCTCAAGCAGCTCGACAAGATGCTGAAGATCGCCGGTCAGGGCCAGTACGGCATCAAGGGCGCCCAGGTCATCGCCATCGGAGCCGCTCAGGGCTTCTCCTGGACCATCACCGTCGACGTCGGTGCCAACGACGGCATCAAGCGCGACATGACCGTCCTGAACGGGGACGGGCTCGTCGGCCGCGTCACCACCGTCGGCCCCGACACCGCCACCGTCCTGCTGGCCAGCGACCCCGACTTCACGGTCGGCACCCGCATGGAGTCCGGCGACGAGCTCGGCTTCGCCTCCGGGCAGGGCGACCGCCCGCTGCGCGTCGAACTCCTCAACGGCAAGGCCGAGGTGAAGAAGGGCGACCGCCTGGTCACCTTCGGCTCGCAGGCCGACCGGCCGTTCGTGCCCGGCGTGCCCGTCGGCGTGGTGTCCCGCGTGGACCCCTCCGGCGGCGGCCTGACCCGCACGCTGTACGTCACGCCGTACGCCAGTTTCACCAAGCTCGACATCGTCGGTGTCGTCGTCGAGGCCCCGAAGAAGGACCCACGTGACACGGTGCTCCCGCCCAAGCCCAAGCCGACCCCCAGGCCGACAGTGACGGTGACCGTGACGCCGTCCCCCGAGGCACCCGTGGACGGCCAGAACCAGCAAGAGCAGTAGGAGCTGTCACCCCATGCGCGTCAACCGGATCCTGCTCTCCTCCGCCCTGGTCGTCGTCGCCCTGGTGATCCAGGTGAGCGTCCTCGCCCGCCTCCACCTGCCGGGCGCCGTGCCCGACCTGCTGCTGCTCACCGTGCTCGGCCTCGCGCTGGTGTACGGCCATGTGGGCGGCGCCCTCGTCGGCTTCGGCGCGGGTCTGCTCGCCGACCTGGCCCCGCCCGCCGACCACGCCGCCGGGCGCTACGCCCTCGTGCTGTGCGTCATCGGCTACCTCGCGGGCCTGGTGAAACCCGAGTCGGGCCGGCTGAAGTCCGCCACCGGACCCATGGTCGTGGTGGTGGCCGCCGCGGTCGGCTCAACCCTGCTGTACGCCGGGGTCGGTGCCCTCGTCGGCGACACCGCGGCCCGCCACGTGGGCCTCGGCAGCCTGCTGTTCACCGCCGCCCTGTACGACCTGCTGCTCGCCCCGTTCGTCGTGCCGGGGATCATGGCCCTGGCCCGGCGCGCCGACAACGATCCGCTCGCCGAGTCCACCTCGGCCGCCGCCAAGGCCACGGACATCTCCTCCGGCTGGCTCTCCGGCGGCACCGGCCTGAAGATCGGCAGCCAGCGCAACGGACTGCGCGTGAAGGCCGCCCGGGCACGGATGGCACGCGCCGGGCGCATCAAGGGGGTCAAGCGGCTGTGAACGCAGCGAAGTTCACCCGAACGCGTCGGTCCAGTAGGAACGCCGGTTCGTGGGCGGGCGTTCATCCTTCGTACCCGCACATCCGTACGCGCACCGAGAGGGGGAGGCAGCCGCAGTGACCAACATTCCCGAGACCGGCAGGAACTCAAGGGTCCAGATCCGACTCGTCGTCATCCAGGTCCTCGTCCTCTCCCTCCTGCTCACCCTCGGCGGACGCCTGTGGTACCTCCAGATCCGTGAGGGCGCCGCCTACGCCAAGGAGGCGTCGGGCAACCACGTCCAGCAGGTCGTCCAGCCGGCCGTCCGCGGCTCCATCCTGGACGCGCGCGGCGTGGCCATCGCGGACAACGAGACGCGGCTGGTGGTCTCCGCCTCCCGCACCGACCTGCTGAAGATGAAGGACGACGGCAAGGAAGTCCTCACCAAGCTCGCCGGGGTCCTGGGCATGACGCCCGAGGACGTCCAGATGAAGGTCCGGCTGTGCGACGCCAAGACGCCGCAGCCCTGCTGGAACGGCTCGCCCTACCAGCCCATCCCCATCACCGACGAGGCCACCCCCAAGCAGGCCCTGCAGATCCGTGAGCGCGCCGAGGACTTCCCCGGCATCACCGCCGAGCCGGAGGCCGTGCGCCGCTACCCGAGCCCCGGAAAGGCCAACACCGCCCAGGTCCTCGGCTATCTCTCGCCGGTCACCGACGAGGAGATCAAGAAGGCGCAGAACACCAACTCGCCCTACCTGCGCTCCGACCAGGTCGGCCGCTCGGGCCTGGAGCGCCAGTACGACAGGGCACTGCGCGGCAAGGCCGGCGTCACCCGCTACGAGGTCGACAACCTCGGCAGGGTCATCGGCCAGGCCGAAGCAGACCCGGCCCACCCCGGCGACAACCTCGTCACCAGCATCGACTCCCGGGTCCAGCGGATCGCCGAGTACCAGCTGAACGAGGCCATGAAGGAGGCCCGCAAGCAGCACGACCGCAACACGGGCACGAACTACAAGGCCGACTCCGGCGCCGTGGTCGTCATGGAGGCCAAGACCGGCCGCGTCGTCGCCATGGCCTCCAACCCCACGTACGACCCGAACGCCTGGGTGGGCGGCATCTCGGCCAAGGACTACGCGCGGCTCACCGGCAAGAGCTCCAACTACCCGCTGCTCAACCGCGCCATCCAGGGCCAGTCGGCGCCCGGCTCGATCTTCAAGGTCGTCCCCACCGCCGCCGCGGTCAACGCGGGCTACTCCTTCGACGGCCCCTACCAGTGCTCCAGCTCGTACTCGATCGGCGGCCAGGTCTTCAAAAACTTCGAGTCCAAGGGGTACGGCCCGATCAGCCTCGGCCGCGCCCTGGAGGTCTCCTGCGACACGGTCTTCTACCGGCTCTCCCACGAGGAGTGGAAGCGCGACGGCGGCACCAAGCCGAAGAAGAACGCCAACGACTGGTTCTACAAGACGGCCCACCAGTTCGGCCTCGGCAAGGAAACCGGCATCGACCTGCCCAACGAGGTCACCGGCCGCGTCCCCGACCGCCAGTGGAAGCTGAGCTACTGGAAGGCCAACAAGGACGCCTGGTGCCGCACGGGCAAGCGCAACGGCAGCTACGCCGAGAAGATCGCCTACGAGAACTGCCTCGAAGGCAACCGCATGCGCGCCGGTGACTCCGTCAACTACTCCATCGGCCAGGGCGACACGCTGGTCACGCCCATCCAGATGGCCACCATCTACTCGGCCATCTCCAACGGCGGCACCCTCTACAACCCCTCCGTCGGCAAGGCCGTCATCAGCGCCGACGGCAAGACCGTCACGCCGATCAAGCCCAAGTCGCACGGCAGGCTGCCGATGACGCAGAAGACGCGCGACGAGATAGACGAAGCCCTCGCGGGAGTCGCCACCCGCGGTACGGCCGCCTGGAGGTTCGGCGGCTGGCCGCAGGACAAGATCCCGATGCACGCCAAGACGGGTACGGCGGAGGTCTACGGCAAGCAGACGACCTCCTGGTTCGCCACGTACACCAAGGACTACTCGATCGTCATGACGATCTCCCAGGGTGGTACGGGCTCCGGCGCCTCGGGCCCCGCCGTCCGCAACATCTACAACGCGCTGTACGGCGTCTCCGAAGACGGCGACATCGACGCGAAGAAGGCGCTGCTGCCCACGCCGCAGAAGACCCTGCCGAAGATCAAGACGGACGGCACCATCGCCTCCCCGAAGGTCCCCAAGGACCCGGCCAAGGACGGCCAGGCGAAAAAGAAGGACCCGAACGCCCCGGCGGACCCGCTCCAGCCGGTCACGTCGGCCCCGCCGTCCCCCGAGAACCGCAACACCCGAAGGCGGCGGCGCCGCCGGGGAAGCCGGAGGTTGTCAGCATGACCGGCGGTGTGAACAGCTTCCAGGTCTCCGGTTACGGGCCCGAGCGCTCCGGCTGGACGCGGCTGCTGGCCCGTGACTCGGTGGCGCGGCGCCTCGACTGGCCGATCCTGCTGTCGGCGCTGGCCCTGTCACTGCTCGGCACGCTCCTCGTCTACTCGGCGACCCGCAACCGCACCGAGCTCAACCAGGGCGACCCGTACTACTTCCTCGTCCGGCACCTGCTCAACACCGGCATCGGCCTGGCCCTGATGGCCGCCACGATCTGGCTCGGCCACCGCGGCCTGCGCACGGCCGTGCCCGTCCTGTACGGCTTCTCGCTGCTGCTGATCCTGCTGGTGCTCACCCCGCTCGGCTCCACGATCAACGGCGCCCACTCCTGGATCAAGCTGCCCGGCGGCTTCTCGCTCCAGCCCTCGGAGTTCGTGAAGGTCACGATCATCCTGGGCATGGCGATGCTGCTGGCGGCCCGGGTCGACGCGGGCGACAAGCAGTACCCCGACCACCGCACGGTCGTGCAGGCGCTCGGCCTGGCCACCGTGCCGATGCTGATCGTGATGCTGATGCCCGACCTCGGGTCGGTCATGGTGATGGTCATCATCGTGCTCGGCGTGCTGCTGGCCTCCGGGGCGTCCAACCGGTGGGTGTTCGGCCTACTCGGCGCCGGCACCCTCGGCGCGGTCACCGTCTGGCAGCTCGGGGTGCTCGACGACTACCAGATCGCCCGCTTCGCCGCCTTCGCCAACCCCGCACTCGACCCGGCCGGCGTCGGCTACAACACCAACCAGGCCCGCATCGCCATCGGCTCGGGCGGCCTCACCGGCTCCGGCCTCTTCCACGGCTCGCAGACCACCGGCCAGTTCGTCCCCGAACAGCAGACGGACTTCGTCTTCACCGTGGCGGGGGAGGAGCTGGGCTTCCTCGGCGGCGGCCTGATCATCCTGCTGCTCGGCGTCGTCCTGTGGCGGGCCTGCCGCATCGCCCGGGAGACCACGGACCTCTACGGCACCATCGTGGCCGCCGGCATCGTCGCCTGGTTCGCCTTCCAGACGTTCGAGAACGTCGGCATGACGCTCGGCATCATGCCCGTCACGGGCCTGCCGCTGCCGTTCGTGTCGTACGGCGGCTCGTCGATGTTCGCCGTGTGGATAGCGGTGGGGTTGTTGCAGTCGATCCGGGTGCAGCGGCCGATGTCGGCCTAGCGTCCCAGGAGGGGAGCGGAATGTCCGGGGAGTACGTGGCCCGGTGCCCGGTGACCGAAGAACTGGTGAGCCGGCTCGTCGAGTTGGCGGAACTCGATCTGACCGACGACGACGCCGTCGAGGCGCGGATGCGAGAGGCCGGCTGGCGCGACTGGTCGCAGGCGGTGCAGGGCCCGGCGTACGAGGACACACCCGACGTACCCGACGCCACCCACGTCACCCCGCAGGGGCACTTCGTCACCTGTGACGGCGACGGCTCGCTCCACCTCCCCTTCGCCTACCTCTACTCGGTCGACGGCGGCCTGCTCGACGAGGACTGCTGGGGCCGGCTGCCCGGCTGGACCAGCGAGGAGGGCGCCTGGCGGCCGGAGTTCGACGCCCACTTCGCCTCCGTCGTGCAGCGCTTCACCGACCGGCTGGGGTTGCCGGACCATGACATCCGGCAGCCCCGGTACGACACCCGGTACGTCAGCTGGCGCCTGGAGCACAACGTGCTGATCGTCGGACAGGGCCCGGAGCCGCTGTCGTACCACCAATTCGAGGACGCCCACGTGTACCTCGTCTCCAGGACCGCGAAGGACGCGCCGTTCCCGGACGGCGAGGAGCTGCGGGCCCTGCTGACGACCTGAACATGACGGGCCGCCCGGACGGCGCCCACCACTGCTGTCCCGGCCGGTCAGCCACTAGATTTGTCGCATGGCGGAGACGAAACGCGAGATCGAGCGCAAGTACGAATCCGACGAGGGCGGGCTTCCCGACCTGACCGGCGTGGCCGGCGTCGCGGACGTCGTGAACAAGGGCGTCGCCCACCTCGACGCCACCTACCACGACACCGTGGACGAACGCCTCGCCGCGTCGTCCGTCACCCTGCGCCGCCGCACCGGCGGTTCCGACGCGGGCTGGCACCTCAAGTTCCCGATCGCTCCGGACGTCCGCGACGAGATCCGCGCCCCGCTCACCGACACCCTCCCCGAGGACCTCGCCGCGCTGGTCCGCTCCCGCGTACGCGACAGCGAGCTGCTTCCCGTGGTCCGGCTGCGCTCCGACCGCGACGTACGGCACCTGCGCGACGCCGACGGCAGGCTGCTCGCCGAGGTGAGCGTGGACACCGTGCACGCCGAGCGGCTCACCGGGCGCGGCGGCGAAGCGCGGTGGACCGAGATCGAGGTGGAGCTAGCCGACGGGGGCGACCCGGCCCTGCTCGACAAGGTGGAGAAGCGGCTGCGCAAGGCGGGCGTACGGCCGTCGGCGTCGTCGTCGAAGCTGGCCCGCGCCCTGGCAGAGACGGCACCGGGGAAGCGGCACAGGCCGGCGTCCGCCGGGAAACCGGTGACCGCCGGAGACCATGTGCTCGCCTACCTGCGCACCCAGCGGGACGCGATCGTCGAGCTCGATCCCGCCGTCCGCCGGGACGCCGAGGACTCCGTGCACAGCATGCGGGTGGCCACCCGCCGGCTGCGCAGCACGTTCAAGTCGTTCGGCGAGATCCTCGACCGGGCCGTCACCGGCCCCGTCGCCGACGAGCTCAAGTGGCTCGCCGGCGAGCTGGGCCTGGACCGGGACCGCGAGGTGCTGACCGAGCGGCTGACGTCGGCCGTCGACGAGGTGCCCGAGAGCCTGGTCCGCGGCCCGGTCGCCAAGCGCCTGCACTCCTGGTCGAGCGCCGAGCACGGCAGCGCCCGCGGCCGCCTCCTCGGTGTCCTCGACTCCCACCGCTACCTGACCCTGCTCGACACCCTGGACGCACTGATCGCCGACCCGCCCTTGCTGAAGGCGGCCGGCAAGAAACCCCGCAAGCCGATCGCCAGGGCCGTGCGGAAGGACTTCCGCAAGGTGTCCAAGCTGATCGAGCGGGCGGCGGACCTGGAGCCCGGCACCGACCGGGACGTCGTGCTGCACGATGCCCGCAAGAAGGCCAAGCGCACCCGCTACGCGGCGGAGGCGGCCGAACCCGTCCTCGGCAAGCCGGCCAAGGCCATGGTCAAGTCCATGAAGGCGCTGCAGAACCTGCTCGGCGAGCACCAGGACAGCGTGATGGCCCGGCAGGCCCTGCGCGAGCTGTCGGCGGTCGCCCACGCCGCCGGGGAGAGCGCCTTCACCTACGGCCTTCTCCATGAGCGCGAGGCGCACCGAGCGCTGCGCGTGGAGGCAGAACTGCCCGGGTTCTGGACCGGGATCAAGGACCGCGCGGCGGACCTCTGATCTTCCGGCGTACGGAGGTACCCCGCGACCGCGTTAGTCTGGATGGTCACCCCTGTCAGTTCAGTCCAGCTCACGAAGGTGCGCGACATGCCTGCCGAAGTCGCTGCGTCGGTCTTCCCGCAGCTCGAAGCTCTGCTCCCGCATGTGCAGAAGCCGATTCAGTACGTCGGCGGAGAGCTCAACTCCACGGTCAAGGACTGGGACTCCTGTGACGTCCGCTGGGCGCTCATGTACCCGGACGCCTACGAGGTCGGTCTGCCCAACCAGGGCGTCATGATCCTCTACGAGGTGCTCAACGAGCAGCAGGGCGTCCTCGCCGAGCGCACCTACAGCGTGTGGCCGGACCTGGAGGAACTCATGCGGGAGCACCACGTCCCGCAGTTCACGGTCGACAGCCACCGGCCCGTGAAGGCCTTCGACGTGTTCGGCCTGTCCTTCTCCACGGAGCTGGGCTACACGAACATGCTCGCCGCCCTCGACCTGGCCGGCATCCCGCTGGAGTCCAAGGACCGCGGCCTGGACGACCCGATCGTCCTGGCCGGTGGCCACGCGGCGTTCAACCCCGAGCCGATCGCCGACTTCATCGACTGCGCCGTGATCGGTGACGGTGAGCAGGCGGTCCTGGAGATCACCGCGATCGTCCGCGCCTGGAAGGCCGAGGGCCGCCCCGGCGGCCGCGAGGAACTCCTCTTCCGCCTCGCGAAGACGGGCGGGGTGTACGTGCCCGGCTTCTACGACGTCGAGTACCTGCCGGACGGCCGTATCGCCCGTGTCGTGCCGAAGCGCAGCGGGGTCCCGTGGCGGGTCTCCAAGCACACCGTCATGGACCTCGACGAGTGGCCGTACCCCAAGCAGCCGCTGGTCCCGCTGGCCGAGACGGTCCATGAGCGCATGTCGGTGGAGATCTTCCGCGGCTGCACCCGAGGCTGCCGCTTCTGCCAGGCCGGCATGATCACCCGCCCGGTGCGCGAGCGTTCCATCACGGGCATCGGCGACATGGTCGAGCAGGGCCTGAAGGCCACCGGCTTCGAGGAGGTCGGCCTGCTGTCCCTCTCCTCCGCCGACCACACGGAGATCGGCGACATCGCCAAGGGCCTCGCCGACCGCTACGAGGACGACAAGATCGGCCTGTCGCTCCCCTCCACCCGCGTGGACGCCTTCAACATCGACCTGGCGAACGAGCTGACGCGCAACGGCCGCCGCTCGGGCCTCACCTTCGCCCCCGAGGGCGGCTCGGAACGCATCCGCAAGGTCATCAACAAGATGGTCTCCGAGGACGACCTGATCCGCACGGTCTCGACGGCGTACGGCAACGGCTGGCGCCAGGTGAAGCTGTACTTCATGTGCGGCCTGCCGACGGAGACCGACGACGACGTGCTGCAGATCGCCGACATGGCGACGAAGGTCATCGCCAAGGGCCGCGAGGTCTCCCGCTCCAACGACATCCGCTGCACGGTCTCGATCGGCGGCTTCGTCCCCAAGCCGCACACGCCCTTCCAGTGGGCGCCGCAGCTCTCCGCCGAGGAGACGGACGCCCGGCTGCAGAAGCTGCGGGACAAGATCCGCGGCGACAAGAAGTACGGCCGCTCGATCGGCTTCCGCTACCACGACGGCAAGCCCGGCATCGTCGAGGGCCTCCTCTCCCGCGGCGACCGCCGCATCGGCGCGGTCATCCGCGCGGTCTACGACGACGGCGGCCGCTTCGACGGCTGGCGCGAGCACTTCTCCTACGACCGCTGGATGAGTTGCGCCGACAAGGCACTGGCCCCCTTCGGCGTCGACGTCGACTGGTACACCACCCGCGAGCGCACCTACGAGGAGGTCCTCCCCTGGGACCACCTCGACTCCGGCCTGGACAAGGACTGGCTCTGGGAGGACTGGCAGGATGCCCTCGACGAGACCGAGGTCGACGACTGCCGCTGGACGCCGTGCTTCGATTGCGGGGTGTGCCCGCAGATGGACACCAGCATCCAGATCGGCCCGACGGGCAAGAAGCTGCTGCCTCTGACGGTCAAGAACGCGGCACCGGCGCCCAGCGGGCACACGCACTGAGGTGAGTGGCGCACTGCCCCCAGCGGTGGAGGCCTGAGCAGGTGAGCACTGAGCCCCCTTCGACCCGGAGGGGGCTCAGTGGTGTCGGCCCCCGAAGACGTCCTTCGTCCGACGTGACGTCTGGGACCGGCGGACGGGGCGACGTCAGGCAGGGACGCCGAGCGGCGGGTGTTCGAGCACGCGGGGCTTGTACTCGACCAGCTGGATGCGGCCGTCGAAGGTGCGGTGCTCGATCATCTCGAGGGCAACGTCCGGATAGCCGTCGTAGATGCGTTCTTCGCCCGTGGCCCCGGTGATCACCGGGAACATCACGACCCGGAAGCGGTCGACGAGTCCGGCTCGCAGCAGGGAGCGGCACAGGCTGAGGCTGCCGATCGTGCTGAGGAGCCCCGAGCCGGTCGACTTCATGGCGCGGACCGCCTCGACGGCGTCGTCGCGGACGAGCGTGGAGTTGGCCCACGTCAGTGGCTCCTCGAGTGAGGAGGAGAACACCACTTTGGACGCTTGCGTGAGCTCGTCGACGGACGCCTCTTCTTCGGGCCTGAACTCGTCTTGGCCATCCGGGACCTCGCCTGCGGCGAAGCCCGACATCAGGCGGTAGGTGTTCGCTCCCATCAGATAGGTGGCCTCGGGCTGCTCGCCGAGCCATGCGAGGTACTCCGGGCCCTCGAGGCCCCAGAACCCGGGCCACCCCTCTCCCGAGGCGTAGCCGTCGAGCGAGGTGATGAAGTCGACGAGAAGCTCCGACATGGCGGTGTCCTTTCCAGGGATGTCACGAGCTTGGACCGGCCGGGAGCCACAAACTCATCGGCCGGCCGGCCGGTCGGTAAGGCGATGGCGATGAGCAGGGCCGGACTCCAGGCGCATGACTGATGAGCAGGGCCGGATTCCAGGCGCATGACTTCCGACAGGGACCCTTCCGTCTCCCGCGCAACATCAGGCTGTGTGTACCCCGCCTCTTTGCGTGCCCCCTGAAGCTGTGAACTCGGAAGGTATCGGGAAAGCGGGAGGTGAGAGGCCCGTTCTGAGGGGGACCCGCAGAGGAGGTCGAGTTGGTGACGCTCCCCCGGGGGATCGACCCGGCCAGGTTCCCCCAGTTCAGAATGTGTGCTGGGGGAGCCGTCAGGTCAGGCGGCCCTCTTCGCAGACCCGTCGGGCGATCTCGCGGAGCTTGATGTTCTTCTCCTGTGAGTAGCGGCGCAGTACGTCGAACGCCTGATCCTCGGTGAGGCGATGGCTGCCCATGAGGATGCCCATGGCCTCACCGATGATGTGGCGCGTGGCCACGGCCTGTTCCAGCTGGGCGTGGCTGCGGGCGCTGGAGAGGGCGACCGCAGCGTGCGAGGCCAGCAGCCAGCCGGCGGTCTCGCTGTCGTCGGTGAAGGACCCGGGCCGGTGCGAGTAGAGATTGAGCGCGCCCAGATCCTCGTCCTCGGTGTACAGCAGGAAGCCCATCATGCTCCCCACGCCCAGTTCGCGGGCCCGGGTGGCGTAGGCGGGCCAGCGCTCCTGCTCGGCGGTGAAGTCGGCGATGCGGAAGACGCGCTCCCCGGTGCTGGTTCGGGCCGCGTCGAAGCAGGGGCCCTCCGCGAGGCGCTCCTGGAGCCGGTCGCTCTCGATGACCAGGTCGTGGGTGGGCGCCAGCGTCTCCACGCGTTTGCCGTGCAGAAGGAGGATGCCTGCCGCGTCGCACCCCGACACACGCTCGGTGGCCGCTCCGGTGATGTGCTCGAGCGTGGCGCCGACCGTCTCCTGGGCAAGGAGGTCGCGCGCCATGGAGGCCATCTCCCGTGCGAACACGCGCCAGTCCACTGTCGTCCTCCTCGGTCCCGGTGTCGGCATGCATACCTCCTGCCACGGTGTCACGTGTCGCACACACCGGCAGGGCGCGCGACGTAGCCGAGGTGTAGAGGAGTGACTCCTTGCGTCATCTATCGAATCTCGATAGATTTCAATCGCAGGTCGATCGAAGGGGTGGTAATGGGGAAGCTGGCCGTGATGGCGTTGCGTGGGGTGCTCGTAGTGCTGCTCGCCGGGTCGTTGTTCGTGCAGGCGGTGATGGTGCCGCTGCTGGCCGTGGACATGAACGGGCTCAGGGCCGAGTACGCGTACCTGCGCACTCCGATTCTCGTGATCACGGTCCTGGGTATCGTGACGGCCCAGGTCGTCGTGGTCTGCGTGTGGCGGTTGGTGACGATGGTGCGCCGCGGGACGGTGTTCTCCACTGCCGCGTTCCGCTATGTGCACATCGTGATCGGCGCGTTCGTGGCGGCCGCCCTGCTGGTCTTCGCGCTCGCGGTCGTGCTCGCGCCGGGTGAGGCCGTCGCTCCCGGGGTGGTCCTGCTGCTGTGCGGGGTCGTGGTGGCTGTGCTCGGCGTCGCGCTGGTCGTGCTCGTGCTGCGGATGTTGCTCGCGCAGGCCGTCGCCCGCGACATCGAGGCGGCCCAGATGCAGGCAGAGCTGGAAGAGGTCATCTGATGCCGATCGCCGTCGACATCGACGTGATGCTGGCCAAACGCAAGATGTCCGTGGGGGAACTGGCGGAGCGCGTCGGCATCACCCCCGCCAACCTGGCGGTCCTCAAGAACGGCCGCGCCAAGGCGGTCCGGTTCTCCACCCTCGCCGCGCTGTGCGAGGTGCTGGAGTGCCAGCCGGGGGATCTGCTGCGCTGGGAGACGGACGGAGCGGCGGACCCGACAATGCCCTGATGGAGAACATCAGCATCCGCCCGGCCCGGCCCGCCGAACTGGCGGCCGTGGCAACCCTCCGGTGGGAGTGGCTCGTCGAGAACGGCTCCGACGGCCTCGGCGAACCCGGGGACTTCGTACGGGACTTCGTCGCATGGGCGGAGGAGAACGCCGGATCCCACCGCTGCATGGTGCTCGTCCGGGGCGACCGGGTCATCGGAATGGCCTGGCTCGCCGTGGTGCAACGGGTGCCCACGCCCCGGGCCCCGCGACGGGCCTCCGGTGACCTGCAGTGCGTCTACGTCGTACCCGAAGCGCGCGACGGCGGGCTGGGCGGGCGGCTCATCCGGGCCGTCCTGGACCGAGCCCGCGAACTCGGACTGGAGCGGGTGACCGTCCACTCCAGTACGCGAGCCGTCCCCGCGTACGCCCGCAGCGGCTTCCAGGAGTCGCCCCGGCTGCTGCAGGCGCAGGTCGCCCGCGCCGGAGCCGTATGATCTTGCGGCCGAGTGGAGGAATCGCGGGAGAACGGGGCGGGGCTGTGCGGTGCTGGATCCGGACGGGGCACTGAGAGCGTCTACGACGGTATGGATCTGGAGAAGCATTCCCGCGAGGGTTCCGAGGCGCGGGTCGATCTGCACAAGCGGCAGGCCGGGCCGCCCGTACGGCGCGAGCCGCAGGCGGCCGTCCCGCGCGAGCCGCGGCCGCCCGCCCCGCGCGAGCCGCACGCGCCCGAGGGATGCCTCGCCGTCGCCATCCGGATCCCTGTACGGATCATCGTGCTCGTCCTGGTCGTCCCCGTGCGGATGCTGTGGGACGCGCTCGTCGCCACCGGGCGATTCCTGAATGACGTGCTGCTCCGGCCGCTCGGCCGGGCACTGCTGTGGCTCGGGCGTGCGGTGTTCGTCTGGCCGTTCGTCGGGCTGTGGCGCTATGTCGTCGTCCCGGTGGGCAAGGCCCTCGGATGGCTCGGCAACGTCCTCGTCGTCGTGCCGCTGGTGTGGTTCTACCGCTCCGTGCTGAGCCCGGTGGGGCACGCGATCGCCTGGGCCGCCCGGGGTATCGGGGCCGGGATCGGCTGGGGCGCGCGGGGTGTGGGAGCCGCGCTCGGCTGGGTGTACGCGTATCTCCTCACGCCCGTCGGGCACGCGGTGACGTGGGTCCTGAAGGGGCTCGGCGCCGTGCTCGCCGCGCTCGGCATCGGCGTCTGGACGGTCGTGTCCTGGCTCGCGACGTACCTCGTCGTCGTACCGGCCGTGTGGCTGTACACCTGGGTGCTCGCGCCCGTCGGCCGCGCGGTCGCCTGGTGCGGCAAGGGGCTCGTGTGGCTGGTGAGCACGGCCGTCACCGGCATCGGCGTGGCCCTCTACTGGATCGCCCGCATCCTGCTCGTCCTGCCCGCGCTCGCCCTCTGGCGGTGGGTCCTCACGCCGGTCGGGCGCGTCCTCGCCGTCATCGGACGGGAAGTGTGGGACGCCCTGGGGCACGCCTGGCGCATCGCCGGGCACATCTCGCTGGCCGTCGGGCGGTTCCTCGGCACTCTCCTGCGGTGGATCTTCGTCGAGCCGGTGCGGTGGGTGTACCGCAGCGTGCTGACGCCCGTCGGGCACCTCGTCCGGGACACCGTCCTGCGGCCCGCCGCCGAGGCCGCCCGCAGTGTGCGGCGGGCCACCCGGCAGGCAGTGGCCGCCGCCCGGGAATCCGTACGCCAGGCCCGCGCCGACTTCCGGCGGATGCTGTTCGGCGAGCCGCGCCGGCCGCGACTCGCGGACCGCGGGGAACCTTCGGGGCACGAGGCACGTACTCTTGGTAGCAGTACGACCGCTCTCACGAAGGACTGAACGACACTGGGCAAGCGACAGCCCGAAGGCCCGCCGCCCGCACCCGCGGTGCAGCGCATCCGACTGCGCTACACCAAGCGCGGCCGCCTCCGGTTCACCAGCCACCGTGACTTCCAGCGCGCCTTCGAGCGTGCGTTGCGCCGTGCCGAGGTGCCGATGGCCTACTCGGCGGGCTTCACACCGCACCCGAAGGTGTCGTACGCCAATGCCGCACCCACCGGCACGGGCAGTGAGGCGGAATACCTGGAGATCGCCCTCACCGCGCCCCGCGACCCGGAGCAGCTCAGGGCCCTTCTCGACGAGTCGCTGCCCACCGGGCTCGACATCACCGAGGCGGTCGAGGCCCGCACCTCGGGGCTCGCCGACCGGCTGACGGCTTCCGTCTGGGAGCTCCGGCTGGACGGAGTGCCGCCGGAAGAGGCCCGCCGGGCGGCGGACGCCTTCAACGCGGCCGAGACCGTCGAGGTCCAGCGGCTCGCCAAGAACGGCGTCCGTACGTTCGACGCCCGTGCCGCCGTGGCGAGCCTCGAGGTCCGCGACCTCACGGAAACGCACAGTTCGCAGGCTGATAGGCCGACCGACCAGCCCTGTGCGATACTGCGGCTGGTTGTTCGGCACGTGACGCCTGCCGTACGACCCGACGACGTCCTGTCCGGTCTCCGCGCCGTGGCCGACCTGGCGCCGCCGGTCCCCGCAGCGGTGACCAGGCTGGCGCAGGGGCTGTTCGATGAAGAGACCGGCACGGTGACCGACCCGCTCGCGCCCGACCGCGAGGCAGTCGAGGCCCACTCAACGGCCGAACCGACTGCCACCGCGACGGCGTCGGCGTAAGGAAGGTCCCGTGTAGGGACGGACGTCGTAGCGCCGCCCTCGGACTCGGGAGCCACCTGGGTCGGGCAGCGCACCGACCAGAAGACTTTCGCCAGGCCGTACGCATTCGGCGTACGGAACCGGCGAGACAGGACACAGAGAGCTCCCGTGCGGCGCCCGCGCCCCGGACGGCGGCGAACGCGCACAGCGCGCGCCGCGGACGTCACCGGCATCGCCGGGCCAGGCGCGGCGCCCGGGAGCCTGACGGGAGACAAGCCCGCATGCTCGAACCGACCGAACCCACCGAGGGTTCCGAACAGAACACCCCCAGCGACACCCTGCCGCCCCGCCGGCGGCGCCGTGCCGCGTCCCGCCCGGCGGGTCCGCCCACCGGTGCCTCCTCCGACACGCCGGTGGAGACCGTCGCGCCGGCCATACCGGCCGCCGATGCCGAGGACCTCGCGGCCGAGGTCGTAGAGGCCGACGAGGTCGAAGAAGCCGTTGCCGAGGGGGACAAGGCTCCCGAGGCCGTCGAGGGTGACGAGGCCGCCGCGCCCGCCCCGCCCAAGCGGCGTCGCGCCGTGCGCCGTGCCTCTGCACCCGCCGGCGCTCCGCAAGCGGCAGAGGCCGCCGAGACCGTGGTCCCGGTGAACACCGGCGCCCCCGCCGCCGACCGGACGGCCGAGCCGTCCGAAGCCGCCGCGCCCGCCGAGGTGTCCGAGGCCGCCGCGCCCGCCACTGAGGCCGCCGCGCCCAAGCGGGCCCGGCGTCGTGCCACCCGCACCGTGACCTCGCCCACCGCCGCTCCTGCGGAGAGCGCCGAGACGGCTGAGACTGCCGAGACGGCTGCGGCCGCGGCACCGGCCGAAGCCGAGGCCGCGCAGCCGGCGGTCGTGACCGACGGCGCCGCCGAAGGTGCCGAGGCCGCTGAAGAGGCTGCTCCGCGCCGGACTCGCCGGCGTGCCTCGCGGCGGGCGTCCGCGCCCGCCGGGGCCCCTTCCGCCGCGGACGCGGTGGCAGGGAACGCCGAGGAGGCGAAGGCGCCCGTGACCGAGAACCCCGCCGCCGAGAGCGCCCGCGCGTCCGAGGCGACCGCCTCCGAGACCGCCCGCGCGTCCGAGGCCACCGCCTCCGAGGCCGCTGCAGCCGAGTCCGCCCGTGCCGCCGAGGTCCCCGCCGAGACCGCCGCCGAGTCGGCCGAGCCGGTCGAAGAGGCCGGTCCGCGGCGCCGCCGCCGGGTCGTGCGCAGGGCCGCCAGTGGCTTCGCCGAGCCCGCCCAGCCCGCCAAGGGCGGGGGAGCCTCGAAGGCCGCGACTCGGGTGTCCGCGGACGCGGCCGACAGCGAGACCGAGTCGTCCTCGCGTCCGAGGCGGCCCGCCGTCGCGCTGTTCCAGGCGCCCGTCTTCACCGAGCCCCAGTTCCAGACGCCGGAGCGCGCCGCCGCCGCTGCCGCCGCCGAGGCGGCCGGGGCCGAGGAGCCCCAGGAGGCCGAGGAGGGCGAGGAGTTCGCACCGGTCGAGGCCCAGCGCGAGGAGCAGAGCGGCGGCTCGCGTCGCCGCCGCCGTCGCCGCGGTGCCGGCGACGAGCCCGAGGCGCAGGCCCCCGAGACCGCCGCCGACACCACCGCCGAGGAGGCGGAGGAGGCCGACGACTCCGCCGAGGACCAGGCCGACGGCGACGAGCAGGACGAGTCCGAGGGCACCGGCTCGCGCCGCCGCCGGCGCCGCGGCGGTCGCCGCCGCCGGCGTGGTGAGTCCGCCGACGGCGACGGCGAGGGCGGCGAGGGCTCGGACGCCGAGTCCGAGCCGACCGCCGCGCAGGACGCCGAGGACAGCGCCGAGGAGGACGACGAGGACTCCGACGACGCCACCGACCGCGACGAGTCCGGCGGGGGCGGCTCCAGCAGCAGCCGCCGCCGTCGTCGCCGCCGTCGCCGCGCCGGGGACTCCGGCACCGAGCCCGAGCCCTCCGAGGACGACCCGGAGCGCACGGTCGTCAAGGTCCGCGAGCCCCGCCCCAAGGCCGAGCCCTCCGACGAGGTGCAGTCCATCAAGGGCTCGACCCGTCTGGAGGCCAAGAAGCAGCGCCGCCGCGAAGGTCGCGAGCAGGGCCGCCGCCGCGTCCCGATCATCACCGAGGCCGAGTTCCTGGCCCGCCGTGAGGCCGTCGAGCGCGTGATGGTCGTCCGCCAGCACGGCGACCGCACGCAGATCGGCGTCCTCGAGGACGACGTGCTCGTCGAGCACTACGTCAACAAGGAGCAGTCGACCTCGTACGTCGGCAACGTCTACCTCGGCAAGGTGCAGAACGTGCTGCCGTCGATGGAGGCCGCCTTCATCGACATCGGCAAGGGCCGCAACGCCGTGCTGTACGCCGGTGAGGTCAACTTCGAGGCGCTGGGCATGGCTCATGGGCCGCGGCGCATCGAATCCGCCCTCAAGTCCGGCCAGTCGGTGCTCGTCCAGGTGACGAAGGACCCCATCGGCCACAAGGGCGCCCGTCTGACCAGCCAGGTCTCCCTGCCGGGCCGCTACCTCGTGTACGTGCCCGAGGGCTCGATGACCGGCATCAGCCGCAAGCTGCCCGACACCGAGCGGGCCCGGCTGAAGACCATCCTCAAGAAGATCGTCCCCGAGGACGCGGGCGTCATCGTGCGCACCGCCGCCGAGGGCGCGAGCGAGGACGAGCTGCGCCGTGACGTCGAGCGGCTGCAGCAGCAGTGGGAGGACATCCAGAAGAAGGCCAAGAACGGCAACGCGCCGACGCTGCTGTACGGCGAGCCGGACATGACCGTCCGGGTCGTGCGCGACATCTTCAACGAGGACTTCTCCAAGGTCGTCGTCAGCGGTGACGAGGCGTGGTCGACCATCCACGGCTACGTCTCGCACGTCGCGCCGGACCTCGCCGAGCGGCTGTCGAAGTGGACCTCCGAGGTCGACGTCTTCGCCACCTACCGGATCGACGAGCAGCTCGCCAAGGCCCTCGACCGCAAGGTCTGGCTGCCCAGCGGTGGTTCGCTGGTGATCGACCGGACCGAGGCGATGGTCGTCGTCGACGTCAACACCGGCAAGTTCACCGGCCAGGGCGGCAACCTGGAGGAGACGGTCACCAGGAACAACCTGGAGGCGGCCGAGGAGATCGTGCGTCAGCTGCGGCTGCGCGACCTCGGCGGCATCATCGTCATCGACTTCATCGACATGGTGCTGGAGTCCAACCGGGACCTGGTGCTGCGGCGCCTGCTGGAGTGCCTGGGCCGGGACCGTACGAAGCACCAGGTCGCCGAGGTGACCTCGCTGGGGCTAGTGCAGATGACGCGCAAGCGGGTCGGGCAGGGCCTGCTGGAGTCCTTCTCCGAGACGTGTGTCCACTGCAACGGCCGCGGTGTCATCGTGCACATGGAGCAGCCGACGGCCCCCGGCGGCGGCAAGCGCAAGAAGCGCGCCCGTGCCGGTGCCGCCGAGCAGCCGCACGTGCACGAGGCCGCCGTCGAGACCGCCGAGGAGGAGGCCGAGACCGAGACCGAGGTCGCGGCCGAGGCCGCCGAGCCGATCGCGCTGCCCGAGCCGTCCTTCGAGCCCGACGAGGAGCTGTACAGCAGCGCCGCCGAGGCGGAGGCCGCGGCTGGCCGCGGTCGGTCGCGTCGCCGCGCGAGCCGGCGGGCGTCGGCTCCGGCGGGCTCCCCGCGTGGTGAGGCCGCCGAGCCGAAGGCCGAGCAGGGCAGGGACAGGACCCGGCGGGGCAGGGGCAGGGCCGAGCAGGCCGAGGCCGAGGTGCCGACGGCGCAGGACGTGACCGCCGAGCAGGAGGTCGCCCGTCCGGTGCAGCCGGAGCCGGCCGCCGAGGCGCAGGCCGAGCCGATGGCCGTGGAGGACCCGGTGGTCGAGGCCGCGCAGGCCCCGTCGGCCACTGAGGCCGCTGAGGCCTCGCAGGCGGCTCGGGCTTCTGAGGCCGCTCCGGTCGAGGAAGCCGCGCCCAAGGGCCGTACCCGGCGTCGGGCCACCCGCAAGGTGTCCGCTCCGGCCGGTTCTCCGGCGGGGGCCGAGGCGACCGTGGTGACGGTCGCCGAGACCGCCCCGGTGGCCGACGTCGCCGAGGCGCCCGAGCAGGCCGCGCAGCCCGAGGCGGCCGAGCCGGTCGCCGAGGCGCCCGCCGAGAGCGCCGCCCCGGCCCGTCCGCGGCGTCGTGCCGTGCGCAAGCCCACGGCGTCCACGGCGTCCGAGGAGACGGCCGTCGTGGTCGTCCCGTCGGCCGCGTCCGAGGAGGCCCCGCAGGCGCCCGCGTCCGAGGAGGCCGCAGGAGTGCCCGCATCCGGCGGTGCCGCAACGGAGGAGGCCGCCGAGGAGTCGGCCCCCGCCAAGAAGACGGCCCGCAAGACGGCCAAGAAGGCCACCGCGAAGAAGGCCGCCACCACCAAGAAGACGGCGGCGAAGAAGACCGCGGCCAAGAAGACGACGGCCAAGAAGGCGGCGAAGACCACCAAGACCGCCGCCAAGAAGACCGCGTCGAAGAAGACCGTGGCGGCGGAGCAGTCGGCGTCCGCCGGGTCCTCCGTCTCGGCCTCCACCGACGAGGGCTGACCGGCCTCGATGTCCCCGGGGCGTGCGCGAACCCCGCGCACGCCCCGGGGACGCGACCGGCGTGACCGGTCGCACAGGTGGCGGGCCCGGCTCGGTTTGACCCCCTCGGCCGCGGCCCCGTAACCTTGACCGTCGGCGTGTCGACTGACGCGTCACATCCCCGTAAACCTTCATCCTCCGGGCGCCGGGCGCCGGGAGAGGCTGTTCGCTGAGTCGGGCGGCTGGCCTGCGGGGGTGCCGTTTCCCGAGCGAGAGAGTGAGTTCCGCGTGTACGCCATCGTGCGCAGCGGTGGTCGCCAGCACAAGGTTGCTGTCGGCGACATCGTTGAGGTTGACAAGATTTCCACTGCCAAGGTTGGCGACTCGGTCGAGCTCTCGACCCTGCTCGTTGTCGACGGCGACGCCGTGACCAGCGACCCGTGGGTGCTGGCCGGCATCAAGGTCCAGGCCGAGGTCGTGGACCACCACAAGGGCCAGAAGATCGACATTCTGCGCTACAAGAACAAGACCGGTTACCGCCGTCGCCAGGGCCACCGCCAGCAGTACACGGCGATCAAGGTCACTGAGATCCCCACGGCTGCGAAGTAAGGGACTGAGGAGAAATGGCACACAAGAAGGGCGCATCGTCCACCCGGAACGGTCGCGACTCCAATGCCCAGCGGCTCGGCGTGAAGCGCTTCGGCGGTCAGGTCGTCAACGCGGGTGAGATCCTGGTCCGTCAGCGTGGCACCCACTTCCACCCGGGCGCCGGCGTGGGCCGTGGCGGCGACGACACGCTGTTCGCCCTCGAGGCCGGTTCGGTGCAGTTCGGCACCCACCGTGGCCGCAAGGTCGTGAACATCGTTCCGGTCGCCTGATCGGAAACTTTCGCGAGGCGGACCTCACTTCCCTCACGGGAAGCGGGTCCGCCTTTCGCGTGTTACGCAGAGAACAACCCCGTAGAACCTCGTACACATACGTACGCACCTGGAGGCACACACCATGACCACCTTCGTGGACCGCGTCGAGCTGCACGTCGCCGCGGGTAGCGGAGGCCACGGCTGTGCCTCCGTCCACCGTGAGAAGTTCAAGCCCCTCGGCGGGCCGGACGGCGGCAACGGCGGGCGCGGCGGGGACGTGATCCTCACCGTCGACCAGTCGATCACCACGCTGCTCGACTACCACCACTCCCCGCACCGCAAGGCCACCAACGGCAAGCCCGGCGAGGGCGGCAACCGCTCCGGCAAGGACGGTCAGGACCTCGTCCTGCCGGTGCCGGACGGCACGGTGGTGCTGGACAAGGCGGGCAACGTCCTCGCCGACCTGGTCGGGCACGGCACGTCGTACGTCGCCGCGCAGGGCGGCCGGGGCGGGCTCGGCAACGCGGCGCTGGCCTCCGCGCGGCGCAAGGCACCCGGGTTCGCGCTGCTGGGCGAGCCGGGAGACCTGCGGGACGTCGTCCTGGAGCTGAAGACCGTCGCCGACGTGGCCCTCGTCGGGTACCCGAGCGCCGGCAAGTCGTCGCTGATCTCGGTGCTGAGCGCCGCCAAGCCGAAGATCGCCGACTACCCCTTCACGACCCTCGTGCCCAACCTCGGTGTCGTCACCGCCGGTTCGACGGTCTACACGATCGCCGACGTGCCCGGGCTGATCCCCGGGGCCAGCCAGGGCAAGGGCCTGGGCCTGGAGTTCCTGCGGCACGTGGAGCGGTGCAGTGTGCTCGTGCACGTCCTCGACACCGCGACGCTGGAGTCCGAGCGTGACCCCGTCTCCGACCTCGACATCATCGAGGAGGAGCTGCGGCAGTACGGCGGGCTGGACAAGCGGCCGCGGATCGTCGTCCTGAACAAGATCGACGTACCGGACGGCAAGGACCTGGCCGAGATGGTGCGGCCCGACCTGGAGGCGCGCGGCTACCGCGTGTTCGAGGTGTCGGCCGTGGCGCACATGGGCCTGAAGGAGCTGTCCTTCGCGCTCGCCGAGCTCGTGGCGCAGTCGCGGGCCGCGAAGCCGAAGGAAGAGGCGACCCGGATCGTGATCCGGCCCAAGGCCGTGGACGACACCGGCTTCACCGTGACGCAGGAGGCCGACGGCCTGTTCCGGGTACGCGGCGAGAAGCCCGAACGCTGGGTGCGCCAGACCGACTTCAACAACGACGAGGCCGTCGGCTACCTCGCGGACCGGCTCAACCGGCTCGGTGTCGAAGCGGAGCTGATGAAGGCGGGCGCCCGAGGCGGCGACGGCGTGGCCATCGGCCCCGAGGACAACGCGGTCGTCTTCGACTGGGAGCCCTCCATGACGGCCGGTGCCGAGATGCTCGGCCGCCGTGGTGAGGACCACCGGCTCGAGGGGGAGCGGCCGGCCGCGCAGCGCCGCAAGGACCGGCAGGCCGAGCGGGACGAGGCGCAGCAGGAGTTCGACGACTTCGAGCCCTTCTGAGTCAACAGAGCCCTTCTGGGTTAACAGAAAGCAAATTCGCAACGGACTTCGGTGCAACCAAGCCGTTCTCCGGTGAGTCGTACAGGGCAGTGCGGGTGAGGATCTTGTTCCCCACCCGTATACCAGCTGTCCAGCGGATCAACGGAGTTGACGTGCCACAGTCCATGAGCAAGCGCAGGGTCGGCGGAGCGGTCGCGGCGGCGATCGCCGTCGTCGCGACCGTGACCACCCCGGTGGTCGCGCACGCCGCCCCGGCCGCCCCCGCCGCCCCGTCCGTCGCGGAGAAACTCCGTGACGACTTCAACGGCGACGGCTACCAGGACTTGGCCGTCGCCGCCTCGCGCGGCAAGGTCGACGGGCAGGCCCAGGCCGGGTACGTCGCCGTCGTGTACGGCTCGGCCAAGGGCATCGACCTGACGCACAAGCAGGTCATCAGCCAGAACACCCCGGGCATACCCGGTGCCGCGGAGACCAACGACGACTACGGCGACGGTCTCGCCGCCGGCGACCTGGACGGCGACGGCTACGCCGACCTGGTCGTGGGCGCCCCGGGCGAGAGCGTCGGAGACGTCAGGGCGGCCGGCACGCTCGCCGTGCTGTGGGGCGGGAAGCAGGGTCTGTCCGGCGGCACGGCCGTGGCCACCGGCACCGAGGAGGACCGGGTCGACCCCGAGACCCCGGCGCTCGGCGACTTCGACGGCGACGGCCACCTGGACCTCGCCACCGGCAACCGCCTGCTGTCCGGGCCGTTCGACCGCGCCACGGGCGCCGCGAAGAGCCGGACCCTGGCCATCGAGCCCGCGTACGTCACGGACGACGTGGCGGCCGGGGACGTCGACCACGACGGCCTCACGGACCTGGTCGCGCTCATCCACGACGTCAGCGACGACGACATGCACGACCCCGACTACAGGCACCGTCGCGCGGTCTTCCTGCGGGGCACCCGTGACGGCCTGGGCGCCCCCGCGCCGGTGAACAACCCCGACGGCACGCGCATGCGCGGCGGCGAGAGCCTCGGTGTCGGCGACGTGGACAAGGACGGGTACGCCGACCTCGTGATCGGCCGCCCGAATGACGGCTTCGGCGAAGTCGACCTCGACGACCCGCTGCTGAAGGGCGGTCAGATCGGCGTGGTGCACGGCTCGGCCGCCGGACCCGACACCTCCCGTACGACGATCATCACGCAGGAAACCCCAGGTGTGCCCGGAAGCTCGGAGTGGTCCGACAGTTTCGGCGGGAGCATCTCCGTCGGTGACGTCAACGCCGACGGCTACGCGGACGTCTCCACCGGCAGCTCTAGCGAGGACCTCGGGGAGGTGTACGCGGCCGGCCAGGTCACCGTCCTGCGTGGCGGCAAGAAGGGGCTCACCGGGGAGGGCGCCTACAGCATGAACCAGAACACCAGGAACGTCCCCGGCGCGGCGGAGCAGAACGACTTCTTCGGCGCCGACACCAACCTGCTCGACGTCAACGGCGACGGCCGGGCCGAGCTCTTCGCCGGCGCCACCGGCGAGAACCGGGACGGCGGAGTCTGGGCGTTCCCCAACCCGGTGAACACTCCCACCGCGACCGGCTCGGTCAGCTTCGGCGCGGGCACCCTCGGCACGGTCAGGAGCGGCTCCTCCCTCGGCAGGGGTTTCGCCCGCTGACCTCAGGACCCCCTCCCGCCGCAGGCGCCCGTCCCGGCTCCGGTATCGCCTGCTGATCACCTGTCAGACTCGCCCCGGCAACGGCTTGTTCCGGTGCTGGCGGCGAGTCTCTCTCTGTCTGCTTAGTTGTCATGTACGCGAATCCCGGCGTTCAGCGGGCGGACCGCCCGCGAGCGTGAAGCTTCCCCGTGTCCATGTGGCCAGCGAGGTAAGGGAGTCAGCCGATGACCGGAGCAGTATCCCCCGACCGACGCCGCTTTCTGACCGCGGGTGCCGCCGTGCTCGGTGCCGCGGCCTCCGCCCAGCTGTGGCTCCCGGCCGCCGCCCGCGCGGCGGAGACGCCGCTGCCGGACGGTGTGTTCAGCCTCGGCGTCTCCTCGGGCGACCCGCTGCCGGACGGCATCGTGCTGTGGACCAGACTCGCCCCGGACCCGCTGAACGGCGGCGGCATGCCCGATCGGGTGGTGCCGGTGGAGTGGCAGCTCGCGGAGGACCCCCGGTTCAGTAAAACCGTTCGACGGGGCACCGCACAGGCCCGGCCCGAGTACGGGCACAGCGTTCACGTGGACGTACGCGGGCTGCGCGCGGGGCGTACATATTGGTACCGCTTCCGCACCAGTGGACAGCTCTCGCCCGTCGGCCGCACCCGCACCGCACCCCACCCCCACAGCTCCGGTGGCTCCCTGCGCATGGCCCTCGCCTCCTGCCAGAACTGGCAGCACGGCTACTTCACGCCATACGCGGACATGCTCGAGCAGGACCCGGACGTCGTCGTGTTCGTCGGCGACTACATCTACGAGTCCACGCCCTCGGCGACGGGCGTACGGCGGCACGAGGGCACCGGCGAGCCGTTCAGCCTGGTGCAGTACCGCAACCGGTACGCCCAGTACCGCACCGACCCGGACCTCGCGGCGATGCACGCCAACGCGCCCTTCGTGGTGACCTTCGACGACCACGAGGTGGACAACGACTTCGCCGGCGAGATCCCGCAGGACCCGGACAAGCAGCCGCACGACGCGTTCGTGGCCCGGCTGACCGCCGCGTACCAGGCGTTCTACGAGCACATGCCGGTCCGTGCCACCGCCGTCCCGGACGGACCGCACATCCGGATGTACCGCCGCCTGGAGTTCGGCCGGCTGGCCCGGCTCAACGTCCTGGACACCCGCCAGTACCGCAGCGACCAGGCCACCAGCCAGGCCGGAGCCCAGGACCCGTCGCTGACCATGCTCGGCGCGCGGCAGAAGCAGTGGCTGCTGAACGGGCTGCAGGACTCGCCCGCCCGCTGGAACCTCATCGCCTCCCAGATCATGATGGCGGAGACGGACCTCAAGGTCGGCGAGGGCAAGCTCTGGTTCTACGACGCCTGGGACGGCTATCAGGCCGAACGCAACGCGTTCCTGGAGGAGTTCCGGCAGGTCCGCAACCCCGTGGTGCTCTCCGGGGACCGGCACCTGACGATGATCAGCGACCTCAAGGAGGACTACGCCGACCCGGACTCGGAGGTCGTCGGCGCCGAGTTCGTCGGCACCTCCATCTCCAGCAACGGTGACCAGGACCAGGAGGCCTTCCGCAAGGAGTGGGACCCGCGGCGCCCGGACAACCCGCACTGGAAGCTGCTCGACGCGCACCGCGGCTACCACCTCTTCGACGTCCGCCGCGACGGCATCGACGCCCAGGTCAGGGTGGTCGACACGGTGCGCCGGCCCACGGCGGTCCCGAGCACGCTGGCCCGGCTGAGGGTCGAGGCGGGCCGGCCGGGCGTCGAGGTCGTCTGACGATGCCCGTGAGCCGCTTGAGCCCGGGAAAGGCCGTCTGACCCTGCCCGTGAGCCGCTTGAGCCCGGGAAAGGTCGTCTGACCCGGTCCGTGCGCCGCGTGAGCCCGGGACTCTTCGGAGTCCCGGGCTCTTCGCCGTACGGGACGGGCGGGCCGGGTGAGAAGTGCGACCGGGGTTTGCGGCGTATTGCTCTCGCCGAGACCGAAATGCTGCGGAATCGCAACCGGGAATTCCGCGGCAAAGAGCTGCCGGGAGGGCCGTATTCGCGGCCGGCCGGCATGAAGAACACGTGCAGCCGTGTGCACCGGGAAGTGGGGATCCACGCACCGGAACCCCCGTACCCGGCCCGGCGGGCGGCGGGCGCGGTACGCGGGGCGCCCCCAAAGCGCGTACCGTGCACTGGACATCGTCCGAGGAACCCGTGAAGGCCCCCCGGTCACCGCTGTCCCGTGCGGCTCCGCCGTCGCCGAGCTGCTGTGCAGTTACTCACAGCGCATTTTCCCGGGGCGCGCGCAACCGTCCGCAATCACCAGTGCCGTCAGGTGAATGAGAGGTGGCGCGCACATATGCGGTGGAGGGCGCTCACCTTGCATCGCGGTAACCACAAGTGGGACCATTTCCGAGTTCCCTGTCGCCCCAAGGTAGGTCACCTGTGTCCCAGCACATAGCCAAGCCCCGTACCACCGCAGTGATCCTGGCCGGTGGCACCGGCCAGCGCGTGGGTCTGTCGATCCCCAAGCAGCTGCTGAAGATCGCCGGCAAGGCAGTCATCGAGCACACGCTGACCACCTTCGAGAACACCGACTCGATCGACGACATCATCGTGCTGATGGCTCCGGGTTACGTGCCCGACATCGAGAAGATCGTCGCGAAGGCCGGATTCAAGAAGGTCTCGAAGGTCATCGAGGGCGGCTCCACGCGGAACGAGACCACCGAGCGCGCCATCGCCGCGCTGGGCGAGGGCCTGGCCGAGGGCGAGGACGCCAACGTCCTCTTCCACGACGCCGTGCGCCCCCTGCTCTCACAGCGCGTCATCGACGACTGCGTCGTCGCGCTGGAGCGCTACCAGGCCGTCGACGTGGCCATCCCGTCCGCGGACACCATCATCGTCACGCGCACGCACGGCGAGGACGGCGAGTTCATCACCGAGATCCCGGACCGCTCCCGGCTGCGCCGCGGCCAGACGCCGCAGGCGTTCAAGCTGTCCACGATCAAGCGGGCCTACGAGGTCGCCGCCGGCGACCCCAACTTCCAGGCCACCGACGACTGCTCCGTCGTGCTCAAGTACCTGCCGGACGTGCCGATCCACGTCGTCGCGGGTGACGAGTACAACATGAAGGTCACGCAGCCCGTCGACGTCTTCATCGCCGACAAGCTGTTCCAGCTGGCCTCCACGGCCGCGCCCGAGCAGGTCTCCGAGGAGGCCTACCGCGAGCTCCTCACCGGCAAGACCATGGTCGTCTTCGGCGGTAGCTACGGCATCGGCAAGGACATCGCCGAACTCGCCGAGTCCTACGGCGCCAAGGTCTACGCCCTCGGCCGCTCCACCACCGGCACCCACGTGGAGAACCCGGAGGAGGTCGACGACGCCCTGTCCAAGGCGTACGCCGAGACCGGCCGCATCGACTACGTGGTCAACACCGCCGGCGTGCTGCGCATAGGCAAGCTCGCCGAGACCGACAACGCCACCATCGAGGAGGCGCTGAAGGTCAACTACCTGGCCCCGGTGCAGATCGCCCGGTCGTCGTACAAGTACCTCTCCGAGACCAAGGGCCAGTTGCTGCTCTACACCTCCAGCAGCTACACCCGCGGCCGTGCCGAGTACAGCCTGTACTCCTCCACCAAGGCGGCCATGGTGAACCTCACCCAGGCGCTGTCCGACGAGTGGGCCGGCGACGGCGTCCGCGTCAACTGCATCAACCCCGAGCGCACCGCCACCCCCATGCGCACCAAGGCCTTCGGCCAGGAGCCCTCGGGGTCCCTGCTGTCCTCCGAGGCCGTGGCCCGCACCTCCCTCGACGTGCTGCTCTCCGAGCTCACCGGCCACGTCATCGACGTCCGCCAGCAGGACCCGACGGCCGGCGCGGCCCGGGCCTCCGGCTTCGAGCAGGCCCTGGCCACGGTGCTGGACCGGCAGGACGGCGTGTAATAATTGGCGCCAAATAGACTTCGGTAATTCAGGCCTCTGCGCCCTCCTGTTAACGGGTTTCCCTGTACAGGAGGTTTCGCAGGGGCCTGAATCCATACAGTCCCGCGAATATTCACAGACCAGCCGCATTCTCGAACCAAGACCGGCACACCCCTCCCAAGAGCAGGTTTCTCCGTGATATCCACCGCTATTCGCGTCGCCCGGGTGGGCAGCGCGGCCGAGCTGGCCGCGGCGGTCCTCATGGTGGCGGGCTTCCCCGCCCTCATGCTGGCCGCGCTCGTCCCGAGCGTTCCCGCCTTCGCGGCAGCGGCCGCCGTGACGTACCTGGCGGACCACTATCTGCACCGCAAGGGCAGTTACCTGATCAACCGCCTCGGCAAGGTCCGGGCCGGCCTGTCGATCCGCTTCCTGATCCGGCAGCTGCTGCTCGTCCTGCTGCTGGCCCGGCTGTCCCTCGCGGACAACCTGATCTACTACGGGGCGATCGCCTGCTTCATCGCCTTCTACGGCCTGCAGGCCCCGCACGGCGCGCTGGTCCAGCTGATCCGCAACCGCCGCCGCATGCCGGTCGCCACCCGCAACGTCGACCTGGCCTCCCGCATCCGCATCCCGGACGCCCCGCCGCGCAAGCTGCTGCACCGCTCCGCCGAGAAGATGCTCCACCTGGACCTCGCCGCCGTCGTCGGCGTCCTGCTCGCCGCCCAGGTGAAGTCGGCCCTGATCGGCTTCATCGGCATCGGCATCACGGTGGCCCTGGCCACCCTGTACGTCCTGGCGCTCGTGCCGTTCGTGCGCGGCCGGAGGATCCCGCCGAGGGCCGAACAGGTCCTGGCCGCGGTCGACGACTGGCTGGGCGAGTACAAGCCGGAGACGGTCCTGTACTTCTCCGGTTCGAAGGACTCCGCCTACCAGGTCAACATGTGGCTCGACACCATGGAGAAGCTGGAGTCCAAGCCGCTGATCATCCTGCGTGAGCGGGCCATCCTGAACAACATGGCGCCCACCACGGTCCCCGTCATCTGCGTGCCCGGAGGGGTGCACCTGATGAACATGGACCTGTCCACGGTGCGCGTCGCGCTCTACGCGGCCAACGTCGGCAAGAACATCCACATGCTGCGCGTGCCCACCATCAAGCACGTCTTCATCGGCCACGGCGACAGCGACAAGCTCGCCAGCGTCAACCCGTACAGCAAGGTCTACGACGAGGTGTGGACGGCCGGCCGCGCGGGCCGCGACCGCTACGCCATCGCCGACGTCGGTGTCCGCGACGACGACATCGTCGAGGTCGGCCGCCCGCAGCTCGCCCCGATCCAGACCTGGCAGGGCGTGCCCGAGGGGCGCATCCCCACGGTCCTGTACGCCCCCACCTGGGAGGGCTGGGACGGCAACCCCGGCAACACCTCGGTCGTGCTGGCGGGCGAGAACATCGTGCGGCAGCTGGTGCAGGCCGACCCGCCGGTCCGCGTCCTGTACAAGCCGCACCCCTTCACCGGCAACGTCAGCAAGGAGGCCGGCGCCGCGCACCGGCGGATCACCGCCCTGGTGCAGAAGGCCGCCGCCGAGCGCGCCATCGACAGCCGGTTCATCCCCGACACCGCCGCCCAGGCGCAGGCCAAGGCCGAGCTGGACCGGATCCAGGCCCGGCTCGCGCAGCTGTCCGGCTCCGGCGGCGACCGTGGCGACGAGGCCGTGGCCACCCGTGACGGGCTGGTGGACGTCGCCCGGCACGAGGAGGTCGCCCGGCTGCGCGCCGAGTGGAACGACGCCTACTGGCGGTCCTTCCCGTCCTGGGAGCACCGGGTCATCACCGGTGCCGAGCCGCGGCTGTACGACTGCTTCAACGTCTCCGACGCGATGGTCTCCGACATCTCCAGCGTGGTCTCCGACTTCATCGCGAGCGGCAAGCCGTACGCGGTCACCGACTCCGCCGGGGTGGGCGTCGAGGAGTTCAAGCGGAACAACACGGCGGTGCGTGCCGCGGTGATCCTGTCCAACAGCGCGGACGAGCTGGGCGAGCTGCTCGGCGCGGTCCGCGCCCCGGACGCCGACCCGCTGGCCGAGGACCGCAAGGAGCTCAAGCAGTACCTGCTGGGCCCGGACGAGCCGACCTCGCTGGAGCAGTTCAACACCGCCGTCGCGAACCTCGCCCTCAAGGCCGAGACGCGCAACCTCGGCCAGCAGTCACGGGACGCTGCCGCCCTCGCGGAGAGCGAGGCCGAGCTGGCGAACGCCGTGCCCGGGCAGCGCGTGCCCGCCGCCGGTGACACGGACGGTGTCGGTACGGCCTGAACGGCCGCCGCCGACTGAAGAGTTCGGCCCCGAGGAGAACTCCTCGGGGCCGAACTCTTTCTCGTTCCCGCGGCCTGTCGGCTCACTGTGTGACGTGTCCCACTAACACCCGTGTGCGAGGCAACCGCTTGCCTCGATCACCCGTCTATCAAGTAGCGAATGAGGCGATACGGGGGGAATATCCCATTGACTAGGGGGAAACGTGACCGTGACGCAGCCTGATGTGAGTGTGATCATCGGGGCGTACGAAGCGATGCCGTATCTGATCGAGTGCCTCTCGTCCGTCGAGGCGCAGACCATCGATCCGACACGCGTCGAGGTCATCGCGGTGGACGACGGTTCGACGGACGGCACAGGGGAGTACCTGGAGGAGTTCGCCGAGCGTGCTCCCATGCACGTGCTGGTGATCCGGCAGGAGAACTCCGGCGGCCCCAGCGGGCCGCGCAACGTGGGCCTGGGGAAGGCCACCGGGCGTTACGTGTTCTTCCTCGACGCCGACGACCGGCTGGGTCCCGAGGCGCTGGAGCGGATGGTCGGCATGGCCGACCGGGCGGGCACGGACGTGGTGCTCGGCAAGGTCGAGGGCGTCAACCGCTCGGCGCCGAAGTCCATGTGGGGCAGGACGGTGGAGCGGACGGACGTCTTCTCCTCCAACATCAAGTTCACGCTCAGCGCGCAGAAGCTGTTCCGCCGCGAACTGCTCGACCGGCACGGCATGCGCTTCGACGAGTCGCTGTTCACCGGCGAGGACGCGCTGTTCACCATGGAGGCGTACCTGCGGGCGGACGGCGTCTCCGTGGTCGCCGACCACACCTGCTACTACCTGGTGGGCCGCGACGACGGCAAGCACGTGACCAAGAGCGGCAGTTACACGCTGCGCTTCGACTCCGCGCGGGCCCTGATGGAGCTCATCGCCGAGCTCGTCCCCGCGGGCGGCCGGCGTGACCAGCTGATGGTCCGGCCCTTCCTCGTCACGCTGCTGCCGCAGTTCGGGCCCAAGTACCTGACGGACAGCGAGGAGATACGCCGGCACAAGTTCGAGCTCGCCAAGCCGCTGATGGACACCTACTGGACCGAGGGCGTCGCCCAGCGCCTCAAGGTCCACGAGCGGCTGCGGCTGCACCTGGTCGCCGAGCAGCGGCCCGAACTGCTCCTGGACGTCGTGAAGTTCGTCAAGAACAAGAAGCAGGCGGCGGCCCTCCTGGAGAGGAAGGGCCGCCGGGTGTACCTGGCCTACCCGCACTTCCGGGACCGTGCGGCCGGAGTCCCCGACTCGGTCTACCTCGCCGAGCCCCGGGAGGCCCGCGCCTTCCCGGGGTACCGCGAGGGCGGCGTCGACACGTTCATGCGCCGGGCGGTACGCAAGGCCCGCCGGGTGCTGACGTCCCGGGAGGTACGGCACGCGGCGTGACCGGCACGGGGGTGTGCGGCGCCGCTCAGCGCTGTGCGGTCGGGACCTCGGCTCCGGTGCGCTGTCCGGGCACCGCGGCCAGCCGCTCCGTCACCCGTGCCCGGTGGTCCCGGGCCTCCGCGCTCAGCGCACGGACGGCCTCGTTGAAGCGCTCCTGCGACGTCGGCTCCGCCGGGCCCAGCAGACGCAGTTTCAACTCGGCACGCGCCTCGGCCAGTTCGTCGCGCTCCGGGTGGCGGACCGTCTCCAGCAGGTCCGGCACCCCGGCGGCGTCCGGCGTCAGCACCGTCGCCGCCACCACGGTCGGGAACGCCGTACGGAAGGCCTCCTCGGACAGCCCGCTGGTGTTGGCCACCGCGTACGGCTTCTCGCTCGCCAGGAAGTCGCTGATCACGCTCGACACATCGCTGATCAGCAGGTCGGCCACGTTGAAGCAGGAGTACAGCGCGGGCCGGGCGTCCGTGACGATCTGGTGCTCACCCGCCGGCAGCGAGGCCCAGTACGCCTCCTCCCACGCGGCCGTCGCCCGTGCCACCGCCTCCGCGCGGCCCGGCTCCGGCGCCGACTGCACCAGCATCCGCTCCACGGTGTCGGCCCCGGAGCGGAAGACCGACGTCGTGAGCCGGTCCAGCTCGGCGGTGCGGCGGGCGAGTTCCGCGCCGTCGGAAGGGCGCGTCTCCCGCTCCCGGTTGGCCGCCCGGATCAGCTCCCGGATCCGCAGATCGGCCGCACCCGCGCGCGGGTCCACCGAACCCGTCAGCGGATGCGGCTTGTACAGCAGCCGCACCCCCGGGTCCGCGAGCAGCGCCCGCACCAGATTCTCCCCGGCCGCGATCACCGACGTGTTGCCGGGGTTGCCGTCCCAGCCCTCCCAGGTCGGCGCGTACAGCACGGTCGTCCAGGGCCCGGTCGGCGGTCCGGCGTAGGGCAGCACGCCGTCCAGCTGCGGGCGGCCCGTCTCCACCACGTCCTTGTCCTCGACCCCCACCTCGGCCAGTGCGTACCGCTCACGCGCGGCGGGCCCGGCCACCCACACCTCGTCGTACGCCTTCGCGTACGGGTTGCACGAGGACAGCTTGTCGCTCTCGCCGTGGTTGACGAAGGTGTGCCGGATGGTGGGGATGCGCAGCACCTGGGAGGTCTTGCCGGAGTTCGACGGGTGGATGAGGACCTGGAGCGTGGAGTGTTCCAGGCGCATCAGCGTCGACACCTTCGGCAGGCAGACGATCGGGATGTCCGTCGCCGCGATCTTCTGCACCATGAACCGCTCGCGCAGGATGATGACCGGCCTGCCCTCGAGACCGGCGAGCGGCTCCAGCCACATGTTCGCCTGGTAGGCCGAGGCGGCGCCGCCGGAGAAGTACAGGCCGGCGGTCGGCCGGTACGCGGCCAGCCATGCGTCGAACCACTCGAGCACCTCCTGCTCGTCCGCCGGACGGCGGCCCGGGAGCAGCCGGAGGAGCAGCGCGCCGAGGCCGGTCAGTCCGAGGACGAGGGAGAGCGCGATGCCCGCCGCCGCGTACACCGGACGGTCGCCCGGCGTGCCGGCCAGCAGCCCGGCCGTCGCCGGCAGGCCGAACACCAGCAGCCGCTGGCCGGGGCGGCGCAGCAGCACGGACGGGGCCGGGGACAGCCGCAGCGCCGAGGCGTCGATGTTCCGGGTCACCACCGGCAGGGTGCGGGTGCGCCGCACCAGCACGGAGACCGCCTGGATCGCGCAGTGCAGGGCGTAGCAGACGAGCAGCCCGGCCACCAGCGGCGCGTACACCGTCTCCCGGTCCTGCTCGCCCAGCCGCAGCAGGGCCACGACCAGCAGCAGGTCCCGGACGACCTGGCGCACGATGGTGTCCGCGTGCGCCTTGGCGAACAGCGACAGCACCCCGCGTTGCCACTTGTACAGGACGCCTTCGGTGGCCAGGGAGACGGTCGTCGCGGCGATCAGCAGCGGGACGTCGGGCAGCAGCGCCGCGACCGCCTGTGCGGCGAACGCGGCGGCCATGACGACGGTGACCAGCCCCTTGAGGAGGGCCTGCTGACGGGGGAGAGGTACGGGCACTGCGGTCACTCCAGGAGCGTCGGGTCGGCGCAGGTCGGCCGTCCGGGTTAACGCGCGGCGGCCTCCCGACGACACGCGCGTGTCGCCGGGGTGTGGGAGCCGGGGGCCGTAAGGCGTGTCGTCGGACGGTAGCGGAAGATCCTGTTCCTGTCGTGGGGTGGGCCCGGAAGAGGCGGAAGGTCGGTTTCCGGCCATGGGCGGGGCCGCGCCGAGGGATGGATGACCCGCTCCCTTTCAGGTTGTCGAGGGAGACGGCGGGGCGGCTTCCAGTCATGGGTGGGACCGCGCCGACGGAAGAGACGGGCGGCTGCGCTCCCGTGAGGCGGACGGCGCCGTCCGTAGCGTGGACCGGCGCCGCGCCGGGTCCGGCCGTCCCGTAGATTTCCTGGTGAGGGAGCGAATCGACGCGAGGGGACGGACGGCGACGTGGCAGGGGCAAGGCAGGCCGTGGGCGAAGCCCGCAGGATCGTCGTCAAAGTCGGGTCCTCCTCGCTGACCACCGCCTCGGGCGGCCTGGACGCGGACCGCGTGGACGCGCTGGTCGACGTCCTCGCCAAGGTCCGCAGCGGCGGGGAGCGCGAGATCGTCCTGGTCTCGTCGGGTGCCATCGCCGCCGGCCTCGCCCCGCTCGGACTGCGCCGCCGCCCCAAGGACCTCGCCCGGCAGCAGGCCGCCGCCAGCGTCGGCCAGGGCCTGCTGGTCGCCCGCTACACCGCCTCCTTCGCCCGCTACGGCGTCCGCGTCGGGCAGGTCCTGCTGACCTCCGACGACATGAGCCGCCGCTCGCACCACCGCAACGCCTCGCGCACCCTCGACAAGCTGCTCGCGATGGGCGCCTTCCCGATCGTCAACGAGAACGACACCGTCGCCACGGACGAGATCCGCTTCGGCGACAACGACCGCCTCGCCGCCCTGGTCGCCCACCTCGTCCACGCCGACCTGCTGGTCCTGCTGTCCGACGTGGACGGCGTCTACGACGGGGACCCCGCCAAGCCCGGCACCTCCCGCATCGGCGAGGTGCGCGACCCCTCCGACCTCGCGGACGTCGAGATCGGCAGCGCGGGCAAGGCCGGCGTCGGCACCGGCGGCATGGTCACCAAGGTCGAGGCCGCCCGGATCGCGGCCGCCGCCGGCGTCCCCGTCGTCCTCACCAGCGCCATCCACGCCGCCGACGCCCTGACCGGCCAGGACACCGGCACCTTCTTCCACCCCACCGGCAAGCGCTCCGCCGACCGGCTGCTGTGGCTCCAGCACGCCTCCACCCCGCAGGGCGCGCTGACCCTGGACGACGGTGCCGTGCAGGCCGTAGTGGACCGCCGCAAGTCGCTGCTGCCGGCCGGTATCGCCGCCGTCGAGGGTGACTTCAGCGCCGGCGACCCGGTCGAGCTGCGGGACGGCACGGGGCACGCGGTGGCCCGGGGGCTCGTCAACTTCGACGCCAAGGAGATCCCCCGGCTGATCGGCCGCTCCACCCGGGAACTGGCCCGCGAACTCGGACCCGCGTACGAACGCGAGGTCGTACACAGGGACGACCTGGTGCTCCTGCATCCCTAATGTGTCGAAACGTCCGCCCCCGGTGGTGGACGTTCCGCAAAACCGCCACGCGATCCCTTGCGGCCTGCTCAACTTTGTCTCGGGGAACTGTTCCGCAGCAGCGCCACGTGCAGAAGGAGGCCGTCGTGCGACGAGTGCGCCCTGGGACTCAGGCGTCCCGCGGTGGTGCCGGCTCCCGCGCGGCCGGTGAGGAACGCGCCCTGACCAGCGTGGCGGCCGGGGACCGGTTCGAGGGCGAGGAACCCGTGGACACCCCACGCCTGTGGCACGTCACCCTCAGCGTCTCCGGCACGGAGGCCCCGCTCCCCGAGGTCCGGCGCGCCCTGGAACAGCTCGCCCACGACCACCCCTTCTTCCTGACCAGCCGGTACGCGGTCGACCACGCGGAGATCCGCTACTGGGAGGAGGCCCGCGACCTGCACGACGCGGCAGCCGTCGCCCTGCGCCTGTGGGGCGAGCACCGGCAGACCGCCGGGCTGCCCCCCTGGGAGATCGTCGGCCTGGAGGTCATCGACCGCGCGACCTACCACCAGCGCATCGCCGAGGGGTACGGTCCGCCGCCGGCGTCCCCGGTCGGCGTCCACCCGTTTTGACCCGTTCCACGAAGTGTCTCGCGCTGTGGAACGAACGATGAACCGAGCCGCCCGGCGCACTACCCTTCCCTCATGACCACGCTCTCTCCGTACGACTCCATGTCCCCGGTCACCGAGGCCGCCTACCGCGCCAAGGCCGCAGCCGCGACCCTCGCGCCACTGCCCCGGGCCGAGAAGGACGACGCGCTGCTCGCCATCGCGGACGCGCTGGAGGTCCGTGCGAGCGAGATCGTCGAGGCCAACGCCGAGGACGTCGCCAGGGCCCGCGAGGCCGGCATCAGCGAGGGCATGATCGACCGGCTCACGCTCACCCCCGAGCGGATCCGCGCCATCGCCTCCGACGTGCGCGACGTGGCCGCGCTGCCCGACCCGGTCGGCGAGGTCGTGCGCGGCTCCACGCTGCCCAACGGCATCGATCTGCGCCAGGTCCGCGTGCCGCTCGGTGTCGTCGGCATCATCTACGAGGGCCGGCCGAACGTCACCGTCGACGCCGCCGCCCTCTGCCTGAAGTCCGGCAACGCGGTCCTGCTGCGCGGCTCCTCCTCGGCGTACCGGTCCAACACCGCCCTCGTGCGCGTCCTGCGCGACGCCGTCGGCGGGGCCGGGCTGCCCGCCGACGCCGTCCAGCTCGTCCCCGGCGAGAGCCGTGACAGCGTGCGCGAGCTGATGCGCGCCCGCGGCCTGGTCGACGTGCTCATCCCGCGCGGCGGCGCCTCCCTGATCAACACGGTCGTCCAGGAGTCCGTCGTCCCGGTCATCGAGACCGGCACCGGCAACTGCCACGTCTACGTCGACGCCCAGGCCGACCTCGACATGGCCGTCGAGATCCTGATCAACTCCAAGGCCCATCGGGTCGGCGTCTGCAACGCCGCCGAGACCCTCCTGGTCCACCAGGACATCGCCGCGGAGTTCCTGCCCCGCGCCCTGGACGCCCTCGCGGAGGCCGGGGTCACCGTGCACGCCGACGAGCGCGTGCAGGCTCACGCCAAGGACTCCAAGGCCACCGTCGTCGAGGCGACGGCCGAGGACTGGGAGACCGAGTACCTGTCGTACGACATCGCCGCGGCCGTCGTGGACTCCCTGGACAAGGCCGTCGAGCACATCCGGCTGTGGACCTCCGGCCACACCGAGGCCATCGTCACGACCTCCCAGCAGGCCGCCCGCCGCTTCACCCAGCTGGTCGACTCCACCACCGTCGCCGTGAACGCCTCCACCCGCTTCACCGACGGCGGCCAGTTCGGCTTCGGCGCCGAGATCGGCATCTCCACCCAGAAGCTGCACTCCCGAGGCCCCATGGGCCTGCCGGAGCTGACCAGCACGAAGTACATCGTCACCGGGGACGGGCACGTACGGCGCTGAGCCGCTCTCGCCGTGGGTACGGGCATGCGCACCCTCGCATGCCCGTGCAGGCGTCACCCGGGTGGCGCAGATGCGTGCGGGAGGAGTGCCGGGCGGCGTGCGCCCTCCGGCGCCCCGTGGAAGCCGTCTCGACCTGCGGATGAATTTCCATACCGTCTGCCCAAAATGACCCCCCAGGTCTACTCTGGATCCGTGCCGGAGGACGTGGGGGGCACGCCGTTTCCGGACGGCCGGGAGCCCGACGACGACCACGACCGCGGGGTGTCGGACGAAGAGTTCGCCTCCGTGGTCTTCGACGAGGCCTTCGTACGCGCGGCCGTGGTGCACGAGCCGAGCGCGGTGGAGCGCCTCCTGGCCGCCGCGCAGGCGAGAGCCGAGGCCTCCGAGGCCGAGGCGCGCCGCGCCCACACCAGAGGCGAGCGCTACGACGACGGGTACGGCCCGGACCGGCGGGGCGTGTTCGGTCAAGATCCCGGCTCCGGCGAGATCGACGACCCCGACATCCTCGAGGACCACTACGGCGGGACCGGGCCCTACAGCAAACAGGTGCGCTGGCACCGCCCCGTCGCCTGGCTGCTCGCCCTCGTGATGGGCATCGGCATGGTCGCCCTGGCCTTCACGGCGGTCTACCGGGGTGCGTCCTCCAACCGCGAGGAGCCCGCGCCGCCGCCCGCCTCGACCGGGCTGGAACAGGGCAGCGCGGTGGCCCCCTCGGCTTCCGCCGAGTACTCCCCGCCGGCCGTCTCGGTGATCCCCCACGGCCCCTGACCGGAACCCGCCCATCGTGGTGAGAACCTGTCAGAACTTGTGGAGCAGCCGGGCGTTTACCCGAGCTTCCGGCGACCTACCCTGAAGATATGGGCGGGCCTGGAAACCCACCTGAGGGGACTCCGGAGGGCGCCCCCGGAGGTGGAGAGGACGAGTACCGATCCGTCGTGTTCGACGAGTCGTTCGTCCGCGCTGCCCGCCTCCAGGAGTTCTCCGCGCACGAGCGCATCGCCGACCACGCCCCCGCCGTCCGACGCCGCCGGCCGCTGCGCCGGGGCCTGTCCCGGCAGGCCCTGGTCCTCGTCCTGCTGATCGCCATCGCCTTCGGCACCGCGATCTACATGGGCGTACGGCACCCCTACCAGACCCCCGCCGCCCAGGAGCCGGTAGAGCCCCTGCGGATGACCGTCATCCCGCTCGCCCCCGAGGGCAAGGTGCCCGGCACGGCGGATCCGGCCTATCTGTACGAGCACAGCCCCGCCGCACAGTTCCGGACCGGCGCGGAGGGGGTGCCCCTGCCCGCTTCGCGGCGCACCGCGCACTTCTCGGACAGCCAGGTCGTGAGCGCCCTGACCACCGCCAAGGACTACATCGTCCGCTCGGCCCTGGACCCCGAGGTCCTCACGGGCGGTGAGGTCCGCGCCGTCCGCGTGCTGCTCGACCCCGATCAACTGGACCAGTTCGACCAGAGCTTCACCCGCCCCACCGCCGACGGACGCCACGCGCCCACCGGCTGGCTGGTGCGCTTCGACCCCTCACGCGCCGAGCTCGCCGACCGGAGGGTCCGGGTCCAGGGCACGCTGCAGGCCGCCGAGGCCGACGCGTCGACGCTGGAGGTCACCGCCGACCACACGTTCGTGTACGCGCTGCGGGCGGCCGGGTCCGGCTCCGGCTCCGGCGAAAAGGACGAGGTGTCCCTGTTCACGCTCCGGCGCGAGCTGCACTTCCGCTTCGACCGCGACGACCTGCGGCTGCACCAGGCCCAGCTTCTGGTCTCCTACGTCCAGGCCGGCCCTCTCTCCTGCGCCGAGGACTCCACGAACCACCTCCGGCCCCTCCTGGCCGGCCAGACGGCCAAGGAGGGCGGCCCCGCGGGCACCGACCCCTATGCCACGGGCGGCGCGACGGCCCTGTGCGGCTCCCTGGCGACGAGCGCGCAGCCGAAGGTGTGAGGGGCCCCAGCCGGGCTAGGGCCTGTCGTTTGGATCATGCCGGCGTCGCGGGGCGTGGCACGCACATCTGCCGCGTTGTCGTCGGTTGTCAACTCCCCCACGCGCGGCTGCGCTCGCGCGGGAGGGACCCCCATCGCGTTGACGCCCTCCTCCGCCTTGCATCTGCACGCACCACGCCCCGCTCGGGTCGGCCGAGAGGCGCTGTCACTCCCGGCCGACCTGATCCAAACGACAGGCCCTAGCGCTCGTCCCGCGGCGGCTGGTCGTCCCCCGATGAGTCCGACGGGCCCGATGTGTCCGTCCCAGGCCCCTGAGGCGGTTTCGGGGGCGCGGCCGTGAAGCCGCCGAAGCCACGACGGACCCGGTCACCAAGGTCGCCGGCGCCGCCCGCGAGGTCCGTGACCAGCTTCATCAGCGGGTCCTTGGAGCTCTTCACATGGGAGGTGTAGTGGTTCGCCGAATCCCGCCAGGAGTCCCGCACCGAGGTGTCCTTGTCCTCGTCACGCCGCGCGTAGTGGCCGTCCATGATCCGCTGGAAGTCCCGCGACTCCGCCCACTTCTTCAGCTCGGCCGCCCGCACGGTGGTGAAGGGGTGGGAGCGGGGCAGCACGTTCAGGATCTTCAGCACGGAGTCGCGCAGGTCGCCCCCGGCCTCGTACTCCTCGGCCTGGGCCAGGAACGCGTCCACGTTCATCTCGTGCAGGTGGTTGCCGCCCGCGATCTTCATCAGGCCCCGCATGGACGCCTGGAGGTCCTGCCCGACCAGCAGCCCCGCACGGTCCGCGGACAGCTCCGACTTGCGGAACCACTCCCGCAGACCGGTCACGATCGCCATGATCGCGAGATTGCCCAGGGGGATCCAGGCGACCCGGACGGCGAGGCTCGTCAGGAACAGCAGGATCGTCCGGTAGACGGAGTGCCCGGACAGCGCGTGCCCCACCTCGTGCCCGACGACCGCCCGCATCTCCTCCTCGTCCAGCAGCTCGACGAGACCGGTCGTGACGACGATGATCGGCTCGTCCAGGCCGATGCACATCGCGTTCGGCTGCGGGTCCTGGTTCACGTACATCGGCGGGACCTTCTCCAGGTCCAGGATGTAGCAGGCGTCTCGCAGCATCACGTTCAAGTGGGCGAACTGCTGGTCCGAGACGCGCACCGAGTCGGACAGGAACAGCAGCCGCAGACTGCGCTCGGGCAGCAGGCCGCTGAGTGCCTTGAACACCGTGTCGAAACCGCTCAGCTTGCGCAGTGCCACCAGGGCGGAACGGTCGGCCGGGTGCTCGTACGTACGTGAGGAGATCCCGGGGAAGCGCCTGCGCTGCCTGCTCGGCACGCGCTCGTGCCCCTGGTGCTCATGGCCGTCGGACATGTCTTCCCCCATGCGTCTGGTGTGACCTTTGCGGCCCCTTGTGCGGCCTTTTGCTTCCCCGAGGCAGAGCCCAGCCTAGGCGGAGTTACGGTGGTCGGGCAGTACAGCGAAGGAGACCACCGCCATGGAGCACCACCCCCCGACCGCCTGGCTCGCCGAGGCCGCGAGCGCCGCCGAGGGGGAGGGGCCGGGGTTGCTGCGGATCGTGCTGATCGTGATGATCCTGGGCTGTGCGCTGACCGCGTGGTTCCTGCTGCGTGGCTACAGACGGAAGGACGACTGAGGCCACACGAAGGTTCCCCGCCGGGCCCCGGGACCGGCCCGGGCGGCGGCACGCGTGACCGCCCGCGGCACGAACAAGCGGAGTCGGGGTGATCGCGGAAGGGGCGCCCGCTTACGATGAGCCGACGTCTTTAACCCGCCCACACGCGATAGGTCCTGCCGAAGATGAGCTTCCACAGCACCGCTGCCCAGTTGGTCACCCTCGCCGCCGAGGGCGAGGAGCACGGCGGAAACCACGAGAGCCTCAGCCCCTACCTCACCGGCGGCGCCGCACTCTTCATCCTGCTGCTCCTGCTGTGGATCACCACCCGCTTCAACCGCGACCGCTGAGACCGGCGGGGCATCCCGCCGAGGATGCCCGGGGGACCACGGGGGCGGCCGGAGCCCTCAGGCAGGGCCGGTAGGGTCTGCACGCATGGGAGAGCAGGACATGCCTACCGGTCCGGCGAACGAGACGCCGTACGACCCGGCACAGGAGACGGCGAGCGGCACCGAGCGACACTCGGAGCCCCGCCGTGCCTCCGCGACGGCCCCCCGCACCGACGGAACCGGAGAGGGTCCTTCACGGTCGCGCAAGCGCCGGCTCGGCGTCATGGGCGGCACTTTCGACCCGATCCACCACGGGCACCTGGTGGCGGCCAGCGAGGTCGCCGCGGCGTTCCACCTCGACGAGGTGGTCTTCGTCCCGACCGGCCAGCCATGGCAGAAGACCCACCGCAGCGTCTCCCCGGCCGAGGACCGCTACCTGATGACGGTCATCGCGACCGCCGAGAACCCGCAGTTCTCCGTCAGCCGCATCGACATCGACCGCGGCGGCCCCACCTATACCGTGGACACCCTGCGCGACCTGCGCGCGCTCAACCCCGACACGGATCTGTTCTTCATCACCGGCGCCGACGCGCTCGCCCAGATCCTCACCTGGCGGGACAGCGAGGAACTGTTCTCCCTGGCGCACTTCATCGGGGCCACCCGGCCGGGCCACCACCTGGACGACTCCGGGCTCCCGGAGGGCGGCGTCTCACTGGTGGAGGTTCCCGCCCTGGCCATCTCCTCCACCGACTGCCGCGCGAGAGTCGCCAAGGGTGACCCGATCTGGTACCTGGTGCCGGACGGTGTCGTGCGCTATATCGACAAGCGCGAGCTGTACCGCGGCGAGTGAGCCGAGAGGGGCACCGGTGAACGACCGATACGACGCGGGGGCCGCGGACCACGGCGCCGACCAGTACGAGCTCGTCGGCTACGACGAGTACGGCCGGCCGGTCTACCGGCAGGTCCAGACCCAGCAGCAGACGTACGACCCGTACGCCCAGCAGCACCAGCAGGGCTACGGCTACGACCCGTACGCGCAAGCGGCACAGCAGCCCCCGTCGCCGTACGGTTACGGCACGGCCGAGCCCGCCTCCGACTACGGCTCCTACGATCCGTACGGCACCGCCCCGCAGCAGGGCGGTCCCGCGCAGGGCGCCCCGCACGACCCCTACGGCCAGGCCACCGCCGCCGGTGCCACAGGCCGGCAGCCCCGCGTCGCGGAACAGCCTGCCCAGCAGACCGCCCACATCCCGCAGCAGGCCGGCCCGGCCTACGACCAGCAGGCTCCCGACGAGCCGCAACGGGAGTACCACACCGAGCAGTTCGCCTTCGTCGAGGAACCGGACGCCAACTCCGAAGACGTCATCGACTGGCTCAAGTTCACCGAGAACCGCACCGAACGCCGCGAGGAGGCCCGGCGCCGGGCCCGCAGCCGGATCGTCGCCCTGACGGTCGTCCTCGCGCTCGTCGCGGCCGGCGGCGTCGGCTGGCTCTGGTACGCGGGCAAGCTGCCCGGCCTGTCCTCCGAGGACTCCAAGGCGGGCACGGCCACGGCCGCGGGCGCCCAGAAGCGTGACGTGATCGTCGTCCACCTGCACGACACCAAGGGCGGCGGCACATCCACGGCCCTGCTCGTCGACAACACCACCACCCAGCGGGGCGCCACCGTCCTGCTGCCCAACTCCCTCGCCCTGACCAGCGACGACGGCACCACGACGACGCTCGCCAAGTCGGTCGAGGACGACGGCTCCGACGGCACCCGCGACGCGCTCGACACGGTCCTCGGCACCGACATCGAGGGCACCTGGCGCCTGGACACCCCCTACCTGCAGAACCTCGTCGACCTGATCGGCAACATCGACGTCGACACCGACGCCGACGTCCCCGACCCGGCCGCGAAGAAGAAGGGCGAGGCCCCCTTGGTGAACAAGGGCCAGGACCAGACCCTCAGCGGCAAGATGGCGGTCGCCTACGCCACCTACCGTGCTCCCGGCGAGGCCCAGAACGCCCAGCTGGAGCGTTTCGGGCAGGTCATGCAGGGCGTCCTGCGCAAGATGTCCTCCGACCCGCAGGCAGCCACGACCACCATCCAGACCCTGGCGCAGATCCTGGACCCGTCCCTGACCGACAAGGACCTCGGCACCTTCCTCGCCGGGCTCTCCGACCTCGCCAAGGGCGGCGACGTCAAGACCGACCTGCTGCCCGTCCAGAACGACGGCACGCTCAGCGCCCGGGCGAGTGCGGGCATCGTCAAGAACGTCCTCGGCGGCACCGCCAAGAGCCCCGACAAGGACGCCGCCGTCAGCGTCTCCGTCCAGAACGCCACCGGCGTCAAGGACAACACCGAGAAGGCCCGCGTCGTGCTCCTCAACGGCGGCTTCACCTTCCTGGAGAGCGGCACCGGCACCGCCCGGGCCACCTCCGAGGTCGTGTACGCCGACGCCGCCGACAAGGCGAACGCCGCCGAGGTCGCCAAGACCCTGGGCCTGCCCGCGGGCTCCGTCACCAAGGGCAAGATCTCCGCGAGCGCCGACGTCTCCGTGGTCCTCGGCCAGGACTACAAGCCGTCGGCCGGCTAGGCGGCGGGCGCGCGCTCCCCATGTGATCCCCGTTATCGCGTGGGGGGCCCGCGGCGGTCCGTGAGACCCTTGGGTGTCAAGTGTCCGCCGACCGAAAGCCTTGCAGTGACCGTGACCGACCGCTCTCACGAGCTGATCAACACCGCCGCCCAGGCGGCCGCCGACAAGCTGGCCCACGACATCGTCGCCTACGACGTCAGTGACGTGCTGTCCATCACGGACGCCTTCCTGCTTGCCTCCGCGCCCAACGACCGCCAGGTCAAGGCGATCGTCGACGCGATCGAGGAGCGCCTCTCGAAGGAACTCGACGCGAAGCCGGTGCGCCGCGAGGGCGACCGCGAGGCCCGCTGGGTGCTGCTGGACTACGTCGACATCGTCGTCCACGTCCAGCACAGCGAGGAGCGCGTCTTCTACGCCCTGGAGCGGCTGTGGAAGGACTGCCCCGAGCTCGACCTGCCCGAGGAGGCCAAGGCCACCCGTGGCAAGGCCGAGGAGCACGCCAAGCTGCGGGCGGCCGAGGAGGAGGCGGAACTGGACGGTGACTGGCGGTGACCGTGACCTCCTCCCGTGAGGCGTCCGCCGGGAAGGGCCGTGGCCGTCGCATCATCCTCTGGCGGCACGGCCAGACCTCGTGGAACGTGGAGCGCCGGTTCCAGGGCAGCACGGACGTCGAGCTGACCGAGACCGGCGTCGCCCAGGCGCGCCGCGCCGCCCGGCTGCTCGTCTCCCTCAAGCCGGACGCCATGGTCGCCTCCGACCTGCGGCGCGCAGCGGCCACGGCCGCCGAGCTCGCCACGCTCACCGGCCTCGACGTCACCCATGACGAGGGGCTGCGGGAGACCTACGCGGGCGTCTGGCAGGGCCTGACGCACGAGGAGATCATCGCCCGGCACGGCGAGGAGTACGCCGCGTGGAAGCGCGGCGAGCCGGTGCGCCGGGGTGGCGGCGAACTGGAGACCGAGGTCGCCGACCGGGCGGCCCCGGTGGTGCTGCGGCACGCCGAGAAGCTCCCCGAGGACGGCACGCTCGTCGTGGTCAGCCACGGCGGCACGATCCGCACCACCATCGGCCGCCTGCTGGGTCTCGACCCCCGTAACTGGGAGAGCCTCGGCGGACTCTCCAACTGCTGCTGGTCCGTGCTGGGCGAAGGCGCCCGCGGCTGGCGCCTGCTGGAGCACAACGCCGGCACCCTGCCGGAGCCGGTGCTCGGCGACGACGACTGACCCCCGGATTTCACTTTCCGGCAGGTCGCAGGCTAAAGTTCTTCTTGTTCGCCCCGCAGGCCGGGGAGAGCACAAGGGGCTATAGCTCAGTTGGTAGAGCGCCTGCATGGCATGCAGGAGGTCAGGAGTTCAATTCTCCTTAGCTCCACGTCAAGATCCCGTTCCCGGTGTGGGGGCGGGATTTTTCGTGCTCCGGCTTGAGTCACTCGGGCTCGCTGAGGCGTATACCTCTACGGCCCCGCCGGGTGGCGTGTCCGGACTGGTACTGAGGCGTCGCTGACCGTATTGGTCCGGCCGTGGCAGAATCAAACGGCCGGAAGGGGGCGCGGCCCGACGGGAGGAGTAGCGATGCCTGCGAGCATCCTCGAGGAGGTCGACCACCTCCTCGAAGCAGCGTTCACACGGGACATGTCCACCCGACTCAGCTGCCCTTCCTGCGGTTCCGGGCACGTGGCCCAGATGCTCGGCGACAACGGCGGGATTTCCTACGTGTGCACGGCCTGCGGCCACAGCTGGAGCTGATCGATGGGTGCACACAGGCGGAAGTGCGACTGGTGCGGCAGCGGGACTCCGATCGTCCGCGACATGGAGCCGATCAATCCCGACTACCAGTACTGGTGCGAGGAATGCGCGCGGGCGCTGATCATAAAAGGCGACCCGATCGAGACGTACCGCGAGTTGGAGGGCGAGCCGATCTACGGCCGGCTGCTGGAGGAGCACTGCACGCTCAAGCGGTTCTATTCGTTCGTCACGGCCTGACGTTCGAAGTCTCGGGAGCGGCAAAACGGTCATATCGGGCAAGGTGAAACCGATTTGGTGTTGGACCCGCAGGACCAGTAATGTTGGCGTCGCCGCCGGGGAAACCGGGCGGAGCGCAACAAGGGGCTATAGCTCAGTTGGTAGAGCGCCTGCATGGCATGCAGGAGGTCAGGAGTTCAATTCTCCTTAGCTCCACAGCAGATGAGAAGGCGGGTCATCCGATCGGATGACCCGCCTTCTTGTCGTGCTTGCCGTGCCTGTGCGTACGGCGGGCTCCCCTGGAGGGAGGCCCGCCGGTGTGTGCCTTCAGCGGCCGAGAGCGCGGCGGCCGCGGCCCTGGGAGAGGACCGGGAGGTTGCGGGACGGCGCGCCCGGTGCGCCCGACTCCTCGAGGCGCAGCGCCAGCGCCGGACAGCGGCGCACCGCGCGTAGAGCCTTGGCCTCGGCGTACCGCGGTACCTGCGCCTGCGCCACGGTCGGGAAGCCGTCGGCGCCCAGTTGGAACACCTCCGGCAGGATGTCCGCGCACAGGCCGTGGCCCCGGCACAGCGTCCAGTCGACGTAGATCTTCTGGCGGCTCGGGCCGTTCTCCTCGGACTCGCCGCCGCCCGGGATGCCCGTCGGGGCCCTGCCGCCCTCGAAGAGCGGCAGAACGCCCTCCACGGGCCGTCCGCAGCCGTTGCCGAGGACATGGGCGGCCAGGTCGTCGGTGAAGGCCTTGATGGTCGACTCGATGAACATCGCGGAGCCGTCCGGGTGCGAGCACGCGCCGCGCCGCTTCACGTTCTTGGCGACCTGCTTGAGGGCCTCCAGGGCGGCGGGGCCGCCGCCGTTGAGGATGTCCTCCAGGCCGCGCGCGGCGGCGGGCAGACCGAGGTAGCAGGGGCCGCACTGGCCCGCGCTCTCCTCGGCCAGCCACTGCGCCACCCGCAGTGACTCGCCCAGCGGGCAGGTGTCCTGAGTGATCGGCAGAATCGCGCCGGCGCCGAGCGCGCCGCCCACCGCGTCAAGGGAGTTGCGGGAGACGACCGCCTCGTTGACCGTCGCCGCGTCGATCCACTTGCCGTGGTAGCCGCCGGTGAGCACGCCCTGCGGTACCGGCGGCGCGCCGGCGAGCTGCAGGACGTAGCGCAGCGGCACGCCCGTCGGGACCTCGATCACCATGGGGCGGGCGACCGCGCCGGAGACCGTGAGCATGACGGTGCCCGGCTCGTCGTACAGGCCGGTGTTGCCGTAGCGCTCGGGGCCGATGCGGGCGGCGATCGCGAGCTGGGCGAAGGTCTCGGCGTTGGACAGCAGGGTGGGTGCGCCGCCGACGCCGTTCTGCGAGGCGCTGACCTTGCGGCCGGGCGGGATGGCCGGCCCGCCGTCGATCGAGCGGATCAGTGACGCGGCGGCACCGGTGACCATGCGGACCGGGTTGCGCTGGACGCGCGCGCGCAGCGCCGAGCGGCGGCCGTTGTTGAGGCCGCGTTCGGCGAGCGCGGCCTCCATGGAGCGCTGGGTCGACTCACGGGTGACCCCCACCACGAGCGTGCGGGCACCCAGGGCCTCGGCGCACAGCAGGGCGCCGTCCAGGATCAGATGCGGGGCACGGTTGATCAGCACCGTGTCCTTGCGGCAGGCCGGCTCGTCCTCGCTGCCGTTCACGACGACGACCGGCCGGACGCCGCGCTTGATCGCCGCTTCGGCGACCGAGCGCAGCTTCTTGTGGAAGGGGAAGCCCGCGCCGCCGCGGCCCTTCAGGTTGATGCGTTCGGCGAGCTGCGCGAGCTGCTCACCGCCCATCGGCTCGAGCGGCCCGTGCACCTTGAGGTGCATGGGCAGATCGAGCCGATCGACAAGGTCGAAGCCCGACGTGAGCTGGGGAAGACCGACCACGCGGACTTCGGGTACGTCGGGCAGGGCCTCGTTCACTTAAAGCCTCCGGAAGGCGTGTTCCAAGGTTCGCCCGATCCCGGTGCGTCGAAGTCGTAGGACGCACCGGGATTTGTGTCATTGGCGGGACCGCTGTTGTACGTGTCGTTCGGGTAGTACGTGTCGAAGGCGGCGTTCGTCTCACCCGTGTCGTACACGTCACTCGATCCGTAACCGGCGGTGCCTGGATTGCCGTAGGCCGGAATGCTTTGTCCGGTGTCCTGGAGGGGGTCGTAGGGCGGGATGTTGAAGCCCGTGTCCTGGAGCGGGTCGTAGGCGGACGGCGGTGCCTCGCCGACTGGGGGCGGGGACGGGATCGGCCAGTTGCCCGAGGTGCTGGAGGGGCCGTCCACGGTCGGGATGGCCTCCGTGGGCTGCAGGTCCAGCGGCAGCTGCATGCTGGTGGTCGGCCCGGGCGCGAAGGCCTGGCGGCCCTGGGGAGGGCCCGAGACGGCCCGGTAGGCCGCGGCGAAGCCGTTCGCCGGCTCCTTGGCCGCGGGGCGTTCCGCCGTCTCGTACAGCGGCCCCGACGGGGACGCGGCGCCGCGCGCGGGCGTGCCCCTGCCCTCCCGGTCGGGGAGCGCGAAGCCGCCCGCCCGGGCCCGGCTCTCCTCCAGGTCCCTGCGGCCCTGACCCTCGCCGGGGCCGATCATCGAGGCGATCTTGTCGGCGACCTGGCGCTTGACCTGGCGCGGAGCCGCGCGCAGGGCGAGCGCTCCGGCCACGCCGGCCAGGGACAGGCAGTACAGGATGACGAAGATCGGCTTGGCCGAGCGACCCGCGTAGAGGCCGTGGACAAGGGCGGCGCACCAGGCCGGGTAGGCCAGCATGTGCATGGCCCGCCAGCGGGCCGCGACGGGCGCGGGGGACGCGAAGCGGTTGCGCAGCACGCCGGTGATGCCCACGAAGATCATGAGCATGCCCGCCAGGGTGCCCAGGCCGATCAGGAACGCCCTGCCTCCGACCAGCTCCTCGTCGGTGAACACCAGCCCGAAGGGGATCACCGCGGCGATCCACGAGGTGTGGGACAGCGCCAGCTTCACGCCGATGTGCACCAGCAGGAAGACGATCGAGGCGACGGCCGTGGTCCGGTGCACGGCCTGCGCCAGGATGCGGCGCCGCGCGTCGAGGAGGACCCGGTCCTGGGCGACCAGGCCCCAGATCACCGAGCACGTCAGACACACGAGGGACAGCACGCCCGCACCGAAGTTGAGGAACTCGGCGAACGAGTCGTCTGCCGTGGAGTCGTACGGGTTCACGACAAGCCTCCCCACGTCCCGGCGACCGGGTGTAGGGAGGTGTTACTGCGATGAGGGTTCATGGGGGCAACTCCGAGCGGTTCGGGAAAGCAGCGGTCCCGCTGCCGAACTCTAAGCGGAGTCATACCGATCAGTACGAGGTTTGAGTTATTGCGTTGTTATCAAAGGACAATACGGCTGTAGTGATGTCCCTTAGCGGCTGTTACGCGAAGTAACTATTGACCATGGTTCAGCTTTTATGGCGCGGGACGGCCCTCGAAAGCGCGTCGCGGCGCGCTGAGGGCCTGCGGTACCCTAGCGCCATGCGTGCCGTACGCCTTCTGCTTAGCGGGCCGCGCTGATCAGTCCCGGCCACCGGAGAAGTCGAGTGGCCGGCATCGGCGCGGCGTCCCCTCCTGTGTGAGGGGATTTTTCGTTTCTCGAACCAGACAGCCGCAGGCAGAGACGATCGATGGAGCTTTGAGGATCATGAGCGAGACGAACCCCGCCGCCACCTCCGAGGTGGCGGCGCCGCACCGCTACACGGCCGCCATGGCTGCCGAGATCGAGGCACGCTGGCAGGACTTCTGGGACGCCGACGGCACCTACGCCGCGCCCAACCCCATGGGTGACCTGGCCGGTGACCGGGAGATCGTCGCCCGCCCCAAGAAGTTCATCATGGACATGTTCCCGTATCCCTCCGGCGCGGGCCTGCACGTCGGCCACCCCCTGGGCTACATCGCCACGGACGTGTTCGCGCGCTTCCAGCGGATGACCGGCCACAACGTCCTGCACACCCTGGGCTTCGACGCCTTCGGCCTGCCCGCCGAGCAGTACGCGGTGCAGACCGGCACGCACCCGCGCGTGTCCACCGAGGCCAACATGGAGAACATGAAGTCCCAGCTGCGCCGGCTGGGCCTGGGCCACGACAAGCGCCGGTCGTTCGCCACGATCGACCCGGACTACTACAAGTGGACCCAGTGGATCTTCCTGCAGATCTTCAACTCCTGGTACGACCACGACGCCCGCCGGGCCCGCCCGATCGCCGAGCTGGTCGCCGACTTCGAGTCCGGTGAGCGGCCCGTACCGGGGCACACGCGCGCGTGGAGCGAGCTGAGCGCCGCCGAGAAGGCCGACGTCCTGGGCGAGTTCCGGCTGGCCTACGCCTCCGACGCGCCGGTCAACTGGTGCCCCGGGCTGGGCACCGTGCTGGCCAACGAGGAGGTCACCGCCGAGGGCCGCTCCGAGCGCGGCAACTTCCCGGTCTTCAAGGCCAAGCTGCGCCAGTGGAACATGCGCATCACGGCCTACGCGGACCGGCTGCTGGAGGACCTGGACGCGCTGGACTGGCCCGAGGCCATCAAGCTGCAGCAGCGCAACTGGATCGGCCGCAGCGAGGGTGCCCGCGTCGACTTCCCCATCGACGGCGAGCGCATCACGGTCTTCACCACCCGCCCCGACACCCTGTTCGGCGCCACCTACATGGTGCTGGCGCCCGAGCACCCGCTGGTGGAGAAGTTCACCCCGGCCGCCTGGCCGGAGGGCACCCACGAGGTCTGGACCGGCGGCCACGCGACGCCCGGTGAGGCCGTCGCCGCCTACCGCGCCCAGGCCGCCTCCAAGTCCGACGTGGAGCGCCAGGCCGAGGCCAAGGACAAGACCGGCGTCTTCATCGGCGCGTACGCCACCAACCCGGTCAACGGCGAGCAGGTCCCGGTCTTCATCGCCGACTACGTCCTGATGGGCTACGGCACCGGCGCGATCATGGCCGTCCCGGCCGGCGACCAGCGCGACTTCGAGTTCGCGCGCGCCTTCGAGCTGCCGATCCACTGCATCGTCGAGCCGACCGACGGCCGCGGCACGGACACCTCGACCTGGGAGAACGCCTTCGCGTCGTACGACGCGAAGATCATCAACTCCTCGAACGACGAGGTCAGCCTGGACGGCCTGGGCGTCGTCGAGGCCAAGGCGCGCATCACCGAGTGGCTGGAGCGGTCCGGCGTCGGCGAGGGCACCGTCAACTTCCGGCTGCGCGACTGGCTGTTCAGCCGCCAGCGCTACTGGGGCGAGCCCTTCCCGATCGTCTACGACGAGGACGGCATCGCCCACGCGCTGCCCGAGTCGATGCTGCCCCTGGAGCTGCCCGAGGTCGAGGACTACTCGCCGCGCACCTTCGACCCGGACGACGCCGACACCCAGCCCGAGACGCCGCTGTCGCGCAACGAGGACTGGGTGAACGTCACCCTGGACCTGGGCGACGGCCGCGGCCCGCGCGCGTACCGGCGCGAGACCAACACCATGCCCAACTGGGCCGGTTCCTGCTGGTACGAGCTGCGTTACCTGGACCCGCACAACTCCGAGAAGCTGGTCGACCCCGAGATCGAGCAGTACTGGATGGGCCCGCGCGAGGGCCAGCCGCACGGCGGTGTCGACCTGTACGTCGGCGGCGCCGAGCACGCCGTGCTGCACCTGCTGTACGCGCGCTTCTGGTCCAAGGTCCTGTACGACCTGGGACACGTCTCGTCCGCCGAGCCGTTCCACAAGCTGTTCAACCAGGGCATGATCCAGGCCTACGTGTACCGCGACAGCCGTGGCATCGCGGTGCCGGCCGCCGAGGTGGAGGAGCGGGACGGCGCCTACTGGTACCAGGGCGAGAAGGTCTCCCGGCTGCTGGGCAAGATGGGCAAGTCCCTGAAGAACGCGGTCACTCCGGACGAGATCTGCGCCGAGTACGGAGCCGACACGCTGCGCCTGTACGAGATGGCCATGGGCCCGCTGGACGTCTCCCGTCCCTGGGACACGCGCGCGGTGGTCGGCCAGTTCCGGCTGCTGCAGCGGCTGTGGCGCAACATCGTCGACGAGGCCACCGGCGAGGTGACCGTCGTCGACGCCGAGCCCGACGAAGAGACGCTGCGCGCCCTGCACAAGGCGATCGACGGGGTCAGCGGCGACCTGGAGGGCATGCGGTTCAACACCGCCATCGCCAAGGTCACCGAGCTGAACAACCACCTGACCAAGGCGGGCGGCGCCGTGCCGCGCTCGGTCGCCGAGCCGCTGGTGCTGATGGTGGCGCCGCTGGCCCCGCACATCGCCGAGGAGCTGTGGCGCAGGCTGGGGCACACCGACTCGGTGGTGCACCGGGACTTCCCGGTGGCCGACCCGGCGTACGTCGTCGACGAGACCGTGACCTGTGTCGTGCAGATCAAGGGCAAGGTCAAGGCGCGACTGGAGGTCGCGCCGTCGATCTCCGACGAGGAGCTGGAGAAGGTCGCGCTGGCGGACGAGAAGGTCGTCGCCGCGCTGGGCGGCGCCGGGATCCGGAAGGTGATCGTGCGCGCGCCGAAGCTGGTGAACATCGTTCCGGCCTAGCCGCCAGGACGTACGGACCGCTGCCGGAGGGGCCTCCACGGCCCCTCTCGGGGTGGTCCTCCACGGCAGGGCCCCTCTCGGGGTGGTCCCCTACGGGCAGGTTCGGGGTTTTTCTGGAACTCCGGACCTGCCCGCTGCGTTTACCGTGGAAGAGCGACGCGAGGCGCCGTGACGTCCTGAGGAGGAGCCCTTGTGGAAGCAGTGATCGCAGTCTTCGCCCTGCTCTTCGTGCTCTTTCTCGGGCTCGGGGCGTACGCCACCGTGAAGGCGGTCGGCGCCGCCAAGCGCGGCGTGGACCGCGGCATCACCCAGGCCCGCCGCACGGTCGAGGACCACACACTGCGCGCCAAGTCCTTCGTCCAGCCCGGCGCCGCGGGCGAAATCGCCCAGTTGCGGCTGAAGCTGCGCACCTCGATGCGCGCCACGCAGGACGCACTGCACGCGGCCGTCGCCGAGGACGAGTCCCTCAAGGAGTCGGTCGGCCTCTTCGAACGGCTCAGCGCGCACGGCCACGAGCTGGACGAAGAGCTCAAGCGCCTGGAGTCCGAGCCGGACCGCGCCGCGCTCACCGAGCGGCTGCCCGGGCTGCGCGAGCGCACCGAACGCATCACGCACTCGGCGGACTCGCTGCGCTGGGCGGCCCGCGATCGGGCTCACCGTTTCGCCGACGACGACCTGGACACGCTCAGCGCCCAGATCGACCTGGAGTCCGGCGCACTGCGGCACTGGACGGGGCCGGAGCCGCAGTCCACGTCCGCGCAGCAGCAGACCTGGTCGGACGGCGCGCAGCCGGGCCCGGCGCAGGAACCGGCACGGCCCGCCATCACGCCGCCGGGACCGCGCCTGACGCACCCGTGGCAGAAGAAGCCCCGTCCCGAGAGCACCACTTGAACCGGCCACTCGCGACGCAGGGCGCAGGGCCCGGGCTGCCACACGAGCGCTACGGCAGGTAACCTCCAGCTCATGTCCCGCCATGTCGCGATCGTCACCGATTCAACGGCCTACCTGCCGACCCGGACGATGGAGCGTCACGGCATCACTGCGGTACCGCTGACCGTGGTCCTCGGTGACCGGGCGCTGGAGGAGGGCACCGAGATCTCGACCCGCGCCCTCGCCCAGGCTTTGCAGAAGCGGCGCCCCGTGACGACCTCGCGGCCCGCTCCCGCGGTCTTCGAGGAGACCTACCGCAAGGTCGCCGAGTCCGGCGCCACCGGCATCGTCTCCCTCCACCTCTCCGCCGAACTGTCCGGCACCCACGACGCGGCCGTCGTGGCCGCACGGCAGGCGCCGGTGCCGGTGCGGGTGGTGGACACCGGCATGATCGCGATGGCGCTCGGTTTCTGCGCGCTCTCCGCGGCGCAGGCCGCCGAGTCGGGCGGAACGGTCGACGAGGCCGTCGCAGCAGCGGAGAAGAGAGCCGCGGGCACCTCCGCCTACTTCTACGTCGACACCCTCGACTACCTGCGGCGCGGCGGCCGTATCGGTGCCGCGCAGGCGCTGCTGGGCTCGGCGCTGGCGGTGAAGCCGCTGCTGCAACTGGCCGACGGCCGTATCGAACCGCTGGAGAAGGTGCGGACCGCGACCAAGGCGATCGCCCGCCTCGAGGAGATCGCGGCCGACCGTGCGGGCAGCGCCCAGGTCGATGTCGCCGTCCATCATCTCGCCGCCCCGGACCGGGCGTCGGCACTCGCCGACCGCTTGCGGACGCGGGTGTCCGGGCTGGCGGATCTGCATGTCAGCGAGGTCGGGGCGGTGATCGGGGCGCACACGGGGCCCGGGCTGCTGGGAGTCGTGGTTTCGCCCCGGTGAACGTTGCTGTGGAACTCCGGTCGTCCGTGTGAGTGACGGAGTTGTCCACAACCGGGGGCCTGTCCCCGGGAATTCACCAAGATCATCGCGGGTGGGGCGAGGTGGCCGATCCTCGTCGCATGGCACTTCGATCACGTTCACGCACAGCGACCGCGACCAGTGGGCCGGGCCGTGGGCCGGCGTCCGACGGGCGCGTCCGTCCTCACCGACGCCCGCCGGCCGCGCGCGGGCGGGCCCGGCAGCGTCATGCCTCGGCGGAGGAACTTCGGCGGCGCGCAGGGGTGTTGTTCGGCGACCACACCGGGCCGGTGGGCCACCCAGGGCAGGCCGAGCCGGTCGAACGGGCCCGGGGGCACCGGGAGTCGGGGCAGGGGCCGCCGGGTTCCACCGATGGTGAAGAGAACCGGCGGCTGGGTGATCACGAGACCCTCATGCAGCCCGCGGGCGTCCTGTGCGAGCCGGCGGGCGGGGGCGGCGGCGCCGTGGAGGGAGTCTGGCGGGAGCGGGCCGGCCTGGCGCTGCGGGAGCGCCTGCCGCTGTGGGTGCAGTCCAGGTGCGGTCTGGAGCGGCGGAGTGTGCTGGCTCTGACGGTGGTGCTCGTCGTCGCGGCGGCATTCGCCGTGCAGCACTTCTGGACGGGCCGCACGCAGTCCGTGCGGCCACCGGAGGTGGTGCGGGCGGCGGTGCCGTACGGGGAGCGACCGGATAGCGGACCTGCCGGACACAAACGCGGCCCGGGTGCTGCCGGTGCTCCCTCCGGCGCGGTCTCCGAGGCTTCGTCCGGGTCCGTGAAGGCGGGGGCGGGCGAGATCGTCGTGGACGTCGGCGGCAAGGTCCGGGAGCCGGGGATCCACCGGCTGCCTCCCGGCTCGCGGGTGGCCGACGCGCTGCACGCGGCGGGCGGGGTGAAGCCGGGCACGAACACCGACGGGCTCAACCGCGCCCGGTTCCTCGTGGACGGCGAGCAGGTGATCGTCGGTGGCCCGGCTCCCGCGGGCGGAACAGGGGCGGGCGGTACGGCTCCCGGTGGCCCGGCCGGTGCCGCGGCGGGTGGGGCGGCGGGTGGGGCGGCCGCACCGGCGGCCCCGGTCTCCCTCAACACGGCCACCGCGGACCAGCTCGACACCCTGCCGGGTGTCGGCCCGGTGCTGGCGCAGCACATCATCGCCTACCGCACGCAGCACGGCGGTTTCCGTTCCGTGGACGAGCTGCGCGAGGTGAACGGCATCGGCGACCGCCGTTTCGCCGACCTGCGCGACCTCGTGCGGCCATGAGGAGCCTCCCCGGCCCGTCGGCAGGGCAGGACGGGGCCGCGCCCGGGCTCGGCCCCGCCCGGTCCTCCGTGCACGCGTCCTCCGGCACGCGCCTCGGCACCGCCCGACCACGCCAGGAGGGCCCGACGGACCTGCGGCTCGTGCCGCCCGCCCTCGCGGCCTGGGGCACGGCGGCGCTGACGCTGAACGCCTCGCCCCAGTGGGTCCTCGGCACCGTGATCGGCTGTCTGGTGACCGTCGGTCTGCTGCTCCTGGCCCAAAGACATCGGACCGCTCCATGGCCGCGCGCCACACTCGCCGCCCTGCTGCTGTGTGTCGCCGGGGCTGCCGCCTCGGCCGGGCTGCACGGGGCGGATCTGCGCCGGGGACCCGTGCCCGGCCTGGCGCGGGAGTACGCGACGGTGACCGCCGAGGTCGAGCTCACGTCCGACCCCCGGCTCACCCGGCCGAGGGTCAGCGGCGACCACGTGGCGCCGACGGCCGTACTGATCGACGCCGACGTGCTGCGCGTCCACGAGGCGGGCGGCACGACGGTGACCACACGGACACCGGTGCTGATGATCGTGGACGTGGGCCCGGCCCCGCCGGGCCGGGTGGCCGGTGGGCGGGAGCGGTCGCCCTGGCTCGGGCTGCTGCCGTCGGCGCGGCTGCGGGTCGGTGCGCGGCTGGCGCCCGCGATGACGGGCGGCGACCGGGTCGCGGCAGTGCTGCGAGTGCGGGAACCGGGCGAACCGGACGTGGTGGGAGGACCCTCGGGGCCGCAGCGGTTCGCCGGGCGGTTGCGTGCCGGGCTGCGAGAGGCGACCGACGGGCTGCCGGCGGACGCTCGGGCGCTGCTTCCGGGCCTGGTGGTCGGGGACACCTCGCGGATCACACCCGAGCTGGAGGAGGCGTTCAAGGAGACCGATCTCACGCACACCCTGGCCGTCTCCGGGGCCAACTTCACGATTCTCCTCGCGCTGCTGCTCGGGCCACCGGGCCTGGCACAGCACGTCGAGCGGCGGGGGCTCGCGCCCCGGCTCGGTGTCTCACTGCGCGGGACGGCCGTGCTCGGCGGCGTGCTCTCGCTCGGGTTCGTCGTCGTGTGCAGACCGGATCCGAGTGTGGTGCGGGCCGCGGCCTGCGGAGCCGTGGCCCTGCTCGCTCTGGCGACCGGCCGCCGGAGGTCGATGATCCCGGCGCTGGCGACGGCGGTTCTGCTGCTGGTGCTGTACGACCCGTGGCTGGCGCGAAGCTACGGGTTCCTGCTCTCCGTCGTCGCGACCGGGGCCCTGCTCACGCTCGCGCCGCGCTGGAGCGCCGGGCTGCGGCGGCGCGGGGTGCCGCCGAGGTGGGCTGAAGCCCTCGGCGCCGCCGCAGCCGCGCAGGCCCTGTGCGCGCCCGTCGTCGCCGTGCTGTCGGCGCGGGTGAGTCTCGTGGCGGTGCCGTGCAATCTGCTCGCGGAGTTCGCGATCGCGCCGGCGACCGTGCTGGGGTTCGCGGCACTGGCGACGGCGCCGGTGGCGATGCCCGTGGCCAAGGCCCTGGCGTGGTGCGCGCACTGGCCCGCAGAGTGGATCGCGCGGATCGCCCGGACCGGGGCGGCACTGCCGGGCGGGGGAGTGGACTGGCCGGGCAGCTGGACGGGCGCGGTGCTGCTGCTGGCCGCGATCCTGACCCTGGTGCTCGTCGGACGACGGCTGCTCGGGCATCCCTGGTGGTGCGGGGTCTGCGGAGTGTTGCTGCTTGTGGTGGTGGTGCAGCCGCCACCGCTGACGCGGGTGGTGACGGGCTGGCCGCCGCCGGGCTGGCGGCTGGTGATGTGTGACGTGGGGCAGGGTGACGCCCTGGTGCTCGCGGCGGGCGAGGGGTCCGGAGTGGTGGTGGACGCGGGGCCCGATCCGCGGCTCGTCGACCACTGTCTGCGCTCACTGGGCATCAGCAGGATCCCGTTGGTCGTGCTCACCCACTTCCACGCCGATCACGTGGCGGGCCTGCCCGGGGTGCTGCGGGGACGGGCGGTGGGCGCGATCGAGACGACGGGACTGGAGGAGCCCGAGGACCAGGCCGCGTTCGTACGGAGACTGGCGGCGGCGCGGAGGATTCCCGTGACACCGGCGGCTATCGGGGAGCAGCGGCGCGCGGGGGAGTTGTCCTGGCAGGTGGTCTGGCCGCCCCCGAGCCCGCCGCCGGACTCGGCGCCAGGGGTGCATCCTGGCGTGCTTCCGGGGGCGCTGCCGCCGCACCCGGTGCCGGAGGGGCCGAACGACGCCAGCGTCGCCCTGCTGGTCCGCTCGGCCGGACTGCGCCTGCTGCTCCTCGGGGACATGGAGCCCCCGGCACAGAGGGCATTGGCGCGCTCGCCGGCGGCCGAGGCGCTGGAGGGTGTGGACGTGCTGAAGGTCGCCCACCACGGCTCGGCCTACCAGGACCCGGGCCTCATACGCCGGGCGGCCCCGCGGCTGGCCCTCATCTCCTGCGGCGAGGACAACTCGTACGGGCACCCGGCGCCGGGCACGGTGGCGGCGCTGCGTGCCGGGGGCGCGGCGGTGCTGCGGACGGACCGGGACGGCGCGCTCGCGGTCACGGGAGAGGGCGGTGAGCTGAGGGTGGCGCGAGACTGAGGACATGAACTCGAGCCAGGTTGATGCCTATCTCCGCCGACTGGGAGTCCAGCACCCGGCGTGGCCCACCGTCGACGCGCTGCGCGAACTGCACCTGCGGCACCTGCAGGCCGTGCCGTTCGAGAACCTCTCGATCCATCTGGGCGAGGAGATCGTGCTGGCGGAGGAGCGGCTGCTGGACAAGGTGGTGGGCGCGCGGCGGGGCGGGTTCTGCTACGAACTCAACGGATCCTTCGGGGCGTTGCTCTCGGCACTGGGATACGACGTGGCGCTGCTGGCGGCGCGGGTGTACGGGGACGAGGGGCGGCTCGGGATCCCGTACGACCATCTCGCGCTGAGGGTACGGACGGTGGACGGGGGTGACTGGCTGGCCGATGTCGGGTTCGGGGCGCACAGCCACCTTCCGCTGGCGTTCGGGGACCGGGGGGAGCAGGAGGACCCGGGGGGCACGTTCCGGATCGTCGAGGCGGGGCCGGACGCGGCCGGGGCGCGCGGTGGGCACGGCACCGTGGAGGCGGCGGACCTGGACGTGTTCCGGGACGGCAGACCGCAGTACCGCCTGGAGGTGCGTCCTCGGGCGCTCGGCGACTTCGTGGCCGGGGCGTGGTGGCACAGCACGTCGCCGGTGTCGCACTTCACGCGGTCGCTGGTGTGTTCGCTGGTGACGGAGGAGGGAGGGCGGATCACGCTCAGCGGACGCCGGCTCACGGTGACGGCGGCCGACGGCACGCGGGAGGAGAGGGAACTGGGGACGGACGAGGAGGTGCTCGGGGTGTATCGGGAGCGGTTCGGGATCGAGCTCGACAGGGTGCCGGAGTCGCGAAATCCCGCGTAGCAGTCAATTCCGGCCACACGGGGCTACTCAGGCGCAGTACCAGCACATCTGCTGGATTCCCGTGATGTGGTCTCGTGTTGCCTCGAAAGCCTCATGGGTGGTCGAATGCGTCTTCGGCAGGTGTGATCAACAGTGATCAACAGGCGATTTCGAGCCACTCAGAGGAGTCGTGGATGATCGGCCGCTGGCGGGCAAGCCGCACTGACCGGGTGCACCGGACGAGTCCCCTGGCGGCGGTGCCGACACCGCCGAGTGCGGGGGTGCTGGCCTGCCGGGTGCTGGACCCGGTCAACGAGCCGGTCCGGCACGCGGAGTTCGCGGTCACGGACGCCGTGGGGCGGCCGGTCGTCAGCGGCGGAGCGGATCCGTACGGGTCGTTCGTGACGACGGTGCCCGCGGGGGAGTACCGGCTCGCCGTGTCGGCGGAGGGCTACACGCCCTACCGGGCGACGACGCAGGTCGCCGAGAACGCGCTCGCGTCACTGGGGGACGTGACGCTGCAGGTGGCCCGGCCGCCGGAGCTTCCCGATGCCGGAGACTGGGAGATCGAGTCGGCGCACTCCTCGATCGGCTTCACCGCGCGGCACATCGGACTGGCCCGCATCCACGGGCGGTTCAAGTCGTTCGCGGGGGTGATACGGGTCGCCGATCCGGTGGAGCGGTCGGCGATGCACGTGGTGATCGACGCGGCGTCCATCGACACCGACATGAGGATGCGTGACGACCATCTGCGCTCGGCGGACTTCCTGGACGTCGAGAGGTTCCCGACGCTGGAGTTCTACAGCGACCGGTTCGTGCACAAGGGCGGGAACCGGTGGGCCGTGACGGGGGCGCTGTCGCTGCACGGCGTGACGCGGACGGTCACGCTGGACACGGAGTACCTGGGGCTGGGCAACGGCATGGAGGGTGAGGTGCGGGCGGCCTGCCGGGCCACGACCGAGCTGCACCGGGACGACTTCACGGTGAGCTGGCAGACCATGCTGGCGCGTGGCATCGCGGTGGTGGGGCCGAGCATCAGGGTCGACCTCGATGTGCAGATCGTCCGCAAGGGCTGAACGACCCGGCCACGACGCGGTGTCGGACAATGTCCGGCGTGAGTGATGTGCGACATGTGCTGGTGCTGCCCGATCGTGATGCCGCGGAAGAGGTGGTGGAGGCGCTGCGGGAGCGGTTCGGGGTCGTGGAGGAGCCGCAGCTGGTGCGGGACGCGCTGGCCGGCGAGGACGACGCCGAGGACGCGCAGTGGCTGGTCGTCCTGCGTGACGAGGACGAGCGGCTGGCTCCCGGGGAGCTGGACCGGCTGGCCGGCGAGTGGGAGGGCTGGCGGGAGGAACCGTAGGCACCGGGTCCCGGGCGGGCGTACGTCGGCCTGGCTCGTGCGGGGTCCCACGTCGGACCGCCTGTGTCCGCGTGGACGCCCCGGTCCGTCGGGGTCCGCTGTCAGTGGCGCGTGGGATGCTTGGGGCGATGGCCAGGAAGACTGCGAATGACGACCCCCTCGCCCCGGTGACGCTCGCCGTGGGCCAGGAGGACCTGCTCCTCGACCGTGCCGTGCAGGAGGTGGTGGCCGCGGCGAAGGCCGCCGACGCCGACACGGACGTACGGGACCTGACCCCGGACCAGTTGCAGCCCGGCACGCTCGCCGAGCTGACGAGCCCGTCGCTCTTCGCGGAGCGCAAGGTCGTGGTCGTACGCAACGCGCAGGATCTGTCGGCCGACACGATCAAGGACGTGAAGGCGTACCTCGGGGCGCCGGCCGAGGAGATCACCCTCGTGCTGCTGCACGCCGGCGGGGCGAAGGGCAAGGGGCTGCTCGACGCGGCGCGCAAGGCGGGGGCCCGTGAGGTGGCGTGCCCGAAGATGACGAAGCCGGCGGACCGGCTCGCGTTCGTGCGGGGAGAGTTCAGGACGACGGGGAGGTCCGCCACGCCGGAGGCGTGCCAGGCGCTCGTCGACGCGATCGGCAGCGATCTGCGGGAGCTGGCCTCGGCGGTGTCGCAACTGGTCGCGGACGTCGAGGGCACGATCGACGAGGCGGTCGTCGGGCGGTACTACACCGGGCGGGCCGAGGCGTCGAGCTTCACGGTCGCCGACCGGGCGGTCGAGGGGCGCGCCGCGGAGGCCTTGGAGGCGTTGCGCTGGTCGCTGGCGACGGGGGTCGCGCCGGTGCTCATCACGAGCGCTCTCGCGCAGGGCGTCCGGGCGATCGGGAAGCTGTCGTCCGCGCGCGGGGGGCGGCCGGCGGATCTCGCGCGGGAGCTGGGCATGCCGCCGTGGAAGATCGACCGGGTACGGCAGCAGATGCGGGGCTGGACCCCGGACGGGGTGTCGGTCGCACTGCGGGCCGTGGCCGAGGCGGACGCGGGGGTGAAGGGCGGGGGCGACGACCCCGAGTACGCCTTGGAGAAGGCCGTGGTCATCATCGCCCGGGCGGCTCGCTCCAGAGGGCGGGCCTAGGGCCTGTCCTACGATCCCGGTCTGCCTCGCGACGCCATGCACGCACTCCCGCCGCACCGGGCACAGACCCGAGTACATCCAGTACGCGGGTCCACGCCCGGCACGCCGGGAGCACGCACCCGGACCGGCCGAGGGCGTCCCGTCGCTCAGAAGACCGGCTCCCCCAGCCCCAGCAGATTGCCCTCGCTGTCGTGGAGCCAGGCGCCGCGTTCGCCCCGCGCCCCCTTGCTCGGGTAGTTCCCGTCGATCTCGGCGATTCCGCCCCGCGTGCGGAAGCCGGGGGCGTCGACCTCCTCGAAGACCACCCCGCGGCGCTTCAGCTCGGCGACCGCCGCATCGAGGTCCTCGACCTCCAACGCCATCTGCGTGAAGGTGCCGGGGGAGGCTCCCGTCGAGCGGAAGAGGACGAACTCCGCGCCGCCGCACCGGTAGAGCAGCCCGCCGGGGCGTTCGTCCACGGGATCCAGACCCAGTTTCTCCGAGTAGAAGCGCCGCGCCCGCTCCAGGTCCTGGGCGGGGAGCCTGGTTGCCGCGCGGACCAGGACAGGTGCCTCGGTGTCGTGTGCGTCCATCTCTCCACTGTGCCGTGATCGAGTCGCCCTCTTCCTGCCGAAGAGGAGAATCGGGTGTATCAGCCGTACGTCGCCCAGTGATGGAGAGGTGGCGAAAGCCATGGCTGAACACCCGCACGCAGCGCTGGTCCGCAAGGGATTCGAGGCCTTCTCGCGCGGTGACATGGACGCCCTGCGCGGATTGATCGCGGGGGATGCCACCCACCACGTGCCCGGCGATCACCCGTTGTCGGGCGACTTCAAAGGGCTGGACTCGATCATAGAGATGTACGAACGGCTCGGCGCGGAGACGAACGGGACGATGCGCGCCGACCTGATCGGCATCGCCGTCGACGGCCGCGGTCACGCGGTCGGCATGACCCGTTTCACGGCCGAGCGCAACGGCAAGAGCCTCGACGACACCGGCTGCATCGTCTTCCGGATCGTCGGCGACAAGGTCACCGACCTCGACGAATGCGTCGAGGACATCGACAAGAACAACGAGTTCTGGTCGTAGGACCACGGACAGGGCAGGTTCCGCCGGTACACCGCCGGTGGCGCAGGAGACAGGCCGAAGGCCCCGCCGGCCGCTCTGGGGAAGAGCGGAGGGCGGGGCCTTCGGTTCGAGCTGCTGGATCCGCGCCCGCGTGGCGAACGCAGGCCGCGCGCGGATCCGGGGGTGCCGGACGGGAGCGGATGAGAGAGGGCCCGCTCGATTCCCTCCGGCGTCACATCAGATGTCAGCCCTTGAGCGCGTCGACCTTCGAAGCCAGCGCCGACTTCTTGTTGGCGGCCTGGTTCTTGTGGATGACGCCCTTCGAGACGGCCTTGTCGAGCTGACGCGCGGCGACGCGCTGGTACTCGGTGGCCTTCTCGACGTCACCCGCGGCAGCAGCCTCACGGGCCTTGCGGATCGCGGTCTTGAGGGAGGACTTGACGGCCTTGTTGCGCAGCCGCGCCTTCTCGTTGGTCTTGATCCGCTTGATCTGGGACTTGATGTTCGCCACGAATGAGCCTTCTCAGGTTCTGGCACGAGGCCGCACGGACACCGCACGATTCCCGTACCGGGTGATTTCTTGGGGTCGTACCTCCTGCGAGAGGGCATGAGGCACAGCCACCCAGGCTACCAGCGGCCCCTTCCACGGCCCAAACCCGTCCATGGTCCCCACCCGTGGGACCATGGAGGCTACGTATCGATCCGACCCGAGACCGCAGACACTGCGGACGCCTCAAGAATCAGGACCCTGCGTGCCCGCGATCCCCAGCCACGTGCCCGAGCCGAGCCGTACCGACCCGGCTCTGATCCGCAACTTCTGCATCATCGCGCACATCGACCACGGCAAGTCCACGCTCGCCGACCGGATGCTCCAGCTCACCGGAGTGGTCGAGCAGCGGCAGATGCGCGCCCAGTACCTCGACCGCATGGACATCGAGCGCGAGCGTGGCATCACGATCAAGTCACAGGCGGTGCGTCTCCCGTGGGCTCCCACCCACGACAAGAACGACACGCACATCCTCAACATGATCGACACCCCGGGGCACGTCGACTTCACCTATGAGGTCTCGCGGTCGCTGGCCGCCTGCGAGGGCACCGTCCTCCTGGTCGACGCCGCCCAGGGCATCGAGGCGCAGACCCTCGCCAACCTCTACCTGGCGATGGAGAACGACCTCACGATCATCCCGGTGCTGAACAAGATCGACCTGCCGGCCGCGCAGCCCGAGAAGTTCTCCGAGGAGCTCGCCAACCTGGTCGGGTGTGACCCGGACGACGTGCTCAAGGTGTCCGCCAAGACGGGCCTGGGCGTCGAGGCGCTGCTCGACAAGGTCGTCGCGGAGATCCCCCCGCCGGTCGGCGTCGCCGACGCTCCCGCCCGCGCGATGATCTTCGACTCGGTCTACGACTCGTACCGCGGTGTCGTGACGTACGTCCGTGTCATCGACGGCCAGCTCAACAAGCGTGAGCGGATCCGGATGATGTCCACCGGCGCCACGCACGAGCTGCTGGAGATCGGCACCAACTCGCCGGAGATGCTGCCGGCCGACGGACTCGGCGTCGGCGAGGTGGGCTACCTCATCACCGGTGTGAAGGACGTCCGCCAGTCCAAGGTCGGTGACACCGTCACCAGCCAGCACAAGGGGGCCGAGGAGGCGCTCGGGGGCTACAAGGACCCCAAGCCCATGGTCTTCTCCGGGCTCTATCCGCTGGACGGCTCCGACTACCCCGAGCTGCGCGAGGCCCTGGACAAGCTCCAGCTCAACGACGCCGCGCTGGTCTACGAGCCGGAGACCTCCGCCGCCCTCGGCTTCGGCTTCCGCGTCGGCTTCCTCGGCCTGCTGCACCTGGACGTGATCCGCGAGCGGCTGGAGCGCGAGTTCGGCCTCGATCTCATCGCCACCGCGCCGAACGTGGTCTACCGCGTCCTCATGGAGGACGGCACCGAGCACACCGTCACCAACCCGAGCGAGTTCCCCGAGGGCAAGATCTCGGAGGTCTACGAGCCGGTCGTGCGGGCCACCATCCTGGCGCCCAGCGAGTTCATCGGCTCGATCATGGAGCTGTGCCAGACCCGGCGCGGCACCCTGCTCGGCATGGACTACCTCTCCGAGGACCGGGTCGAGATCCGCTACACCCTGCCGCTCGCCGAGATCGTCTTCGACTTCTTCGACCAGCTGAAGTCCAAGACCCGCGGCTACGCCTCGCTCGACTACGAGCCCACCGGCGAGCAGACCTCCAGCCTGGTCAAGGTCGACATCCTGCTGCACGGCGACAAGGTCGACGCCTTCTCGGCGATCACCCACAAGGACGCCGCGTACGCCTATGGCGTGCGGCTCGTCGCCAAGCTGCGCGAGCTCATCCCGCGGCAGGCCTTCGAGGTGCCCATCCAGGCCGCCATCGGCTCCCGGGTCATCGCCCGCGAGACCATCCGCGCCATCCGCAAGGACGTCCTCGCCAAGTGCTACGGCGGTGACATCTCCCGGAAGCGGAAGCTGCTGGAGAAGCAGAAGGAGGGCAAGAAGCGGATGAAGATGGTGGGTTCCGTAGAGGTTCCGCAGGAGGCCTTCATCGCCGTCCTGTCGAGTGATGACAGCGCGGGGTCGGGCAAGGGCAAGAAGTAATCACGGATTACCGCGGGTTACACCGCAATCCGGGTTGAACAGGGGCTCGCCGTGCGAAAGTGCGGCGGGCCCTGTGCGTTCGTGGGGTAGCTCTCTGTACGAAGTGACAGGCCGCGAACCCTTACGCAGGGGCCGGTCGCCCTTTACTCTGATCCCTGCTCGATAGTTACTCGCGAGTTAAACAAGGGCTCGCGAGTGAACCCAGCCGCACCTGAGCCAGCCGCACGTCGCGGGCCCGGAGGATGTCGTGAGCGACACACAGACCCTGATCGAGAACCGTCCGCCGTCCGTGGCGGGCCTCTTCCTGGAGCGCGTGGCGGCCACGCCGGATGCCGAGGCCTATCGGTATCCGGTCCCGTCGGCGGGCCAGGGGCCGGACGACTGGAAGTCACTGACCTGGGCGCAGTCCGCCGAGCGGGTCTACGCCATCGCGGCGGGCCTCATCGAGCTGGGCGTGCAGCCCGAGCAGCGCGTCGCCCTCGCCGCCGGCACCCGGATCGAGTGGATCCTCGCCGACCTCGGCATCATGTGCGCCGGCGCGGCCACGACCACGGTGTATCCGCAGACCAACGCCGACGAGTCCGCGTACATCCTGTCGGACTCCGAGAGCCGGGTGCTGATCGCGGAGAACGTCGAGCAGCTGGCCAAGGCCCAGGAGAAGCGCGCCGAGCTGCCCGAGCTGACGCATGTCGTGGTGATCGACGCGGCCGGGGTGGAGACCGCCGACTGGATCCTCACCCTGGACGAGCTGGAGAAGCGCGGCGCGGCCCGGCTGGAGAAGGACCCCGACCTCATCAAGGAGCGGGTCGGCGCGATCACCAAGGACCAGCTGGCCACCCTCATCTACACCTCCGGCACCACGGGCCGCCCCAAGGGCGTGCGCCTGCCGCACGACAACTGGTCGTACATGGCGAAGGCGATCGCCGCGACCGGGCTGGTCAGCGGCGCGGACGTGCAGTACCTGTGGCTGCCCCTCGCGCACGTCTTCGGCAAGGTCCTGACCTCCGGGCAGATCGAGGTCGGGCACGTCACCGCCGTGGACGGCCGGGTCGACAAGATCATCGAGAATCTGCCGGTGGTGCAGCCGACGTACATGGCGGCCGTGCCGCGCATCTTCGAGAAGGTCTACAACGGCGTGGCCGCGAAGGCCCGCGCGGGCGGCGGCGCCAAGTACAAGATCTTCCAGTGGGCGGCCGAGGTGGCCCGCGAGTACGCCAAGGTCTCCCAGGACAACTTCCGCCGGACCGGCACCGCGTCCGTGCCGTTCGGTCTCGGCGCGAAGCACAAGGTCGCCGACGCGCTGGTGTTCGCCAAGATCAAGGAGGCGTTCGGCGGGAACCTGCGGGCGTGCGTCTCCGGTTCGGCGGCGCTGGCACCCGAGATCGGGTACTTCTTCTCCGGCGCCGGCATCCACATCCTGGAGGGCTACGGCCTGACCGAGTCCTCGGCGGCGTCCTTCGTGAACCCGGGCGAGGCCTACCGCACCGGCACGGTCGGCAAGCCGCTGCCCGGCACGGAGGTGCGGATCGCCGACGACGGAGAGATCCTGCTGCGCGGCCCGGGCATCATGGAGGGCTACCACAAGCTGCCCGAGAAGACGGCCGAGGTGCTGGAGCCGGACGGCTGGTTCCACACCGGGGACATCGGGGAGCTGTCGCCCGACGGGTACCTGCGGATCACCGACCGCAAGAAGGACCTCATCAAGACCTCGGGCGGCAAGTACATCGCCCCGGCGGAGGTCGAGGGGCAGTTCAAGGCGGTGTGCCCGTACGTGTCCAACATCCTGGTGCACGGCGCCGACCGGAACTTCTGCACGGCGCTCATCGCGCTCGACGAGGTCGCCATCACCGACTGGGCCAAGGACAACGGGCTGGAGGGCAAGTCGTACGCGGAGATCGTGGCGGCGCCGCAGACCGTGGAGATGGTCGACGGGTATGTGAAGCAGCTCAATGAGGGGCTTCAGCGGTGGCAGACCATCAAGAAGTTCCGGCTGCTGCCGAGGGACCTCGACGTCGAGCACGGGGAGATCACGCCGAGTCTGAAGCTGAAGCGGCCCGTGGTGGAGCGGGAGTACAAGCATCTGATCGAGGAGATGTACGACGGGTCTCGCGAGGCGTAGGGGGCGACTGATGAGCGCGGGCGGCTGCGGGTTGTTCGTGGTTGCTCGCGCAGTTCCCCGCGCCCCTAAGTGCCCTTCTGCACCCGGCGTTTCAGCTCCTGGATCTCTGTCCTGAGGCGTTCCACCTCCCTGCCCTTGCGGTAGAGGTCCAGGAAGACGCTGACCTTTGCCCTGAGGACCCACGGGTCGAAGGGCTTGGTCACGTAGTCGGCGGCCCCGGTCGCGTAGCCGCGGAAGGCGTAGCCCGCGTCGTCGTCCGCGCCGGTGAGGAAGATGATCGGGACGTCCCGGGTCTGGTCGAGGCGTTTGATGTGGGCGGCCGTCTCGAAGCCGTCCATGCCGGGCATCCGGATGTCGAGCAGGACCAGGGCGATCGGCTGCCGCAGCAGGGCCTTCATCGCCTCCTCGCCCGAACGGGCGCGCAGCAGCGGCTCGTTGAGGGAGTCCAGGACGGCTTCCAGGGCGGTCAGGTTGTCCTCCATGTCGTCGACCAGGAGGATTCCGGCGCGTTCGGGGTGGGTGGGCGTGTCGCTCATGCCTCTTCTTCCGTGCCCTCGGGGTCCAGCAGTGCGCACACGACCGTGAGAAGGCCGTCGATGTCCACCGGCTTGGGTACGTAGTCGTTGGCGCCGCGGGCGATGGACTTCTCCCGGTCGCCGGGCATCGCCTTGGCGGTCAGGGCCACGATCGGCAGGCCCGACCAGCGGGGTGTGCGGCGGATCGCGGCGATGGTCTCGTAGCCGTCCATCTCCGGCATCATGATGTCCATCAGGACCAGTTCGACGTCGGCGCTGCGCTCCAGCGTCTCGATGCCCTCGCGGCCGTTCTCCGCGTAGAGCACGGTCATGCCGACCCGGCCCAGGACATGGGTGAGGGCGAAGACGTTGCGGATGTCGTCATCGACGATCAGCACCCGCCGCCCGGCGAGGATCCGGCCCGGCCGGCCGGACGTCCACGCCTCCAGCTTCGTCGGCGACGGCCAGGCGTCGTCCGTGTCGTGCGTGACGGGGAAGACCCCGGCGGTCGGCTGGAGGGGCAGCGGCAGGTCGGCGCGGTCCTCGGGAACGGGCGCGGGCGCGGTGTGGCCGGGGCTGACGACCGGCACGTACAGGGTGAACGTGGAGCCCTTCCCGGGTTCGCTCTCCGCGACGATCCGGCCGCCGAGCAGGCCCGCGATCTCCCGGCTGATGGACAGGCCGAGGCCGGTCCCGCCGTACTTGCGGTTGGTGGTGCCGTCGGCCTGCTGGAACGCCTCGAAGATCACCGGGAGTTTCTCCGGCGCGATCCCGATGCCGGTGTCGGACACGGCGAACGCGATGACGTCGTCGGTGTCCCGGACCCAGCGGTGCTCGGCGTCCTGCACCCGGTCCACCCGCAGCTCGACCTTGCCGGACGCGGTGAACTTGATCGCGTTGGAGAGCAGGTTGCGCAGGATCTGCTGGAGCCGCTGCTCGTCCGAGTACATCTCGCGCGGTACGTCTTCGCCGACCGCCACTTCGAAGGCGAGCCCCCGGTCGAGGGTGAGGGGCCGGAAGGTGGCGTGGACGTAGTCGAGCAGTTTGATGAGGGGGAGCCGCTTGGGGCGTACGTCCATCCGGCCGGCCTCGATCTTCGACAGGTCCAGGATGTCGTTGATCAGCTGCAGGAGGTCCGAGCCCGAGCGGTGGATCGTCGTCGCGAACTGCACCTCCTGGTCGGAGAGGTGGCCGTCCGGGTTGTCGGAGAGCAGCCGGGCCAGGATCAGCAGGGAGTTCAGCGGCGTACGCAGCTCGTGCGACATGTTGGCCAGGAACTCCGACTTGTACTGCGAGGACGTGGCCAGCAGGGCGGCCTTCTCCTCCAGCGCGGCGTTGGAGCGCTGCAGTTCGCCCTGCTGCTTCTGGAGTTCGTCCGAGCGCTCCTGGAGCTGCATGGCCAGGCGCTGGGACTCGCCGAGCAGGGACTCCGTGCGGGAGTTGGCGATGATCGTGTTGATGGCGACGCCGATGGTGTTGACGAACTGGTCGAAGAACGCCAGATGGACATCGGAGAAGCGGGAGAACGAGGCGAGTTCGATGACGCCGAGGAGCTTGTCCTCGAAGAGGATCGGGATGATGACGATGGTCGTGGGCGCCGCCTCGCCGAGACCGCTGTTGATCTTGATGTAGTCGGGTGGGGCACCCTCCACCAGGATCCGCTTCTTCTCCCGGGCCGCCTGCGCGACCAGGCCGTGCACCGGCAGGCCGCCGGTCTCGACGGTCGCGTCCTGGGCGGCGCCGTAGCCGGCGATGAAGGCCAGGCCCTTGGTGGGAACCGTCGCGCCGTCCTCCTCCGGGTCGGCCAGGTAGAACGCGCCGTACTGGGCGTTCACCAGTGGGGTCAGTTCGCGGAGTATCAGGTCGGCGACCTCCATGAGGTCCCGGTGGCCCTGCATCAGGGCGGCGAGCCGGGCCAGATTGGACTCCAGCCAGTCCTTCGCGCGGGTCGTCTCGCGCAGATTGGCCACCATCAGGTTGATGTTGTCCTTGAGCTCGGCGACCTCGCCCTGCGTCTCCACGGTGATCGAGCGGGACATGTCGCCCTGGGCCACCGCCGAGGCGACCTCGGCGATGGCGCGGACCTGGGTGGTGAGGTTGGACGCGAGCTCGTTGACGTTCGTCGTCAGGCGCTTCCAGGTGCCGTAGACGCCCTCCACCCGGGCCTGGCCGCCCAGTCGGCCCTCGGAGCCGACCTCGCGGGCGACGCGCGTGACCTCCGAGGAGAACGAGGAGAGCGTGTCGACCATGGTGTTGATGGTGGTCTTCAGCTCCAGGATCTCGCCACGCGCGTCAACGTCGATCTTCCGGGACAGATCGCCCTGCGCCACGGCCGTCGCGACCTGGGCGATGTTGCGCACCTGAGAGGTGAGGTTGTCGGCCATGTAGTTGACGTTGTCGGTGAGGTCCCGCCAGACGCCGGAGACGCCCAGCACCTGGGCCCGGCCGCCGAGCCGCCCGTCGGTGCCGACCTCCCGGGCGACCCGTGTCACCTCGTCGGCGAAGGCGCGCAGCTGCTCCACCATCGTGTTGACGGTGTCCTTCAACTCGAGGATCTCGCCGCGCGCGTCGACCGTGATCTTCTTCGACAGGTCGCCGTTGGCGACGGCCGTCGTCACCTGGGCGATGTTGCGGACCTGCGACGTCAGGTTCAGCGCCATGAAGTTGACGTTGTCGGTGAGGTCCTTCCAGACGCCGGAGACGCCCCGCACCTGCGCCTGGCCGCCGAGGTTGCCTTCCGTGCCGACCTCGCGGGCGACCCTGGTCACCTCGTCGGCGAAGGCGGAGAGCTGGTCGACCATCGTGTTGATCGTGGATTTCAGCTCCAGGATCTCGCCCTTGGCCTCGACCGTGATCTTCTTGCCGAGGTCGCCCTGGGCGACGGCGGTGGACACGAGGGCGATGTTCCGCACCTGGGAGGTGAGGTTGTCCGCCATGAAGTTGACGTTGTCGGTGAGGTCCTTCCAGACGCCGGAGACGCCCCGCACCTGGGCCCGGCCGCCGAGGTTGCCCTCGGTGCCGACCTCGCGGGCGACGCGGGTGACCTCGTCGGCGAAGGCGGAGAGCTGGTCGACCATCGTGTTGATCGTCGACTTGAGCTCCAGGATCTCGCCCTGCGCGTCGACGGTGATCTTCTGGGACAGGTCGCCGTTGGCCACGGCCGTCGTCACCTGGGCGATGTTGCGGACCTGCGAGGTCAGGTTCGACGCCATGAAGTTGACGTTGTCGGTGAGGTCCTTCCAGACGCCGGAGACGCCCCGCACCTGCGCCCGGCCACCCAGCTGGCCCTCGGTGCCGACTTCGCGCGCGACGCGGGTGACCTCGTCGGCGAAGGCCGACAGCTGATCCACCATCGTGTTGACGGTCAGCTTCAGCTCCAGCAACTCGCCGGTCGCCTCGACCGTGACCGTGCGGGTCAGGTCGCCCCGCGCCACCGCCGTCGTCACCGCCGCGATGTCCCGCACCTGGGCCGTCAGCCGGGACGCCATCGTGTTGACGGCCTCCGTCACGTCCCGCCAACTGCCCGACAGGCCCTGTACCTTGGCCCGTCCGCCGAGCCGCCCTTCGGTGCCGACCTCACGGGCCACCCGCGTCACCTCGCCGGTGAACAGGGACAGCTGGTCCACCATCTTGTTCACGGCCCGGCCCAGGCGCCGCAGATCCCCGCGCAACTGCCGTGTCCCGTCGTGCAGATCGACCCGCTGGGTGAGGTCCCCGCCGGCCACCGCGTCCAGCACGCGCGTGGCGTTCGCCGCCGGGGCGACCAGGGCGTCGAGCAACTGGTTCACGTCGTTGACCCGCGACGTCCACAAGCCCTGGCCCGGGCTGGCCGAGAGCCGCTCGTCGAGCCGGCCGTGCCGCACCAGTTCCCGCCGGACGCGCTGCACCTCGAAGGTGAAGTGGACGCTGCGGTCCATGATCTGGTTGTAGACGGCGGTCAGTTCGGCCACCATCCCGTGGCCGGATTCCGGAATCTTGGTGAAGTCGCCGTCGCGTGCGGCGGTCATGGCGGCGAGCAGGGGGCGCAGATCGGATGCACGAATCTGACCGTCTTCGCACCGGTCTTCGACCACAGGAGTAGCACTGTTCTCACTCATGGCGGCCCACTTCGGTAACTCGGCGCTTATGGGCGTGGCCAGTCTGTCACTCTGTCGGCATCGACTGTGGCGTATTCGTACGAACTGCCCGGGGAGCTGTCCATGGGGGCCATTCCGACGCAACGGGAGACCGCCTCCCGTGCCTCAGAAGCGCCTGCACCCGCTTGGGAGACGCCCGTGCCGGTCCAGGAGGGGCCCGTGCCCGTCCAGGAGGGGCCCGTTCCCGAGGAGCCCGCACCGTCCGCGGAGGTGATGACACCGTCCACCGGGGCGCTCGCCTCCGAGGCAGGCGCGCCCGCCTGCGCGGCGCCCGAGACCGCCGCCGAGGCGCCCGCACCGGAGCGCGCGCGGGCGCACGCGACCCTCTCCGGCAGTCCCCTCGCCCCGGGCGCCGCCCGCGCCCTGGTGCGCGAGGCTCTCGCCGAGTGGGCCGGGCTCGGACTGCCCGGCGCCGAGCACCTCGGCGACCGCCTCGCCGACGACGTCACGCTCGTCGTCAGCGAACTCGTCACCAACGCCGTCGTGCACGCCGGCACCGACGTCAAGACGGAGTTCCGGCTGGAAGGCGCCGCGGGCGGCGCCCCGGACACCACCGCGGTCGTCGTCGAGGTCTCCGACCACCACCCCTCCCGTGCCCCGCGCGGCGGCGAGCCCGAGACGCCGCACGACACCCCCGAGTACGGGCGTGGCCTGCGGCTCGTCGGCGCGCTCTCCGAGGCGTGGGGGGTCACGTACCGCACGGGCCGCAAGACGGTGTGGGCCCGACTGCCCGCCGGCGGGTGGGCGGCGGGCGAGCAGATCGAGGCGTACGCCGGGGAACACACGCTGGCGCGCGGCCTGCGGGTGGCGGAGATCCTGGCACCCGAACCACGCCCGGGTGAGGAGGCGGAGGAGGCCCTGTGGTCCAGCGGCGGCGAAGACCCTTGGGACCGGCGTGCGGAGCGAGAGTCGTGGGGGACACGGGGCGGCGGAGAGACATGGGGCTTACGTGAGTCCGGTGAGTGCGGAGAGACATGGGGTCCGCGTGAGCAGCGAGAGTCGTGGGGCTCAGGGGACCGGGAAAGGACCGGGGACCCGCGCCGAGGTCGGGAGAGCCCGGGCCCCGGCGGAAAGACCCGGCCCCGGCCCGGCTCAGAGGAGTCCCGTGACCTGCGCGACTGGAACGATCTGCGGGACTGGCGGGACCGGCACGAGAACCGTGACGGACTGAACGGGCCCGACGGCGCGTGGCTCGGCCGCGGCGCCCTGTCCTTCCTCGCCGAGGCCTCCGACCTGCTCGCCGGACAGCTGGACGAAGACCTCGTCGCGGCCCTCGCCGGACAGCTGATCGTGCCCCGCCTGGCCGACTGGTGCGCGGTGTGGCTGGAGGACGAGGCCACCGCCGGCGGCTGGAGCGGCGGAGCCGGCCTGGGCGGACCACGCCTCGCCCGAGTGTGGCACGGCAGCGAGAACCGTATCGAGGAGCTGCGCCGCGCCCTGGAGAAGGACCCGCCGCAGCCGATCGACCCGCTGGGCGGGTCCCCGTTCGGGCGCGGCCGGGACCAGGGCGGGGCCGGGCCCGTCGACTGCCCCTGGCCGGGCGAGGCGCTCGGAGACGGCGAGCCCGGTTCCGCCCTGGCGTACCGCCTGGTCGCCGGGGGGCGCCCGCTGGGCACCCTCGTCATCGGGCGGTCCGGGCCGGCCGGCTTCCCCGACGAGATCACCGGCCTCGTCGAGGACCTCAGCCGCCGGGTGGCCCTCGCCATCGGCGCCGCCCGCCAGTACGCCCGCCAGGCCACCATCAGCGCCGTCCTCCAGCGCGGGCTGCTGCCCGGTGCCGTGGCCGAGATCCCCGGCGTGCGCAGCGCCCTCGTCTACGAGCCGTGCGACAAGGGCGGTCCCAGCGGCGACTTCTACGACCTGTTCCCGGCCGGCGACGGCCGCTGGTGCTTCGCTGTCGGCGACGTGCAGGGCAAGGGCCCCGAGGCTGCCGTCGTGATCGGCCTGGCCCGGCCCTGGCTGCGGCTGCTGGCCCGCGAGGGCTACCGGGTCGCCGACGTCCTCGACCGCCTCAACCAGCTGCTGCTCGACGACGCCACGGAGGCCGCGGACGCGGCGGCCCGGGCCCTGGTGGCGGCCGGGGCGCGGCCGACCCCGCCCGGCGACGGCCCGCAGACGCGCTTCCTGTCCCTGCTCTACGGCGAGCTGGTCCCCTTCGACGGCGGGGTCCGCTGCACCGTCGCCTCCGCCGGGCACCCGCTTCCCCTGCGTCTCGGGGCGGGCGGCGAGGTCCACCCGTGCGCGCAGCCGCAGACCCTGCTGGGCGTCGTCGAGGACGCCACCTACACCAGCGAGACCTTCGAGCTGCGCTCCGGTGACACGCTGCTGTGCGTCACCGACGGCGTGACCGAGCGCCGCTCCGGCTCCCGCCAGTTCGACGACGGGGACGGCCTCGCCGCGGCCCTGGCCGGGTGCGCAGGCCTGGACGCGGAGCTCATAGCCGAGCGGATCAAGCGGCTCGTGCACGACTTCGGGGCGCGGCCCCCGGCGGACGATCTGGCGCTGCTCGTGCTCCAGGCGGACTGACCTCCCGGGTGCTGGACAATGGAAGGCATGCCTTCCGCACTCCCCGACGGCGAGCCCGTCCCCGACGACGGCGCGCTGCCCGCGTCCGCCCTCGCCGGGGCCGCCGATCGCCCGCTCGGGTTCTACCTGCACGTTCCGTACTGCGCGACCCGCTGCGGCTACTGCGACTTCAACACGTACACCGCGACCGAGCTGCGCGGCACCGGCGGCGTCCTCGCCTCCCGCGACAACTACGCCGAGACCCTGGCCGACGAGATCCGGCTGGCGCGCAAGGTGCTGGGGGACGACCCACGGCCGGTGCGGACGGTGTTCGTGGGCGGCGGCACGCCCACGCTGCTGGACGCCGGTGACCTCGTACGGATGCTGAGGGCGGTGCGGGACGAGTTCGGGCTGGCGGAGGACGCCGAGGTCACGACCGAGGCGAACCCGGAGTCGGTCGATCCCGCGTACCTGGCCGCCTTGCGTGAGGGTGGCTTCAACCGGATCTCCTTCGGGATGCAGAGCGCCCGGCAGCACGTGCTGAAGGTGCTGGACCGCACGCACACGCCGGGGCGGCCGGAGGCCTGTGTGGCGGAGGCCCGGGCGGCCGGCTTCGAGCATGTCAACCTCGACCTGATCTACGGCACGCCGGGGGAGTCCGACGACGACTGGCGGGCCTCGCTGGACGCGGTGCTGGGGGCCGGGCCGGACCATGTCAGCGCCTACGCCCTGATCGTCGAGGAGGGGACGCAGCTGGCCCGTCGCATCCGTCGGGGCGAGGTGCCGATGACCGACGACGACGTCCACGCCGACCGGTACCTGATCGCGGACGAGGTGCTCTCGGGCGCCGGCTTCGAGTGGTATGAGGTGTCGAACTGGGCGACCTCCGAGGCCGGGCGGTGTCTGCACAACGAGCTGTACTGGCGGGGGGCCGACTGGTGGGGGGCCGGGCCGGGTGCGCACAGCCATGTGGGCGGGGTGCGGTGGTGGAACGTGAAGCATCCGGGGGCGTATGCGGCTGCGCTGGCTTCGGGGCGGTCGCCGGGGGCCGGGCGTGAGGTGCTGTCGGAGGAGGACCGGCGGGTCGAGCGGATTCTGCTGGAGCTGCGGCTTCGGGAGGGTGCGCCGTTGTCGCTGTTGCGGGAGGAGGGGCTTGCTGCCTCGCGCAGGGCGCTGTCGGACGGGCTGCTTCAGGAGGGGCCGTATGCGGAGGGCCGGGCTGTGCTGACCTTGCGCGGGCGGTTGCTGGCGGACGGGGTTGTACGAGACCTCGTGGACTGAGGTGCTCGGCGTGGGTGCTGAGGCGGGGTGGGTGCGCAGCCCGGCGTAGCGGGGTGCCTCCCCCAAGCTCTCGGCTTCGCTCGAGCAGGGGGGACCCCCACGCCCACCCGTGCCGCCCCTAGCGGCACGCATGCCCGCAGCGGGGGCGGCGCGCTGCCCGTGGCGAGTGCGGCGCGCGTGCCCGCAGCGGCCGGCGGCGCGTGCCCGCAGGGGGGGCGGCACGCTGCCCGCACTGAGTGCGGCGCGCATGGCCGCAGCGGTGCGGCGCGCGTGCCCGCAACCGGGGCGGCCGCGCATGGCCGCAGCTGAGTCAGGCCGTCACGAAGTCGATCAGTTCTTCCACCCGGCCCAGAAGCTCCGGCTCCAGGTCCTTGTACGAGTGGACCCCGGACAGGATCCGCTGCCAGGCCGCGCCGGTGTTCTCGGGCCAGCCCAGGGCCCTGCACACGCCCGTCTTCCAGTCCTGGCCGCGAGGAACCCGGGGCCAGGCGTCGATGCCCAGGGACGACGGCTTCACCGCCTCCCAGACGTCGATGTACGGGTGGCCGACGACCAAGGCGTGCTCGCTCGTCACCGACTGGGCGATGCGCCACTCCTTCGAGCCCGGGACCAGGTGGTCCACCAGGACGCCCAGCCGTGCGTCCCGGCCGGGGGCGAATTCGGAGACGATCGACGGGAGGTCGTCGACGCCCTCCAGGTACTCCACGACCACGCCCTCGATGCGCAGGTCGTCACCCCACACCTTCTCGACCAGCTCGGCGTCGTGGCGGCCCTCGACGTAGATGCGGCCGGCGCGGGCGACCCGCGCGCGTGCGCCGGGGACGGCGACCGAACCGGAGGCCGTGCGGGTGGGACGCGCGGGGCCGCCCGGCGCGGGGCGGACGAGAGTCACCACCCTGCCCTCCAGCAGGAAGCCGCGCGGCTCCATCGGGAACACCCGGTGCTTGCCGAAGCGGTCCTCCAGAGTCACCGTGCCCGCCTCGCACCGGACCACCGCCCCGCAGAAGCCGGTCCCCGGCTCCTCCACCACCAGGCCGGGCTCCGCCGCGACCTCGGGCACCGGCTTCGGCTTCTTCCACGGCGGGGTCAGATCGGCGGAGTACTGGCGCATTCGAATGACGATAGGAGAAGGCGAACGGCGATCACCGCGACACGCCGAAACGCGCCGCCAGCGCGTCCCGTTGCGCCCGCACGAACGCCGCGTCCACCACCGCTCCGTGACCGGGCACGTACACCGCGTCCTCGCCGCCCAGGTCGAGCACCCGGTCCAGGGCGGCCGGCCAGTGCGACGGCACCGCGTCGGGGCCCGCCTGGGGCTCCCCGGACTCCTCGACCAGGTCGCCGCAGAACACCACCTCCGGATCCCCCGGCACCAGCACCGCCAGGTCGTGCGCGGTGTGCCCCGGGCCGACGTTCGCCAGCAGCACCTGCCGGCCGCCGCCCAGGTCGAGGGTCCACTCGCCGGAGACCAGGTGGCCGGGCGAGGCCAGACGCTCCGCCGCCTCCTGGGCCGTGGGCGCCGCCAGGCCGTGGCGTACCGCGTCCGCGCGCAGCTCCTCCCGGTCCCGCACTCGCGACAGCACCGCGTCCACGCCCACCGCGCCGAACACCTCCGCGTCCGGGAACGCCGCCGCCCCGAAGACGTGGTCGAAGTGCGGATGGGTCAGCGCGAGATGTGTCACACGGTGGCCGGTGAGCGACCGCGCCTGCGCGCGCAACTTCACGCCCTCCGCGAGACTCGACCCCGCGTCGATCAAGAGGACCGCGCCCTCACCGGCGACCAGCCCCGCCGTGCAGTCCCACACCGGAAGCCGGCACCGCCCCACACCGGCGGCCACGCGCTCCCATCCGAGGTCTTCCCAAGTCACCGTCATACGGCGACGCTAGCGGTGCGCCCCGCTCGGGGCACGGCGCCGCACGACCAGCCTTGCCGGGGGTGTACCCCACCGCCGTACACTGGGCCGGGGAATGCTGGCACTCGCACGCGCAGAGTGCCAGGCCGGACCGGCAGGGCAAGCAGACGGAGACTTCTGGAGGTGTGCGCGATGCTCAGTGAACGCAGGCTTCAGGTGCTGCGCGCCATCGTCCAGGACTACGTCGGCACCGAGGAGCCGGTGGGCTCCAAGGCCCTCACCGAGCGGCACAGCCTCGGCGTCTCCCCGGCCACCGTCCGCAACGACATGGCGGCCCTGGAGGACGAGGGGTACATCGCCCAGCCGCACACCAGCGCCGGGCGCATCCCCACCGACAAGGGCTACCGGCTGTTCGTCGACAAGCTGGCCGGCGTGAAGCCGATGACAGCGCCCGAGCGGCGCGCGATCCAGAACTTCCTCGAGGGCGCCGTCGACCTCGACGACGTCGTGGCGCGCACGGTGCGGCTGCTCGCGCAGCTCACGCGCCAGGTCGCCGTCGTGCAGTACCCGTCGCTGACGCGCTCGACCGTGCGGCACGTGGAGTTGCTCGCCCTGGCGCCCGCGCGGGTGATGCTCGTGCTGATCACGGACACCGGGCGGGTCGAGCAGCGCGTGGTCGACTGCCCGGCGCCCTTCGGCGACACCTCGCTCGCGGATCTGCGCGCGCGGCTCAACAGCCGCGTGGCGAACCGCCGTTTCGCGGATGTGCCGAGTCTGGTGGAGGATCTCCCGGAGGCGTTCGAGCACGAGGACCGGGGTACGGTCTCTACGGTGCTCTCCACACTCCTGGAGACGCTCGTCGAGGAGAACGAGGAGCGGCTGATGATCGGCGGCACCGCCAATCTGACCCGCTTCGGGCATGACTTCCCCCTCACGATCCGGCCGGTGCTGGAGGCGCTGGAGGAGCAGGTCGTGCTCCTCAAGCTGCTCGGCGAGGCGAAGGATCCGGGCGTGACCGTACGGATCGGTCATGAGAACGCCCACGAAGGACTCAACTCCACGTCCGTCGTGTCGGTCGGCTACGGTTCGGGCGGCGAGGCAGTCGCCAAGCTCGGCGTGGTCGGACCGACCCGCATGGACTACCCGGGAACGATGGGAGCGGTACGCGCAGTGGCACGGTACGTCGGACAGATCCTGGCGGAGTCGTAGTGGCCACGGACTACTACGCCGTACTCGGCGTGCGCCGCGACGCGTCGCAGGAAGAGATCAAGAAGGCCTTCCGGCGGCTCGCCCGCGAGCTGCACCCGGACGTCAACCCCGATCCGAAGACCCAGGAGCGGTTCAAGGAGATCAACGCCGCTTACGAGGTGCTGTCGGACCCGCAGAAGAAGCAGGTCTACGACCTCGGCGGCGATCCGCTCTCGCAGGCCGGTGGCGGCGGCGCGGGCGGCTTCGGAGCCGGCGGCTTCGGGAACTTCTCGGACATCATGGACGCGTTCTTCGGCACGGCGTCGCAGCGCGGACCGCGCTCGCGCACCCGCCGCGGCCAGGACGCCATGATCCGTATCGAGGTCGAGCTCGACGAGGCGGCCTTCGGTACGACCAAGGACATCCAGGTCGACACGGCCGTCGTCTGCAACACCTGCAGCGGTGAGGGCGCGGCCCCGGGCACCTCCGCCCAGACGTGTGACATGTGCCGCGGCCGCGGTGAGGTGTCGCAGGTGACCCGGTCCTTCCTGGGCCAGGTCATGACGTCCCGCCCCTGCCCGCAGTGCCAGGGCTTCGGCACGGTCGTCCCGACCCCGTGCCCGGAGTGCGCCGGCGACGGCCGCGTCCGGTCCCGCCGCACGCTCACGGTCAAGATCCCGGCCGGTGTCGACAACGGCACGCGGATCCAGCTCGCCGGCGAGGGCGAGGTCGGTCCCGGCGGCGGTCCGGCCGGTGACCTCTACGTCGAGATCCACGAGCTGCCGCACAGCACGTTCCAGCGGCGCGGCGACGACCTGCACTGCACGGTGACGATCCCCATGACGGCGGCGTCCCTCGGTACGAAGGTGCCGCTGGAGACGCTCGACGGCATGGAGGAGGTCGACATCCGGCCGGGCACCCAGTCCGGCCAGTCGATCCCGCTGCACGGCCGGGGCGTCACGCACCTGCGCGGCGGCGGACGCGGCGACCTCATCGTCCACGTCGAGGTCCAGACCCCGACCAAGCTCGACCCCGAGCAGGAACGCCTGCTCCGAGAGCTCTCCAAACTCCGCGGCGAGGAACGCCCCACGGGGCAGTTCCAGCCGGGGCAGCAGGGGCTGTTCTCGCGGTTGAAGGACGCGTTCAACGGGCGCTGACGGGGGCGGTCCGGCTGCTGCCGGGGGTCCGGGGGTCGTCCCCCGGGCAGGCACAGTCGGCCGGGGCAGCAGGGGCTGTTCTCGCGGTTGAAGGACGCGTTCAACGGGCGCTGACGGGGGCGGTCCGGGCTGCTGCCGGGGGTCCGGGGGTCGTCCCCCGGGCAGGCATAGTCGGCCGGGGCAGCAGGGGTTGTTCTCGCGGTTGAAGGACGCGTTCAACGGGCGCTGACGGGGGCGGTCCGGGCTGCTGCCGGGGGTCCGGGGGTCGTCCCCCGGGCAGGCACAGTCGGCCGGGGCAGCAGGGGTTGTTCTCGCGGTTGAAGGACGCGTTCAACGGGCGCTGAACGGGCGCCTCTCGGGTAGCGGGAGGCGCTCGTTCCTCTGGTCTATGCCAGTCGGCAGGCCGGTTTCGGAGTTGTTCGGAGGACGTGACAACATGCGGTCATGTCCTCCGCACTGACCGATCTCTTCCCCCACCCGATCGTGCAGGCCCCCATGGCGGGCGGCGTCTCCGTGCCGCAGCTCGCCGCCGCCGTGTGCGAGGCGGGCGGGCTCGGGTTCCTCGCCGCCGGGTACAAGACCGCCGACGGGATGTACCAGGAGATCAAGCAGCTCCGGAGCCTCACCGGCAGGCCCTTCGGCGTCAACGTCTTCATGCCGCAGCCGGAGTACCCCGCTGCAAGCAGCGGCTCCACCGGAGCGGCTGGCGCCGCGCTCCCTTCCGCCGCCGCCGTCGACGTCTACGCCCACCAGCTGGCCGGCGAGGCCACCTGGTACGAGGCCGAGCTCGGTGATCCGGAGAGCGGACGCGACGACGGCTTCGAGGCCAAGCTCGTGGTGCTGCGCGACAACCCCGTACCGGTGGTGTCCTTCCACTTCGGCGTCCCGAACCGCGAGGTCGTCGACGCCCTGCACCGCGTCGGCACCTTCGTCCTGGCCGCCGCGACCACCCCCGACGAGGCCCGGGCCGTCGAACGGGCGGGCGCGGACGCGGTCATCGCCCAGGGCATCGAGGCCGGCGGCCACCAGGGCACCCACCGGGACATCCCCGAGACGGACGGTTCCGGCATCGGCCTGCTGTCGCTGATCGCCCAGGTCCGCGAGGCCGTGAGCATCCCGATCGTCGCCGCCGGGGGCATCATGCGCGGCAGCCAGATCGCCGGTGTCCTCGCCGCGGGCGCGAGCGCGGCCCAGCTGGGCACCGCCTTCCTCGCCACGCACGAGTCGGGGGCGAACGCCCTGCACAAGCAGGCGCTGACCAACCCCCTGTTCGTGCGTACGGAGTTGACCCGGGCCTTCTCCGGCCGCCCCGCACGCGGGCTCGTCAACCGGTTCCTGCGCGAGCACGGCCCGTACGCGCCCGCCGCCTACCCCGAGATCCACCACCTCACCTCGCCGCTGCGCAAGGCCGCCGCCAAGGCCGGGGACGCGCAGGGCATGGCGCTGTGGGCCGGGCAGGGGCACCGGATGGCGAGGGAGCTGCCCGCCGGGCAGCTGGTGGAGGTGCTGGCCGGTGAACTGGCCGCCGCCCGCGCCTCGTTGACGGGCGGGGGCGTGCTGTGACCGCGCCGGTGTTCGTGGTCGAACACTTCGACGCGGGCGGTGGCGGCCGGTACGTGCTCGACGGACCGGAAGGACGGCACGCCGTCTCCGTGAAGCGGCTGCGAGCCGGTGAGGACGTCGTGCTGACGGACGGGGCCGGCCGCTGGGCGGACTGCGTCGTACTCGACACCGAGGGCAAGGACCGGCTGATCCTCCAGCTGGACTCGGTGTCCGAGGAGCCCGCCGAGGAGCCCCGGGTCACGGTCGTCCAGGCGCTGCCCAAGGGCGACCGGGGCGAGCTCGCCGTAGAGACGATGACCGAGGTCGGCGTCGACGCGATCGTGCCGTGGGCGGCGGCGCGCTGCATCACGCAGTGGAAGGGCGACCGCGGGGTCAAGGCGCTGGGCAAGTGGCGGGCGACGGCCCGGGAGGCCGGCAAGCAGTCCCGCCGGGTGCGCTTCCCGGAGGTCGCGGAGGCGGCCACGACCAGGCAGGTCGCCGCCCTGCTGGCCGGGGCGGACTTCGCCGCCGTGCTGCACGAGAGCGGGGACACCCCCCTGGCCACGGCCGACCTGCCGTCCACCGGAGACATCGTGCTGGTCGTGGGGCCCGAGGGGGGCGTGGCGCCGGAGGAACTGGCGCTGTTCGAGGAGGCGGGGGCGCGGGCGTACCGCCTCGGGCGCAGTGTGCTGCGCACATCGACCGCCGGGACGGCCGCCGCGGCCGTGCTCCTGGCACGCACCGGACGCTGGTCCTGACTCCCCTGGCGCCACCGTGAAACTCGCACAGGTGGCCCATCTCAAGGACCCCCAGGGCGACTTGGTGGCGCTCCAGGAGTGGCTGCTGCTGCGCGGCTGACGCCTTTGCGCCCTACCGCGCGGCCTCCGTCAGTGGCAGGCTCCCCTCCATGGGGGCTTCCAGGAGGAATCGGCCGGTGCCGCGCGGGCGGCGGGTGGTGGTCGCGGCGACGTTCGCCGTGGTGGCCGTGGGCGGCGCCGTCGCCTGCGAGCCCGGCAGCGTCAGCGCCGCGTCCGTCGCGTACACCACCGACCAGACCGTGACCGAAGAACTCAACCGGCAGAAGGCGGACGTGCGGTGGCTCACGTGCACCGCCTCCTTCGGGAAGAACGGCGGGAAGCCGTCACCCTCGCCGCGTGAGCGGACCGTCGCGACCGTCGACTGCAAGGGCGAGACCGACGACGGCAAGGACATCACGGTCGAGGGCAGGGTCACCCACGCGGTGGACGGGGCGTGTGTGCGCGGGAAGATCACCGCCAAGGTGGACGGCAAGGTGTGGTTCGAGGTCGACGGCCTCGGCGACTGCGACTCCACCAGCCCGCCGCCCGTCGGCGTGCCCCCGAACGGGCAGCCCGGGCCGACGGTCACCGTGACCGTCACCCAGACCATCTGGTGCGAGCGGTACCCGGACTGCCGCCCTGTCGAGGGCAAGTGATCCGAACCCTGTCCGCGCGGCGTCGTCCCTGCATAGGGTGATCGGGTGACATCGCCTGCTTACCTCCGGTTCCCCCATGTGCACGGCGACCTGGTCGCCTTCACCGCCGAGGACGACGTGTGGCTCGCTCCACTCGACGGCGGCCGGGCCTGGCGGGTCAGCGCCGACAACATGCCGGTGACCCAGCCCCGCATCTCGCCCGACGGCACCACCGTCGCCTGGACCTCCACCCGTGACGGCGCCCCCGAGGTGTTCATCGCCCCGGTCGACGGCGGTCCGGCCAAGCGGCTGACGTACTGGGGGAGTCTCAAGACACAGGTGCGCGGCTGGACCCCGGACGGCGAAGTCCTGGCGATCAGCACCCAGGGCCAGGCGAGCCTGCGGCGCACCTGGGCGCACGCCGTCCCGCTCGACGGCGGCCCGGCCACCACCCTGCCGTACGGGCCCGTCGGCGATGTCGCCCATGGCCCGCACACGGTGCTGCTGTCCGCGCCGATGGGACGTGAGGCGGCCTGGTGGAAGCGCTACCGCGGCGGTACCGCCGGCAAGTTGTGGATCGACCGCGAGGACGACGGGGAGTTCGTGCGGCTGCACGAGGACCTCGACGGGAACATCGAGTACCCGCTGTGGGCGGGCGACAGGATCGGCTTCCTCTCCGACCACGAGGGCACCGGAGCGCTCTACTCCTCCCTCGCCGACGGCTCCGACCTGCGCAGGCACACCCCCCTTGGGGGCACCTCCCGCTCGAGCGAAGCCGAGAGTGGGGGAGGCTTCTACGCCCGGCACGCCGCGACCGACGGCACCCGGGTCGTCTACTCCAGCGCCGGTGAACTGTGGGTGCTGGACGACCTGGACGGCGCAGAGCCCCGGCGGCTGGACGTGCGGCTGGGCGGACAGCGCGCCGATCTCCAGCCGTTCCCGGTGAACGCCTCCCGGTGGTTCGGCTCGGCGTCCCCGGACCACACCGCACGCGGCAGCGCGGTCGCCGTACGCGGCTCCGTGCACTGGGTCACCCACCGCTCCGGCCCGGCCCGCGCGCTGGCGGCGACGCCGGGCGTACGGGCCCGGCTGCCCCGGACGTTCCGGGCGGACGGCGAGCAGTGGGTGGTGTGGGTGACGGACGCCGAGGGCGACGACGCGCTGGAATTCGCGCCCGCCACCGGGCTCGCCCCGGGCGCGACGCCCCGCCGGATCGCCGCCGGGCAGCTCGGCCGGGTGCTGGAACTCGCCATGGCCCCCGACGGCAGCCGCGCGGCCGTGTCCTGCCACGACGGGCGCCTGCTGCTCGTGGAGCGCGAGACGGGCGAGGTCCGCGAGGTCGACCGCAGCGACGACGGTGATGTCTCGGGCCTCGTCTTCTCCCCCGACTCGTCCTGGCTGGCCTGGTCCCACCCGGGCCCACGGCCGCTGTGCCAGCTGAAACTCGCCAACACCACCGACCTGTCGGTCACCGAGGCCACCCCGCTGCGCTTCCAGGACTACGCGCCCGCGTTCACCCTGGACGGCAAGCACCTCGCGTTCCTGTCGACGCGCTCCTTCGACCCGGTCTACGACGAGCACGTCTTCGACCTGGCCTTCGTGGTGGGCGCCCGGCCGCATCTGATCACCCTGGCGGCCACCACGCCTTCCCCGTTCGGGCCGCAGCGGCACGGCCGGTCCTTCGAGACGCCCGACCGGGAGGAGACCCCCGACAGCGAGGGCACCCCCACCACCCGCATCGACCTGGAAGGTCTCGCCGACCGCATCGTGCCCTTCCCGGTCGAGGCCGCCCGCTACACCGACCTGCGCGCCGCCAAGGACGGCGTCCTGTGGCTGCGCCACCCGGTCTCCGGGGTCCTCGGCGCGTCCCGGGCCACCCCGGACGACCCCGACCCCAAGTCCGAGCTGGAGCGCTACGACCTCGCCCAGCAGCGCGTCGAGCACCTCGCCGTCGACGCCGACCACTTCGCGGTCAGCGGCGACGGAAAGCGGGTGCTGCTGTGGACCGACGGGCGGCTGAAGGTCGTCCCCAGCGACCGGCGCGCCTCCGGCGACGACGACAGTGACTCCAACATCACCGTCGACCTGGGCCGCGTGCGCCAGTTCGTCGACCCGGCGGCCGAGTGGCGCCAGATGTTCGACGAGAACGGCCGCATCATGCGCGACCACTTCTGGCGGCCGGACATGAGCGGCGTGGACTGGGACGGCGTCCTCGACCGCTACCGCCCGGTCGTGGAGCGGCTCGCCACCCACGACGACCTGGTCGACCTGCTGTGGGAGGTCCAGGGCGAGCTCGGCACCTCGCACGCCTACGTCATCCCGCGCGGCGGCCACGGCGGCGGCCCCCGGCAGGGCCTGCTCGGTGCCGACATCTCCCGCCACGAGGACGGCAGTTGGCGGGTCGACCGCATCCTGCCCTCCGAGACCTCCGACCCGGACGCCCGTAGCCCGCTGGCCGCGCCGGGCGTCGCGGTACGCCCCGGAGACGCCGTCGTTGCGGTCGCCGGACAGCCGGTCGACCCCGTTCTCGGCCCGGGCCCGCTGCTGATCGGCACGGCGAACAAGCCGGTGGAGCTGACGATCTCCCCGTCCGGCGGCGGCGACCCCCGGCACGCCGTCGTCGTCCCGGTCGCCGACGAGGAACCCCTGCGCTACCACGCCTGGGTCGCCGACCGCCGCGCCTACGTCCACGAGAAGTCCGGCGGCCGCCTCGGCTATCTGCACGTCCCCGACATGCAGGCCCCCGGCTGGGCCCAGATCCACCGCGACCTGCGCGTCGAGGTCGCCCGAGAGGGCCTGGTCGTCGACGTCCGCGAGAACCGCGGCGGCCACACCTCCCAGCTGGTCGTCGAGAAACTGGCCCGACGCATCGTCGGCTGGGCCGTCCCACGCGGCATGCGCCCCTACAGCTACCCGGAGGACGCCCCGCGCGGCCCCGTCGTCGCCGTCGCCAACGAGTTCTCCGGCTCCGACGGCGACATCGTCAACGCGGCGATCAAGGCCCTGGGCCTCGGCCCGGTCGTCGGCACCCGCACCTGGGGCGGCGTCATCGGCATCGACAGCCGCTACCGTCTGGTCGACGGCACCCTGGTCACCCAGCCCAAGTACGCCTTCTGGCTGGAGGGCTACGAATGGGGAGTGGAGAACCACGGCGTGGATCCCGACGTGGAGGTCGTGCAGCGCCCGCAGGACTACGCGGCGGACAGGGACACCCAACTGGACGAGGCAATCAGGCTGGCGTTGGAGGCACTGGAGTCCAGTCCGGCCAAAACGCCGCCGACTGTGCCCACCTCTTAGGGGCGCGGGGCTGTATCCATGTGCGGCTCCGCCGCGTGGGCGCGACCAGCCACAACGCACCCGCACTCGACGACGATACGATGCCCACCCGGACCACATTCGGCCAACCCCCGGAGGGAAAATGGCAGGGGAGCCCCAGGAAGACTGCCTGTTCTGCAAGATCGTCGCAGGCACCATCCCGGCGACGATCGTCCGTCAGACGGAGACGACCGTCGCGTTCCGCGACATCAACCCCCAGGCCCCCACCCACGTCCTGATCATCCCCAAGGCGCACCACGAGAACGCCGCCGCCCTCGCCGCCGCCGACCCGGCCCTCACCGCGGACGTGCTCCGCGAGGCCCAGGCCGTCGCCGACGAGGAGAAGCTCGACAGCTACCGCCTCGTCTTCAACACGGGCAGCGGCGCCGGCCAGACGGTCTGGCACGTGCACGGCCACGTGCTCGGCGGCCGCGGCCTCGAATGGCCCCCCGGGTAGTCCGCCTTGTCCGTACGTGAACTCGTGGTCCTCGGCACCGCCAGTCAGGTCCCGACCCGGCACCGCAACCACAACGGCTACCTGCTGCGGTGGGACGGCGAGGGCATCCTCTTCGACCCCGGCGAGGGCACGCAGCGCCAGATGCTGCGCGCCGGGGTCGCCGCGCACGACCTGAACCGGATCTGCGTCACGCACTTCCACGGCGATCACTCCCTCGGCCTCGCCGGTGTGATCCAGCGCATCAACCTCGACAAGGTCCCGCACGAGATCACCGCCCACTACCCCCGCTCCGGGCAGCGCTTCTTCGACCGGCTCCGGTACGCCACCGCCTACCGCGAGACCGTCGGCATCACCGAGGCGCCGGTCGCCGCGGACGGGCCCCTCGCCCGTACGGACGGCTACACGATCGAGGCCCGCAAGCTGTCGCACCCGGTGGAGTCGTACGGCTACCGGATCGTCGAGCCCGACGGCCGCCGCATGCTGCCGGAGCGGCTCGCGGCGCACGGCATCAAGGGGCCGGACGTGGGCCGGGTGCAGCGTGAGGGCTCGCTCGGCGGCATCTCGCTGGAGGACGTCAGCGAGGTGCGGCGCGGACAGCGGTTCGCGTTCGTCATGGACACCCGGCTGTGCGACGGCGTGCACGCGCTGGCCGAGGGCTGCGACATGCTCGTCATCGAGTCGACGTTCCTCGACGAGGACGAGGAACTCGCCGTGGAGCACGGCCATCTGACGGCCGGTCAGGCTGCCCGGGTGGCCCGGGACGCCGGTGTGCGCCACCTCGTGCTGACCCACTTCAGCCAGCGCTATACCGATCCCGACGAGTTCGAGCGGCAGGCCCGGGCCGCCGGGTACGACGGTGAGCTGACGGTGGCCCACGATCTACTCAGGGTGCCGGTTCCGAAGCGTCGGTGAAACGGCCGTACGATGAGTTGATGTCCCTCCCCAAAGCCGAACTGCACCTTCACATCGAAGGCACCCTGGAACCGGAACTCGCCTTCGAGCTCGCCGCGCGCAACGGCGTCACACTGCCCTACGCCGACACGGACGAGCTGCGCGAGGCCTACCGGTTCGAGGACCTGCAGTCCTTCCTGAACCTGTACTACGAACTCATGGCCGTCCTGCGCACCGAGCGGGACTTCGAGGACCTGGCGAACGCCTATCTCGCCCGGGCCGCCGCCCAGGGCGTGCGGCACGCGGAGATCTTCTTCGACCCGCAGGCCCATACCGGCCGCGGCGTCGAGATCGGCACCGTCGTCGAGGGGCTGTGGCGGGCGCTGGGGAACAGCGAGGCCAACCACGGCGTCTCGACCCGGCTGATCCTGTGCTTCCTGCGCGACGAGTCCGCCGAGTCCGCCCTGGCCACACTGGACGCGGCCAAGCCGTACCTGGACCGGATCACCGGTGTCGGCCTCGACTCCGCCGAGGTCGGACACCCTCCGGTGAAGTTCCGCGAGGTCTACGAGGCCGCCGCCGCACTCGGTCTGCGGCGGGTCGCGCACGCCGGTGAGGAGGGCCCGCCGGAGTACATCACCGAGGCGCTGGACATCCTCGGCGTGGAGCGCGTCGACCACGGGCTGCGCTGTGTGGAGGACCCGGCGCTGGTGGAGCGGCTGGTGCGCGACCGGGTACCGCTGACGCTGTGCCCGCTGTCCAACGTCCGGCTGCGCACGGTCGACACCCTCGCCGACCACCCGCTGCCCGCCATGCTCGACGCGGGCCTCATGTGCACGGTCAACTCCGACGACCCGGCCTACTTCGGCGGCTACGCGGGCGACAACTTCGACGCCGTGCGCGCCACCCTCGGCCTGACCGATGAGCGGCTGCGCGAGCTGGCCCGCAACTCCTTCCTCGCCTCCTTCCTGGAGGACGACGAGGAGCTGCGGGCGCGGTATCTCGCCGAGGTGGAGTCGTACACCTTCGGTTAGCTACAGGCAGGTCTCAGAAGACCTCCGACCCCGCCTTGTCGTAGGCACGCTGGGCGGGGACGGCCGGGGTCTCCACCTCGATCTCCACCACCGGCTGTTCCGGGGCACCGATCTCGGGAACCGCGCCCGTGGGCGCACCCGGGGCGGCGGCGACCAGGGCGGCCGGGTGCCCGCCGCGGCGGCGGATCGCGCCGGGCAGCAGCGGACGTCCGCCGGTGTGCAGGGCGACGGCGGTCATCGGCAGGGCGATCACCAGCAGTCCCGCGCCGAGGACCGCGCCCATGACCGGGAATCCGGCCTGCGCCGACAGCACACTGCCGGTCAGCGGCCCGGCGGCGGTGCCCAGCGAGGACGCCGAGCCGACCAGTACCGCCCAGCGGCCGCGCGGGTCGAGCGAGGCGGCGAGGCCGATGAGGTACGACAGCACCACCGGGTAGAGCGTGTTCCAGGCGATCTCGCCGGCCGCGAAGCTCCCCAGGTCGGTCGCGGAGGCGCTGAGCGCGATGCAGGCGGCGATGAGGACGGTGCCGCCGCCGATGGGTATCGCGCGTCCGAGGCGGGCCCCGAGTGCGCCGGCCGCGAGGACCCCGGCCAGGCCGGCGCCCAGCCCGAGGGCGAAGACCACACCGACGGTGGCCTCGCCGAGGTGCACCTGCTCGAGGCCGATCCGCCCGCTCACGCCCCACAGAGAGTTCTGGGCGAGCGACCAGCACACCATCGCGGCGGCCAGCAGAAGCCCCGAACGGGCGTGTGGCAGCCGGGCGTTGTCGTGCCGGGTGGGCGCGACGGGCGTGCCGACGGGCAGCCGGCCGGTGAGCGGCCAGACCGCCAGGGCCGTGAGGGCGATCGCGGCCAGCGGCAGACCGTGGCCCGGGCCGAGGTGCGGCACCGTCAGATACACGGCGCCCGCGAGGGCGGAGACGCTGAGCAGCCCGGCCGTGGAGGCCCGGTGCGGATCGCGCTCACCGGCGATGAGGGTCGCCGCGACGGTGGTGGCCGTGCCGGAGCCGAACCCGCCGACGATCGCGCCGGCGACGACGGCGGGGATCGCGGTGGTCAGGGCGGCGGCGCCGTAGCCGAGCAGGGCCAGGGCGAGGCCGAGCCGGGCGAGGGTGCGGGCTCCGACCCGCTCGACCCGGGAGGCCAGGGCGAACCCGGCGGCGGCCGAACTCAGCAGCAGGGCGCTGCCGACGGCACCGGCCTGGGTGGCGGAGAGCGGAAGGTCCGAGTCGAGCCTGCCGACGGTGGTGGGCAGCAGATACGGAGCGAGGTACCCGGCCGTGAAAAGGGCGACGAGGGGCCAGGGAGTGGTGCGGGGGGCGAACACGGGCGTTCCCAGGGCATGCGAAAGGAGCGGGGGAAAAGGGGGGTTGGGCGACGACCGTCGACGGACAGGAACGCGCGAGCAATTTGTATCAAGCACGTAGTCACCCACGGGAGCCCGGGGTGTGTGATCTGGGGCACGTTGTGTTTGGGGTGGTGAAGCCCGGGTAAACGAGCGCCTTTCGTCAGGCGTCGAGCGGGCTTTCGGCGACGCTCGTGGGCGCCTTCGCTAGCGCCAGTGCACCGAACCGGGCCCCGTCGGAACGGTCGCCTCGGCCTTCGCCCGGATCTCCCGCATCACGGCCACGATCCGCTTCTCGTGCGCGGGCGTGAGCCGGGCGACCGGCACGGAGCAGCTGATCGCGTCCTGCGCCGGGGTGTCGTAGCGCAGCGCGAATCCGAAGCCGACGATGCCGGGCACGCCCTCCTCGCGGTCCTCGGACCAGCCGCGTGACCGGATCCGTGCGAGGTCGGCCGCCAGGGACTCCCTGCTCGTGTGCGAGTTCGGGGTGAGCCTCTCGTACGGCCCCTCGGGCAGCTCGCCGTCCGGGCGTTCCGCCAGCAGGGCCTTGCCGAGGGCTCCGGCGTGCGCGGGCAGGCGCCGTCCCACCCGGCTGATCGTGCGCAGGTACTCGTGCGACTCCCGCGTGGCCAGGTACGCCACGTCCCGGCCGTCCAGCCTGCCCATGTGGATGGTCTCACCGAGCGCCTCGGACGCCTCGTCGAGGTACGGCCGTACGGCCCGGACGCGGGGGTCGGAGTCGAGGTAGCTCGTGCCGGTGAGCAGGGCGTGGATGCCGATGCCGTACAGGGAGCCGGTGATGTCGGTGCGGACCCAGCCGCGTGAGATCAGGGTCTGCAGCAGGGCGTACATCGAGCTGCGCGGCACGCCGAGTTCACCGGCCAGCTCCTGGAGCCGGGCCGGGCGGTCGCCGCGCGCGGCGAGGAGTTCCAGCAGCTCGACCGTGCGCGCCGCGGACTTCACTTCGCGGACGCCCCCTGTGTCTGACATGCGCCGATGGTAATCGTGCCGCCCGGGCGGTTGACGTTCCCATACCCAACCCGCATTCTCATACATGGATGACATCTACATGGGGAGACGACTTCGTGAACCTCACCATCACCGACGTACGGCTCACACCGATCCTGGTCGCCGACCCGCCGCTGCTGAACACCCAGGGCGTGCACCAGCCGTACACCCCCCGGCTGATCGTCGAGGTCGTCACGGCGGACGGGATCACCGGCGTGGGGGAGACCTACGGCGACGCCAAGTACCTGGAGCTCGCCCGGCCCTTCGCCGAGCGGCTGAAGGGGCGCCAGGTCAGCGATCCGAACGGCCTGTTCACGGTCGCGGACCAGGTCGCGGTGGACGCCTCCCGCGTCGAGAACGCGGTCGACGTCGGCGGGCTGCGCGGTGTCCAGACCGCCGACAAGCTGCGGCTGTCCGTCCTCTCCGGCTTCGAGGTCGCCTGTCTGGACGCCCTCGGCAAGGCGATCGGACTGCCCGTGCACGCGCTGCTCGGCGGCAAGGTGCGCGACGCGGTCGAGTACAGCGCCTATCTGTTCTACAAGTGGGCCGGCCACCCCGAGGGCGTGCCGGCCGAGAAGGACGACTGGGGCGCCGCCCTCGACCCGGCCGGGGTGGTGGAGCAGGCCCGGCGGTTCACCGAGCGCTACGGCTTCACCTCCTTCAAGCTCAAGGGCGGCGTCTTCCCGCCCGACGAGGAGATCGCCGCGGTCAAGGCCCTTGCCGAGGCCTTTCCCGGGCACCCGCTGCGGCTCGACCCGAACGGTGCCTGGTCCGTGGAGACGTCCGTGACGGTGGCTCGGGAGCTCGGGGACGTCCTCGAGTACCTGGAGGACCCGGCGCTCGGCACACCCGCCATGGCCGAGGTCGCCCAGCGCACCGGCGTGCCGCTCGCCACCAACATGTGCGTGACGACGTTCGCCGAGATCGAGGAGGCTTTCACCCGGGATGCCGTCCAAGTGGTCCTCTCGGACCACCACTACTGGGGCGGACTGCGCAACACCCAGCAGCTCGCCGCCGTCTGCCGCACCTTCGGGGTCGGCGTGTCGATGCACTCCAACACCCACCTCGGCATCTCGCTCGCGGCGATGACCCACGTCGCGGCCACCGTCCCGAACCTCCATCACGCCTGCGACTCCCACTACCCCTGGCAGTCCGAGGACGTCCTCACCGAGCGGCTCGCCTTCGAGGACGGCAGGGTCGCCGTGTCCGACGCGCCCGGCCTCGGTGTGGAGCTCGACCACGAGCGGCTGGCCGCACTGCATCAGCGGTGGCTGGACGACGACGGCGCCCTGCGGGACCGCGACGACGCGGCGGCGATGCGGATCGCCGACCCGGACTGGGCGGTCCCCGCGATGCCCCGCTGGTAGGGCCCGCCGAGGTCATGGCGGGGCCGCGGGAGAGCCCGGCGCGAGCTCACGGGACGGATGGGTCCGGCGTGATCGGCGTCACGTCGTCGGTGATGTGGTGCAGACTGGCCTGATCCGCACCACGTCAGGGAGCGCATCGTGACCGCGTCCACCGCCCCGGCCGGAAAGGGCCCGGCCGGAAAGGCATCGCACCGCCAGAGCCAGGTCGATCCCCTCGCCCCGCTGCGCACACCGGACGACCCGCCCTGGGACGTCTACCTCACCGGCACCGTCTTCCTGGACATCATCTTCACCGGCCTCGACTCCGCCCCGGTGCGCGGGACGGAGTCCTGGGCGCGCGGGATGGGGTCGAGCCCCGGCGGCGTCGCCAACATGGCGACGGCCCTGGCCCGCCTCGGCCTGCGCACGTCCCTCGCGGCGGCCTTCGGCGACGACCACTACGGCGACTACTGCTGGGACGCCCTGGAGCACGGCGAGGGCATCGACCTCTCCCCGTCGCGCACGGTGCCCGGCTGGCACTCCCCGGTGACCGTCTCCATGGCTTACGAGGGGGAGCGCACGATGGTCTCGCACGGCCACGAGCCACCCCCCGAGGAGCCCGCCCCCGCATCCCCCTCCCGCGCGCGTGCCGCCGTCGCCTCCCTCGCTCCGGGCGTGAGCGCGCCCTGGATCGCCCAGGCCGCGAGCAACGGCACCCGGGTGTTCGGCGACGTCGGCTGGGACGACACCGGCGCGTGGGACCTGGCGGGCCTGCCCGACCTGCGGCACTGCGAGGCGTTCCTGCCGAACGCGGAGGAGGCCATGCGGTACACGGGCGCGGACTGCCCCCGGGCCGCCGCCCACGCCCTGACCGAGTATGTGCCGCTCGCCGTGGTCACCCTCGGCGCCGACGGGGCGTACGCGGTGGACCGGCGGACGGGGGAGACGGCGGAGGTGCCGGCCATCGCCGTCGAGGCGCTCGATCCGACCGGCGCCGGAGACGTGTTCGTCGCCGGGTTCGTGACCGGGACCCTGGCGGACTGGCCGCTCGCCGACCGGCTGGCCTTCGCCGGGCTGACGGCGGCGCTGTCGGTGCAGGAGTTCGGGGGGTCGCTGTCGGCGCCGGGGTGGTCGGAGATCGCGGCGTGGTGGCGGAAGGTGCAGTCGGTCGAGGGGCAGTCACCGGCGGCGCTGGAGAGGTACGGGTTCCTGGCGGGGCTCGTGTCGGAGGAGTTGGTGAGGCCCTGGCCGTTGCGGAGGGCTGTCCCCACGATCGGCTTCCGGCGCTCGGCGTGACCCCCTGGCCTGCCAGGGGGCTCCGCCCCCTGGACCCCCGACCTGCACCCACCCACCGCCCGTACCTGTCGGCCGAGAAGTGCCGTCGCCTCCGAAGCGGTCGGTCATGAAGTGCCGTCGCCTCCGGTGCGGTCGGCCAAGAAGTGCCGTCGCCTCCGGTGCGGTCGGCCGAGAAGTGCTCTCGCCTCCGGTGCGGTCGGTCGAGAAGTGCCGTCGCCCGAGAAGCGGTCGGTCGAGGGTGCTGCCGTTGCCTCCCCTTTCCGACCCCGCCGTCAAAACCCCTACGGCGTTGTCAGTCCCCCGTCGTACCCTGGGAATCGCGAGGCCGCCCTCAGCTGTGCGGCCGTGACGAGGAGGAACCGCAGGCCTTCAGCGCCGGCCCATGACTCAATCATCGACAGCTCACACCCCCGCGCAGGAACAGGCGAGAGCACAGCTCACCGTCCCCGCCCAGCACCCCATGGTGACCGTTCTGGGGTCCGGCGATTCCCTCCTGCGCGTGATCGAGAAGGCCTTCCCGGCGGCCGACATCCACGTCCGGGGCAATGAGATCAGCGCGGTCGGCGACCCGAAGGACGTCGCCCTCATTTCGCGCGTGTTCGACGAGATGATGCTGGTGCTCCGCACCGGGCAGCCGATGACGGAGGACGCAGTGGAACGCTCGATCGCCATGCTGAAGGCGAGCGACAACGGCGAGAGCGACGGCCAGGAGACCCCGGCCGAGGTGCTCACCCAGAACATCCTGTCCTCGCGCGGCCGCACGATCCGCCCCAAGACGCTCAACCAGAAGCGCTACGTCGACGCCATCGACAAGCACACGATCGTCTTCGGCATCGGCCCGGCGGGCACCGGCAAGACGTACCTGGCCATGGCCAAGGCCGTGCAGGCCCTGCAGTCCAAGCAGGTCAACCGCATCATCCTGACCCGCCCGGCGGTCGAGGCCGGAGAGCGGCTCGGCTTCCTCCCGGGCACGCTCTACGAGAAGATCGACCCGTACCTGCGCCCGCTCTACGACGCGCTGCACGACATGCTCGACCCGGACTCGATTCCCCGACTGATGGCTGCGGGGACTATTGAAGTGGCGCCGCTGGCGTACATGCGGGGAAGAACCCTCAATGACGCCTTCATCATCCTGGACGAGGCCCAGAACACCAGCCCCGAGCAGATGAAGATGTTCCTCACCCGCCTCGGCTTCGACTCGAAGATCGTGATCACGGGTGACGTGACGCAGGTCGACCTCCCGGACGGGACGAAGAGCGGTCTGCGGCAGGTGCAGGACATCCTGGACGGCGTGGACGACGTCCACTTCTCCCGGCTGTCGTCGCAGGACGTGGTCCGGCACAAGCTGGTGGGCCGTATCGTCGACGCGTACGAGAAGTACGACACCACGCACGGCACCCAGAACGGCGCACACAAGGGCCGCGGCAAGTCCGGGCACAAGGGGAAGTAGACACACACAGCACCATGTCGATCGACGTCAACAACGAGTCCGGCACCGAGGTCGACGAGCAGGCGATCCTCGACATCGCCCGCTACGCGCTCGCCAGGATGCGCATCCACCCGCTCTCCGAGCTTTCGGTGATCGTCGTGGACGCCGACGCCATGGAGCAGCTCCACATCCAGTGGATGGACCTCCCCGGCCCCACGGATGTCATGTCCTTCCCCATGGACGAGCTGCGCCCGCCGTCCAAGGACGACGACGAGCCGCCGCAGGGCCTGCTCGGCGACATCGTGCTGTGCCCCGAGGTCGCCGAGAAGCAGGGCAAGGACGCGGAGACGCAGCACTCCATGGACGAGGAGCTCCAGCTCCTCACCGTCCACGGCGTGCTGCACCTGCTGGGCTACGACCACGAGGAGCCGGACGAGAAGGCCGAGATGTTCGGCCTCCAGGCGGCCATCGTGGACGGCTGGCGCGCGGAGCGGGGCCTGACCGGCCCGTCCCCGGCGCCGACGGTCTCGTAACGCCCGCCGATGAGTCCTCAACTCGTCCTGGGCGCCATCGCCCTGGTCGTCGTGGCCTGGCTCGCCGCCTGTGCGGAGGCGGGCCTCGCGCGCGTCTCCAGCTTCCGCGCCGAGGAGGCCGTGCGCTCCGGCCGCCGCGGCAGCGCCAAGCTCTCCCAGGTCGCCGCCGACCCGACCCGCTACCTCAACGTGGCGCTGCTGGTCCGCGTCGCCTGCGAGATGGCAGCCGCCGCGCTGATCACCTACGGCTGTCTGAAGGAGTTCGACGGCACCACCGAGGCCCTCCTGATCGCCATCGCGGTCATGGTCCTCGTGTCGTACGTCGCCGTCGGGGTCTCCCCGCGCACCATCGGCCGCCAGCACCCGCTGAACACCGCGACGGTCTCGGCGTACGTCCTGGTGCCCCTGGCCAAAATCATGGGTCCGGTCCCGTCGCTGCTGATCCTCATCGGCAACGCGCTCACCCCGGGCAAGGGCTTCCGCCGCGGTCCCTTCGCCTCCGAGGCGGAGCTGCGCGCCCTGGTCGACCTCGCCGAGAAGGAGTCCCTCATCGAGGACGAGGAGCGCCGCATGGTGCACTCCGTCTTCGAGCTGGGCGACACCCTCGTCCGCGAGGTCATGGTCCCGCGCACGGACCTCGTGGTCATCGAGCGCTTCAAGACCATCCGCCAGGCCCTCACCCTCGCCCTGCGCTCCGGCTTCTCGCGCATCCCGGTCACCGGCGAGAGCGAGGACGACATCGTCGGCATCGTGTATCTCAAGGACCTGGTCCGCAAGACGCACATCAGCCGCGAGGCCGAGTCCGAGCAGGTGTCCACGGCCATGCGCCCGGCCTTCTTCGTCCCCGACACCAAGAACGCCGGCGACCTGCTGCGCGAGATGCAGAAGGAACGCAACCACGTAGCCGTCGTCATCGACGAGTACGGCGGCACGGCCGGCATCGTCACCATCGAGGACATCCTCGAGGAGATCGTCGGCGAGATCACCGACGAGTACGACCGTGAACTGCCGCCGGTCGAGGAGCTCGGCGAGGACCGCTTCCGCGTCACGGCCCGCCTCGACATCAGCGACCTGGGCGAGCTGTACGGCCTGGAGGAGTTCGACGACGAGGACGTCGAGACGGTCGGCGGACTGCTGGCCAAGGCGCTGGGCCGGGTCCCCATCGCGGGTGCCTCGTCCGTCGTGGACCTGCCCGACGGCCGGGAGCTGCGCCTGACAGCGGAGGCCGCGGCCGGCCGCCGGAACAAGATCGTGACGGTCTTGGCGGAGCCGCTGGGCCCGGCGGAACGGCCCTCGGAGGAGGAGAAGCCGGAGTGACCCCGCAGGAGCTGCGCGCGTTCTGTCTCTCCTTCGACGCGGCGGTGGAGGACTTCCCGTTCAGCCCGGAGATCTCGGTCTTCAAAGTGCGGGGGAAGCTCTTCGCCCTGTCGCACCTCGACGCGCGGCCCCTCAAGGCCAACCTCAAGTGCGACCCGGACGACGCGGTCCGCCTCCGCGGCGAGTACGAGGGCCTCATCGTCCCCGGCTGGCACATGAACAAGCGCCACTGGAACACGGTGACGGTGGACGGCGGACTTCCCGACCAACTCGTCCGGGAGCTCATCGAGGACTCGTACGACCTGGTCGTCGCGGGCCTGCCCCGAGCGGACCGCCTGCGCCTCGACCGCGCCTGACGCTTCCGTATGCTCGGATCATGACCGACAGCAGCGCGCTCGACCCCGAGGACCGCAAGATCGTCACCCTGGCCCGCTCCGCGCGGGCCCGCAACGGCGTGCCCGAGGGGGCGGCCGTACGGGACGAGACCGGACGCACCTATGTCGCGGGCACCGTGGCCCTCGACTCCCTGAAGCTCAGTGCCCTGCAGACGGCGGTGGCGATGGCGGTGGCCTCGGGCGCGACGTCCCTGGAGGCCGCGGCGGTCGTGACGGAGGCGGACACCGCGTCCGACGCGGACCGGGCTGCCGTACGGGACCTCGGCGGTGCGCAGACGCCCGTGCTGGTGGCGGGGTTCGACGGAACGGTCCGGACCACCGTCACCGCCGGCTGAACTTCGCTGTAACCGCCGGTAATTAGGCCAGTTTTCAACCTTGCCGCCGCCTGCCCCACACGCATCAATGGAACCGTCCATTCCGACGGACCGTCAGGTTCGACTCTCGGCGGTGTGCCCGCATCCATGCGCCGAGCGGTCCGCCCCCCACGGAAACGGAGCCGGAATCCCATGAGATGCAAGCGAATCGGAGCAGGTGCGGCACTGGCGGCCGGGGCCCTCGCGGTCACCGGTCTCGCCGTCGCCCCCGCGGCACTCGCCGTCACCCCCCAGACGGCGACGATCAGCGCGGACTGCGGTGCCTTCGGCAGTGGCGAGGCCACGCTCACGGCCACGCAGGACGGCACCGCCGCCACGCTCACCGTCAAGTCCTCCGCGATCACGGCGCCCATCGCGCTGGGAGAGGACTCGATCGCGTCCACCCTCACCCTGGTGAAGAGCGGCGGCGGCACCGTCGACTTCACCGGCACGGAGAACCCGGCGATAGCCGCCGGGGCCCCGGTCGAGGTCGGTCCCCTCAGCGGCACCGTCGCCTCCGGCGACAGCCTGGAGGCCTTCGGCGGCTCGCTGAAGATGACCGTCTTCGGCATCACCATCACCTGCACGGCGGCCGGGCCGCAGTCACCGGGCCCGTTCGTGTTCGACTGAGAACGAAAGCGGCGCGGCCCGGTGCGTCAGAGCGCGTCGGGGCCGCGCTCGCCCGTCCGCACCCGCACCACCGTGTCGACGGGCAGCGCCCACACCTTGCCGTCGCCGATCTTGCCGGTGTGCGCGGCCTTCACGACCGCGTCGATGACGGCCTCGGCATCCGCGTCCTCGACGACGACCTCGATCCGGACCTTGGGCACCAGGTCGACCTGGTACTCGGCACCGCGGTACACCTCGGTGTGGCCGCGCTGCCGGCCGTAGCCGCTGGCCTCGCTCACGGTCAGGCCGTGCACGCCGAGCTCCTGCAGGGCGTTCTTGATTTCGTCGAGGCGGTACGGCTTGACGATCGCGGTGATGAGCTTCATGCCTGGGGGGTGACCTTCTGGGCGTGGGGGACGACGGAGGAGGAGACCGGGGCGCCGTGGCCCAGGACCCCGTGATCGTAGGCCGTCTCTGCGTGCACCGTAAGGTCCAGGCCGGTCTGCTCCTGCTCCTCGCTCGCGCGCAGGCCCATCGTGACGTCGATCAGCTTGCCGATCCCGTACGTCACACCGAACGCGTACACCGCCACCACGACCACGGCCACCAGCTGCTTGCCCAGCTGGCCGAGGCCGCCGCCGTAGAGGAGGCCCTCGGCGCCGCCGGTCATCGACTCGACGGCGAAGACGCCGATGAGGAGCGTGCCGATGACACCGCCGACCAGGTGGACACCGACGACGTCCAGCGAGTCGTCGTAGTTCAGCTTGAACTTCCAGCTCACGGCGTACGAGCAGACGACACCGGCGGCGAGGCCGACGACCAGCGCGCCGAGCAGTGAGACGGACCCGCAGGACGGGGTGATGGCGACCAGACCGGCGACAGCGCCGGACGCGGCGCCCAGGGTCGTGGGGTGGCCGTCGCGCTTCTGCTCCACGAAGAGCCAGCCCAGCAGGCCGGTGCAGCCCGCGGCGAGGGTGTTGAGGAAGACGGCGGCCGCGAGCCCGTTGGCGCCGAGCGCGGATCCGGCGTTGAAGCCGAACCAGCCGAACCAGAGCAGACCGGCGCCCAGCACCACCATGGGCAGGTTGTGCGGGCGCATGGCCTCCTTCTTGAAGCCCATGCGCGGGCCCAGGACCAGGCACAGCGCCAGCCCCGAGGCGCCGGAGACGATCTCCACGGGCAGCCCGCCGGCGAAGTCCAGGGCACCCAGCCTCTCCAGGATCCAGCCGCCCGGGCCCCACACCCAGTGCGCGACCGGAACGTATACGAGCAACGCCCACACCGGCACGAAGACCAGCCACGCCCCGAACTTCGCCCGGTCGGCGACGGCACCGCTGACCAGCGCGGCCGTGATGATCGCGAAGGTGAGCTGGAAGGTGGCGAAGAGGAGGGTGGGGACCGTGCCCTGGACGCTGTCCGGGCCGAGGCCGCTCATGCCGGCGTGTTCCAGTCCGCCGATGAGACCGCCGGCGGCGTCCTCGCCGAAGGCCAGGGAGTAGCCGGCCGCCAGCCACACCACCGTCACCAGGGCGATCGACACGAAGCTCATCATCAGCATGTTGAGCACGCTCTTCGTGCGGACCATGCCGCCGTAGAAGAGGGCCAGACCCGGGGTCATCAGCAGGACGAGGGCGGTGGCGGCGAGCAGCCAGGCGGTGTCACCGGTGTCGGCGCTTGCGGCGGCGAGGGTCACGGTCGTCTCCAACGGTGCGGGGGCTCGTCAGAGGTTCACCGGCCCTCGTTTCCGGTTGCGTACGGGTGTGTTTCCGTGACGTTTCGTTGCGTGAGGGTTTCAAGAAGCTCACCGAGGACGTCCGGTGCGGGGCCGCTTCAGGGATCAGGGAGAATGGGCGGCATGAGCGTTCGTATGCAGTCATCCGAAGAGTCGGGCGAGACCGTCCACCGCGCCGGCTTCGCCTGCTTCGTGGGCCGTCCCAACGCGGGCAAGTCCACCCTCACGAACGCTCTGGTCGGCCAGAAGGTGGCGATCACGGCGAACCAGCCGCAGACGACGCGGCACACCGTGCGCGGCATCGTGCACCGCCCGGACGCCCAGCTGATCCTGGTCGACACCCCCGGCCTGCACAAGCCGCGCACCCTGCTGGGCGAGCGGCTCAACGACGTGGTGCGCACGACGTGGGCCGAGGTCGACGTGATCGGCTTCTGCCTGCCGGCGAACGAGAAGCTCGGCCCGGGTGACCGTTTCATCGCGAAGGAACTGGCGTCCATCAAGAAGACGCCGAAGATCGCGATCGTCACCAAGACCGACCTGGTGGACGGCAAGACGCTCGCCGAGCAGCTCATCGCGATCGACCAGCTCGGCAAGGAACTCGGCTTCGAGTGGGCGGAGATCGTGCCCGTGTCGGCGGTCGGTGACCAGCAGGTGGGCCTGCTGGCCGACCTGATCGTCCCGCTGCTGCCGGAGGGGCCCGCGCTCTACCCCGACGGGGAGCTCACCGACGAGCCCGAGCAGGTCATGATCGCGGAGCTGATCCGCGAGGCGGCCCTGGAGGGCGTCCGCGACGAGCTCCCGCACTCCATCGCGGTCGTCGTCGAGGAGATGCTCCCCCGCGAGGACCGCCCCGCCGACAAGCCCCTCCTCGACATCCACGCCTTCGTCTACATCGAGCGCCCCAGCCAGAAGGGCATCGTCATCGGCCCCAAGGGCAAGCGCCTGAAGGAGGTCGGCATCAAGTCCCGCAAGCAGATCGAGGCACTGCTCGGCACACCGGTCTTCCTGGACCTGCACGTGAAGGTGGCGAAGGACTGGCAGCGGGATCCGAGGCAGTTGCGCAAGCTGGGGTTCTGAGGCGTTCTTCAGGCCGTGCGCGGGACGCGGAGATCCCCGGTCTGCTGAGCGAGGATGAGCGAGCGGTAGTGCTCACTGCTGTCGACGAGTTCCCGGTGACTGCCGGTGGCGACGACCCGGCCGGCGTCGAGGACCACGATCAGGTCCGCGGCGCGAATGGTCGACATGCGGTGCGCGATCACGACGAGCGTGCACTCCCGCGCGGTTTCCCGCATCGACCGGCGCAGCGCCGCTTCGCTGACCGCGTCCAGATGCGCGGTCGGCTCGTCCAGCAGGAGCAGACGCGGCCGGGCCAGCAGAGCACGTGCGATCGCGATCCGCTGGCGCTCGCCACCGGAGAGAGCCATACCGTGCTCCCCGGCGTCACTGTCCAGACCCCGTGGCAGACGGGCGATCAGGTCCGTGAGGTGTGCCAGCTCGACCACCCGGTCCAGCTCCTCCGGCCCGGCGTCCGGGACGGCGTAGGTCAGGTTCTCCCGCAGCGTGCCGTAGAGCACCGGGGCATGCTGTTCCACCAGCCCGACCCGGGCCCGGTGTTCGGCCCTGCCGATCACTCCTATGTCACGGCCGTCGAAGAGGATGTGGCCGTGATCCGGGTCGTAGAACCGCTCGATCAGTGCGAAGACGGTGGACTTTCCGACCCCTGAGCTGCCGACCAGGGCGACGTGGGACCGTTCCGGCGCCTCGAAGGTCACGCCGCGAAGGACGGGGCGTCGCGGTTCGTAGCCGAACCAGACGTCGCGGAACTCCAGCGCGGGCGCCCGTGACGGGCCGACGCCGTCCCTCGCCGCGCAGCGCGCCGGAACGCCGGCTCCCGACACGGCGTCCTGCTCCGTGGGCAGCTCCAGCACCTCCGTGACCCTGCGGTACGCGCCCACGCCCTGCTCCATGGTGCTCAGGGACTGGAACAGCATGCCGATCGGCTCGACCAGGTAGATCATGTACAGCAGGAAAGCGGCGAGATCGGCGACCGAACCCTGCCGGTCGGCGACCCGCATGCCGCCGATGAGCAGCACGACGACGAAGGACCCCTTGACGGCCAGCTGGATCGCCGGTGCCACCACGGCGTCGAGCTTCGCCATCCGCACGCTTCCCACGTAGGCCGATCTGGCGCCACCCGCGATGCGGTCGGTCTCGCGCTGCTCGGCGCGGCTGGCCCGGACGGTGCGGATGGCACCGAGCGCGCGCTCCAGATCAGCGGTCATCGCACCCGTCGCCCGCTGCGTGGTCAGTGACGCCACCTCGATGCCGTGCAGCACCGAGACGACGATCACGGTGGCGATCGCCACCATGCCCAGCACGACGAGGAACATCAGCCAGTCGAGCCAGACCATCAGCACCACGATGCCGATCAACCCGATGGCGCCGGTCACCGCTTCGGTGAAGCCTTCCGCGACGAGCAGCCGCAACGTCGTGCTGTCGGTACTGGTGCGCGAGATGAGATCGCCTATGCGGTGGCGGTCGTAGACGGCCATGGGCAGCCGCAGCACATGCCTGATCAGGCCGAGCCGGATCCCGAGGACGATCCCCTCGCCCGTCCGGGCCAGGACGAACTGGGCGAGGCCCTGGACCAGCGCCTGGGCGAGGAAGAGGACGACGAGCAGCGCGAGTGCGGGCCCGATCGAGGTGCCGGACGCGGTCGACTCGATCACCTGCTTGACCAGCAACGGCTGGGCCAGGCTCAGAGCCGAGGCTCCCAGCGTCAGCAGGACCGCGAGGGCGACCCACCGCCGGTGGCCGTACAGCAGGCGCAGGAAGTCCCACGGGGCCTTCCGGCTCCGCTCGCCGGTCTCATCCGTCGCTTCGGGCTTCATGGATCACGGCCTCACGGCTGACGGGACCAGGAGCGCAGGGCACGGTGAACAGGGGGCGGAAGTAGTCCGGCGGGTGATTCTCTCCCACCGGCACCCCCTCAGCCTCCACCCAGGCGTGCGCGCCGAAGGGCGGCAGACGCCGCGCGCCCACGCACCAGGTCGGCCACTGACCGTGCAGGCGGCACAGCAGGACCGTGGCCAGGGACCGGGGCAGGCACCCTTCCCGACCCCCGCACGCCAGACTGACCGTGACCACGGAGTCCCGGGCGGCCCGCGCCTGCTCGAGCGTTGCCGGACGGGCGCCCCGGCGCAGCCACTGCAGCGCGGCCCGTATGCGCCGGGGGCGCCGACGGGCCAGGAGCCGCGCCGCGCCCACGGCGAGCCGGACCGGGATCCGGCGCCGCAGGGGCACCGAGCGCGGGTCGTGGAAGATCGCCTCCGGTGAGGTCATCGCCGCTTCCTCCCCGCACGGCGGCCGCGCAGGTGCGGCCAACGGCCGCGCGCGGTGCTCTCTTCCGGCCCGCCGGTGTCCTCGCCGCCCAGGCCCGCCGAGTGCAGTCCGCCGACCAGGTCCCGGACGTCCTGTCGCGCGGTGCCGATGTCCACCGCGTACTCCTGGGTGAGCCGCTGCGCGGCATCGGCTTCGCTGCCGCCCTCCAGCAACGTCCGAAAGGCGACGGCAGCACTGGGGTTGAGTGTCCAGTACTGGTCGTGGTCCTCGTCGAGGAGCGTCATTCCGAAGTCGGTCTCGGCCGTGAACACACCCTCACGCAGCTTGAACGCCATCGGCCGTCTCCATTTCAGCCCGGAACAGCGGTGGTGGCGGCTTCCAGCGAACGCAGCCACGTCTCGCACACCACGGTCTGGTACAGCGCGTCGAACGGCAGGTCCGGGGGCAGGGGCCGACTGCACGTCTCGCGCAACGCCTTCGCGTCGATCAGACCCAACCCGGCCAAGCGGGAGTCCTCGCACAGGGCCAGCAACTCGGCCCGGTGTTCCCGCATCCCGGCCTCCGCCTCGTAGGAGCCCTCGTCCTTGGTGTGGCGGGTCAGGCTCTCGTCGGGGACGATGCCGCGCATCGCCTCCACGATGAGCGGCTTGTACCGCCAGGGGGTGATCCGGTCCTGCGGCCGTACCGCCAGTGCCGCTTCGATCACCCGGTCGTCGTAGTAGGGGGCGGTCAGGGTGATCCCGGTGCGGCCGGCCAGCCGGCTCACCTGCCGGACCATGCGGGAGTTGTTTCCCAGGGCGTCCAGCTCGACGTGCTGTCCGCGCCCTTCCGCCAGCGGTTCGGCGGTATGCGCCGCGGTGCGGATCAACTCGCGTACGGCCGCGACGGCGTCCGGCGTCGCCCACGGGGGGAGCCGCGGCGGTGTCCCCCAGTCCAGCGCCGGCGTCTCCAAGGGCAGCGGTGCGGCGGTGAGGAGGCCGCCGGCTCGGGCGAGCCACGTCCGGTAGGGGCTGTTGTCCCACAGCTGCCGCAGCGTCTCCCGGTACGGCCACGGCCCCTGGGCGGCGAAGCCGCGCAGGCGCTGCAGCGCCGTCCTGGGGTGGGTCCGGGCCAGCGAGTGCAGATGGGCCGGCGAGCCGGAGAGCAACTCGTCCCCGCCGAAGCCCGTCAGGTGCATGCGGGAGCCCTGTGCCGCGGCCAGCCGCGGAATGAGCAGACAGCGGCTGGGATGCATCATCGCCGGGCACGGTTCGTCGAAGTGCTGGTCCACGTCCCGCAGGCCCTCGTACACCATGGGCAACCGGTCTCCGGCGATGACGTGGTGGCCGACGTCGCCCAGCCCCGCGACCGTGCGCCGCGCCCAGGTCGCGTCGTCGCACAGGGGATCCAGACCGTCGGCGGTGTAGGCGATGACCCTCGCCGTGCCGCGTGCGGCCAGAGCGCACACCGAGGTCGAGTCCAGGCCGCCCAGATCGCAGCTCACCACGTTCCGTCCCCGGACCCGGACGTCCACCGCCGCCGACAGTGCCTCCCGCAACGCCGACGCGCCCTCCGCCATCGGCACCACCGGCTCGGGAGGCGCCCACCACCCGACGGGGTGCCCCCGGCCGTCGGCGTCGAGGGCGAGGTACTGGCCGATCCCCAGGGCGCCCACGCCACGCCAGACCGGTTCGCCGGCCAGCGGGTGCGGCGCGCACGGATTCAGCAGGCGGGTCGCCAACCGCTGCGCGTCGACCTCCGCGTCGAGCAGAGCCGCCAGCACGTCGGCCCGGTCCGCGGCCACGGTGGCGTCCCCGATCGTGGCGTGGAACACCCGGCGAAAGCCGGTGACGCTTCCCTGGACACGCACCCGTCCGGCGACCGAAGCGATCAGATGCGAACTGCCGGCCATGCCCCGGGCCAGCCCGTCCAGGCCGGTGATCGTCCCGGCCCGGGCGGCCGCCGGGGTGAGCCGGTCGGCGGTGACGGCGTGCTCACCGACGACTGCGATCTTCGTCCGGCCCGCCTCACCGATGGTCAGGGCACCGGGAGACCAGCGGCCGAGCAGCCACGGCCGTCCCGACGGGTGGCTGACCTCCTGGACCTCGCGCATGCGGAGCGCGGCGGACGCCCGGGCCGCCGAAGCGCAGTCCGGAAGGACGACGAACCACCCCGGCCCCTCACCGGAATCAGGAAAATCGACCATGCCGGTCCCTTCCTGTACGCCGAGCCATGAGGCGATCAAGAGATGCGGGCGGCAGGACCGACGTCCCACCGCCCCTCGGAGATCCTGCGCCGGCGACGTGCCCGGCGGATCAGAAGAACCTCCTCCGGAAGAACCAGAACCTCTCCGGCCCAGCCCTGAAGCCCAGACCGGTCTTGCGGAAGGAGCCGACCGCAGTCAGCGTCGGACGCTCGTAGGTGCGCATGTCGTTGCACCTCCTGAACTGCGCGCGTCGCTATCGGTTATCCCTTCCACCATAGGCACCAAAGGGGGTTAATCACCAAATGGGCCCGTTTGTTCTGAAGGCGCCCATTACGTTACTGGTTCAACACTTAGGAATTCTCAGGGGTGTTGCGCTGCCCCCAGGCTCGCCCACACCGCGTTGCCGCCTGTGAGGGTCGAGCGGGTGATGCCCCAGCTGTCCGCCATCTCGCGTACGAGCAGCAGGCCGCGGCCGCCCTCCTCGTCGGGGCCGGGGCAGCGGTCGGGGATGCCGCGACCCGTGAGGTCGCCGTCGTGGACCTCCAGCCGGAAGCGCGCCTTCGTCATCAGCTGGACGCCGCACAGGATCCGTTCGCTGAGCGTGTGCAGCACGGCGTTGGTCACCAGCTCGGACACGAGCAGCACGGCGTTCGCGCACACCTCGTCGGGCACCTGCCACGTGTCCAGCCGCGCGCGCAGGGCGTGGCGGGCGGCTCTGACGCTGGTCCGCTGCGGGGGCAGCTCCAGCCAGTCGGTGAGGTACGGGCGCACGGTGTCCAGGAACCGGGGAGTGGATGTCGTGTGGGGGGACACGGCGATCGCCTTCCGTGGGGGTGGGCGAAGTCAAGGAAGGGGCGAGCGGACAACGGACCGGCCGGGTGGGGGAGTTGCTGCTTCCGGAACCCTGGTCACCCAAGTAACTATGCTCGCAAAGCAGTTCACGCTGCAACTATCTGCCTGATAATTGGGGCGCAGGCCGCTCAGCACACCACTAAGGCCGAGCGGGCCGACGAGCCCGGCTGTGGAACCCTTACCGCGACGTGATGCCGTCCTGGTTCACCGCCCACGTGAGCCTGGAGACCGGCGCGAGAACCCTGCGCACTTGTGACCCGCAGTACGTCACGGGCCTGCTCCGGACACCCGGATACGCGCGCGCCGTGCTGCGCGGCGGCTTCCCGAACGCCACCGGGGGCGACGCCCCGACGGACGCCGAGGTCAGCCTGTGGATCGGGGTGGGCATCAAGCCGTAGGCCGCTGCGAGCGCAGCAACTCCCGGTACCAGTCGTACGAGGCCTTCGGGGTCCGCTCCAGGGTGTCGAAGTCGACGTGGACCAGGCCGAAACGGCGTGCGTAGCCCTCCGCCCACTCGAAGTTGTCGAGCAGGGACCACACGAAGTAGCCGCGCACGTCGACGCCCGCCTCCACCGCCCGGTGCAGGGCCCGGACGTGGCCGTCCAGGTAGGCGATGCGGTCCTGGTCGTCGACGTCCGGGTACGAGCAGCCGTTCTCGGTGATGATCACCGGCGGGAGCCGGTCGCCGTAGCGGTCGCGGAAGGTGGTGAGGACTTCGGTGAGGCCCTCGGGGACGACCGGCCAGCCGAAGTCGGTGACCGGGTGCCCCTCGATCTCCCGGACGGAGAAGGGCAGTTCGGCGGGCATGGTGATGCCGCCGAACTCGATCTCCGCTCCCTGTGGGGCACCGACCCGGGTCGGTGCGTAGTAGTTGATCCCGTACCAGTCGAGCGGCTCGGCGATCACCTTCAGGTCCGCCTCGACATCGCCCGGCATCAGCTCGCCGATGCCGTCCGGGTAGCGGCCCAGCAGCAGCGGGTCCGCGAACAGGCGGTTCAGCAGCAGGTCGTAGAAGTCCGCCGCCTCCATGTCCGGCGCCTCGGTCGACGCCGCCCAGGTCGGGCCGTGCGAGTTGGCGACGCCGATGTCGCCGGCGCCCGAGGCACGCAGGGCCCGGACGGCCAGCCCGTGGGCGAGCAGTTGGTGGTGGGCGGCCGGCAGCGCGTCGAACAGCAGCTGCTTCCCCGGTGCGTGCACGCCCAGGGCGTGGCCCAGCAGGGTGTGCTCGGCGGGCTCGTTCAGGGTGATCCACTTCGTCACGCGGTCGCCGAGACGGCCCGCGACCCGGGCCACGTACTCGGCGAAGCGCTCGGCCGTGTCCCGGTCCAGCCAGTCCAGGTCCGCCGGCAAATCCCAGTGGAACAGGGTCGGCACCGGGCGGATCCCCGCCGCGCACAGGTCGTCGACCAGCCGGTCGTAGAAGTCCAGGCCCTTCTCGGAGCGCACCCGCGGCCAGGAGATCGAGAAGCGGTAGGCGTTGACGCCCAGGCCGGCCAGGAGGGCCACGTCCTCGTGGTGGCGGTGGACGTGGTCGCAGGCAACCGCCGCCGTCGAGCCGTCCTTCACCCGTCCCGGCTCGGCCGTGAAGGCGTCCCACACGGACGGCTCGCGCTCGTTCACGCCGCCCTCGATCTGATGCGCGGAGGTGGACACGCCCCAGAGGAAGCCGGCCGGGAAGCGGGGGATCGGGTTGCCTGCGTCAGTCGCCATGCGCTGGATCATCGGTACCGGCGGTAACGGAAGTCAACGCCCGGGCGGGAAGGAGCTGTTACGCGCGGACTGTCACCCGCCCGGCGCTACGCCCTGCTGTTCGCGCGCCGCCGACCCGCTGTGCTCCCGCCGCTACGCCCCTTCCTTCAGCACCCGCGAGATCAGTCTGCGCTGCTCCTCCGTCAGCCGGGGGTCAGCGCAGTACACCGTCTTGCCGTCCACGGTGAGCTGGTAGCTGAACCCGTCCGGGACCCCGACCGGCGGCGTGCTCCGGCCGGCGGCCAGGGCCTGATCGGCCAGGGCGTGCCATTCCGGGGCATCGGGCCGTTCCGAGGTGTCCACCTCGGCGTACCGCTCGATGCCCGCGAACCCGCCCGTGCGCCTCACCTGAATCCGCATGGCACCTGTCTAGTACGGAACTACAGGGTCCGCACCCCGACCTGCTCCCAGCCCTTCGACACGGCGTCCAGCTCCTCCCCGTCGCCGAAGCGCTCCCGGGCGGCCTTGACGGTGAGCGTCGCGAAGTCGACGAACATGGCGTCCTGCCTCAGTTCGCCGCCGGTCAGCACGTCGTACCAGACCTGCCCCGCCCGCTCCCAGGCGTGGCCGCCGAGGGCCGTGGCCGCGAGGTAGAAGGCGTGGTTCGGGATGCCGGAGTTGATGTGGACACCGCCGTTGTCCCGGCCGGTGCGCACGAAGTCGTCCATCGTCGCCGGCTGCGGGTCCTTGCCGAGGACGTCGTCGTCGTACGCCGTGCCGGGCTCCTTCATGGAGCGCAGCGCCACGCCCGTCACCCGCGGGGCGAGCAGGCCCGCGCCGATCAGCCAGTCGGCCTCGGCGGCGGTCTGGCCGAGCGTGTACTGCTTGATCAGGGCGCCGAAGACGTCCGACAGGGACTCGTTGAGCGCGCCGGGCTGCCCGAAGTAGGTGAGGTTGGCCGTGTACTGCGTGACCCCGTGCGCGAGTTCGTGGCCGATGACGTCGATCGGGATGGTGAAGTCGAGGAAGATCTCCCCGTCCCCGTCGCCGAAGACCATCTGCTCGCCGTTCCAGAACGCGTTGTTGTAGTCGCGGTCGTAGTGCACCGTCGCGTTCAGCGGGAGGCCGTCGCCGTCGATCGAGTCGCGCCGGTAGGCCTGGAGGAACAGCTCGAAGGTGGCGCCGAGACCCGCGTAGGCGCGGTTGACGGTGGCGTCCTTGCCGGGCTTGTCGCCCTCGCCGCGGACCTTGTGGCCGGGCAGGTCGGTGCCGTGCCGGGCGTCGTGGATCGTGCGCTGCGGTGTGCCGTCGGCCACCGCGGCGACGGCGGTCGCGCCGATGACCGTGGTGAGGCGGCGCTGGGTGCGCTCGAAGGCGTCGCGCTGCAGGGTGCGGCGGGCGGGACCGGCGAGCGCGGGGTCCTCGGCCTGGGCGAGCCGGTCGAGGACATGGGGCGGAACGATGGTGCAGAAGACGGGCTCGAAGCCCCCGTGAGTCGTCATGCCCGGCACCCTTGCACTGAGTGACGAAACTGTCACTAGCCGCCACCATGATTGGTGAAATACCGGGACAACGCCCCTCACGCTCCGTGCTGAGTGCTATGGCGACGTGGCATAGCGCACTTTTTGTCCCGTTTGGGCGTCCGGTCCCGCATACTGATACGACCCCACGCGCCGGGGAGCGGCTCGGCTAGCATGCTGCGCATCATGCGTTTCGGGCTGCTTCTCCTTAGCTGCCGCGGCGAGGGCCTGTAGTCGAGGCCGACTCCCTCCCCGCGGAGCTTGGTGCTGCGTCGTCGGCCGTCCTTCCGGACACCCTCTGAGGAGCCCTAAGCATCATGGCGAACCGCCAGCAGCCCAGTTCCATGCCGATCCACAAGTACGGCCGCTACGAGCAGGTCGACATCCCGGACCGCACCTGGCCGGAGCAGCGCATCACCACCGCCCCCCGCTGGCTCTCCACCGACCTGCGTGACGGCAACCAGGCCCTGATCGACCCCATGTCGCCCGCCCGCAAGCGCGCCATGTTCGACCTGCTGGTGAAGATGGGCTACAAGGAGATCGAGGTCGGCTTCCCGGCCTCCGGCCAGACCGACTTCGACTTCGTGCGCTCCATCATCGAGGAGCCCGGGGCGATCCCCGACGACGTCACCATCTCCGTACTGACCCAGGCCCGCGAGGACCTGATCGAGCGCACGGTGGAATCGCTGAAGGGCGCCAAGCGCGCCACCGTCCACCTGTACAACGCCACGGCCCCCGTCTTCCGCCGGGTCGTCTTCCGCGGCTCCAAGGACGACATCAAGCAGATCGCCGTCGACGGCACCCGCCTGGTCATGGAGTACGCCGAGAAGCTGCTGGGCCCCGAGACCGAGTTCGGCTACCAGTACAGCCCCGAGATCTTCACCGACACCGAGCTGGACTTCGCGCTGGAGGTCTGCGAGGCGGTCATGGACGTCTGGCAGCCCGGCCCGGGCCGCGAGATCATCCTGAACCTGCCGGCCACCGTGGAGCGCTCCACGCCGTCCACGCACGCCGACCGCTTCGAGTGGATGGGCCGCAACCTGTCCCGCCGCGAGCACGTCTGCCTGTCGATCCACCCGCACAACGACCGCGGCACCGCCGTCGCCGCCGCCGAGCTGGCCCTGATGGCCGGCGCCGACCGCGTCGAGGGCTGCCTGTTCGGCCAGGGCGAGCGCACCGGCAACGTCGACCTGGTCACCCTCGGCATGAACCTGTTCTCGCAGGGCGTCGACCCGCAGATCGACTTCTCCGACATCGACGAGATCCGTCGCACGTGGGAGTACTGCAACCAGATGGAGGTCCACCCGCGCCACCCGTACGTGGGCGACCTGGTCTACACGTCCTTCTCCGGCTCCCACCAGGACGCCATCAAGAAGGGCTTCGACGCCATGGAGGCCGACGCGGCCGCCAAGGGCGTCACGGTCGACGACATCGAGTGGGCCGTCCCCTATCTGCCGATCGACCCCAAGGACGTCGGCCGCTCCTACGAGGCGGTCATCCGCGTCAACTCGCAGTCCGGCAAGGGCGGTATCGCCTACGTCCTGAAGAACGACCACAGCCTGGACCTGCCGCGCCGTATGCAGGTCGAGTTCTCCAAGGTCATCCAGGCCAAGACGGACGCCGAGGGCGGCGAGGTCACGCCGAAGGACATCTGGGCGGTCTTCCAGGACGAGTACCTGCCGAACCCCGAGAACCCGTGGGGCCGCATCCAGGTCCGCAACGGCCAGTCGACCACCGACACCGACGGTGTGGACACGCTGAAGGTGGAGGCCACGGTCGACGGTCAGGACACCGTCCTGACCGGTACGGGCAACGGTCCGATCTCGGCCTTCTTCGACGCCCTGCAGTCCGTCGGCATCGACGTACGCCTGCTGGACTACCAGGAGCACACGATGAGCGAGGGGGCCTCCGCGCAGGCCGCCTCCTACATCGAGTGCGCGATCGACGGCAAGGTCCTGTGGGGCATCGGAATCGACGCGAACACCACGCGGGCCTCGCTGAAGGCGGTCGTCTCGGCCGTCAACCGCGCGGCTCGCTGACCAGCCGTACGGGTTCGCGGCCGTAGGCCGCTCACCGGTGCCACAGGGGCTCCGTCCGCCGATGTACGGCGGGTGGAGCCCCGTCGTATACCGGCCATTTGCTGTGGAGGTCACGGAAAGGTCTCCTCCGGGGTGCTGACTCCTCGTCTCTGATGTGGCTAACATCACGCAAGCGCGGCGACGTTGCCGTGCGGCGTGACGGAGGTGCGACGTGCTGCCAGGACGGGGACGAAACGGCCATGCCGCCAGGCTTTCGCGCATCCTGGGCACCCGAACCGCGTGGACGGCCGCCGGTGACGGAGAGTTCTTCTGCCCCGGCTGCGGCGGCGACCGCAACTACCAGCGGCTGACCGGGCAACGCCGCTTCACCCTGCTCGGTCTGCCCGTGCTGCCGCGCGGCGAGACCGGCCCGGTCGTGGAGTGCGCGGCCTGCCGCCGCCACTTCGGCACCGACGTCCTCGACCATCCGACCACCACCCGCTTCTCCGCGATGCTCCGCGACGCCGTCCACACCGTCGCCCTCGCGGTGCTGGCGGCGGGCGGCGCCGGGGCCCGTACGGCACTGGAGGCCGCCGTCCTCGCCGTCCGCGCGGCCGGTTTCGACGACTGCACGGAAGAGCAGCTGGCCGCACTCGTCGAGGCGCTGGAGGCCGACACCGGCCGGATCGCCGGCGAACCCTGCGGCGCGGGGCTGGCCATAGAGCTCCACGAGGCGCTGGACCCGCTCACTCCGCACCTCGCCGCCGTCGGCCGCGAATCGATCCTGCTGCAGGGCGCCCGCATCGCCCTGGCGGACGGCCCGTACACCACGGCGGAGCGGGACGTACTGGCGACGGTGGGAGCGGCACTCACCATCTGCTCCGACGACGTGACCCGGCTGCTCGCGGCGGCGCGTACGCCTTCGTAGGGCACACCTGCCGTTACTCCCCGGGGAGTAACGGCAGGCCGGGACCGCCCCCGGCAGTAGCGCCCAACTCGCCCCCACGCCCGACGAACGGGCCCGCGCCCGGCGGGAGTCTGGAGACCGATCCAGGCACCCGACCGGAGGGAGCCGGACCCATGGGGGCCGTAAGGACGCGCAGCGGGCGGAAACGGGCCGTGCCCTGGGTGGTGGTCGGGCTGTGGCTCGCCGCGCTCGTGCTGGTCGGGCCGCTCGCGGGCAAGTTCGCCGACATCCAGCAGAACCGCGCGGTCGACTACCTGCCCGACAGCGCCGACTCCACCCAGGTGGCGAGGATCCAGGCCTGGTCGCGGTCTGGTCGCGCGGGGCCTCACCAACACGGAGATCGGCGACGCGCTGGGCCTGAGCCCGCTCACCGCGAAGACGCACGTCAGCCGCATCATGGGCAAGTTGGCGGCACGGGACCGGGCCCAGCTGGTCATCGTCGCGTACGAGTCGGGGATGGTGACGCCCGGCGGCGTCTGACGGACCGGGCTCCTTTCCAGCGCCTGCCGCGGCACTACGCGGCCCGGCCGCGGCGCTACGCGGCCCGGCCGCGGGTCCAGAGCGGCCCGGCCGCGGGTGCGGTACCAGCTCAGAGGGCCGCTGGCTGGAGCTGATGCGGCATGTTCCAGCCTTCGGCGAGTTTCGACGGATGGATGTTGTGTCCACCGCCGAAGAACTCGCAGAACTTCATGATGAGCGGGTCCCATCCGAGCGGGTCCACGTAGTGCGTCCCCGGGATGATCAGATCCTCCTCGACGTGGGCGCGAAGGACCTCGACCTGGAAGGCGGTGGCATGAGGAGTGGGACCGCCGAAGGGGTGCGCCGAGACGACCCTGCACTCCAGCTGGACCGGACATTCCGCGACCCGAGGCGCCCGAACCAGCTCCGATGCCTGCTCGGTCAGCTGCGCGGCCGAGAACTTGTCCGGCTCGTATCGGTAGCCCTGCTTCACCTTGTGGTCCGGCACGGCCGATGTCCCGGTGGTGAGCGCGATCCGGTCGACGGCGTCGACCATCGCCGATGAGGGCAGGTTGAGCACGCATTCGCGTTCGCGCAGCAGGTTCGCGGTCGTCTGGCCGCTGTTGCCGAGACCGAGCATGCAGGACTGGCCCAGCCACCAGGCGGAGGACATCGGCGCGAGGTTCGCGGTGCCGTCCTCGTTGCGTGAGCTGATCAGCACCACCGGTGTCCCGAAGTACAGCACCTTGAGCCCGGGGACCACGTGCATTCGTTCGCCTTTCGCGGGATGTGAGCTGGAGAGACTCGCCCTGCGGTGCACGAGCCGTCACCGACTCTCCCTGAAGCAAGCGAAGGCTGCTGGCGGCAATCGGACGTTGCGTTCCGGCAGGTCGGATCGATCTCCCCGACTACGGACACCCATCCGGTTGCCGATTACGGGGACACGCTCCTAGAGCAGCCCGGCCGCCGCGAGGTACTTCCCGACCTGCTCCACCTCGCCCGGGGACAGCGGGATCTGCGGCTGTGCCGTCGCCGGGCAGGCGATGACGCCGCGCAGATGCAGCGCGGCCTTGAACGCCCCGATCGCCGAGGAGTTCGGACCCATGCGGTCCGGATCTCCGACGGTCACCATGCCGAACAGGGCGCACAGGCGCTCCTGTTCGGCACGGGCCCCGTCCCAGTCCCCGGCGCGGCACAGCCGGTCCAGGCGGACGTAGCCGTGCGGGTCGACGTTGCCGAGGCCCGGCACCGTGCCGTCCGCGCCGATCGCGAGGGCCGCGTCGACGATCAGCTCGGACCCGGTCAGCACGCTGAAGCCGGTGACCCCCCCGCGTTCCCGGACGCCGGTCACCACCTGGCGGAAGGCGGCCAGGTCACCACTGGAATCCTTGAGCCCGGCCACGACCCCGTCGGCGGCCAGCTCCAGGACGACGTCGGCCGGCAGCTTGGTGTGGACGGCGACGGGAAGGTCGTAGGCGATGACCGGGACCGGGCTCGCGGCGGCGACCGCGCGGAAGTGGCGGGCGATCTCCGCGGGGTGGGTGCGGGTGTAGAACGGGGCCGTGACGACCACCGCGTCCGCGCCCGCCGCCGTCACCGACGCGACATGGTCCAGGACCCGGGGCGTCGTCATGTCGATCGCGCCGGCCAGCACCGGGAGCTGCCCGCCCACATGCCCCGCGACCGACTCGACGACCAGCCCGCGCTGCCGGTCCGGCAGAAACGCCGCCTCCGAGGTCGAGCCGAGCACGAACAGCCCGTGCACCCCGCCCGCCACCAGATGGTCGACGAGCGAGAGCAGCGAGGGGACGTCCACCTCGCCGTCCGGGGTCAGAGGCGTGCAGACGGGCGGAATGACACCGGTCAGCGGGGCGAGAGTCATGGAGCCTCCATCGGGTCGTGCCGGTGGACGAGGTCGCGGGTCGACTCGTCCTCCCGCACAGGATGGTGGCAGCGGAAGCGGTGCGCGGGCGCCGACGCGGCCGAGAAGCCCGGCATCTGCTCCGCGCAGGTCCCGTCCGCCTTCCAGCAGCGGGTGCGGAAGGGGCAGCCGCTCGGCGGGCGGGTCGCCGACGGCACCGGCCCGACCAGCGGGATCGGGTCGATCGGGTGGAGCAGGCCGGGCGTGGCGGAGAACAGGGCGCGGGTGTACGGGTGCCGGGCCCGGTCGGTGACCAGGGCGGCCGGGGACTCCTCCACGACCCGGCCCAGGTACATGGTGATCACGCGGTCGCTCATCCGCCGTACCGTCTGGATGTCGTGCGAGACGAACACCAGGGCCAGGCCCAGGCGTTCCTTCAGGTCGAGCAGGAGGTTGAGGATCTGCGCGCGGACCGACACGTCCAGGGCGCTCGTCGGCTCGTCGGCCACGACCAGGTCCGGGTCCAGCGCGAGTGCCCGGGCGATCGCGACGCGCTGGCGCTGCCCGCCCGACAGCTGGGCCGGCAGGGCGGCGGCGAGGGCCGGGGGAAGACCCACGAGGGACATCAACTCGCGGACCCTTTCCTCGCGTCGGCTTCTGGTGCCCCGGGCGTGGACGTCGAGCGGGTCCCGCAGGATCTGCCGGACCGTCAGGCGGCGGTTCAGGGCCGTCGACGGGTCCTGGAAGATCATGCCGGTGCTGCCGCCCACGGCCCGGCGGCGCTCGGCGGCCGGCATCGCCCACAGGTCCCGGCCCCGGAACGACACCGTCCCCCGTGTCGGCCGCTCCACCCCGACCAGCACCTTCGCCAGCGTCGACTTCCCACAGCCGGACTCACCGACCACGCCGACGGTCTCGCCGGGCGCGACGGCCAGATCGACGCCGGTCAGCGCGTACACCCGGTCCCGGGCGAACAGGCCGCCGCTGCGGGCCTTGTGGACGACGTGCGTGCCCGCCAGCTCCACCAGCGCGCTCATGACACCGCCTCGCTCTCGGTGGCCGACAGCTCCACGGCCGGGTGATGACAGGCCGCCGTGTGCTCGGGAGGACCGGCCAGGACCGGGACCGTCGTACGGCAGATCTCGCTCGCGCGCGGGCAGCGGTCGGCGAAGCGGCACCCCGCGGAGAAGTCGGCCGGGGACGGTACGACGCCGCTGATCTGCGTCATCCGCTCCTGCGCCGACTCCAGCGACAGCACACTGCCGAGCAGGCCGCGCGTGTAGTGGTGCGCAGGCGCCTCCACCAGGTCGGCGGTCACGCCCGTCTCGACGATCTGCCCGCCGTACATCACCACCACCCGGTCGGTGACGTCCGCGACCAGCGCCAGGTCGTGCGAGACGAGGATCAGCGCGAAGCCGAGCTCCTCGCGCAGCCGCAGCAGCAGCTCCACGACCTGCGCCTGCACGGTCACGTCCAGGGCGGTCGTCGGCTCGTCGGCGACGATGAGCTTCGGGTCGCGGGACAGAGCCATGGCGATCAGGACGCGCTGGCGCTGCCCGCCGGACAGTTCGTGCGGGTAGCTGCGCAGGGTCCGCCCGGGGTCGAGGCCGACCATCGTCAGCAGCTCGGCGGGGCTGCGGTGCCCGCCGCGCCGGACGACCTGTCCGAGCTGCGCGCGGATCGTCATCGCCGGGTTCAGCGACGACAGCGCGTCCTGGTAGATCATCGCCATCTCGTGGCCGAGCAGCTTGCGGCGTACCCGCATCGGCTCGGCGAGCAGGTCCCGCTGCCGGAAACGGACCTGGCCGCCGACCCGCGCCCCCTTCGGCTCCAGGCCCATGATCGCCAGTGCGGTGAGCGACTTGCCGCAGCCCGACTCGCCGACCAGCCCGAGCACCTCCCCGGGATGCACCTCGAAGCTGATGCCGTCCACGATGTCGACGCCGCCGTGCCGCCGGTCGAAGCCGATGGCGAGGTTCTCCACCGCGAGCACCGGCTGCCCGTCCCGGGGCAGTCGGCGCGCCCGGGCCCGCAACCGGCTCGCGGCCTCCGCCAGACCGGGCAGCGGCACGACCTCCCCGCCGCCGGGCTCCGGCCGCTGAAGCCGGTCGTCGTCCGGTACGTCCACCTCCCGCGCCGACGGGGCCGCCCAGGCGTCCGACACCCCTTCGGACAGGATGTTCAGCGACAGCACCGTCACCAGCATCAGCAGCCCGGGGAACACCGTCGCCCACCAGCCGCCGGTCAGCACCATGTTCTTGCCGTCGGCGATGACGCTGCCCCAGGACGGGTCCGGCGGCCGTACGCCCGCCCCGATGAACGACAGCGACGCCTCGAACACGACCGCCTCGGCGACCTGGACCGTGCAGAACACCAGGACCGGCGCGGCACAGTTGACCGCCACGTGCCGCAGCACGATGTACGGTGTCCGCGCGCCGATCACCCGCTCCGCCGTCACGTAGTCCTCGCCGTACTGATCGAGGACGTTCGCCCGGACCACCCGCGCCACCGGCGGTGTGAACAGGAAGGCGATCGCGCAGATCAGCACCGTGATGCCACCGCCGAACACCGCCACCAGCACGGCGGCCAGCGCGATGCCCGGGAACGCCATCACGACGTCCAGGCAGCGCATCAGCGTCTCGTCGACCGCCTTGCGCGAGGTCGCCGCGACCGCACCGAGCAGCGCACCGGCCACCAGGGCGAGCCCGGTCGCGCCGAGGCCGATCGCGAGCGACCAGCGCGCCCCGTACATCAGCCGGCTGAGGATGTCCCGGCCGAGGCTGTCCTGGCCCATCCAGTGCGCGGCGGACGGGTGACCGGTGCCGTCGACCGGCGGCTGCTGGTCGAGCGGGTCGTGCGGGGCGAGGAGCGGCGCGAGCAGCGCCATGAGGACGACGACCGTCAGGAAGCCGACGGCGACCTTGGACAGCAACGGCAGCCGGCGCAGGCCGCGCAGCCGCACGCCGGGCCGCGACAGGGCCGCGGTGAGACTCTTGCGGGTCATCATGGGGTGGCGTCCCTCAGTCGCGGGTTGACCAGCAGGTAGAGGACGTCGATGACGAGGTTCACGACGACGAACCCGGCCGCCGTGGTCAGTACGACGCCCTGGACGACGGCCGGATCGCCGTTCTTGACGGCGTCGATCATCAGCTTGCCCATGCCCGGCAGCGAGAAGATCGTCTCGATGACGACCGCCCCGCCGAGGAGGTAGCCGACGCGCAGGCCGAGCACGGTGAGGGGATTGATCAGGGCGTTCCTGAGGACGTTCCGCCCCACCACCACCCGGGGCGGCAGCCCGCTCCCGATCGCCGTCCGTACGTAGTCCTTGTCGAGCTCCTCCACGACGGCCGTGCGCACGATCCGGGTCAGCTGCGCCGCCACCGGGAGGGAGAGGGCGAGCGCGGGGAGCGTCATCGTCCTGAGCCAGCCGGTGAAGGAGTCCGCCGGGTTGATGTAGCCGCCGGTCGGTAACCAGCCGAGGTCGACCGCCAGATACTGGATCATCAGCAGCGCCAGCCAGAAGCCGGGCGCGGCGACGCCGGTCAGCGACACGATCCGGATCAGCTGGTCGGGCAGCCGGTCCCGGTGGATCGCCGCGGTCACACCTCCGATCAGGGCGAGGACGACCGCGATACCCAGACCCAGGAAGGTCAGTTGCAGGGTGAGCGGCAGCGCGGTCGTCACCTGGTCGATCACCGGCGCCCGGGTCAGCGCGCTGGTGCCCATGTCGCCGTGCAGCAGGTCGCCGACGAAGGCGGCGTAACGCACCGGCAGCGGGTCGAGCAGGCCGTGTTCCTCGCGGAAGTCGTGCAGTTGCCGCGGTGTCGGGTTGGCGCCCTGGAAGAACGCGGACGCCGGGTCGACGTCCGAGAACCGCATCACCAGGAAGACGAACAGCACGATGCCGAGCATCAGCGGCACGAGGAGGGCGACCCGGCGCAGCAGAATCCGCAGGACGGCCGTCATGGCGCTAGGCCCACTTGGCCTGGAGGAGGTTGATGCCCGGGTACGGCTGGGCCCTTATGCCGCTGAGCCGCGCCGGGTCCCAGGCCGTCATCAGCTCATTGTGGACGACCGGGTAGAGCACGGCCTGCTCGGCGACGACGTCGATGTAGTCCTGGACGATCGCCTTCTTCTTCGCCGGGTCGGGCTCCCGGGTGGCCCGGTCCATGTCCTTGAAGAGCTGCCTGGCGACGGGGTCGGCGGCCCAGCGGGTGTACTGCATCCACAGGTTCTCGGGACCGTGGTTGTAGTGCATGATCAGATCGGCGTCGAGGCCGAACTGGTTGGGGTTCGAGGCGGCGGCCACGACCTGGTAGTCCCGCTTCTGGTCCAGTTTGGTGAACACGGCCGTGGTCTCCTGCGGCGACAGGGTCGTCTGCACCCCGATCGCGTCCCAGGACGCCTTGACGGTCGGCAGGCAGTCGACGATCCAGCTGACGTTCACGGCCAGGATCTCGATGCTCAGCCCCTTGACCCCGGCCTGTTCCAGCAGCGCCTTCGCCTTGTCCGGGTCGTGGTCGTAGACGGTCTTCGCCCGCCGGTAGGACGGGTTGGCCTCGTCGAGGAAGGAACTGGACGGCTTGCCGTGGCCCTTGAGCGCGACCTCCACCATCTTCTCGGTGTCGATGGCGTAGTGCAGTGCCTGGCGCACCCGCACGTCGTCGAACGGCTTGTGCGCGGTGTTGAACATCAGGAACAGGTTGTTCATCCCGGCCCCGCCGGCGACCGTCATCCCGCCGCTCTCCAGCTGCCCGATGTTGGCGTACGGGATGTTGTCGGCGATCTGCGCGCCCGCGCTCGACCCCGAGATCTTCGCGACGCGGGGAGCCGCGTCCACGATCGTCAGCCAGTTCATCTTCCGGAAGGCGGGCTTGCGGGGGCCGTTGTAGCCGTCGAACGCCTCGAAGGTCGTGTTCGACTTCGGATGGTGCGCGGTCTGCCGGTACGGCCCCGAGCCGATCGCCTTGCCCTTGACGGCGTCGTCCCAGGCTCCGGGCCGGGAGAACACGTGCTTGGGCATGATCTTGGCGAGTGTCAGCCGCGAAAGCCCGTCGGGGAAGGGGAACTTCAGCACGAGCTCCACGTTCCGCGCGTCGACCTTCCGGACCTCCTTCAGCCAGCTCGCGAAGAAGCCCTTGGCGAGGGTCTGGGTGTCCGGGTCGAGGATCCGCTCGAAGACGAAGACGACATCGTCGGCGGTGACGGGCTTGCCGTCGTGGAACGTCGCACCCGCTCGCAGCGTGAACCTCCACGTCGTGCTGCCCGGGTCCTTCGGCACCTCGGTCGCCAGCGCGGCGTACGGCTCGCGCGAGATCGGGTCCGTGTCCAGCAGCCCCTCGTAGATGTGGTGGTTGGCGGCCATGCAGAACGCTGACGCGGTCTGGGTGGGGTCCCAGCTGCCGTCGTTGCCGTAGCCGATCACCGCGGTGAGCGTCCGGTCCGCGCCGCCGCCGCTGCCGGTGTCGTTGGTGGACTCCGGACCCGCGGAACAGGCCGACAGCGACGCGGAGACGGCGGCGGCCGCGCCCAGTGCGCCGGTGTGCTTCAGGAACGACCGGCGGTGCAGCGCGAGCACGGCGGGGGTCACATCGCGCACGGGTCCTCCAGCGAGGTCTGGGGGGGGGAGGGGGGACTGGCAGCGGAGATACGACGTCCTACGTCCGGTGGTCAGCGCGACCATAGGAGGGGCCGTGGGGGCGGTCAAGGGCTCGCACACGAATGGCCCATCCGCCGGAAGCCGGACCGACGTCGTCGCCGGACCGGCTGAGTTGACGGTGCGTCGGACCTGTCGCAGCACCGGACGAGTGGCCGGGGGCGGGACGTCAGGACGCCCGGGCCCTGTCGCCGAATCCGTCACCGGGTGGGCGGGAGCGGACCATGATGAGGAGCATGACCGAGCTGTGGAGCGAGAGTGACGCCGGCGTCCTGAGACTGCCGTCCGGCCGGCTGGTACGCGGCCGAGGCCTGCGCCACCCCCTGGACCCCGGCGCGCCCCTCCCCTCCTACGGTGTCTACCTGCTCGGCCGGCGACCGCCCGAGGTCCCCTGGGAGTCGGGCTGGATCCGCTGGCCCGACTTCCGTCTCCCGGCGGACCGGGCGGCCGCCCGAGCGGTACTGGCCGAGGTATGGGAGCGGGCCGCCGGGGAACGGGTGGAGCTCGCCTGCGGAGGCGGCCGCGGCCGCACCGGCACGGCACTGGCCTGCCTGGCGGTGCTGGACGGGGTGCCGGGGGAGGAGGCGGTGGGATACGTCCGGCGGCACTACGACCGGCATGCTGTGGAGACGCCTTGGCAGCGGCGGTACGTGCGCGGGTTCGGCGAGGGGTGAATCCCGCCTCGGCGGTACGTGCGCGGCATCGACCAGGCACACCGTCGGGGCGGGGAGACACCGGGTCGACGACCCGGACTGCGGCCTCGCGGGCAGGTACGCCCGGGCGGGCCAGGCCGGTCAGCGGCAGTGGGTGTCCTTGCGCGGCCGTTCCCCGGTGGCCAGGAAGCGGGAGACGAGGGTGTCGCCGCACGCGGTGCCGTTGTCCAGGTAGGCGCCGTGGCCGGTGGCGTCGTTCGTGACCATCACGGCTCGCCGGCCCAGGGCCTCGCGCAGCTTCAGCGCACCACTGAGAGGGGTCGCCACGTCCCGCTCGTTCTGGATGAGCAGGACGTCGGACGGGCCCCGGTCGGTGACGCGCAGCGGCGGCTCCTTCGGCTGCCACGGCCAGGCGGCGCACACCATCGCGTTTCGCGGCATGCCCGCGGTCAGCGGGTACTTCAGGCGGCCGGCGGCGACGTCCTTGCGGTAGACGGCGGCCGACCGGGGCCAGGCGGCGTCGTTGCAGACGGTGGCGGCCACGACCGCGGCATAGTTCCGCAGCACCGGGTCCGGCGGCGCCTGGGGGGCGGGCGGCACCGTGCCCTTCTTCGCCGCCAGGATCAGCTCGGCGAGGACGGGGTAGCCGTCGGCGGGGTCGTAGAAGCCGTCCAGCATGGTCTGGCGCAGGACATTGCCGTTCAGCTCCCCGGGGTTGGCGCCCGGCCAGGGGATCGGCGTGCGGTCCAGGCGGGCGGCGAGGCGCGAGAAGAGCGGGCGCACCTCGGCCGCGGTGCGGGCCAGCCGGTGCGGGTTGCCGGGCCTGGAGGCCCACTTGGCGAACTCGGGGAAGTTGTCCTCGACGCCGACCTCGAACGCGGCGAGCCAGGCGCGTTGGCCCTGCACCGGGTCGGGGTGGTCGTTGCTGTCGAGCACGACGCGGTCGGTGCGCCGCGGGAACATCTCCCGGTAGGCGGCGCCGACGTATGTGCCGTACGAGACGCCCCAGGCGGACAGTTTGCGCTCGCCGAGGGCGGCGCGGATGCGGTCGATGTCGCGGGCGTTGTTCTTGGTGCTGATGTGCTGCAGCAGTTCGTCGCCGGCGCGGGCGCAGGCGTTCGACATCCGGCGGGCGGCGGCCATGTTCTCAGCGACGGATCCGCCCGCTGCGGGCCAGGGGAGCAGCTTGGTGCGGGCGAGGTCGGAGCGGTCGAAGCCGCAGCTCACGGGCGTGGACGGGGAGTTGCCACGCGGGGCGAGGCCGATGAGGTCGTATGCGTCGCGTACCGACCGGGGCAGCTGCCTGCCCTTCTCGGAGGGCCCGGCGAGGCTGTCCCCGCCGGGCCCGCCGGGGATCATGAGTAACGCGCCCCGGCGGGCGGAGGGCTTCTCACTGGGGAGGCGGGAGAGGGCGATGTCGATCTTCCGGCCGCCCGGATCGGCGTAGTTCATCGGCACGGAGAGCACCGCGCACTGCTGACGGGGGTCGAGGCCGGTGCCCTCGCACTTCGTCCATTCGAGCGGCGCGGCACCGGCGGCGGAAGCGGTCAGCGGGACGGCGAGCCCGAACAGGAGGGCGGAGGCCGCGATCAGGGAGGCGTTGCGCTTGATCTGCTTCATGGGACGAGCCTGACGGCTTTCCGGTCCTGACCCCATCCAGTCAACTGCCCTACTGCTCAGGGGGTTTACCCCCCCTTGCAGAGTCGCCGATCGGCGTGAACGGCGGCCCGAACGCTCCAGGCGCGGGCCTGCACGAGCCCTCGGCGGGTTCGGTTCGTCAGGGGCAGTTCGTCAGGGGCAGGCGCAGCATGAAGACGTCGATCGGGTCCTGGGATTCCACCATGAAGCCGTGGCGTTCGTAGAGACGGCGGGCGGGGCTGCCCTGGAGGACGTTCAGGCGGACGGGTTCGGCGGCAGTGTCCGTCCTGGTCAGGAGGGTTCGGAGGACTGCCGATCCCAGGCCCCTGCCCTGGACGTCCGGGCTGAGGTAGAAGTGCTCCAGCCAGTGGCCGTCCTCGGCCGGGCGCAAGGTCACGCTGCCTGCGAAGGATCCGGCGGCCGTGATGATCGACGTGTGCTGCGGGGAGAAGCCGTCGCGAAGACGCTGCCTCACCCGGTGTTCGTCGTAGCGGCCCAGACGCTCCAAGTCCGGGCGCATCACCGTCGCTCGCAGTTCCGCTATCGCGTCGACGTCCATCGGCCGTGCCGGACGCATCGACCATGCCGGCCCTGGTTCGGTGAGCTGGTGGCCCGTCATGGGAAGCGGGCGGCCCCGCCCGTGCGCAGGAACGCTCTCCACGCATCCGCCCCGATCAGAACCACAGGGCCGTCGGCCAGCTTGCTGTCCCTGACGGGAACGGCCCCGGTATTCCGTCGGCGACCTCGACGCAGCTGCCGCCGTCGCCGTTGCTGTAGCTGCTCTTGCGCCAGCGGGCGTTGCTCAGGTCGTAGGAGTGCATCGTCGCAATTCCTCAGCCGCCGATCGGACCAGGGCGAGGGACGCCTCCGGCGACAGTGCGGCGCCCCTGAGCAGATCGTAGGCGCGCTGTGCCCGCTTCACCATGGCCGGGTCATCGACCAACGTCCCCGAATACGACGTTTCCGTATAGGCGACGGGCGGCGCTTCATCGAACTCCATGGCCGTAGCGAGCCGTTGTTCGCGGGAGCCCCCGCCGAGAACGGGAGCGCCTGCAGTGGGCGCGTTCCACGCGGGCGGCGACGCGATCCTCGAGGAACTCGTCCGCTGCGAATGGATGCGTCGCCAGCCTCTCCAGCTCCACAACCTCCGCGAAGTAATCTGCGTACCGCTTATCGTCAATCAGCATCCTGCACAACCGCTCGAAAATACCGTCGATTTGCAGCACCCCGTCGATCCGCTGCGCCACATCCAACTGTGGTTTGCGAATGGCCTGAGCTCCGCGCCGAAGAGCTCCCACGCCGCCTGCCGAGAACCGTTGGCCATTACCGAACCCCTCTGTACTGCCCCGCAGTTGTAGGGCACAGACCCTTCCTGATTGTAGAAGCGGAGCGTCACCGTGGGGACGCGAAGAGTGAAACCGTGAAAGGGAGGGGAGCACGTGGAGGTACGACACTCGGCGCTCTGCGTCGAAGAAGCGGAGGACGTGGTGAAAGAATTGCGGGCAGAACTCGCCGAGGCGGGAATTATCCTGCCGTCACTGGGGCTCGACCCGGTGAGTCTTGCGCGGGAAGCACCCTGTCCGCTCGTGGAATTGGGCCGGTGTTCCGTGGAGACCGCCCGGCGACTCGCGGCGGTGCTGCGATGAAGCCACCGGTCGGCGCCTATGTCGTGGACACCCGCAGCGGCCGCATCGGCATCGTCATGGGGCATGAGGGGCCCTACGTGCAGCTGAGGCCGTACGGCGGCGGCAGGGAGTGGGACGCCGACCCCGGAGCCGTCCGGCACGCCACCCCGGCCGAGCGGCTGCGCGCGGCGACGGCGTACGCCAACGCACGCAGCAGGGGCGAGGTCCCGTGAGGCGGTGACCCTGCGAGAATGGCGCCATGAGTCTGTTCCGCGACGACGGCATCGTGCTGCGCACCCAGAAGCTGGGTGAGGCGGACCGGATCATCACGCTGCTCACGCGCGGTCACGGTCGAGTACGCGCGGTGGCCCGGGGCGTGCGCCGGACGAAGTCGAAGTTCGGTGCGCGCCTCGAACCGTTCTCCCACGTCGACGTGCAGTTCTTCGCGAAGGGGAGCGAGCTGGTCGGGCGCGGTCTGCCGCTGTGTACACAGAGTGAGACCATCGCCCCGTACGGCGGCGGCATCGTCAGCGACTACGCACGGTACACGGCCGGAACCGTCATGCTGGAGACCGCCGAGCGGTTCACCGACCACGAAGGGGAGCCGGCCGTGCAGCAGTACCTGCTGCTGGTGGGCGGGCTGCGGACCCTCGCCCGGGGCGAGCACGCACCCCATCTCGTGCTCGACGCGTTCCTGCTCCGCTCCCTCGCCGTCAACGGGTACGCCCCGAGCTTCACCGACTGCGCGAAGTGCGGGATGCCCGGACCCAACCGGTTCTTCTCGGTCGCCTCGGGCGGTTCCGTCTGCGTGGACTGCCGAGTTCCCGGCAGCGTCGTACCCTCGCCCCAGGCCCTGGAGCTCCTCGGCGCCCTGCTGACGGGAGACTGGGAGACCGCGGACGCGTGCGAGGCGCGCTATGTCCGGGAGGGCAGCGGGCTGGTGTCCGCGTATCTGCACTGGCACATGGAGCGCGGGCTGCGCTCCCTGCGCTACGTCGAGAAGTAGCGCGAGCAGCGCACAAGCAGAGCAGCACAGAAGCAAGCGAGCACGAGGAGACGAGAGACACATGGCCGTACGCGGGATCCTGGGGCGCCAGCGCCGGGAGTACAGGACGCCGGAGCCGCACCCGTCCGGCGCGCGGCCCCCGAAGATCCCCGGGGAGTTCGTACCGCAGCATGTGGCGATCGTCATGGACGGCAACGGCCGCTGGGCCAAGGACCGGGGCCTGCCGCGCACCGAAGGGCACAAGGTCGGCGCCGAGCGCGTGCTGGACGTGCTCCAGGGAGCCATCGAGATGGGCGTGGGCGCCATCTCCCTGTACGCCTTCTCCACCGAGAACTGGAAGCGCTCGCCCGACGAGGTGCGCTTCCTGATGAACTTCAACCGGGACTTCATCCGCAAGACCCGTGACCAGCTCGACGAGCTGGGCATCCGGGTGCGCTGGGTCGGGCGGATGCCGAAGCTGTGGCGCTCCGTCGCCAAGGAGCTCCAGATCGCCCAGGAGCAGACCAAGGGCAACGACAAGCTCACGCTGTACTTCTGCATGAACTACGGCGGGCGGGCCGAGATCGCCGACGCGGCGCAGGCGCTGGCGGCGGACGTGAAGAGCGGCAAGCTCGACCCGTCCAAGGTCAACGAGAAGACCTTCGCGAAGTACATGTACTACCCGGACATGCCGGACGTGGACCTGTTCCTGCGGCCCAGCGGTGAGCAGCGCACCTCCAACTACCTGATCTGGCAGAGCGCCTACGCCGAGATGGTCTTCCAGGACGTGCTGTGGCCCGACTTCGACCGGCGTGACCTGTGGCGGGCGTGCCTGGAGTTCGCATCCCGGGACCGCCGCTTCGGCGGGGCGGTCCCGAACGAGGAGCTGCTGGCCATGGAGGGCGAGCAGCCGTAGCGAGCAGCGGCCCGGCGGCCTTCCGGTGGCAGCCGGGCCAGGGCGGCCGTGTGCTGGTGGCACGGGTTCCAGCGCCGTCGACGCACCTCGCCGGGCCTCACGACGGACCGGGGTCTTCATCGCGTCCTCGCTGGCCCTGTTCTGTTCTGCATCCAGCTGGACTTCTTCGCGCTCAACCTGGCCGTCCCCGGGATCTCCGACGAGCTGGACACGACCGTTTCCGCGGCGCAGTGGACGCTGTCCGCGTACATGCTCGCCGTCGGCTGCCTGTTCATCGTCGGGGGGCGGCTGGGTGATCTCCTCGGGCGGCGCCCGATCCTGTTGACCGGGACGGGGCTGTTCGCCGCGGCCTCCGTCGGCTGCGCCCTCGCGCCGAGCCTCGGCGTGCTCGTCGTGGACCGGATCGTGCAGGGCGCGGGGCGCGGCACTGATCTTCCCCGTGTCGGTCTCCGTGATCACCAGGCCTGTCCTGGTGGGTCTACCTGCCCGTCTTCACCTGGTGCGCGCTCGGGCCCGGCCTGGGCTGGACCTTCGCCAGCGTGGCCACCCAGCAGGTCGTCTCACCCGCCCGCGCCGGAGAGGCCTCGGGCGTCGTCCTCACCGCCCTCGTCACGCTCGGCGCGATCGGCCTCGCGGCCGTGGCGGCGGCCATCACCTCGCTCACCCCCGAGACCGGCCCGGAACGCGCCTACGACCTCGTCCTGCGCATCGGCGGCACCGTGATCCTGGCCTCCACCGCCCTGCCGCTGCTCGTCCGGCGCGGGCTCAGCCCCCCAGGGCCTCATGCCGTCCGCCTGAGACTGGAGCGGTGCTTCGAACGAAGCTGGAGGTCACCGACTCAGGGGCGCGGGGAACTGCGCGAACAACCCCCACACAGCGGTACCCGGCAAGGAGGCCTCACCCCCACGGCGGAGAGCGAAACCCGGCTCAACCGCCGGCGGCCTTCGCACAGTCCTCGCAGGTCCCGAAAATCTCCACCGTATGAGCCACGTTCACATACCCGTGCTCCGCCGCGATGGACTCCGCCCACTTCTCCACGGCCGGTCCCTCGACCTCGACGGCCTTGCCGCAGCTCCGGCACACGAGGTGATGGTGATGGTCGTCGGTGGAACACCGGCGGTAGACGGACTCGCCGTCGGCGGTCCGCAGGACGTCGACCTCACCGGCGTCGGCGAGGGACTGCAGGGTGCGGTAGACCGTGGTGAGCCCGACCGAGTCGCCCTTGTGCTTGAGCATGTCGTGCAGTTCCTGCGCGCTGCGGAACTCGTCGACCTCCTGCAGGGCCGCCGCCACAGCGGCCCGCTGCTTGGTGGCGCGGCCCTTCACGGACGGTCCAGCGGTCGTCACCGTTGCCTCCTCACGTCTGCCTTGCCCGGGCCATTGTGCCAGCCCGGCGCGGGGGCGGTCAGACGCCGACCTCGTCGGCCGCCCGGCGGCTGCCCGGGATCGTGCAGTCCCCGGGGTCGGTCGCGCCGTCCGCGGCCGCCCGGGCCCGGGCGCGGCGGCGGGCCAGCGGCGCCGCGAGCGCCGTCAGAGCGATGAACGCGCCGATGGTCAGCAGCACGATCGTCGCACCGGGCGGCACGTCCTGGTAGTACGAGGTGACGGTGCCGCCGATCGTCACGCTCACGCCGATGGCCACGGCGATCACGAAGGTGGCGGCGAAGCTGCGGGTGATCTGCTGGGCGGCCGCGACGGGCACCACCATCAGCGCACTGACCAGGAGCAGCCCGACCACCCGCATCGCCACCGTCACGGTGACGGCGGCGGTGACCGCCGTCAGCAGGTTCAGCACGCGCACCGGCAGCCCCGTCACCCGGGCGAACTCCTCGTCCTGGCTGACCGCGAACAGCTGCCGCCGCAGGCCGAGGGTGACCAGGACGACGAACGCGGCCAGGACGCAGATCGCCGTGACGTCCGACTCGGACACCGTCGACAGGGAGCCGAACAGGTACGACGTCAGGTTGGCGTTGGAGCCGGTGGGCGCGAGGTTGATGAACATCACACCGCCGGCCATGCCGCCGTAGAACAGCATCGCGAGGGCGATGTCGCCGCGGGTCTTGCCGTACCAGCGGATCAGCTCCATGAGGACCGCGCCGAGGACGGAGACCAGGGTCGCCATCCACACCGGGGACCAGGTCAGCAGGAAGCCCAGGCCGACGCCGGTCATCGCCACGTGGCCGATGCCGTCGCCCATCAGGGCCTGGCGGCGCTGCACGAGGTAGATCCCCACCGCGGGGGCCGTGATGCCGACCAGGACGGCGGCGAGCAGGGCCCGCTGCATGAAGGCGTAGTCGAGGAAGTCCATCAGCTCAGCAGTCCCGTACGGATCGGTTCGGCGCCCGCCGGTGCGTGCGGGTGTACGTGGTCGTGGCCGGGCAGGGCGTGCTGGCCGACGGCCTTCGGGGGTGGCCCGTCGTGGACGACGCAGCCGTCGCGCAGGACGACCGCCCGGTCGATGAGGGGCTCCAGGGGGCCCAGTTCGTGCAGTACGAGCAGCACGGTCGCGCCCTGGGAGACCTGCTCGGTGAGGGTGTGCGCGAGGACTTCCTGGCTGGCCAGGTCGACCCCGGCCATCGGCTCGTCCATGATCAGCAGTTCGGGCTCGGAGGCGAGCGCACGGGCGATCAGGACCCGCTGGTGCTGGCCGCCGGAGAGGGCGTCGACGGAGTCCTTGGCCCGGTCGGCCATGCCGACGAGGTCCAGGGCGCGTCGTACGGCCGCGTGGTCGGCCTTGCGCAGGACGCCGAAGCGGGCCCGGGACAGGCGGCCGGAGGAGACCACCTCGGTCACCGTGGCGGGCACGCCGCCGGCGGCCGTGGTGCGCTGCGGGACGTAGCCCACGCGGTGCCAGTCGCGGAACCGCCTGCGGTCCGTGCCGAACAGCTCGATGTCGCCGGCGCCGGTCTGCACCTGGCCGATGACGCTGCGCACGGCCGTCGACTTGCCCGAGCCGTTCGCGCCGAGCAGCGCGACGACCTCGCCACGGTGCACGGTGAGGTCGATGCCGCGCAGCACGGGGCGCGAGCCCAGGTCCGCGCGGACGCCGCGCAGGGATACGACGGGCTCGGTCATGCCGTCCTCCGATGGGTCGATCACTTGGCTCCCAGGGCCGTCTGCAGGGCCTTGAGGTTGGCTTCCATGACCTGGAAGTAGTCGTCGCCGCGGGACTTGTCCGTGATGCCCTCGATCGGGTCGAGGACGTCGGTCTTGAGGTTCGCGTCGCGGGCCAGGGTCTTCGCGGTCTTGTCGGAGACCAGTGTCTCGTAGAAGACGGTGGTGACGCCGTCGGCCTTCGCCTCCTGCTGGAGCTCCCGCACCCGGGCGCCGCTCGGCTCGCTCTCGGGGTCGACGCCGGAGATGGCCTCCTGGGTGAGGCCGTAGCGCTCGGCGAGGTAGCCGAAGGCGGCGTGGTTGGTGAAGAAGACCTTGGACTTGGTGTTCCTCAGGCCGTTCTCGAAGTCGCCGTCGAGGCCCTTCAGCTTCGTGACCAGGGCCGCGGTGTTCTTCTTGTAGTCGGCCGCGTTCTGCGGGTCGGCCTTCTCGAAGGCCTTGCCGACGCCCTGGGCGATCTCGGCGTACTTCACCGGGTCGAGCCAGACGTGCGGGTCGCGGCCGTGCTCGTCCTCCTCGGAGTGGCCTTCCTCGGAGTGGCCTTCCTCGCCCTCGTGGCTGTGGCCGCCGGTGCCGTGGTCCTCGAGGTGGGTCAGCGTGGCCGCGTCGATCTTGGTCTCGATGCCGGTCTGGTCGAAGGCCTTGTCGACGGCGGGCTGCAGGCCCTTGAGGTAGAGCGCCGCGTCGGCCTCCTCCAGCTGCGCGCGCTGCTGGGTGCTGATCTCCAGGTCGTGCGGTTCCTGGCCGGGCTCGGTCAGGCTGGTGACGTTCGCGTGGTCGCCACCGATCTGCTCGGCGAGGAAGGCCATCGGGTAGAACGACGCGACGACGTCGAACTTGTCCGTGTTGCCCGTCGCCGCGCTGTCGCTGGAGCAGGCGGTCAGGGCGCCGAGGCCGAGAGAGGCGGCCGCGGCGGCGGGTATGAGGCGTCGTCGTACGTTCATGACACTCATTTTCAACAAATATGGAAACGGTTGTCAACAAACCGTCCGAGCTGGGCCTTGAGGTCGCCGGAGGGGGAGCGATTTGATTGAGGGGGCGCCCCCGCCGGTAACCTGAAGCATTCGCTGGAAGCAACTCGCTCCGCCCGCCCGTCTCCCGACCACCACCCCTCATCGAGGCGCTTCCGCGCCACCCCCATCAGTATTCGTCGTCGTAATGAAGAGAGCACCGTGGCCGCCGACAAGATCGACACCATCGTCAGCCTGAGCAAGCGCCGTGGCTTCGTATTCCCCTGTAGTGAGATCTACGGCGGTCAGCGCGCCGCTTGGGACTACGGCCCCCTGGGTGTCGAGCTCAAGGAGAACCTCAAGCGCCAGTGGTGGCGCTACATGGTGACGTCGCGCGAGGACGTCGTGGGCATCGACTCGTCCGTGATCCTGGCCCCCGAGGTCTGGGTCGCCTCCGGTCACGTCGCCACCTTCACGGACCCGCTGACCGAATGCACCTCCTGCCACAAGCGGTTCCGCGCGGACCACCTGGAAGAGGCCTACGAGGAGAAGAAGGGCCGCGCCCCGGAGAACGGCCTGGCCGACATCAACTGCCCCAACTGCGGCAACAAGGGCCAGTTCACCGAGCCCAAGCAGTTCTCGGGCCTGCTGTCCACGCACCTCGGCCCGACGCAGGACTCCGGCTCCGTCGCCTACCTGCGTCCCGAGACCGCCCAGGGCATCTTCACCAACTTCTCGCAGGTGCAGACCACCTCGCGCCGCAAGCCGCCGTTCGGCATCGCCCAGATGGGCAAGTCCTTCCGCAACGAGATCACGCCCGGCAACTTCATCTTCCGCACCCGCGAGTTCGAGCAGATGGAGATGGAGTTCTTCGTCAAGCCGGGCGAGGACGAGAAGTGGCAGGAGTACTGGATGGAGCAGCGCTGGAACTGGTACACCGGCCTCGGCCTGCGCGAGGAGAACATGCGGTGGTACGAGCACCCGAAGGAGAAGCTCTCCCACTACTCCAAGCGCACCGCCGACATCGAGTACCGGTTCTCCTTCGGCGGCAGTGAGTGGGGCGAGCTCGAGGGCGTCGCCAACCGCACCGACTACGACCTCGGCGCCCACTCCAAGGCCTCCGGCCAGGACCTCACCTACTTCGACCAGGAGGCCGGCGAGCGCTGGACCCCCTACGTCATCGAGCCCGCGGCCGGTGTCGGCCGCGCGATGCTGGCGTTCCTCCTGGACGCCTACATCGAGGACGAGGCCCCCAACGCCAAGGGCAAGATGGAGAAGCGCACCGTGCTGCGCCTCGACCCGCGCCTCGCCCCGGTGAAGGTCGCGGTGCTGCCGCTGTCCCGCAACCCGGAGCTGTCCCCGAAGGCCAAGGGCCTCGCCCAGGCGCTCCGGCAGAACTGGAACATCGAGTTCGACGACGCCGGCGCCATCGGCCGCCGTTACCGCCGCCAGGACGAGATCGGTACGCCGTTCTGCGTGACCGTCGACTTCGACACCCTGGAGGACAACGCGGTCACCGTCCGCGAGCGCGACTCGATGAAGCAGGAGCGCGTCTCCCTCGACCAGATCGAGGGCTACCTGGCGGCCCGCCTCATCGGCTGCTGATCGCTTTCCTCGCGTCGCGGTGCCGGGTTCCTCCTCGGAGGGGCCCGGCACCGGTGTGTTCCGGCGGCTTCACAGGTCGAGGTCCACGTAGACGGCAGCGTGGTCCGAGGCGCGGTTCCACTTCGAGGTGACCGAGTCGAAGGACTTGATCGTCGAGGGCGCCCAGACGCCGCGCCGCTCGACCTCCACGTGCTGCACCTGGTCCCAGAGCGGCGGCGGCAGCATCAGATAGTCGAGCTTCTGGCTCTCGGTCTTGCCCGTCCCGTGGGTGCCCGGGGTGCCCCGGTACTCCGGGTGGCTCATCACGTCCCGCAGCCCCGTGCCCAGCAGGGCGCGGATCGCCTCGCTGGACGGTTCGTCGTTGAGGTCGCCGGCCACGATGACGTGCGGGGAGCGTTCCAGGGCGGCTTGATAGATCGACGCCACCCGCCGGGCCTGCGCGATGCGCAGCTCCGGGTTGTCGTCGCTCTGGCTCTTGAGGTGGTTGCCGAGCAGCCACAGCGGTGGCCCGCCGATCTGGATCTCGTACTCGGGGCAGTCCCGGCTGAAGAGGTATTTGCCCGGGCGGTCGGGGTCGGCGTCGAAGACGTGGGACCTCATGGACGTGATCGGGTGGCGGCTGAGGATCCCGACGTCGATGCCGCGCGGGTCGTTGCCGTCGATCACCATGTCGTAGGGGTACGGCGTCTTCTTCAGGTCGGCGCCCAGCACCTGTTCGTTGAACCGGCGCAGGGTCGTGCGGTCCTCCACCTCCACCGTGAGCAGGATGTCGGCGTCGACCTCGGCGATCACCCGGCCGGTGTTGTGCACGACCTCCCAGTCCAGGTCGTCACGGACCAGTTCCACCCAGCCGGTCCAGGCCGGGCGGCCCTTGGCGACGATCGTGAACTTGACGTTCTCGCCGCTGCCCGTCGTCTCGAACAGCGTGTCCTTGCCGCGCGTCTCGTTGACGAAGAACGGCCTGTCCTTGCGGGAGTCGTGCACGCGGTGCTTCTTGAGGAGTTCGGCGATGCGGACCTTGGTGACGTCGTCGTAGGTCTTCTTCTCCAGCAGGGACACCAGCTCGGCGTAGTCGTCGAGGATCTCGCGGCGCTGCTTGTCGTCCGGCAGGCGGAAGACCTTGGGGCGGCGGAAGAGGTTCTCCGTGTTGAAGGTGGCGATACGGATCGTCATGACGCGCTCCCTCGGGCGGCGCAGGAGTTCCGCGCGACCGGTGGGCGGGCGCCGCCGGGGAGACCGCTCACCGGCACTTCCATTGTCGGAGCCCGTGTGAAGTGTGTCGAACGGTGGGGCCGTTGAGGTCCCTGGGGGGCGAGCGGCGAAACTCCTGAGGTCGGGGGCCCGGGGTATTGGTCCTGGAGCGCCGACGCCGATTGGTCCTGTTCGCCCGGGCGGGGCGGCGTCAGGGTGGCGGCATGAGCATCGCGTTCCTGCTGACCACTCTTGTCGTCGTCGCCACGCCGGGCACCGGCGTGGTCTACACCCTCGCCGCCGCGCTCTCCCGGGGGAGCCGTGCCGGTGTCGTCGCGGCCGTCGGCTGCACGCTCGGGATCGTGCCGCATCTGCTGGCCACCGTCACCGGCGTCGCCGCGTTGCTGCACGCGAGCGCGACCGCCTTCCAGGTGCTGAAGTACGCGGGTGTCGCCTACCTGCTGTACATGGCGTGGTCGACGGCGCGGGACAAGGAGGCGCTCGTGGTGGAGGAGGGGGAGGCGCCTCCGGAGATGTCGGCGCGGCGGGTGATCGTGCGTGGCGTGCTGGTCAACATCCTCAACCCGAAGCTGACGATCTTCTTCTTCGCGTTCCTGCCGCAGTTCGTGAGCCCCGGGGAGCCGCACGCGGTGCTGCGGATGGCGGCGCTCGGCGGGTTCTTCATGCTGGCGACCTTCGTCGTGTTCGCCGCCTACGGCGTGCTGGCCGCGTCCGTGCGCCGGCATGTCGTGGGCCGGCCGCGGGTGACGGCCTGGCTGCGGCGGGGTTTCGCGGGGTCCTTCGTGGCGCTGGGGGCGAAGCTGGCGTTCACGGCGCGGTAGTCGCGGACGGCGAGCGGGGCTGAGGCGCATTCCGGCCGGGTGACAGGTATCGAATGACAGATATTGAAATCTGTCAGCTGTCATGGCAGGGTGGAGGCATGACGATGCGCACCCGACCCCTCGGAACCACAGGACCCCAGGTCTCCGCCCTCGGCCTCGGCTGCATGGGCATGTCCGCCCTGTACGGCGAGGCGGACCGGACCGAGTCCATCGCGACGATCCACGCGGCGCTCGAAGCGGGCGTCACCCTGCTCGACACCGGCGACTTCTACGCCATGGGTCACAACGAGATGCTGATCGGCGAGGCCCTTCGCGCGGCCCCCGCGGCCCGGCGTGAACAGGCCCTCGTCAGCGTGAAGTTCGGCGCGCTGCGCGGCCCGGACGGCAGCTGGCTCGGCTACGACGGCCGTCCCGCCGCCGTGAAGAGCTTCGCCGCGTACTCCCTCCAGCGGCTCGGCGTCGACCACATCGACGTCTACCGCATCGCCCGCCTCGACCCGGACGTGCCGATCGAGGAGACGGTCGGCGCGATAGCGGACCTCGTCGAGAAGGGCTATGTGCGGCACATCGGCCTCAGCGAGGTCGGCGCCGAGACGATCCGCCGCGCGGCGGCCACCGCGCCCGTGTCCGACCTTCAGATCGAGTACTCCCTCATATCCCGCGGCATCGAGGACGCGGTCCTGCCCACCGTCCGCGAGCTGGGGATCGGTATCACGGCGTACGGCGTGCTCTCCCGCGGTCTGATCTCCGGCCACTTCACCGCGGACCGGCAGCTCGGCGCGGGTGACTTCCGGGCCATGTCGCCGCGCTTCCAGGGCGACAACCTCCGGCACAACCTGAACCTCGTCGAGGCCCTGCGGAAGATCGCCGAGCAGAAGGGCGTCAGCGTCGCGCAGATCGCGATCGCCTGGGTGCTCTCCCGCGGTGAGGACATCGTGCCCCTGGTCGGCGCCCGCCGCCGCGACCGGCTCACAGAGGCGCTGGGCGCGCTGGACCTGACGCTGGAACCGGCCGACCTGGCCGCGATCGAGGAGGCCGTACCGGCCGGTGCCGCAGCGGGCGACCGCTACCCGGCGGCCCAGATGGCGCACCTCGAGAGCTGAACCGGGCTCCGGGTACGGTCAGGGCATGGCACCGACCAGCGAGATTCTGACCGCCGAGCGCATCCTCGAGGCCACCGAGGAGGTGCTGCGCCGTCACGGCCCGGCCAAGGCCACCGTGGTGGACGTGGCGCGCGCGCTCGGTGTCAGCCACGGCAGCGTCTACCGCCACTTCCGGACGAAGGCGGCCCTGCGCGAGGCGGTCACCAAGCGCTGGCTGGACCGCACCTCCGGGCAGCTGTCCGGGATCGTCGCCGCGGACCGCGTGCCGGAGGACCGGCTGCGGGACTGGCTCGCCGCGCTGTTCGCCGCCAAGCGCCGCAAGGCGGGCGAGGACCCGGAGCTGTTCGCCACGTACATGGTCCTCACCGACGAGAACGGCACGGCGGTGGGCGAGCACATCACCGACCTGGAGACGCAACTGACCCGCATCATCCAGGCCGGCGTCGAGACGGGCGACTTCGCCGCCACCGACCCGGAGGCCTCGGCCCGCGCGGTCTTCCAGGCCACGGGCCGCTTCCACGACCCCTGTTACGCGAGGGAGTGGGAGGAGCCGGGCACCGAAGCCGACTTCGCGGCGGTCGTCGACCTGCTGGTGCAGGGGCTACGGCGGGCGCCGTAGTCCGCGGCGCAATCCGTCCGGACACGGCACCCACCCTCATGTCATATGTGAGGGACGCCACACTCGAAACCCGCACAACCCCCCGCCCTTCCCGAGGGTCTGGGTCGGGGGGGGGGGGGGGCCCCCGGACCCCCCCCCCCCCCCCCCCCCCCCCCCCCCCCCCCCCCCCCCCCCCGCCGGCCCCCCCCCCCCCCCCCCCCCCCCCCCCCCCCCCCCCCCCCACCCCCCAACCCCCCCCCCCCCCCCCCCCCCCCCGGGGGGGGGGGGGGGGGGGGGGCAACCCCCCCCCCCCCCCCCCCCGACCCAGACCGAAGGAAGGCATGAACCGAGCCACTCGTGCGTCCGCCCTCGCCGCGACCACCGTCCTCGCGACGACCGGAGCCCTGCTCACGTGCGCGTCCGCCGTCGGTGCCGCCACGACGACCGTGACCTGTAAGTCGCCCGTCTTCAAACGGCAGTTCTACGCGAACACGACCTTCTCCGGTACGCCGAAGAAGACCGACTGCGATTCGAAGATTGATCAGAACTGGGGCACCGGCGCCCCCGCCGCCGGGCTGCCCAGCAACTCCTTCGGCGTGCGCTGGACGGTCACCCGGGACTTCGGCTCCGGCGGCCCGTTCTCGATCCCCGTCGCGACCCGCGACGGCCTGCGCGTCTACCTCGACGGCACGCGCAAGGTCGACATCTGGAAGAACGTCTCGACGACCCAGACAAAGACCGTCAACATCACCATCCCGTCCGGGACGCACACCCTCCGCTTCGACTTCGTCAACTGGACGGGCGCCGCGGACGTCAAGGCGGACTACCTGCCCCGCACGTCCGCCACCGTCGACACGGTCAAGCCCCTCGTGCCCACCGGCACCTCCCTCACGTACGACTCCTCGTACCAGGCCAACCTCCGCTGGACGGCCAACAAGGAGATGGACCTCGCGGGCTACCGCGTGTACCGCCGGCTCCAGGGCACCTCGTACGGCACCAAGCCGCTGGCCACGACGACCTCCACGTTGTACACGGACACCACGCTGCCGAAGAACGGCGCGGTCTACTACTACGAGGTCCGCGCCTTCGACAAGGCGGGCAACGAGTCCGCGGGTACGGCGGACAAGTCCGTCACCACCGTCGACGAGAGCGCTCCCGCGGCGCCGAAGGGGGTCGAGGACGCCTGGAAGCCCGACTACTCCGAGAAGGTCAGCCTTTCCTGGTACGGGAACACCGAGGCGGACCTCGCCGGGTACAACGTGTATCGCTCCACCACCGGCAGGCCGGTCGCGCTCACCCCGGCGAACCGGCTGAACGGTGACAAGCCGCTCACCTACTCCTGGTATCAGGAGCAGCTGCCGCTGACCGGGGACACGTACTACTACGTCGTCACGGCGGTCGACACGCACGGCAACGAGTCGGCGGCTTCCGGCACGGTGGAGTTCTACACGCGGGACAAGACGGGCCCCGTGGACACCGCGCACAACGCAACGGCGGTCGAGGACGAGCGCGGGGTCACGCTGACGTGGGACAAGTCCGAGACCACCAGCGAGGACTTCGTCGGGTACACGGTCCTGCGCTATGACAAGCCGCGCACGGAGCCCGGGCGCACGATCGTGGAGGTCGCCAAGGGCATCCGGGGCACGTCCTTCACGGACGCGGCCCCGCCGCCGGGCGCCACGTACTACTACTCAGTCGTGGCTGTGGACGACGCCGGGAACGGTGGCACCCCCTCCGTCGAGATGCCGGTCACGGTCGCCGGAAACAACACGCCGCCGCCCCCGGTGACGGGCACGACCGCCACCGCCCAGGAGAACGGCGTCTCGCTGAGCTGGGACGCCAGTGACGATCCCGGTCTCGACCACTACCGCATCCTGCGGGGCACCCTCGTCGACGGAGAGTGGGTCTACAAGCCGCTCATCGACGCCTGGACTCTCAAGCCCAAGGAGTTCGCAGAGACCCACCACCTCGACCGTATGGCCGCCGACGGTGAGCAGTTCCGCTACAGCGTCATCGCCGTCGACCAGTACGGCAACCAGCTCACCGTCGAGACCGGCGCCCCCGTCCAGGACGTCACCGAGCTCGACCTGCGCCCCGACGCCGACGCGGGCCCCGCCGTGGGCGACACCCCGATCGGCCACCTCTACGGCGACGTGAACGGCTGGGTCGCCTGGTGGCTGGGCGGCGACACGGGCGCCAACGGCAGCAAGGTGACCGGCTTCACCGTCTACCGCTGGAACCGGTCGACCCACGTCTTCGACAAGGTCGACGTCCAGACGCGCGGTGACAGCACCAGTTGGTCGTACGTGGACACAGCCCGGCCCAAGGGAACGACCACGTACTACCGCGTGACGGCCACCCTCGCGGACGGCACGGAGACGGCCGCCCGCGAGATGGCGTTCGCCTCGGAGAATTAGCTCCCCGCCAGGGGAAGCAGTGGAGGCGCCAGGCCGGAGTTCCCGGCCGGGCGCCTCCCTGTTTTGTGCCGCTGTATGCGTCAGAGCGAGCCGCGAGCCGCTGCCTCGACGAAGTCCGAAAACGCCTTCGGCATCGCCTTGAAGGCGGCCGCGCCACCACCCGCAAGCTGAGGTAACGCCTACTGCCGGACGCTCTGAGCCGCCGTCGGATCCACGGTGGCCTGGTGGGCCTCCAGCAGATGCTCCTCCGCCTTCAGCCAGGGCAGGAACTGGGCGCCTCTGCGCCAGCCGCAGGTGTCGCATCTGATCGTGCGCTGCACACCCGTCCGGTGCACCCGCACCACGTGCTCCCGGCCGTGCTGGTCCCACCGGCTGACCTTGCTCGTGTCGATCTGTGTCATGACGCCTCCCGCGTCGAGAAATCCGCCGTCCCGGCCTGCTCACAGCAAGGAGTGTGCAGCACGACCGACATCAACAGGGTTTCCCCGGAAGCCCGTTATCAGGCCGTGAGAGAGCTCAGTTCACCGTGCGGGGCAGCCGCAGGCTCAACAGGAGCGGCTGGAGGAACTGCGGGCGATCGCCGTGGCCCGGCAGGCCGTTCACACCGGCACATGACCGCTTCTCCGCGGCCGGCCGCCGACCGTACGACGCGGTGGCGCCCGGCCGGTGGGTCAACTGCCGGAGGGCGTCCCGGCGCAGACGACCGGAAGGCGCACCGGCCGTCAGGACCGCCGTCGGCTCAGACACGGACCCCGGCGGTGTCCCGCTCCTGCGCCGACTCCAGCCTGGCGGCGGCCCGTTCGGCCGTGCCCCTCGCCCACCGGCCGTTCGTCACCGCTCCCAGTGCCAGCACCGCGAACCCGCACACCGCGAGGATCCACCACCCGGGCCGCGCCGCGGACACGAACGTCTCCCGGTACTAGGACGCGCCGACGCCCGACGCGAGCACCGCGCCCACCATGGCCACCCCGAGCGTCTGCCCGAGCTGCCGGCTCGTGGAGGCGACCGCCGCCGCGACGCCCGCCTGGGCGCGCGGCATGCCGGAGACCGCCGTGTTGGTGATGGGCGCGTTGACGAACCCGAAGCCGATACCGAAGAGCACGTAACCGGCGAAGAGCGTGACGTTCGAGGTCTCCGCCTCGAACGCGGCGAACAGGACACCGCTCGTCGTCATCGCCAGACCCGCGATCAGCAGGGACAGGCGGGGACCACGCGTGCCCACCAGGCGGCCCGACAGCGGCGCGCACAGGAACGTCGGGACGGCCATCGGCAGCATCCACAGGCCCGCCTCCAGGGCGGTCAGACCCCGCACGTTCTGCAGGTACAGCGTCGACAGGAACAGGAAGCCGCCGAGCGCGGCGAACGCGCTGATCGCGATGACCGTCGCCCCGCTGAACGGCGCCGAGCGGAAGAAACGCAGGTCGATCAGCGGTTCCGTGCGGCGCGGCTCGTAGAGGAGCAGCCCGGCGAGGGCGGTCAGGGCCAGGACGGCCGGCGGCGCGAGGGACCGGAACGGCGTGCTCGGCGCCTCGATGATCGCGTACGTCAGCGAGCCGAATAGCGCGATCACCAGCACCTGCCCGACGGGATCGGGGCGGCGGGCGCGAGGGGCGCGGGACTCCGGGACGAAGCGCAGGGTGAGCAGCAGGGCCGCCAGGCCCACCGGCAGGTTGATCCAGAAGATGGAGCGCCAGCCGACGGAGTCGACGAGGAGGCCCCCGACCAGCGGGCCCGCGGCCATCGATATGCCGACGACCGCGCCCCAGACACCGATCGCCCGGGCCCGCTCGCGCGGATCGGTGAAGGTGTTGGTGATGATCGACATGGCGACCGGGTTCAGCATCGAGCCGCCCACCGCCTGCACCATCCGGAACGCCACCAGCGCCTCCAGGTTCGGCGCGAGGGAGCACAGCACCGAGCCCACGGTGAAGACGACCAGGCCGGTCATGAAGACCCGCTTGCGGCCGATCCGGTCGGCCGTGGAGCCCGCGAGCATCAGCAGCGAGGCCAGGACCAGGGTGTACGCGTCGATCGTCCACTGCAGACCCGAGGTACCGGCGTGCAGGTCCTGCTGCATGGACGGCAGGGCCACGTTCAGGACCGTGTTGTCGAGGCTGACGATCAGCAGGCTCATGCAGCAGATCGCGAGCACCAGCATGCGGCGGCGGTGACTGAGCTCGGGCATGCGGTCCATCGTACGCCGAATTCGATAGTGTTGCTAACTAATGAATTTTGCCATCTCATTGCACGGCACAATGGAGGCATGTCCACGCCCCTCCAGATCGGCCCGCACACCGTCCGGCCCCCTGTCGTCCTGGCCCCCATGGCCGGGATCACCAACGCGCCCTTCCGCACCCTGTGCAGAGAGTTCAGCGGCGGCAAGGGCCTGTTCGTCAGCGAGATGATCACCACCCGGGCGCTGGTCGAACGCAACGAGAAGACCATGCAGCTGATCCACTTCGACGCGACGGAGACGCCGCGCTCGATCCAGCTGTACGGCGTGGACCCCGCGACCGTCGGCAAGGCAGTCCGCATGATCGCGGAGGAGGGCCTCGCCGACCACATCGACCTGAACTTCGGCTGCCCGGTGCCGAAGGTCACCCGCAAGGGCGGCGGCTCGGCGCTGCCGTACAAGCGGAACCTGCTGCGGGCCATCCTGCGCGAGGCCGTCAGCGGCGCCGGCGACCTGCCCGTGACGATGAAGATGCGCAAGGGCATCGACGACGACCACATCACCTTCCTCGACGCCGGCCGGATCGCCGTCGAGGAGGGCGTCACCGCCATCGCCCTGCACGGCCGCACCGCCGCCCAGCACTACGGCGGCACCGCCGACTGGGACGCCATCGCCCGGCTGAAGGAGCACGTGCCGGAGATCCCGGTGCTCGGCAACGGCGACATCTGGTCCGCCGAGGACGCCCTGCGGATGGTGCGCGAGACCGGCTGCGACGGGGTGGTCGTGGGCCGCGGCTGCCTGGGGCGGCCCTGGCTCTTCTCCGATCTGGTCGCCGCCTTCGAGGGCCGCACCGAGGACATCGCCCGCCCGGCCCTGCGCGAGGTCGCCGACGTCATGGTCCGGCACGCCACCCTGCTCGGCGAGTGGATCGGCGACGAGTCCAAGGGCGTCGTCGACTTCCGCAAGCACGTCGCCTGGTACCTGAAGGGCTTCGCGGTCGGCTCCGAGATGCGCAAGCGCCTCGCGATCACCTCGTCCCTGGAGGAGCTGCGGTCGGGCCTGGACGAGCTGGACCTCGACCAGCCCTGGCCCGCCGGCGCCGACGGGCCCCGGGGCCGTACGTCCGGCAACAACCGGGTGGTGCTGCCGGACGGCTGGCTGAAGGACCCCTACGACTGCGCCGGGGTCGGCGAGGACGCCGAGCTGGACACGTCCGGCGGCTGATCAGCCGTTCGACGGGTGGGCGGCCGAATCAGCCCTTCGACGGGTGCGGGGTGGAGCCGAACGCCTTCAGGAAGCGGTCCCGGAAGGAGCTCATCTTCCACACGGGCGCGTCCCGGTCCGGCTTCAGCCCCTCCGTCCACTTCCAGTCGGTGACCTTCTCCAGGACCTTCGGGTCCTTCGCGACGATCGACACCGGCACGTCCCGGGAGGCGTGGTTCCCGCTGACCCGGGCGATGGGCTGGTGGTCGCCGAGGAACACCAGGACGGTGTCGTCGGTGCCGTAGCGCTGGAGCCACTGGGTGAGGCTGGTGACCGAGTACTGGATGGACCTGCCGTACTCCTCGCGGGACTTGGTGGTGTCGGTCAGGACGTCCGAGGCCTTGTTGCCGGCCTTCTGGATCGCGTCGAAGACCGAGCCGTCGCCGAGTTCGTCCCAGCCGACCATCTTCGGGAGGGGAGCCCAGGGCTGGTGACTGGAGGTCAGGATGACGAACGACATCAGCGGCCTGTCGCGCTTCTTCCCGTGCACCTGACGCTGGAACGCCTCCAGCGCGTACTGGTCGGGCATGGTCGACCAGCTGAACTTCGGGCCCCGGTAGCCCAGGTCCCGGGAGTCGTAGAGCTTGTCGAGGCCGTACCACTTCTCCTCCGGCCAGCCCTTCTGCACGCCCGGCATGACGCCGACCGTGTCCCAGGCGCCGGTCTTCTGGAACGCCTTGGTGAGGGTGAGGTGGTCACCGGCGCTGACCGTGCGGTAGCGCCGCTGGTTGTCGATCCACAGGCCGGACATGGTCGTGGAGTGGCCGAGCCAGCTGCTGCCGCCGTACGTCGCCGAGGTCAGCCAGCCGCTGCGGGCGTCGAAGCCGGCCTCCTTCAGGGCCTCGGTGCCGGCGTCCAGAGTGCGGTCGACGCCGGGGGCCATGATCGGGTCCTCGATGGCGCTGCGGCCGTAGCTCTCGATGAACGTGAAGATCACGTCCTTGCCGCGCAGGTCGGGCAGCAGCTCACCGGGCGGGGTGTCGCCGAAGGTGTCCGCCTTGGACTGCCGCACGAACGCCGCCTCGTCCCGCAGCGACTCCACCGTCCGCTGGGCGTGCACCTTGAGGGCCCCGGCCCCGCGCTCGGAGGCGATCGGCCCGCCGAACAGCGTCAGGCCCAGCGCGGAGCAGGCGACCCAGACGGTGCCGGCGATCAGGGCACCCTTGGACGCCCGCACCCGGTGACGTGCCAGCACGTCGGCGAGCCGGATCGACGCCGCGACCATGACGGCCGCCACGAGCAGCACGAGCACCACCGCGCCGACGGCGGCGGCGGTCGCGACACCCCCGCCGAGCGTGTCCTCGACGTACGCCTGCGCGTCGGGCAGCAGGTCCCAGTCGAGTGCGGCGTTGAAGCCCCGGCCCAGGTACTCGTTGAACCCCATGTCGAGCAGGTTCACCGTGGTCAGGACGGTGAGGCCGAGCCCGTACAGCACCGCCGCCACCAGCCGGGGCCGGCGCGGCAGCGCCAGGACGACGACGGCCCCGAGGACCGCCTCCGCCGGGATCCGCGCGAAACCGGCCGCCTTGAGCGCGGGGAGGGTGTTGGGCAGCAGCAGGGCTCCGAGGACCAGGGCGGCGGCGAGGGCGGTGGTGGTCAGGTGGAGCGCACGGGCCGTCCGGGGATGCCGGGTGCGCCAGGTGCGCAGGCGGGTGAAGCGGTGCCGGACGGGGGCTCGTGAGGCGGCCGGGGCCGGACCGGACGCGGCCGTTGCCTCTCTCTCGGCCTCCTCCCGCTCCCCGCCCGCCGGCTCGTCCTCGGCCACGGGTACGCCGTCGCCCGGCTGTGACGACCCGCTGAAGCGTGTGAAGACAGGCACCCGGAGGTCCTTCCCGTTCAAAGCCCGGTGAGGTGGCGGACCCGCGTGGGGGTGCGGGTCCGCCACCGTTCCGTACGGGGGGCTCCTCGGGTGTGTTCAGCCCGCCGGGCCAGCGCTCGGCAAACACCCGGCAAACGGCGGACCAACCCGACCTCAGACCACGCCGACCGCCGTGAGCAGCGCCAACGGGGCCGACGCCGAACGGGATTCACGCACGCACGCGTGCGGGTACGGCACCGGCTCCGGGTGGGTGTCACGGCCATAGCCCGCGAGGACCTCCGGGAGCCGGTGGCCGGTCGCGCCCGCCGCGTCGACCAGGCCGTGGGCGATGGCGCGGGCCTCGTCGTGCAGCCCGTAACGGGCCATGCCCAGGGCGATCAGCGCGTTGTCGTGCGGCCAGACCGAGCCGCGATGGTAGGAGAGCGGGTGGTACGCCGGCTGCCCGGCGGCGAGGGTGCGGACGCCCCAGCCGGAGAAGAAGTCCGGTTCGAGGAGCCGCCGTCCGACGAGTTCGCCGTACTCCTTGTCCAGCAGCCCCGACCACAGCAGGTGCCCGGCGTCGGAGGCCAGCGCGTCGACCTGCTCGCCCCGGCCGTCGAGCGCGAGGGCGGGGAAGGAGTGCTCCGGCATCCAGAAGTCCCGCTGGAAACGGTCGCGCAGGTCGCCGGCCGTCTGCTCCAGCAGGTGCGCGTACGTGGCGTCCTGCCACACCGTGCGGGCGAGGCCCGCCGTGCGGCGCAGGGCGTCGTAGGCGTAGCCCTGGGCGCCCGCGGCCGTCACCGGCCCGTGCGGGCGGGTGCCTTCGGCGGAGCAGATGGCGCCGGGGGAGTCCTTCCAGTTCTGGTTGGCGAGGCCGCCCTGGTCGGCGCGGTAGACGAGGTAGCCGCGTGAGGTCAGGCCGCCGTGGTCGAGCATCCAGGTGACCGCGGCACGGGCGTGGGGTTCGAGGCGGCGGGCCGGGCCGGTGTCGCCGGTGTGCTCGGTGTACGCGCCGAGCAGGACGAGGAAGAGCGGGGTGGCGTCGACCGAGCCGTAGTAGCGGCCGTAGGGGACCTGGCTGAAGTGGGCCAGTTCGCCGTGCCGCACCTCGTGCACGATCTTGCCGGGCTGGGCGATGCCGTCGGCGCTGCTCCCGGTGGCCTGGGTGGCGGCGAGCGCGGGCAGCGTGGCGGCGGCCAGGCCCGGCCGGTAGGGCAGGGCGAACAGCGAGGTCAGCAGGGCGTCCCGGCCCAGCAGCGTCAGGAACCAGGGGGCGCCGGCGGCCGGGACGCGCACGTCCTCGCCGTCCGGGCCGGTGGCCGGGACCTGGAGGGCGGCGAGGTCGGCGAGCCCCCGGGTGCAGGCGGCGGCCAGCTCGGGCCAGCCGGCCGGGAAGGTCACAGCCCGGACGAACTCGTCCTCCCGGGCGCGCAGTTGCTCCTGGGCCGCGGCGGGGGAGCGGGGTACGCGCAGGGCGCGCCGGTCGCCGTGCGGGCGGGCCATGACCCGCAGGATCAGCTCGGCCGTGCCGTGCGGTTCGAGGTCCAGGGTCCATGCCAGGCGGCGGGCACCGGTGCCGGTCTCCTCCACGGCGTCCGGCCGGGGGTCGGCCGTCACGGTCGTGACGGAACGCCATTCGCCGCGCCGGTAGACGAACTCCACGCCGTGAGCGAGCACGTGGCGGGAGCGGACGGCGCCGGGCTTCGTGTAGGTGCGGTGGTCGGAGCGCAGCTCGAACTGGTCGGTGAAGTCGGCGTCGGCGGTGACCGCGAGGTGGACCGTCGTCGGCACCGGACGGTTGCTGGTGACGCGCAGCGACTCCACGAACGAGGAGTCCCCGACGGCCTGCTCGCGAAAGAGCGTGTACGCGGGCGGTTCGTCGCGGCCGCCGCGCGGGACGAGCACACAGCGGGCGGTGTCCCCGTCGGCCACCGGGGTCAGCGTGTCGGGCACCGCCCCGTCGACGGTGAGCTGCCACCGGCTCAGATGCCGGGCGTCCCGTACGAACAGGCCGTCCGGGGCGCTGCCGCCCCGGTAGCCGCTGATGTCGCCGCGGTCGCCGACGGCGGCGAACGTCCGGCCGTGCACGAGCAGATGATGCCGGTCCGTCATCACCGGTCCCCTTCCGTGATCGCTGTGAGGCCGTTCCTGCCCCGTGCGGGCCGGTCGTGCAGCAGGTCGAGCGTGAGCGCGGCACTCCAGCCGAAACCGGTGACGCCGCAGGCCTGTGCCGTGTACGGGTCGACGTACTCCGCGAAGCCGGTGGCGCCGGCGGTGTGCAGCATGCCCTTGCGCAGGGCGTCGGCCCGGCCGCGCTCGCCGTGCAGCCGCAGCCCGCGCTCCAGCAGCCAGTTGGTGTTGAACCAGGCCGGGCCGCGCCAGTAGCGGTGCGGGTCGAAGGCCTCACCGAGCAGGTCGTAGCTCGGGACCAGGCGGGTCGTGCCACCGAGGCCGAAGTGCGGTCCGCACATCGTGTGGACCAGGGTGGCCGCGAGGTCGCGGGGCAGGGCGGGGAGCAGCAGGGGGACGAGCCCGGAGACACCGCGCTCGGGGATCAGCTCCCCGGTGCACACGTCCCGGCACAGGAACATCCCCGCCGCCGGATCGAACAGCCGCTCCACGAGCGTGGCGGTCAGCCGCTCGGCGCGGCGAAGCCGGGGCGGGTCCGTCGCGCCCAGCTCCCGCGCGATCCGGTCCAGGGCGTACTCGGAGGCGATGAGCAGGGCGTTGAACGCCGGGTCCTCGACGGCGAAAACGCCCGTCCGTCTCCCGCCGCCGATTCCGAGGTCGGCGTATCCGCGGTCCCGGTAGTCGGTGGCCAGCCGCACGTACCGCCCGTAGTCCAGATCCGTCGGCCGGTCCTCGGGAGCGCCGTGGTCGAGGTCGGCGCGGCGGAAGGAGCGGGCCGGGGCGGGGGTGACGCGGGACAACGGGCGGTCCCAGCAGGGGCTGTTGTCCATACCCTGTTCCCAGGGGTGCACGACGGACACCAGTCCGTCCCCGCCGAGGTCGCGACGGTGCAGGAGGTAGTCGTGCCAGGCGGCCAGCCGGGGGTATGCCCGGGTGAGGAAGCCGCGGGCCCTGGACAGGCCGGGGTCGGCGAGGTGCACCAGCCACGCCGCCAGGGCGTGGACCGGTGGCTGCACGATCCCGGAGGTCTGTACGGTGCGCGGGGCGCCGGCGGTGCGCCCGGCGGTCGACGAACGCCAGAAGTCGGGGCTCGGGAAGTACGCGTCGAGGGGGACGGAGGGGTTGAAGACGATGTGCGGGACCCGCCCGTCCGCCCACTGGGCCGCCAGCAGTGTCTCCAGTTCCGTCTGCGCCCGTAACGGCGAGAGGTGCCTGAGGCCGATCGCGATGAACGCCGAGTCCCACGACCACTGGTGCGGATACAGCCCGCGCGAGGGCACGGTGGACCGGCCCGTCCAGTTGCCCTCCAGGACCTGTGCGGCCCTGACGTGCAGGGACGGCGGCTCGGCGGCCGGATCGTATGCGATCTCGCGCCCCGCGGGACGCGTGGTGAGCTGGGCGATGCGATCCACTCGGGGCTCTCCCAAAGACGTACTCCTGGCCGGGATCGGCAGGGGCTACCGTAGGGTTACGTCTATTTAACACGCAAAACCCAATATGTAATGCAGGGTTGGGAAACACAAGGGGGTGTACATGACCGGGCAGCCCGGGAGGACCGGACGAGGCGCGGGTCAGGCGAGCGCCGGCGATCTGCTCGAACTGGTGCGCAGTCGCCGTGCCGTGACCCGGGGTGCGCTGCAGCAGGCGACCGGACTGTCCCGGGCCACCGTCGGGCAGCGGCTGGACCGGCTCTTCCGCGCGGGCTGGCTGCGCGAGGGCGCCGGGGGGCCGGTGGACTCGCCGCTGGGCGGGCGGCCCTCCATCACCCTGGAGTTCGACGACGAGCACGCGGTGGTCCTGGCCGCCGACCTCGACACCCGGCATGCCCGGGCGGCGGTCCTGTCGTTGAGCGGCGAGATCCTCGCCGAGCACTCCGGCACCCTCGTCATCGAGGACGGGCCGGACACCGCCCTCGGCGAACTCGGCCGCTGGTTCGCCGAGTTGCTGGAGAAGGCCGGGCCGGGGGCGGAGGCGGTCTGCGGGGTCGGGCTCGCGGTGCCCGGGCCGGTCGACACCGAGACCGGCCGCGTCGTCCAGCCGCCGATCATGCCCGGCTGGGACGGCTACGACATAAGGGGCCGGCTGTCCCGGGCGCTCACCGAGCACGCCGGCACCGCGGAGGTGCCGGTGCTGGTGGACAACGACGCCAACCTCATGGCGTACGGCGAGCAGCGCACCGCCTATCCCGACTGCTCCGCCTTCGTGCTGATCAAGGTCTCCACCGGCATCGGCGCCGGGGTCGTGGTGGACGGCTCGGTGTTCCGCGGCGTCGACGGCGGCGCCGGCGACCTCGGGCACATCCGGGTGCCGGAGGGCGCGGGGGCGCTGTGCCGGTGCGGTTCCTACGGCTGTCTGGCCGCCGTCGCGAGCGGTGGCGCCGTGGCCCGGCGGCTTGCGGAGGCCGGGGTGCCGGCGGCCTCCGGCTCGGACGTACGGGATCTGCTGGCGGCCGGGCATCCGGAGGCGGTCGGGCTCGCCCGGGAGGCCGGGCGCCGCGTCGGCGAGGTCCTCGCGACGGTCGTGACACTGCTCAACCCCGGTGTCCTGATGATCGCCGGGGATCTGGCCGGAACTCCCTTCCTGACAGGTGTGCGCGAACTGCTGTACCAGCGGGCGCTGCCCCGCTCGACCGCCCACCTGGATGTCGTGACCGCACGGCTGGGCGAGCGGGCCGCGCTGGTCGGAGCCGGTGCGATGGTCGTGGAGCACCTCTACGCGCCCGAGCGGGCCGAGGAGCGGCTGCGCGCGCTCGGGGTGTGACGGCCGCGTTTCGGTCCCGGGACACGTCCGCATGGTGAAATCCCGGCGCCTGTGGCAGCGTGATTCTCGCCACCCCTGATAAGGGCTGCGCTCAGATGAGCGGATCTTGAGCGACTGCACTTCTCCAAAGGGTGGCACTGAGTGCCACCCTTTGATCGTTCATCGAGCGAAATCAAATGTGCGGAAACTCCGCTCATATGAGCGCTCGGAGGGCCTCAAGGAGGTTCTTGCGTTCAAGAAGTGAAAACATGCGGCTGCGATCGCTTGCTCAGCCTTGACTTTCGATCCGCTGGCGGACGAGTGGTTACAGGCGCATGACGCACAAGTGGACGTACCCAGGCGCCTTTGATCTGGGTATGTTCCTGCCCGTCAGGGCAGCCACCGCGTCCTCGAGGAGTCGAGACCCGTGTCGGAAAACAAAGATCTCCCGGTAGCCGAGCAGGCCGCGAGCGTTGAGGGCGTGAAGTTCGTCTACGACTTCACCGAGGGCAACAAGGACCTCAAGGACCTCCTCGGTGGCAAGGGCGCGAACCTCGCCGAGATGACGAACCTGGGCCTTCCGGTCCCGCCCGGGTTCACCATCACCACCGAGGCCTGCAAGGTCTACCTCGACAGCGGCGAGGAACCGGCGGCACTGCGTGACGAGGTGAGCGCCCACCTCGACGCCCTCGAGGCCCGCATGGGCAAGAAGCTCGGCCAGGCCGACGACCCGCTGCTGGTGTCGGTGCGCTCGGGCGCCAAGTTCTCCATGCCCGGCATGATGGACACCGTCCTCAACATCGGCCTCTCCGACAAGTCGGTCCAGGGCCTCGCCAAGCAGGCCGGCGACGACCGGTTCGCGTGGGACTCCTACCGCCGCCTCATCCAGATGTTCGGCAAGACCGTCCTGGGCGTCGACGGCGAGCTGTTCGAGGACGCGCTGGAGGCGGCCAAGGCGGCCAAGAAGGTCACGGTCGACACCGAGCTGGAGGCCGCCGACCTCAAGAAGCTCGTCACCAAGTTCAAGAAGATCGTCAAGACCGAGGCCGGCCGGGACTTCCCGCAGGACCCGCGCGAGCAGATGGACCTCGCCATCCACGCGGTCTTCGACTCCTGGAACACCGACCGCGCCAAGCTCTACCGCCGCCAGGAGCGCATCCCCGGCGACCTCGGCACGGCCGTCAACGTCTGCTCCATGGTCTTCGGCAACCTCGGCCCCGACTCCGGCACCGGCGTCGCCTTCACCCGCGACCCCGCCTCCGGCCACCAGGGCGTCTACGGCGACTACCTGCAGAACGCGCAGGGCGAGGACGTCGTCGCGGGCATCCGCAACACCGTGCCGCTCGCGGAGCTGGAGCAGATCGACAAGAAGTCGTACGACCAGCTGATGCAGATCATGGAGACGCTGGAGAACCACTACAAGGATCTCTGCGACATCGAGTTCACCATCGAGCGCGGTGTGCTCTGGATGCTCCAGACCCGCGTCGGCAAGCGCACCGCGGGCGCCGCCTTCCGCATCGCGACGCAGCTGGTCGACCAGGGCCTGATCGACGAGGCCGAGGCACTCACCCGCGTCAACGGCGCCCAGCTCGCGCAGCTGATGTTCCCGCGCTTCGACGAGGACGCGAAGGTCTCGCAGGTCGGCCGCGGCATCGCCGCCTCCCCTGGCGCGGCCGTCGGCAAGGCCGTCTTCGACTCCTACACGGCCGTCAAGTGGTCCCGCTCCGGCGAGAAGGTCATCCTGATCCGCCGTGAGACCAACCCCGACGACCTGGACGGCATGATCGCCGCCGAGGGCATCCTCACCTCCCGCGGCGGCAAGACCTCCCACGCGGCCGTCGTCGCGCGCGGCATGGGCAAGACCTGTGTCTGCGGCGCCGAGGAGCTGGAGGTCGACACCAAGCGCCGCCGGATGACCGTCCCGGGCGGGCACGTCGTCGAGGAGGGCGACGTCGTCTCCATCGACGGCTCCTCCGGCAAGGTCTACCTCGGTGAGGTACCCGTCGTGCCGTCGCCGGTCGTGGAGTACTTCGAGGGCCGGATGCACCCGGGCGCCGACGACGCCGACGAGCTGGTCGAGGCCGTGCACCGCATGATGGCCTTCGCCGACCGCAAGCGCCGCCTGCGGGTGCGCGCCAACGCCGACAACGCCGAGGACGCGCTGCGCGCCCGCCGCTTCGGCGCCCAGGGCATCGGCCTGTGCCGCACCGAGCACATGTTCCTCGGCGACCGGCGCGAGCTGGTGGAGCGGCTGATCCTGGCCGACACGGACGCCGAGCGCGAGGAATCCCTCAAGCAGCTGCTGCCGTTGCAGAAGCAGGACTTCGTGCAGCTCTTCGAGTCGATGGACGGCCTTCCGGTCACCATCCGCCTGCTCGACCCGCCGCTGCACGAGTTCCTGCCGGACATCACCGAGCTGTCCGTCCGCGTGGCCCTCGCCGAGTCCCGCCAGGAGCCGCACGAGAACGAGCTGCGCCTCCTCCAGGCCGTGCACCGGCTGCACGAGCAGAACCCGATGCTGGGTCTGCGCGGTGTCCGTCTCGGCCTGGTCATCCCCGGCCTGTTCACCATGCAGGTCCGGGCGATCGCCGAGGCCGCGGCCGAGCGCAAGGCCGCCAAGGGCGACCCGCGCGCCGAGATCATGATCCCGCTCGTGGGCACGGTGCAGGAGCTGGAGATCGTGCGCGAGGAAGCCGACGCGGTCATCGCCGAGGTCGAGGCGGCCTCGGGCGCGCAGCTGAAGCTGTCCATCGGCACGATGATCGAGCTGCCGCGCGCCGCGCTGACCGCCGGTCAGATCGCCGAGGCCGCGCAGTTCTTCTCCTTCGGCACGAACGACCTGACCCAGACGGTGTGGGGCTTCAGCCGGGACGACGTGGAGGCCTCGTTCTTCACGGCGTACCTGGAGAAGGGCATCTTCGGGGTCTCCCCGTTCGAGACGATCGACAAGGACGGTGTCGGCTCGCTGGTGAAGCTGGCCGCCAAGGCCGGCCGCGAGACCCGCCCCGACCTCAAGCTCGGTGTCTGCGGCGAGCACGGCGGCGACCCCGAGTCGGTCCACTTCTTCCACGAGGTCGGACTCGACTACGTCTCCTGCTCCCCGTTCCGCATCCCGGTGGCCCGCCTGGAAGCGGGCCGGGCGGCGGTCCAGTCCCAGGGCAGCGACCACCGCTAGGGCCTGTCGTTTGGATCGGGTCGGCCGGGAGTGACAGCGCCTCTCGGCCGACCCGAGCGGGGCGTGGTGCGTGCAGATGCAAGGCGGAGGAGGGCGTCAACGCGATGGGGGTC